>CAVRUV010000001.1:0-55407 GCA_963724455.1 uncultured Candidatus Woesearchaeota archaeon
TAACAAATAGGAATGCTCCTGCTAACGCAAGGAATCCTAATGGGTCTGTTGTGCCTAAAGCCATATTTTCACCTGCGCAGCATCATTTACAGATGTTTATGCGCAATAACTCTCCTAATCTTCTAGTTTATATGTTCTTTGTTGATAAGAAGGGTTTTTTAGCCTATTTCTGGGCCTAAGCAATGAAGAATGTTATTGCAAACATTATAGCAGCACCCACTGCAGTTGCAAATATAATGGTGTTATTATTGGATTCACGCTGTGCTTCCGGCAATAAATCGCTGGTGCTAAGATACAAGAAGAATCCTGCAAAGAATGCTAAAAACAATCCTAATACTTGCTGCGGTATTGAGACATTGATGAAGATTACTGCACCAAGCACTGGTGCTATAGCGTCTATTGCTAGAAGTATGAATGCTTTTGCCTTTGTATTCTTATGGCGAAGCATTAGCGTTACTGTACTGACTCCATCGCCAAAATCGTGAGCAATAATTGCGATTGCAACTGTTAATCCTACTGCCGGATTTATTGCAAAACCAAGACCTATAGCACTACCATCTAAGAAACTGTGCAATGCTAGACCTGACGCGCTAAGCAAGCCTAACTTTTTTGTATCGTGACTATCTTTGTGTAAGTTCTCGTGATCATGACTGTGCGTATGCGGATGATGATGTGCATCTTTTCCTTTCTTAGTATGCTCGTGACATGCGTGCATAACAACAAAACGCTGTAGCATATAGAATATTAAGAATGCAAGAACCGTAACAGCAAAGACAATTCTAACCGAACCGTTAAGATTGATTGCTTCAGGCAATAGTTCGAAAAACGCCGCACCAAGCAAGATACCTGCCGATAGTGCGTTTAGCCAATGAATGTGCTTACCATACTTTAACGCTAAAAGACCACCAATAAATGTGGAGCAGAACGTTATCAGTATGACAATGTAAGGATTCATAGTGTTAGAATTGATTAAAGGTATTTAAGTTTCATGGTTTAGATGAGAATATTATTTATTTTTCTTAGTTTTGAAATAATAGAATATTAGTGAGCCAATGAACATTAGTAAAAAGAATGGTACTCCTGCAATTATAGCTCCAATAGCAGCAAAAAATATATTATTGATAGAAAAACCTATTCCTTCTCCTATAATTTCAGTGTATATTCCTCCATATACAAAACTTATAACCCAAACGGCACATAATGCATAAAGTCCATTTCGTATAGATTTTTTTACTGTTTCATCCATATATATCACTCATATTATTTTGGTAGTAGTCTTTGAATTGCGTCATGAACTTCTTTTACATCTTTTATGATATATAATATTCCTAATAGTATAATTAATATTCCTGCAGGCCACATGACTGTTCTTGTTAATGCAAAACCGAAGAGGATTAGAACAATGCCCATTAACCAGTTTTTTCCTGGTATTCCGAAGATGAACAATGTGGTAGTTGTCAAATCCTTTTTTGTTTGTTTTTTCACAATCTATTGGGATTATTCAAGTATTTGAATATGACTCTTTTCTTTAAAATATAGAAATATGCCCCCACCCGGATTTGCACCGGGGACCTTCTGATTACAAGTCAGACGCACCACTACTATGCTATGGAGGCGTTATGTCATTTGAGTCCTGCAGGTATTTATATGCGTTTCCACCCAGAATGGACTATTAACAGGTTATTCGTATCCGAGTTATGTATATAAATCAATGATTACTGGTTGTATTATGAGAGCAATTCTATGTGTTGGTGACAGTATTACTTGGGGTAGAGGAGAAACTCCTAATATTGGCTGGACTGGTAGGCTTAAACATATTGTCGAATCTGCTGATTATTATCACGCAGTATACAATTTAGGTGTTTGCGGGGATACATCAGCTGATCTTCTAAAGCGCTTCAAGGTTGAGTGTGATGCAAGAATACAAATACATCGTCCTGAAGATAGATTCTTAATTTTATTGGCTATAGGACTTAATGATTCTAGACGGTGTGGCGGTCCAAATAGTAAGGGTGTATATGTTACTCCAAAACAATTCGAAAAGAACATTACTAAAATTTTACAAATTGCAAAAAAGTATCCTGCAAAAGTTGCAGTGATTGGATTAACTCCTATCGATGAGATATTAACTATTCCTTATGAAAATACCGTCTTTAGAAATGAACGAATTGCCGAATTTAATATTATTTTGAAAAAATGCAGTTCAAAAAATAAAGTTCCATTCCTAGATATGTTCTCTATTATGCAATCTGTAAAGTACCAAAAGATGCTCGATGATGGATTGCACTTGAACTCAAAAGGTTACGATTTTATGCATAAAGAAGTAACTACTTTTATTAAGAAAAATAAACTATTTCCTCTTTAAGTTCTATTATAGAAACTCGCTCTTGTTACTGATTTCTCCTCGGTAGTTGTGTGAGAACTGTGTATTTACTTTCTTTTTGTCTTGCGATAATAGCCATGCGAGTTTGATGAATGCAACTTCAGGTGGCATATCTAGGCCGTGACCTAGAACACCGAGTTCTTGCAAGGTTCGTCCTGCGCTGTATACATCCATATTTACTCTGCCGAAGATAGTTTGTGTTGTCATGACGACTGGAATCTTTGCTGCGAGCTTTCCTATCTCCTCGCGAATTTTAGGATTTTCAGTAGTAAACTCGTCAATTTGCGTAATCGGCGCATGACCAAGACCAGTTCCTTCGATAATCAAACCGTCAAATCCAACAAAAGCAGTTAGTTCTTCAGCATGGCTTTGGGGGTGTGATTTCCACCAACTGATTTTCAAGTTCTCATCAAAAGAGACGACTTCTGGTTTTATTTTAGCAAATGATTTCCATTCAGCTAATCTGCCTTCATCAAGAATCTCAACTTTTCCGTCTTTTACTCGAGCGATTGCATTTGCATTAACTGGTACGAATGCATCGCGCCTGCTACTGTGCATTTTTCGAGCATGCAACCCATCAAGTATGACAATGCTGTCATCATTTGTGCTCTCGTGCATTGCAATGAATACTCCGGGAGTTTTTAGTTTAGTGATGAATGTAAGCGCGCCAATAATGTTGGACGCTGCATCAGAACTTCCTCTATCAGAACTGCGCTGGCTTCCTACGACAACCACGGGTACATTCAATCCTTGTAGTGCAAAACTGAGTGCTGCAGCAGTATAATGCAGTGTATCTGTGCCGTGCGTTATGATGATGCCTTCAGTTCCGCTTACTATCTCATCAAGAATTGCTCGCGCCATGATATTGTAGTGCGCAAAGCGCATATCATCGCTCATCATGTTGCGCACGAGCTTGCTTTGTATATTTGCAATTTTTACAAGCGCAGGATATGTAGATAATAACTCATCTGGTTCGAACTGCGCAACAACTGCGCCAGTGGAGTAGTCTACTTTACTAGCAATCGTACCGCCAGTATGTAAGATAGAAACAAGAGGTAAAGTATTGTCTTGGCGCACTCTGGTCTTTGTAGAAGCTTCTTTATGATGCTCTGTGATATGCCTATCTTTTACATCTTCAACAGGAACAATGATATTATACCCACTTACTAGCTTGATCATCAAGGTCTTTTCATTCTCTTGAATGATGATGCCTTTTTGTTCTAGCCCATGATAGGTGAAGGTGATTTCCTGCATTGTATGCTCGGACGCGTTATTACTTATAAAGATTGCTTCGAGTTTGCATCAAGATTGCTTTGTAAACTTCTATACTTGTACAATAGACATAATCTATGAGTAATGCATTTAAACTCTGTATGTTAAAGTGTGTTCATGGAACGCACTACGACTATGATGATTTACATATTACTAGCTTTAGTCGGTATCGGCCTAATGGTTACTTTTACTATGAGAATGCTAAATACTGCTGAACAAAGCTGTCTAGTTGATAAGGACTGCAGGGATGTTATAGAATACGATTGCATGACGAATGCTTGCAGCAGAGGAATATGCATACAACAATATTCAAGAGAAGGAACCTTTTGCAAAATCGATGCAGCAGTAGGTGCGTGTGATGCAAAAGGCGTTTGCATTATTCCTTGAGTAGGATTTCTAAATTCTAGATATGAACTGAGTATTAGATGTAAAAATTGTTAAAAAACTTAAAATAAAATATAATAATCAACTAAAATATCTATTAATAACTAACAAATATTTACTAATAACTAATTTCTAACTTAACTAAAACTTACTAGGTTTATTACAAAATCCTAACTAACTATTTACGAATTATTTTCAATCGTTTATTTCATTTATTCTTATTTGTTCATCCGTAATAACTTGGTTTTTCGCCTAGTTGTTTTCCACGCGCTTGCCTAAAGGTATTTTCAAGATCCTTATAGGATGTCTCAATGCCTTTATCAACAGACGGCTTTACTTTATCGAGCGCTTTTAGGAAGTACTTCATGTTGATTGTAGTTGATTTGATATCTTCACGTAGCGCTAGCATTGCAGCTTCACGACAAACTGATTCAATATCTGCTCCAACATAACCTTCTGATTTGTCTATTAACTCATTCAAGTCCACATCTTTAGCTAGAGGCATTCCTTTTAGGTGTACTTGGAAAATTTGTTTTCTGACTTTTTTATCTGGAACTGGAACTAAAATTATTCTATCGAATCTTCCAGGACGAAGTAATGCAGTATCAATAATATCAGGACGATTAGTTGCTGCAATAATTACAACATCGTTTAATTCTTGCAAGCCATCCATCTCTGTTAACATCTGATTAACAACTCGTTCAGTTACTCCTGATTCGCTGTTCTCATGACGCTTTGACGCAATGCTATCTATCTCATCAAAGAAAATTATACAAGGTGCAGTTTGTCTTGCACGCTCGAAAATTTTACGAACTGCTTTTTCAGATTCTCCAACCCATTTTGATAATAGTTCAGGACCTTTTACTAGAATGAAATTAGATTCAGATTCGTGAGCGACTGCTTTAGCAAGCAATGTCTTACCAGTTCCTGGCGCGCCATACATTAAGACTCCTTTCGGAGGATTTACTCCAAGTCTGCTGAATGCATCTTTGTGCTTGAGCGGCCACTCGACTGCTTCAATCAATTCTTGTTTGACTTCAGATAGTCCGCCGATATCATCGTATGTAATATTTGGGATCTCAACAAATACTTCACGAAGTGCAGATGGACGAACTACTTTTAGCGCGTCGAGGAAATCTTCATGAGTTATTATTAATTTTTGAAGTAATTCTTCTGATAGTTCTTCATCACTTTGTACATTGATATCAGGAACTACTCTTCTAAGAACATTCATTGCTGCTTCTTTTGCAAGTGATGAAAGATCTGCTCCGACAAAACCGTGTGTTATATTTGCTATATTTTGAAGATCTTCTTCTATTTTTTTAGGATCTGATCTTGCTTTTACATAGAGGTCAGAATACGGATTTGTTATTTGAGGACCTAATATTTCGGCCATTTGTTCAAGAGTATTTTTTTGTTCTTCTCCTAAAATGCTTAATTGGTTTTTCCACATTATTCCATATACTTGAACTGATTCTTCAAATGGTGATGATTGTTTTTGTTTGTCTAATACTGCGGTTATCTCTTTATTTATTTGAATTATTTTTTCACCAAGTTCTCTTAATTTAGTATCATCATATTTTTGTATTGATTTTTGAATTTTTTCCTGTTCATTTATTTGTTTTTGTATGAGTTTTTGTTTTTTCAGAGTTTCTTTTTGTTTTTCAGTAGATTCTTTCAATTTTTCATCTGCACCCATTAGTTTTGCAAATATTTTTTTTAATAAATTTCCACTTTCAGCACCATGAATTTTTTCATTTATGCTTTTTTGTTGTATTCTTAATTCAACTAATTCTTTATTGTAATTTTCAATTTCTTGAGTTAATTTTGAAATTTCTTGTTCAGTTTCTTTTTCTTTTTGAACTTGTTCTTCTATTTTTTTATTCATTTCTTGTAGTATTACTTTTGTAATCATATCCGGATATAATCTTGATAATAACGGCATGTTTCTTGTATGAATTTTCAAGACGTTGAGTCTACCTGGTGTTTGCGGAACGCCGATTTCTATTTCTCTATCAAATCTTCCAGGACGACGAAGAGCCGGATCTAATGTGTTTGGAATATTTGTTGCTGCAATAACAACAACTTTTCCACGAGATTTCAGGCCGTCCATCATGGTTAGCAGTTGCGCAACAACGCGTCGCTCTACTTCTCCTTTGGACTCTTCACGCTTGCTAGCAATAGCATCTATCTCGTCGATAAATATGATTGAGGGCGCGTTTTTTTCTGCTTCCTCGAATTTCTTTCGCAAGTTCTCTTCGGATTGTCCGTAATACTTGCTCATGATTTCTGGACCATTGATTAATAGGAAGTTGCTGTTTGTCTCGTTAGCAACAGCTTTTGCAAGTAGTGTTTTACCAGTTCCCGGCGGACCGTGCAGCAAAACTCCTTTTGGCGGTTCGATACCGAGGCGCTCAAAGATCTCTGGGTGCTTTAGTGGAAGCTCCACCATTTCGCGAATCTTCTTGAGCTCTTCATCAAGGCCGCCGATATCTTCATAGGTAACATCAATTCCGCGTTCTTCTTTTACTTCGACTGCTTCAGGATTGAATATAACTTGTGTATTCTCTGTTATGAGCACTGGTTTTTTTGCAGGAATGCAATCAACTACTATGAACTTTAAATCTCCGAGGCCAAAACTGAGTAGGTTGTCGTCTTCGAGCATATTGAACATTTCATCGAAGAAGGGATTATCTGTCATTGTGTTTCTTCTGCGTTTTGTACCGCCCAAGCTTACAATGTCGCCTTTTAGCACTGCACGACCAAGAAGTCCTTTTTTGAAGATAATAGGATTAGCACGAATCATGATTCCTTTTCTTGCTGGCGCAATAGTGATTTTCTTGCACTCAAAGACTTCTGCTTTCTTGATGCGCACCATCTCGCCGATGGTAGTTTTTGCGTTGCGTCTTGTAAGGCCGTCCATTCTGATGATGTTGCTGCCGATATCGCCTGGTAGTGCGCGATCGACGATGCCTACTGTGCCTCGTTCGCCAATAATTTCAACAATGTTTCCTGGTCGAACTTCTAGTTCCTTCATAAATTGCGTATCGAAGCGGACAATGCCTTTATTGACGTCATCTTGTATTGCTTCTGCAACTTTTAAGTGGGATTCTTTTTGTTCTACCATGTATAAGAGTCTTCCAAATTTCATTTAAAAAGATATTCCATGATGTGCAAAAAAGGAAACTGAATTAATACTACTTGCGCTCTTACGCAGGATTGCTGGTCGGCGCCAGGATTTACGATTACAGAGGCCTTCCGGCACCTCTGTAATCTGGAACTGCTGCAAGGTAAGAGTTGATTACTATAATTTCTATGTTGTTACTCAGTTCCTCAGAAAGTCAGTAGGATTTACTAGTAATTCTCAGTTAACAAATTCTTAATTAACAATTTTTTTGTCTATTTTTTATCTATTCAATTAAAATTTTCTAATGCGTTCAATTTTCTAATACTTTTATTAATCAAGCATCTTTTACAATTATTATGAAAGAGCATGTACGTTACGGGTTATATTCGCTAGGTATTGGAATCGGTCTTACTATTATATTATTCATCGGCAACAATGCAGGATGGTTATCATTTACTGTTCCAGGATTTTGGCAAGTCATCTCTATGGCGATTGCTTGGCCGTCTATTATCACATTTGCAGTTGTCGGATTGTACATGTGGGGTGGCAACTCTTTTGTATCTATGCTAGCTCCATTATTCATCATTCTAGGAGTGATAGCAAATATGGTATATCTGTATTGCATAGGACTTCTTGTCTATAAGATAAAAAGCGGTTTTAAAAAAGGCAGTTCTAAGAAAAATGGTTCTAAAAAATAACTTTTTTGAACTTCTCTTAAATTTTCAAAATCCTCTCTGATTTTCTCTGAATAAACTCTGAACAAAGCCGAGATAGTCGCAAAGTATTAAAAAGACCTTCTGCATCGATAAATCATGGTAGATGGTGCAGATAAATCCGTAAGTAGTGCTGTGAATAGTGCTGTGAAAAAACCGCATTTGCAAGGATTAAAGGTTGGTCTAGAAGGACATCAGCAATTAGGAAACTCTTCAATAAAAAACAAAAAACTGTTCTGCAACTGCACAGCTGAAATTATCGAGCGCCATCCTGATTATACATTCACTCGCTCGCTTCGAGCAATAGCTGGAGAAACCGGCGCCATAGATAGAGCAGCAGCAGCTGAACAAGCAAAAGGAAAACAATTTGTCTATCAAGGATTTCACGAACATTCTTGTCTTGTCGACATGGATGAAGAGCCACCGCACGCAATCAATCAAGAAGTTATCACAACAGGAATCATGGTTGCAAAAGCATTCGGCAGCACAATATTTCCGAACATGCAAGTTATGCGAAAGACAGTAGTTGATGGCAGTGCAGTATCAGGATTTCAGCGCACTGGGCTTTTTGCAATCGGCGGCATTGTTCCAGATATCGAGCCTAAAGTCAGGATACAAACAGTTTGCATAGAAGAAGAAGCTTCAAAGATTGTTGCAAGAGGATCAAGCGAAGATATCTATAACCTGAGCAGGCTCGGTATTCCCCTCTTAGAAATTGCAACAGAGCCCGATATCATCTCTCCAGAACACGCGCAAGAAACTGCAGCAGCAATCGGCATGGTTCTTCGTAGTACAAAACGCGTCAAGCGAGGACTTGGTACAATTAGGCAAGATGTTAATGTAAGCATTCCCGGCGGAACAAGAGTCGAAATCAAGGGTTGTCAGGATTTGCGATTGATTCCTACTATCATAGATTATGAAGCAATGCGACAGTATAATCTATTGCAAATAAAACACGATCTTACAGATAATGCTAAAAAAACAGAAACTAAAAAAAGAGTTTTTGCAACACTATCTTCTGCAGATCTTATTGATGTAACAAATATCTTTGCAGCTTCAAGTGTTGGTTTCATTAAGCAAGCGCTTGCAAAAGGAAATCGCGCAATGCTCCTGCAAGTTCCTGGTCTAGCAGGATTTTTTGGCAAAGAACTCTGCCCTAATTATCGTCTAGGAACAGAATTTGCAGATCTTGCTCGAACAAGAGGTTTTGGCGGGCTCATTCATAGCGACGAAGCGCTTTCAAAATATGGCCTTGCAACTAATGAGCTAAACGAAAAATATGCGAATTCAAAAGAATCTACGGGCATTGCATACATGATACTTATTGGAGAGCCTGCAAGAATCAGCGCAGCAATGGATGACTTGCTCATTCCACGACTCGTTATGCTCTGCGATGGCGTGCCTGCTGAAGTAAGAAAAGATAATCCCGACGGAACAACTAGTTACCAGCGTCCAATGCCGGGGGCAGCTAGAATGTATCCAGAGACAGATATTCAAATTGTAAAAATCGATACTGCAAATGTGCAAGCTCCGAAATTACTTTCTGAGCAAGTACTTGATATTACAAGATTATCAGGTATTAGCGAGGATCAGGCACGTCAGATCGTGCGCGAAGGATTGCCTTTTGAAGAATGGCTTATACGATATCCATCCATTGAACCGATATTCCTTGCTACAGCAATGCTAACATTTGGAAAGGAGATTCATGCTCGCTACAAAAAAGAAATTGATAATGTATCTTTACTCGAACCGCTCTTAGCTGATGTAGAAAAAAAGAAGCTTCCTAAAACTGCAGTTTTTGAAATACTAGTAGAGATTGCTGAAGGAAAAATTAAACCAGGGCAGATAGATTATGCAAAATATGAAGGCATTAGCGAATCAGAACTTTCAAAAATAGTTGATGAAGAGTTTGCAAAAAATCCAAATCTTGCCGCGAATGGTATTATGGGCAATGTGATGAATAGAATGCGTGGTCGTGTAGATGGAAAGCAGGTCATGGCAGTTATTCTAAAAAAGAAAGTCGTTAATTAAATTGGAATGAATTGAAATAAAATGAAATAAATTGAATAGAATTTATATGATTACATATGATACATGTGATTACAAGTGATACTTATGCGCATACGATACGAAATTCCGGACATAGCACGCCTGCGAGAAGAGAATTTTATCGTCGATATGCACTTTCATTCAAAATATAGTTTCGATTGCGCAACATCGGTAGAAGCGATTGTAAAAAGAGCGCGATTACTAAATGTTCATGTGGCGATTACAGATCATAATCGCATTGCAGGAATGCTAGCTGCGCACAAATTAGCTCCGGATCTTATCTGTCCAGGTATAGAGATATGCACTGCTGAAGGAAAAGAAGTAATTCCGTATTTTTACAATGTCGCGGATCTTGATGAGTTCTTCAGAACAAAGATACAGCCAAGAATTAAAAAAAAGACATCGTTGCAAAGCAATGCAACATCTCTTGGTACAGAGGAGTTATTGAGTTTGCTAAAGCACGAAAATTGTGTTGTTTCTTTACCGCACCCATTTGCTATGCAACCAAGAAGAAGTTTTTCATTTTATGATTCTCCTAAAAGAACACCATTGTTGCGCAATATACACGCTATAGAGGTGCTTAATGCAACCATGATGCACAGGCATAATCTTGCTTCAGCAGGTTGGGCATTAAAACATGACAAGGCAATGATTGGTGGTAGCGATGGTCATAATATCGGCGCGATGGGCAATGTATTTACCTACGCGCCAGTTGATACTTGGGAAGAATTATTGGACGCTGTGCGAAAAAAACAGACAAGCGTTGTAGGTATCGAGCATAAATTCGGATACAAAATGGTTCTAGCAACAAATATTCTCAGGCAGAAAGCAAGATTGATAAAAAATATAACCGTTCATAAGAAATTATGATTTTTTTGCAATTTTCGTAATTATAATTTTTCTTTATCAACTATTCTCAACTATTCTTTTTGCAACACTAGATAATTTGCACACCAAAGCATTGCTTCATCGCTAGCATAGAATCTTCTAATAAAGGGTTTTCCATCCTTGTTGTATAACTCGAGGAATGTTTTGTGCTCTAAGAGATTGCTATTGTATTTTTCAAGATACTCTCTCAATAGATTCGGGTTATAGAATTTTATTATTCTTAGATATGCTAGGCCAAGATGCATCCAGATACTATCAGTTTCGTAATCACTAGAAAATATGCTTACGAGATGAAATGGTATTTTTTCTCGTTTTTTATCTCTTGGGCTAATATACATTATTGGGAATGGATCATCAAGGCCCGCTGAGCGTATTGCATCTATTGTCTGTTCTAGCATGTGGGGGTCATTGAATATTCCCGACCAGAATGGGAAGATGTTAGCGTCAGCAACCACAATGTCTTGTTTATTTTTATCCTGAAAGAAGTATGTGCCATTCCAATACTCTTTTTTTATTGCTTCTTTTATCTGTTCAAGATCGTACTGGAATGATAGTCCTAAAGATTTTGTTTCTCGTGCAACTATTGCAATCATTATTGCATCATAACAAGATCCTTTTCTTTTGGTTTGGTCTCGAATGGAAGAGACATGCATATTATTTGGCAGTAATGTCTTTTTGTCAATGAATTTTTTTGCAAAAATATTTACTTGCTCTTGCAGGAATGATTTTTGTAGTTTTGCAAGATCGTGATTTTTTGTATGGGTTATTGAGTACAAAAGGAATGCGAGCGTATCAGGACCAGCTGGAAGAAAATAGTCGAAGGGTTTTCTTTCAGGATTTATTGCGGTTGTGAGTTTTCCAGCTTTTTTGTACTGGTGAAGCGCGTATTCAATCGTTAGGCGAACTTCAACTGAGTATCCTAGTTCTTGCAATGCCTCACAACACAATCCGAAATCTCTCATGTAGAATTCGCAGAAATGCCCGGATTTTGTAGGACTAACTTGAAAATACTTGTATCGCTTGTTGTATGTGTCCTCGATTATTGCTCGGCAGATATCCTCTTGAGTACCGTTATACGCAATGAATCCTTCTTTTTTAACTCTGCGAGCACGTCGCATCATCCGAAGTCCTTCTTTTAGTACTGTGAACATATTATTTATTCTCCTTACAATTGATTTTTTTATTTACTTTTTTTTAAATTTCTTTTTTATTTACTTCTAGTTCTCTTGTATTTCCATCGTGAGAGTATTTTTTTTAAATGAGGATTGCGTTCAGATTTAATGTCTATATTATCTCTTTTTCTAATAATTTTTCCTTCTTGGAATTCGCGATCGAGATTTTTTGTATGGCGCGAAAGCTTTCTGAAACTAAGCTGATTGATGCCTAAGAATATGATGCCAAGCACCGTCCATATAAGATCTCTTGCGCGAATGATGAATGCAAGACCAATAGCTGTTGTGGCAGAAAGTCCTAATACTTTTGCTGCAGAAAGCTGTCCTAATTCTAGCGTACCTACTGCTGCAGGAATTGGAATGGAGTATGCAAGGCCAACACCTGTTAATATTAAGAAGATTTGTACTGGCGATGCAACTTCTGCGAGCATCAGTAGCGCGAATCTGTACTCTAAGAACATAAGACCCCATAAGATTATCATGATGATAAAAATAATGAGGAAACTATCTTTTCTTTGTCTGTAAAATTCTTCGATCTGTCGCTCTATATCTGCAAGATTTTGTTCTGCCGCTTTCAAGCTTTTTATTTTGTTTAATCGCAAAAATCTGAATATGCTAACGAACATAGATTGCTTTCCTAAGATGCCGCCAATAAATATTCCGACGAGCAAAATTAGTCCTAGCGATATTCCCAATATGATTATTTTCATGGTGGGTTCTACAGTGAAGCTGTTTAGAATAATGAGCACTCCAAAAAAGAAGAACATTATATCTGTAAAAATCTCAATTGCTTTATCGATGATAACTGATGAGAACGCGGTATTGATAGGGACTTTTTCAGTTTGCAATAAGTATGCACGAATCGGTTCTCCTCCCACGTGAGCGCTAGGAGTAAGATAGCTTACAGAGTATCCTGCAAGGCGATACATAAAAAGCCTATTGTATGGTACATCGACGCCGTGAGCATTGAGTATTACTTTCCATTTTAGTGTGAGCATTGATGCGATAAGTAGGCTTGTTACGAGATAACAAACAATGAATAACAAACTTGCTCTTGCTAGCAGGCTTAGAATTTCAGAAAAACCAACATTATATGTTATGAGAATTACTGTTATGATACCGATTGCTAAACTCACAAGCGCGAGATTCCTTGCTTTGCTCATGCTTTGAAAAAGAGTCTTTTGTATTTAAGCTTTATTCACTAAACTCTTATTTACGCAAGTTATCAGAATTAATTAACCAAATTTATTAATTGTTATGAAAATTATGGGAATTGCTCTGAGATAAATGTTGCTATTGCAAAAAGATCTCTTTGTTCTAGACCTTTAAAGAGACTTCTTGCACATTTTTTAATATGGGCAGTCATATCTGAAATGACTTCTTCGCGTTGTGTAACACTATAGAACTGATGATCCTGTAATTCTTGCTCACAAGGCTCTATTTTTTGTGCAATATACAGCACTCCTTGCACTGCGGGAATATAGAGAATTTGGTTGCATTCTATTGCATGAATTAGCTCGTCATTATTTTCTGTTTGCAGGTTTCCATTTTTTACGCATTCTAATAATTCAGTAGCAGTACCTTGTCCTATACTTCTGCAGCAAGTATACTTGAATATCATGCTGATACATGGCGTACCGTATTCTATTTGTTTTTTGTTGTTAAGAATTGTGTGAGTTGCAAGAGTTAGTGTGCAACTAGCGTCTTTGTAGCAGTGCGTAAATCCTTTTGAGAATTTGATGCTTTCAATACCTTCGGTCTGCAGTTCATGATACTTTTTTTCTAAACTTATCGGCATAGGTTTCTTTTGTCTTTTGTGTTTATACGCTTTTTGTATTTGGGCCATTTTGAACTGATATTTATGATATTTTTTATGAGGTTTTTTTTATTATCACGAGGGTCATATCGTCTTTTTGTCTCCAATCATGGTTGTTTAGCGCGTCATAGAATATCGCATCGCCTATCTCTTGAGCAGTTCCATCTTTGTTTTTCTTTAGAACCCTTTCCATATGTTTTTCATAACCGCCACGCGTCATCATATGCTCTTCAAAGCCGTCAGTCATAAGAACAAGAACATCTCCTCTTCCCATGATGCTCATCTGGTTTACTCTATAAGGTTTTTTGGTTCCTAATATGGATTTTGAATCTGTGTAGAATTCTTTATCCCCTGGCAGGAACCCGAATGGTTGCAATCGAACATATAGAGATTCTGGAATTTGTGCAAACTTGTTTTGTTCATAAGAGAACACTTTCGGCATAGGATGCCCGGCATTGATGAATCTAAATGTTCCGTCTTCAGCTATCTCTCCGTAGATGCCGCTGATGAATTTTGATGCGGATTTTTCTGTGAATCTTTGCTGGCACTGCCTTTGACGGTAGACTTGATCGTTTAGTTTTTCAAATAGCTCTAATGTAATTGTACCATGATGTTCAAGTTCGTACTCAACGGCGGTATGAAACGAAGCATCAAACATTCCTGCAACGGTGATATCTGTTGCTTGATGGCCTGAAACATCTGCTACAAGAATGCCTGCGATATGTTGTTGTCGTTCAAGATTATTTATAATTCCTTGAAGGTGTGCAGCACTTCGCTTTCTATCTAGTGTTAAGAGTTTGTTTCTTTCAGCAATTGCTTTTTGTATGAATTCAGATAATCTGTAGTTGTGTGGACTGACGTATGAGATAAGGTCTCCGCCCATGCCTTTTACCATAGGGTCTATTCTGCCATAGATATCAAATCCTGCTAATTGCGGTTCTGTTCCTGATGCTGGTAATATCATGCCCGCAATGCTTTTTAGATTTTCAACTTCAGCATTGAATCTGCTTTTGAATCTATTATGTTTTGCTTCAAGAAGACCATAGTTTTTTTTTGCGGTATCGAGTGTTCTATGTAGTTTTTCATTTTCTTCTTGTGAGCGTTTTAATTGCTCTTCGAGCGTTAATTGTTTTTTTTGAGTCATTCTTGTACCTTGGGAGTCTCTTGCTATTTCTATACTTTGCGATGAGCTTGCTGTATCTTGGTCGTCATTTGTCATATCTTTTACCTGGGTGATATTGATAGGTGTTTTACATATCATATCTTTTAGATGTACTTATGGGAGTTAAATTGTGTTTTTAAACCTTTTGCGCAATTACCGTCGATAAATTTTGGTTGTGTCCAGCATGATTTCGTCGGATTTTATGATGTTTGGTCAAACTTACTATGATTTAGTCACGCGCATGTTTATATATCGATAATATTCTTTCAAATCATGAAAAAATCAACTGCAATAGCATTTATTGTTGTAGCAGTTGTAGGTGTTCTATTTTTAGGTAGAGGTATTACAGGAATGTTTGCAATATCGCAGAGTTGCTGTTTTGGAGAATCATGTCCTGCAGATAATCTCTGCGATGCAGCAGAACCATTAGCACAATCTCCCGCGGCAATATCCGAAATGTCAAGTACTGCAATCTCAAGTATTTGGTTAGGCGTAATGCTTCTCTTGATAGCTGGAGCTTACTTGTTCTTGCACCAAAAACATCCAACTCATAGATAGAAATATAGAATTATAGATATTTTTTTTATATTGCTGATAAACGGACGCGATGGTAATCTCATTTCATTCGAGACCATCGGTCCGTTCGTCACTTCGTTCCTCACGGACGCGATGTATCCTCACTTATGTTCGGAACATCGTATCCTTCACTTCGTTACGGACGCGATGGGATTTGAACCCACGACCACCGGCTTACTCCGCCACCTCTGCTATCTTTAGTTTCGCCCTTGCGGGCATAGCGAAATGATCATCATTGGTGACTTAGGAGTCCGATGCTCTATCCAAGCTGAGCTACACGTCCTCATTTCATTCGGACGCTACTTATGCTTCGTCTCTTGACAAACCACAAGTACGCGTCCTTCACACTATTATCTCTTAGGTTCCAACAAGTGTTTTTAAGTATTCTGTCATTTCTATGCTATTATGCAACTAAAGACGATTCCAGAGGATTTTATTGTAGTCGAGCAAGCGCACAATATTCTTGTACCACAAGGACCTTTTGTGCTTATTGAGATGACTAAACGCAATCTTACAACAGAACGCGCGCTTTCAATGATTGCAGAACGTCTTGATCTTCCTCGTAGATTCATTGGTTATGCTGGAACAAAAGATACACGAGCGCTCACCAAACAGTATGTTACAGTTAAAGCATCATCTCTTGCGATTTCTCGTCTGCAGAATTTTACTCGCGAGAATCTTGTAATTCGAGTACTAGGACATGTGCAAGAGCCATTGGGTCTTGGCATGCTTGAATCAAATCGCTTTGAGATTGTTGTTCGTCAAATGCATAATGAAAAGATTAGCGCCATAACTAAGATTCCGAATTTTTTTGATGAACAAAGATTTAGCACAGCAAATGTTGATATAGGTCGTCTTATTCTCAAAAAAAATTATCTTGAAGCTGCTCATTTAATCATTACTACTGACCCGTATGCGGCAAGTAAGATGAAAGAATACCTCGATGAACGCTCTACTGATGGAGTCGGAGCATTGCGTCTTGTTCCAAAACACGTTCTTCTCATGTATGTGCATGCATACCAATCCCATCTGTTCAATATTGTGCTCACAAGATACATACTCTCGCAAGACTCCAACGCAGTCACAGTATTAGGTCCTGTAGAGATTACTGTTCCGACAAAAGACTTACAAGATATATCAATTCCGATTGTTGGTTACGGAACAGCGCTTGTTGAACCATTCGCATCATGGTATGCAGAGCTTCTTGATCATGATGGTCTTGAAGAAAGGGATTTTGTTGTACGAAGTATTCCATTTCTGAGTTCTGAAGGTGGAGCTCGCGATGCATTTTTTGCAATATCATCTCTGATAGTTAATCCTGTCGAAGATGATGACATACATTCAGGTTGCAAAAAACAAAGTCTTTCTTTTGTGTTGCCTAAAGGGTGTTATGCGACAATGGTTATCAAATGTCTGTATAGAGAGGGAGATTTAAGAGGAGAAAAAGAAAGTGTTGTTTAAAAAAAAACTACTTAGAATTAGGATTTAATGAAAAAATAAAAAGAATTTTACTTACAAAAAGCAATTTACCTTAATTAATTATCTTAATTAATATTACTTTTGATGCACGACTTTTAAGACTGCTTTATGCACGTCAGGAATTGATGGCGTGCCATCGATATGTATTACTTTACCTTTGTAATGTTCAATTACCGGCGCAGTAATCTGATGGAAGAGCGCGAGTCTTTTGAGTACGGCTGGCGCAGTATCATCGCTACGTTGGCGCAAAGGAAGATTATCTTCATCGCAGATTCCCTCTTTTTTTGGTTTGTTGTAGAGTATGTGATAGGTATGACCTTTTTGGCATTCTCGTCTTCCAGTAATACGCTCAATTGCGATCTTATCGTTGAGATCAAGCACGATGACTTTATCGATTCTAGTGTGCTCATCTAAGAATTTTGATTGCACAGTATTTCTTGGGAACCCATCAAGGATGAATCCATCTGGAGAATTTTGTATTTCGCGAAGAGCGATTTTGAGAGTGTACTCATCAGGCACTAGTTCTCCACGATCCATGAATCCTTTCAGAGTCTGCCCAAGTTTTGATCCCGACGCTACTTCCTCACGAAGCTTTTCGCCCATGCTGATGTGCTTAAAACCGAATTCTTCGGCGAGCATTTCAGCTTGAGTTCCTTTTCCTGATGCTTGCGGGCCTAAGATAATAAGATGCTTGTGTGGGGCTGGGAAGTTTATCATAACAAGTTCTCACAGCGCAGTGTATAAAAATGTTGTTGTGAATGCTTTATGCTCTGTCGCGTGTTTTGTTTAGTAGTCAAGATTTACTAGAAATAGTTTAATTAATTCTCGCCACGGAGCATTTATTGCTCGTCCTCGTCACTAGCGTTCCTGCGGATTCGTTTTTTCAAACCGAATCCCTCGCAGATTATATGAAAAATGAGCTGCATGAATCGCTCATTTTTCTAGGTTTTACTCCAAGGTGGCATTTACTTGTAGCTAGGCTTTATGATTAACTAGAACTTGTTTAGTTAAAATTATTATTTATCTATTAGAACTTTTTTTTCTATCCTAGGTAATGTTGACTTTGCTTTCCTTTGCGTTTTGTCTTCCAACTCTCTTCTAGGTGTTTTACTATTATTAAGAATTGTTTTTGTAGTGGTTGCCAGGTGTTGTATGCATCGATTATGAATTCAGCATAATCTGATTCTGTATTTTCCAGTTCTGCTATTAGCAATCTTCTATCGATTCGCATGAGCTGTCTTGCGTAATCTAGAATTCTTTCGTGCATTTCTTCGCTTATGAACTCTGACTCTTGCATATTTAGAATGCTCATTTCTGGCTGTAGCATGCTTTCCATGATTTTGCGGTAATTTTCTAATTGTTCAAAGACTTTATGCGCGATGTCTTTTGCAACGTATTTCTCTTTTGTCTCTATAGTATCTATGTCGAACTGATTGTTGAGCGCATCATAATCTGGAAGCTTGTATTTTGCTTGCAATACTCCATAGACTACTTTTAGATCTTTTTTTGTTTCGGTCTTTTGTTCTTTAGGAGCACTAGGAACGATTATGGCAGTGTTATCTTTAGTAGCATTCTTTGTAACGACTTTTACATCAGTTTTCTTTCCTGTTGTTGATTGCACTTTTGCCATAGGTATAGAAACCGCTTAATGCTTTTAAAGCGTATGGATGCGTGAGTGTAGATAAACGTCCAAAACCAGATAACTCCTTCAAAAAGCGTAATATTTATAAACAAAAAACTACAAGAGTACTACAATTATAGTGAAGATTCAGTTATAACGTACTAAAGTGGTAGTAAAAAACTACAAGAGTACTACAGAGGTAATACAATTGGTCGACAGTGATGGTTTAGAAGCAGTGAATGTGCGTATTCCAGACGAACTTCTTCGTGTTATAGATGGCCTTGTCAAAAAAGGTGTTTTTTCTAGTAGAGCAGAAGCTATTCGTGAATTCTTAAGAGAGTACGCTCTAGAATCTAGACAAGCAAGTTCTATTTCTACTTCTAATTCTAATTCTACTTCATCCATCTCAAAGCGAGGTGTATCTCGTGAGTGAGCGAGTCATTACAATAAAGATGCCAAGCTCTCTTCTAAAAGAGATAAAAAGTCTTACTGTTGAACAGCATTACCTCGATATATCAGAACAGATTCGCAGTGTTGTGCGACAAAAATGCTTCAAATACATGGCGCCATATGAGGATTTGCAAGATGTCAAAAAAGACCTTGAACAACAATTAAACACATCAAGCAAACTGAGAAAAGAGCAGATTCTTGCACAATTGCAACGCTTGCTGGAGGAAGACTCATGAGTTCTACCTGCCAGACAACTAAATTATCTAATCACTCATCTACTTATTCATCTACTCATTCTATTTCATTCGCATTGTTCTTAATTGCATTACTCTTTTCAATCATAATCACTATTCCAAATGCATACGCAATGGTCGATTTGCTAAATCCGCAGATCAACACTATAACTAATAATACAAATTTATTATTTGAGTATTATGTGACAATGCCGAATCTTACTGCGTGCACGCTAAATGTAGGTGGCAACTTATTCCCTGATATTGATGTACAAAGCAATGCAATAAACAACGTGCAAGTAAATGCAATTGCAGATGGTGCATATAATTGGAGTGTTAGCTGCTCAAATGAGAGTGATAATACTTCAAGCTTGCAGCGCAGTCTAGTAATAGATGCAACTCCTCCAACAATAGCTGTAGTATCTCCACAAACAAATACTTTATACAAGACAATACCAGTAGATTTCATACCATTTGATGGTGTTGCAGAACTATTGACTTGCACTATTACTTGGAAGAATGAGACGCTTGATATTGTAAGTGCGCCAAAGAATATTCATTTCACAAAAGAGTATTCTGGATCTACTGGCAATGGAACATTGAATATTACTTGCGCAGATGGCGCAGGAAATACTGTAGAACAAGATAGGCAAATAACTTACATTCCTGACTACGGATTATTCTTAACAATGGAAAAACCAAACTACGGAATTACTGAATCTGCAAGAGTGACTATCAACACCATAACTGGCGCGAATGTAAGTTTGGATATCTGTCCAGATCAATCAGGCTTTGTTGCATGCTCAACAGCAATACTTGCGTCAAGCGATTATCCGCAAACCATTACTCTGCCTTACTTGAATAAGACTGGATCCTATCTGGTTGAAGCAACAGCAAGATTTGCAGGACAAACAAAGATCAATAGAACAAAATACAACATCACTAACAGCATGTTCATTGAGATTAGCTCATCAAAACCTCCTCGCCTAAATGTAACAGTTAATCTTACTGCAAGACCAGCTGGAGGAGTAGGACCATATCGTGTTAATTGGGTGTTGCAAAATGGAACAATCCTGCAGAATACTGCATTAGTATCTGTCCTTCATACACAACCAGGAACATATACTCATATTATTACAGCTTATGATTCAGCAAACAATTCTGTTACGACAACATATGCGTATACAATAAAGACTCCAGTATCTGTCATTGTAAAACTGACTGATGCACAGACTGGACAACCAATAGTTGATGCTGATGTATCAACTGAAGCTGATGGATTATCTTTGAAAACAAAAAGCATCAGTACAGGTCTTGCATATATTGAATTATCTCCTGGAGATTATACCCTTTTTGCAACTGCACAAGGATACAAGTATAATCTTCTTGATGTGACTGTAGCAACATCTAGTAATCCTATTTATGAAATCAAGTTGCAAAAAGATACATCAACATTGCCAGTAGTTACTGTTATTAGTCCAACTAATGGCAGTGTAGTAAATACTCCTCAGTTGCAATTTAATGTACAGTATGGTTCACAAGTTACTTGCACTCTCTATACTAGTACTGATAACAGTTGGTTCTCTGCAGGACAAACAATCGATGTTGTTGATACTAGCACAAAATTGTTCAGTCCAACGCTTGCTGCAGGAAAACATATGATGCGCGTAGAATGTGTAGATAAAACAACAAATAAGGTTGGTACATCGAACACTGTTGAGATAACTATGCAATCAGGCGCATCTGCAACAGGTTCTACAGGAACAACTGCCTCAAGCGCAACATCGACTGCGCCAACAGCTGCAGAGCTGAAACTGCAAGATTATATCGATGCAGTAGATGCTCAACTCAACGGTCTTGATTCTTACTCACAAAAAGAAAAAGAAGCGGTATCTATTTTAGGATTTGATAGGCAATTACGTAATGTTAAACGTGCATTGCAACAAGCTGTACGCGATATGTCTGACTTGCAGTTCAGGCAAGATCTTGACGAACCCGCACGCACTACCGAACAGACTAAAATAATGGATAATGTACGTAGCCTGCTTGCTAGTACTCCGCAAAGTATTGTAGTCAAAGACTCTAAGAGTTATGTTCGATATATCGAGCAAAAGGATGTTAGCTTTGTATCGTCTGAACTAGCGGGTATTGGAGGATTTTCCACAGATTCTGGAGTTATTGCAAAGAGCTTGCTAAAGGACCAGCAAAAGTTCACTGTAAGTACAAAAGTAATGCAAGTTGATTATGTATTCACTAATGGCGATGTAAAGAGCGTTACAGTTGTTAATAGGGTATTTACTTATGCTCCAAATTTATCTCAAGAGTACAGTGTTTATGAAATACTTCCGCAAGAGACAGTAAAAACTGTAAACGATTTAACTCTTAATACAAAAGGACAGATACTCAAAGATGATATAATAAAGTTCGAGCAGGAAAAATCAGTCACTTACATTATCCCGAAGCGTGTTGATTTTACAAGAGTAGAAGACATAAAGACGGTTCTTGCAAGACCTTATGTTGAACAGAGTCTTATTACAGGCTTTGCAATATTTGGCGTCGGAGACATCAATGCTTCAAATATGCCTATCATACTAATAATGCTCGCTCTTATAATTTTATATCTGGCATATTATTTCGATTTGATTAAACATTTACAATTCCTATATTATCGAATAGGTAAGAAAGGCAAGTTCCATTATGTTAGTGTCATGATTAATGATGCAAATGACCAGTTATCTGCTAGTAACTATGATAAAGCAGATATGCTGTTTAAGGAAATACGTTTGACCTATGATTCCTTGCCACTTTACGCTAGAAATGAGTTATACGAAGAGGTAATGGGTTTGCTAAAACGCATGGATACATATTACTTTAATATTGTCATGTTAGAATTTGATGGTCATTTGAAGGCTCATGATCTTGAGTCTGCTATTGCGAGCTATGAAAAACTCACAAGTGTATATGGAAGACTTGATATTGCAGAGCAAGAACAGTTAGCATCAACTATAGCTGCTCTTGCATCAAGATTAGGGGTGAAAGGATGAATTCTCGCCCACCATCTAATAAACCTCTGGTGTTTGATAATAATCAGCATCCTGCAAAGAGAGCAGCATTTGCTATTCTGACAATAATCCTCATAGTCTTTGCAGCACTAGGCTTGCAAGTAATATCACAATATGTTGGATATGCTAGTTTTGCAGGAAAAGCAGGTAATATCTATACAATGGTGATACAACACCACGTCCCGGTTATTGAATGGTCTGGATTATATGGTGTTGGTGTACGTGTAGATGGATATAATTTCGCTCAAGAGCAAACATTTTTGGGTGGAGAAGTTCTTACAAGAAATCTTCTTTTTGATTGTCTTGCACCAGACATTCCGCACGAAATATACGCTTCAATATACCCAACTACTGTGCTTGATCTTAGCTTAGTTGTTCCAGCCACTGCTGCAGAAGTTGATGCTTTTTACGACCTCAATCAGACAGGATTGCAATCGGCAACAAAAACATTCAACAGCAATATTACCTTCCAATTTGGCGGAATGACGATTACTGCTCCCGGCACATTTACATTTAAGCTCGATGAAGCAGGAAAATCAGCAACATTTGCAATGGTTGCGCTTAAAGATAGAAACAGCAAGATTTTCTTTGGTGCGATACTTACAAATTTCACTCAAGGATTCAATGGGGAGATAATTAATTATCAGATGCTTTTACCATTAATGCAGAACCAGACAAAAACAAAGTACTACTTCTTTACAGATCCTAATGATAACTGTCCAGCAGGTATTGGCAACCTGCCGATAATGGGTTCTGTTATAGGTAATGTATCTACCTCTGGTGGTACTCGTATTCCTAATGTTATAATTGATATTGCCGGTTATACTGCATTAACTAATCCTACTGGGTACTATAATCTGTCTGCCCCAGAAGGAACGTATAGAATTTATGCTCTTAAAGAAGGTTATACGCCGTACATCAATAATATTACTGTAGTTGGGAATAATATAACTATACATGACATAGTTATGGTTGAGAATGTTCCGCCAAATCCGAACACTGATGTTGGTCCAGGTGTAGGTCCTGGTGTTGGCCCAGGAGTGGGACCTGGTATCGGCCCTGGACAAGATGTTGGTCCTGGCGAAGTGCCCCCTGTTCCTATTGAAGAGCCAAAAAAGATTGAAGGCATTGATTATATCATAAGTTTAGCAGAAATTAAAAGAAAAATACGAGAAGATACTTTCTTGCAAGAAGCAATCTACATATACAGTTTCAAAAAAACACCAATCAATCTAAACTTCGAATTGCAAGGTGATGAGAATTTAAGCAAGATACTTGTTCTTGATAGAACTAAACTAACTATAGATGCAAACACAAATGATAAACTAATATTCACGATATACGGTAAACCTCCGCTTAAAACTTATTATGGAAATTTATCAATCACAGGAGATCTTAATGTCACTATTCCTATTGAGATAGAGATTTTACCCAAAGATAAAATTCCAGTCGAAGCACTCTTGATGAATCTAGAAACAAATCAAAAAAGCGTATTGCCTGGAGATAGTTTCAAATATAAAAATGACCTACGTAACTTACTAATTGATCAACCATATTCTGTATCTCTGCTATATACTATCCAACCAGTAGATGGCAATTCGACTGTTTGGTCTTATCAAACGAACGTATTTTTGAAGACCGCATTTACTCTAATAAAAACTGTTGATATGCCAAAGAACATACCGGCAGGAGATTATGTGTTACGCGCAAATGCACAATATCTCGGGTTATCCTCTGCAACAAGTACTTTATTCCAAGTAGATGTTCCTTTCTGGAGCAGGGTGATATTTGGATTAAGATACTGGATGTGGCTGATTATACTATTAGCGTTATGCGCAATATCGATAACTGTATATTACATTCGCAAGAATATGGAAGGAAAGAAGAAGTATCACCTTAAGGTTGATCAAAATGAGATGCCAAAACCAGGTCCAAGAAATATTTATGTCGGAAAGATTGCAGAAACTGATACAAAGACCTATATGAATCTTGAAAACTTCAAGGTTCACACTATTGTTGCAGGAAGTACTGGTGGCGGTAAATCTGTTAGTGCACAAGTTATAGTAGAAGAAGCGCTAGAGCACGATGTCGCTGTAATCTGCTTTGATCCGACAGCACAGTGGACGGGAATGCTACGTCCATGTAAAGATAAGACTATGTTGTCGTTGTATCCATTTTTCGGTATGAAAAAAACTGATGCAAGAGCATTCAACGGCAATATCAGGATGATTACTAATCCGAGAGAAGTAATTGATATTAAGAAATATGCAAAACCAGGAGAGATACAAGTCTTTGCATGTCATAAGCTCGATCCAAAAGATATGGATACTGTTGTAGCAAATGCAATTAGAGAAATCTTCCACGCCAATTTCCAGGAAAGCAAACCGCTTAAAATCTTCTTTGTCTTTGATGAAGTTCACAGACTATTGCCGAAATTCGGCGGTTCAGGAGATGGATTCTTGCAGATTGAAAGAGGTTGCCGTGAGTTTAGAAAGTGGGGACTAGGAATACTGCTTATAAGTCAAGTACTTTCAGATTTCGTCGGTACAATCAAGGCTAACATCAACACAGAAATTCAGATGAGAACAAGAGATGAGGGTGATTTAGAGCGTATTAGAGTAAAATATGGTGACGAAGTATTACGTTCTCTAGTAAAAGCAACAGTAGGTTCAGGTCTTGTGGAGAATCCTGCGTATAACAGAGGTAAACCTTATTTCGTTGCATTCAAACCATTGCGTCATAGCGTAGAGCGACTAGCTGATGAGGAGATTGAAGAGTACAACAAGTATAATGATGTTATTGATGATTTAGAATTCAGCTTGCAGCAGCTTGATCAAGAAGGTGTTGATATATTCGACTTGAAATTAGAATTGAAGCTCGCGCTTGACAAAGTAAAATCTGGAAACTTCAACATGGTAAAAATTTATTTGGAAGGACTTACTCCAAGAATCGATAAGCAGTGGGAGAAACTCGCAAAGACGCCGAAGAAGTACCAAAAGAAAATTGTTGATGAAGCCGCACTCAAAGCAGATCTTGTAAAAGCGCAAGAAGAACGCGCTAAATTTGAAGAAGAGCAAAAAAAACAAGCTGCTGCAGGAGCAACAAATGAGAAGAAAGAATGGGGTTGGAAAGATAGTGTCCCGCCAGATAGATTATTGAGCCTCACAAACGGCATGCTCGTAATTAGTTTATCTAGCTTGTATGATGAAGTTATAGCGATGAAGGATAAGGATTACGATTATCATGTTACTGATGCCAAAAATGATTTTGCTGATTGGGTAACAAAGGCAACAGGTGAAGAGAATTTGTCAAATAATATTCGTGCTGCAAGAACAAAAGATGCAACGCTCAAAATACTTGAGTTAAAACGCGACGGAAAAAAATTACCTGATGTCAAACAGACAGCGCCCGTTGTGCCTGTTGTGAAAACTTCAGTAGTTAATCCTGCGATTTCTACAACAGCTCCGATTATTGCAGCTCCAAGTGTATCTGCGGCTCCTATGCCACAAGTTAATGCTATTCCTACAATACTTGTTCCTGCAATGCCTGTCTCTGCAATGCCTGTCTCTGCAATGCCTATAACTGTCGTATCTACACCCGCTTCGACTTTAGAGCAAACAGTCCAATCTGCAGCAATGCAAACTATATCAGTTCCACCTGAAATAATTGTAACTGCACCAATTGTGAGTGTGGCGCTTCCTCCAAAGCGAGATCTTGAGAAGATGATTGTCACATCTCCAGCTGAATGCTTCTTGCTCGAGAATGGAATTGCCATTAAATCTGTAAAAGAACTTGTTGATTATTTGCCTGCAATGGATGAAGATATATTCAGAAAGCACGTAGGAGATGATTATAATCACTTTGCTGATTGGGTGCGCGGTGTGTTCCATGATGATGATTTGGCATCGCGTTTGGCAGAAGCAAAGACGAGAACTGATATGTTAGCAGTACTTTCAGGTTAATTTATGTTTCAACAATGATGTTAAACGAAATAAATAACTAATTAAAAAATATAAACCATATAAAAAAATATATAATTGAAATATTTAAGATGAAGAGGAGAGAAAATAATGGTATTACATAAAGAGGTTGATTTAGTCCATAGCTTCTTCTTGCGAGACGGTACGAGAATTGCTTCTCTTGAAGAATTAGCCGCGGCATTAGATTATATGGGCGATGATTTATTTAGTTTTCATACTAAAGAGCATGGAAATGATTTTGCAAAGTGGGTAACTGACTTGTATGGGGAGTATGAGCTGATGAGAACGGTTCGGCGATGCATGAGTGCAAAAGCTACTGCGGCGGCAATTAGGACTGCATTACAATTATCTAAAGATTCAATCGCACAAATTGACAAGAATAATGATTCTTCTAAAGAAATTATTGAAGATAATGCTGATATTAAAAATAATGTTGAACGCAATTCAGCTGCCCTTTCATCTCAAGAACAGATTGTTCATAAAGAATGGACTGATGAAAATTTTACTCCATTCAAAAGAGAGATGAGCGATCAAAATGAGAAGTTAAGCGAAAAATATGATGCTGTGATTAGGCACATGCAATTGATAAAAAATGATCCGGTTCCTAAAGAATTAACTGAGTTAGGCGAAAAACTTCAAACTAGGTATTTAGATATACTTTCCAAACTTTCAGAACACAGGCGAGCAGGAAAAGACATGCTATTTCCATCATTGGTTGCAAAACAATTTCCTGCAAAGCTTACTCTTGCAAAAGCTACGCGACAGAAATTCGATTTTGCAATTGCTGGGCAGATCTTGGATCAGGTAGAATATGAAATAATGGAAGTGCTCACTGCCAAAGAACTGAATGTAAAAAAAGAGATAGAAGAACTTGCTGGATTAAATAATGTTGTTGTTAATGATAATAAACTTATTACAAAAGTTATACCTAAAAATATTATTTCGAAAAATCAATAATAATATAATCAATTATGAATCGAGCATGTTTTAAGATATGTTCGGGCATAAGCATTATAAACACAAATCAAGGAAAAAAACAAAGAGGTGAGATGAATGGGATTGTTCAGTAAAGGCAAGAGCCGCGACCAGCTTATAGCGGAAGCTGCCGAACTGAACGCTATGCCTCAACAAGAAGAGAAAAAGGACGATGTTTCTACAGGAAGCCCAAAAATCGATATTGAGTTTGCAAAAGTCCACGGTCAATTAGAAGGCCTTAGTGAAGCAAGAAAAGCAACCGGCGAACGATTCACAAGAGTCTCTGAACAGGTAGGCGAGCTTCGAGGAATGATTGTTGATACAAATAAAATGATGAGCAAGGTTGAAGTCTCAAGCACGAAGGCTATAGATCTTGTAGAGAGCGTTCATCCAGAAAAGCTCATGATAGAAGTAAGACGCCAGGATGGAAAAATAGAAGCGCTTCGTGCAGGGCTTGAAAGCAATGAAGCCATCATGAAAGATCTCATGCTTGAAATAAAGAAAATGCGCGATAAGATGAGCTTCTATAAAGGTCTTGAGCAGGTTATCGCTCTTAATGAAGAGATAAAGCAGGAACTTGCAACAATAAAACGCGTCGAAGCAGTAGTTGAGCGGCATGCCGATAAAGTTGAAACTGTATTTTTAGAAGTCGAGAAAAAATTCGCAGAATTTGACAAATTCAACGATGTAGTAAAAGATGTCGATAAGTCCTTCAAGAAATTACAATCTGATTTTGAGAAAATACGTATACGTATAGAGATGAAGCTTGAACGAAAAGATTTCCTAGACCTTCTTGACAAATTCAATGATTTCGAGAAGCACACAACAAACCTTTTGAAACTGCTTGACGAGCGTAATAAGACAACAAGAGATGATGTTGACTCACAATTCAAAGGTCTTGAAATAGAATATAGAAAGAAGTTAGATGCAATGCGTCCTTCGACAAAGCCATTGCCTGCAATAAAATCAAGCGTATCGCCAATCGCACAATCGAATTCGCCAATAGACGGAAATGTAGTTCAAGAGCCGAATGGGGTTCAAGAACCGAATGCACAGCCGATAACAACTCCTCCACCGATAGAAGGTCCTTCAGGCGAAGACGGTGCAGGAAGAGATGCTACTGCAAAAGGTGGCATAGGAAGCGCAATAAAAGGATTCTTCATAAAAAAATAGTAGAACGACGTTAAAAGTGTTAGATGAAATATATTTCTTAGATATATGAGTAGAATTTATCGTTATTAATATTTAGAAAGAACGCCTTGGAGTACAAGGAATTCGAAGAACATAGAATTCGAAGAATTCTTGTTCCAGAAATCTATGATTTCTCGGAATTCCGGTACCGTAATTCAGATAATTACTCTGAATTATCGGTAAATCCTAGATTTTTGTCTGATTCGTGCAAGACAAAAATCCTAAACTCTCTGAAGGATGAAGAGTAATTCTCCGCGTTCAATAGTGAAGTGTAAAAATTTCAGTAGCGACAAGTTAGTTAAACGAAATAATCTATTTTAAATTCTATCCTAGCTTTCCAAGTAATGATAATAGCTCTTGCTTGTTGTGTGTTGTTGCGATTGCTTTAGCTGCTTCTTCATCTTTTAAGCAGCTCCAAGTCCATGCTGCAAAATCATTTCGTCCATTGCTTACATGATGTATGAATGTTTCTTCAGTCATGGTGTGTAATGCGAGCTTCAAATCCAGTAGCGATGCGAGTTTTTTACCGTCAATTACTGAAAACTCTTGGCCTTTTTGCACTTGCTGCTCTAGTCTAGATTTTCTTTTTGCTTGCTGTATTATGCTTCGTAGTTCAGCTGCTCTTGTCTCGATTTCATGCTCTAGTAAAGAGGTATCTTTTTGGAGGTCATCGATTTGCTCTTGAGTCTTGAACCAATCATTCTCGAGATCCTGCAATTCAGTAAGCTTTCGTTTTGCAGCCGATTCCAGGTCTTTACTGAATAAATAATATTCTTGCCCATCTTTTTTGTGCTGGTGGAATGCTCGCATGCGCGCAATGATGTCTTGCTCTAGTATTGCTTCTCCACCGAGTCCTTCGTGTGTAAGGAATTGCTCGTACTCATCAAAGAATCCATTGCTTATTAGTGAGTGTGAAGGTTCTTGTCGTGTGATCTTTGCAGATTGTGATTGAGTTGTTTTCTTTATGCTATTATCAGGCACTGTGTTGATGTTGATAGCTCTTTCAAATTCAGCTATCTCGCGGTGTATTTCTTGTTGAGAAGAAGTGCTTTTTTGAGGAGTGGGGGTATTATAGATGGGTGCTTGTGGTTGTGTTGTGCTTGATTGTTGTCCTGGCATATTCTTTAGTGCAGCGCGTAGTTCATCGGGAGAAATTGGTAATTTTTGTGCTGGTTGTTGTTCAGGAAGACGTTTATCTATTATTTTTACTGGTTGTGCTGCTTGAGGTTTCTCATATACTTCGCTTGCCGTTTCAGGAATTTTTTTTGGAGCAGTAGCTAACTCCTCTTCACGAGCAAAAAAACTTCTTATGTTATCTTTTATTGTCGAGAATACGATTTCCTCACCCCGATGTTCTCTCTATTTTGCTGTAGCATTTCTTTAAATAGTTTTCCTAGGTAAATTTGTATTTTTTTTGCATAAAATTATTTTTTTCAAAATTAGAAAATTCTAAAAGATTTAAGCATTTTTCGTCTTGTTTAGTTTTTTTCATGACGAGAAAAAACACGATTTCTCACTTTCAGAGCCTGTGTTGTTTGAATTCTGGCGTTTTAGAGAAAAGTAACATTTATATATCAGTATATCTATTTGTATACTAGTTACGCTTTAATGGCGGGCTTTCCGGATAAAGGAGAGCTAAGTGCGACAAAGGTGAAAAAATGAAGGTACAACGACTACGTCTTTTAGTCCTCTGGAGTATAGCGGTACTCTTGAGTACGACAATGGCGTTTGCAGCAAACGATCCATCGGCTCCACTGTCTTTGGACAATACGTTCAATACAACGTTTAATTCTGCAAACTACATTCCAAAAAGTGTTGAAGCATACGCTGGCAACATTTCCGCTTTAGTCATCCACGCAATCGGTCAAACGAAAGCATGGCAAGGTTACTATGGTAACGTAACTGCAACCATCACATTGGATGACGTCAACAACTTCACGTTCTACAATTGGAGTGAGGCAAACCCTAAAGGTCAAATCTACGCGACCCTCAAGAACAACATTGCTTGGTCATCTGTTAATTGCTTTAATTACACAGACGCTGCAATGAATGAAACAATCATCGAAGCTTACTACAAAATTAGAGCAGACGATGCAGATGGAGTTCCTGAGACCTACAATACAACTTGGCCACAAATCCAAGTTGCTGATAGAAACCTAACGAACTGCCCATCCACCTACATCTTCCAAGATGATGCATACCAGACCACGAATTTCGTGAATCTGTTGCTCTGGGAATATGCAGATAATACGACTGGTTGGATCTACTCGACAATTCTCGAGAACAAGACAACTGATTCATTTGGTAACAACCCAACTTGTTACAATGGACAGCCATGCGACTTCCAACTGATAGTAAATGAAGACGGCCATTTGACCGATTCAGCAAGTACTGTGTACTACTTCTGGGTCGAGTTACAATAAGTATTGGTCAGTCGCACAAACGCCAGTTCTTTTTTTATTTTTTTTATTATCCTTGTTTAATCCTAATTTACATTCAAAAATAACTCACAATCACTCATTCACAATCATCATCCCAACTCACAGTACATCACGATTAACCGAATCCAATCGGATTCAATCAGGTAACAACAGGTAACAAGTAAAAAGGTAACAAATGACGACGACAAAAAAAACAGCCCTTGTGTTTGCGACACTCATTATAGTTGGATACTTTGCAATAATATTTGTAAACGCACTTCCAACTGGAGCATCACTTACAAACATCAGCACACTTGGTGCACCAGTAAGGACTGCGGGCAACAGAACTGATACAAGAGGAACCATTACAACAATTCTTTTTGATGTAATTCAGCAAGATCAATACTGGAAAGCATATGTGGGAAATATTTCTGGTCGTTTAACATTAGACAATCCTTCAGGATTTACAATCTATGAATGGGCTCTAGCTGGTGTTAACAAATCGGGAGAAGTATATGTTTCGCGAGCAAGCAACATTGACTTTGAAGCAATATTCTGCGCAAATGACTTGAATGTATCGTCAGAACATTTGTTCTATAATATGACCTTTTCACAAGCAGATAATATCAACAAGACATTCAATTATACAAGCCATTCAGAGTTTTATACGGGCAATACGCACTTCATAGTAAATGATTGCAGGTCAACTGCAACGTATGTGAGTGACGCTGCACAAGTAATGAATGGTAACCAGCAGTTCCAAGAAATCTTGCTTATGGATGGTGCAAACAACCTTGTTTACACAACAATCATCGGAACAAGCATTGGTTATGATGGCAATAATTACGATTTCCAGATTCTTGTGCCTGATAGTGGCATTAGAGTGACTCCAACGACATACTACTTTTACACAGAGTTAGGATAAGATGATGACCATGGCAAAACTACCCTCAAAAACAAGCTTGCTAGTTGTCTTACTCGTAGGACTCTTAGGTTATTTCCTCCTTAGCCCATTCCTCGGTTATAGCTTTACACAAGGCCCAAACAACCGAAACGTTAGTGTAGATACTACAGTAAACATAACTAATTCATTACCAGAAGTTATTTTTGTAAAGATTGATGGTTCACCAAACAATACTCTTGTAGCAGGATCATTCGTTAGAATAGTCTGCAATGGAACAGTGCGTGATTGGAACGGCGCAAGCACAATCACTAATGTAAGTGCTGCATTCTATTATAATGCAACTGATAATGCAACATCTCTTGATGACAACAATACTCATTATACTAATGATACTTGCACTCTTGGACCACTGTCAGATCCATACATTAGAAATGTTTCATGCTCATTCCCAGTAATGTATTATGCTAATGCTGGAACTTGGAGATGTAATATATCTGCACACGATCCATATACAAATTTCAATGCAAGTGTATTGAACTTTTCGATATCAAACTTTAACATAACAAACATAGATGGGCTCATGGCTCTTAATGTAACTCCATTAATTGATTATGGAAACTTAAGTGTAGGAGATACATCATTGCCACAGCAAGCAAACGTAACAAACTTAGGTAACCAGAATATTAACATTAGCGTTAGAGGATTCACGAATCTATCTTACCTATCAAACGGTGCAGGAATGATATGCGATATCGGCAATATCTCAATTGAAAGCCAGAAGTTCAACTTGATTGGTGGCGGAGATCCAACACTATATGTGAATTTATCTCACACATCAAAACAAGTAGGCGGACTTACTGTAGCTAGACAGCAAAATGATTCCGAACAAGTAATCAACACAACATTTTGGTTGTTATTCGTACCTCCAAACCCATTCGGTAGATGCAATGGTACAATTGTATTCCAAGCAGAAAAATCATAGGATAACTAACTTATAGAATTAACTCGTAAATGATTAAAAAACACCAAAGGAGTTAGAAGAACAAACTACAAATAACTACAAGAAAGATTAACTGAACAACTAAAAGTGTAAAGAGGTTATTGTATGTGAGTAGATAGCACTATTGGTGCATAATGCTTTGAGTAGATAGCATCCTCAAAAATATCACAGTTACCAACCACCTTTGTTACCACAAATAGCGACTTGGAGTAGAGACGACACACAAAAGCTCTGGGGCCTCACCAGTCCCAGAGTCTTTTTTTTATTCTATATTTTTTATTCTATATTTAATTCTAAAATAGTTCATATTGTATTCTTGAGTTAATTATTATTTTATAGTTTTATTCAGCTCAATTCTACCCAGAAGTAATATGTGGATGGGGTTGGATTGATATCGGACTCTGCAACAATCATCTGGAAATCTAGGCTGCCGTTATTGTAACTTCTTGCTTTGTTTTCTATGAGGGTTGTATATACCATCTTTTGATTGTCCTGCAAGAGTATTTCTTGGAAGCTTGCTGTTTCTGTTGCGACTTGTTTTGTTCCATTAACATAAGTGGCGATTGCACGGCAACTGCTGTTTGTAATGAGTTTTGTTCCTACATAGAAGCTCTTGTGTATTGTCTTATTGAATGTTCTATTGATACTATCTTCTTTTGTAGTCGTCATATTGAGCTGCAGTTGTTCGTTGCCGATTGTAGTATTGTCTACGCATTGAATATTTGGCCAGTTGATGCTATTATTCCTGCTTGCATATACTTCTCCTCCGATACTGGTGATTCCCCAATCATAGATTGAGAAGTTTGCACCATCTTGCAGTTTGAAGCTACCGCTAACATTACCTACATATGCTTTCCATCGCATTGTTTGTGTAGTTGCATTTAGGAGTAGTGTGGTGAATGAGCCTCCTGCTGTTGTTATGCTGGCAGCAGGTTGTGTAGTTGGCATATCTGTGATGTTTGTGACTACAACTGGTCCTGTAGGATCTGCTATGGCGGTTGGAATAAACATTGCGTATAACATACTGCTAGCAAGTAAGATGAAGAGCGTGGTTAGCATGATGTTGCGATTATGTTGGCTCATGCTCTCACCTCCGCTCTTTTTGCTGCAGTCCATACTGTTCGTGGATCAAGTTTGAGTGTGCGTGCTATCTCGATGTTGCGTAGACCGATTGCTTTGAGGTGGGAAACAAGTGATTCAAGCGGCGATTTTGTCGACAAGAATATAGAAATTGGGATGCGTAAGTGCTGTTCATTGACTTCTAAAAGGGGAGTTGTTTGATGATATGATGCCCAAATGCTCTTTGGGCTTCTACCGAGAATTTTTGCAGCTTGCGTATAACTAAGTTTTTTTGTATCGACAAGATATCTGCTAATTGCTTGCATGGCGGATGCGTGTTGCGAGAAGATTGCAATTGGTACATTTATATCTGTCGTCGGTGCGGATATTACTGTTGGCGTTTCTGTGATGTCGTGCGTAAAAGATTCTGTGGCATAAGAGAATGTGTAATTAACGGCTGTTTGTACTGTGTGTATTTGCGTTTTTTTGCTAGCTTTAATAGGGTTATTAGAAGTTTTATCTGTAATCTTTGGTTTGCTACGCACGCTTCTTCCTTACGCCAATTTTATCTTACTTTGTAAGTCTTTATTTATATATATATCTACGAATATCTGCTTTAATAAGAAATATTTATTCTTATTATGTAAGATAATTATTTTTAGGGGTCGTTTTCTCGTTTTCAAACGTTATAGCCTTACAAGTTTCATTTTTGCGATTTTGAAGAATTTATGCTCCAACAATTTGTCGTCGGTAAATATCACTATTTCATAATTTGATTAAGTACTGAATTGATATTTTGGTTATTTATGACGATAGTACAGTACTTTAGAAAGTAGAGGAGTTTTTATATACTGGAATGACTATTAGGATACCAGTACACGAATGTGTATACTTTGGATTCTCGAATTCAAAGTCCGAAACCACAATTTCGGTAGTGCGACAAAGGTGGACAAGATGGAACATGAGACTCTATTTACTGCTACAAAATGGGATATACTAAAAATCCTAGAGGGGGGAGCTAAGTCTCCTATTGAAATTACAAAAGGACTCAACAGTAGTATGGCTAATGTTAGCCAACAGTTGCGCCTTTTAGAAATGGCAGGTCTTGTCACAAGCAAAAGAGTATCGAATCGCGACAAGGACAAGCCACGCATTCTCTACAGCCTTGTTGGCAATTTGAGCTACATGATTTCGACAAGTGATAATTTTGTCGACAAGAAAATAGTTCCAATGTCTGAACATAATAAGATTATCTTGCATATATGGTTTCTTGAGGATCCAAAACTGCGTTATGCGCTTGAAAAAGCGTTCTGGCAAATTGAGTCACAATTTTCTTCGCTTAACGCTTTAAGTTATGCGGGAATTGAGCAAGGTGTGCCTGTGCTTGAGTACTCTGGGTCTGTAAAGCTTCCCGCAGCAGTGCAACTACAAGGTAGCTTTCATCAAGTTAAATTGCGCTTAACAAAATCTCCTAAGGGACATATGCTTTATACAAAAAATCAGGTTTGAGGATATTGAGGTTATTATGAACTCTCGTGGCACACAAACAATATTGTTTGCAATCATTGTATTATTTGCAAGTATTATGTTTATGCAAAGTGTTCATGCAACGCCTAGTTCTCCAGTATATCTTGATACATTATCCTCGAGTTCACGTCAACTTCCTTCAGTATCAAATGGAACCATTTCAGCGCAAGGAGGTAATATTACTCAAGTAAATATCGAAGCTATTACTATAACTAAATCTTGGCAAGGTTACTACGGAAATATTACAGGTAATATTGTATTAGAAGATGGAGATAATAACAGCTTTTATTCTTGGGGAAATGCTTCTTCTTTAGCTGGAGAAGTATACGCGACAAGAAATAGTACAGTTCAGTGGCAGACTATTCGTTGTTTGAATGGAACTGAAAGATTTTCTGAAGAAACATATCTAGGACAATTAGCTGAAAGTGGAGATAGTGTGACTAATACGTTCAATAAGACAATACACCCTTCATTTTATGTAGGAACTGTGTCGGTTGCAAATGATACTTGTTTTTCTACTAACGTCAATGTTAATGGTAGTTCACAGCAAGGAGAGTTCTATCAGATACTGCTTTCTGATAACTCAAGCAACTCTATTTATACAACAATTATAGAGAATAAAAAGCATGCATTTAATGGACAGATTGCTGATTTCCAGCTTATGGTAGGCGAAAATGAGCACACGGGTAATACTGGTCCGACTCCTTATTATTTCTTCGTTGAGCTAAGTTAATCTTTTATTTTTTTATTTCAGATTTTTTTCTTGAGCATTTTTTTTATATTTCTTTAGTATTTATTAATTTAAGTTTTATGACGAGAAAATCATATGTTTTTTAGTTTTAATTGTTTTATTTGTTATTTTTTTTTATTTCTTGTTTTTTTCTTGAGATCTGTTGTTTATTGTCGTCTATTGAATGCTTAGTATATTTCATTATTTTGTTTGTATTTCACTATTTCACAAATTAATTAAATGGCTAAAACAGTGGATGTTGTAGTTTGGGAGTTAGTGTATTGAGATGCACGAGAAGTTCTTCATCACTATTTAACAAAATACTGTAATATATGAAGTATGGAAACATTTATATATGACTTTTGACAAGTTTAGTACTAAGATACAAAAACGTATACTGATATCGTCGGCGCGGCTTCCAATGCTCATCGACAATTGGTAACACAGAGACTACAGAAATTGCGTCAAGCAATGTTTCGCAGCATTGCAGACAACAGAGATTACATGGAACACGAGACATTATTTACTGCAAGCAAATGGGATATTCTCAAGCAACTTGAGAATCAAGAACGATCTCCTATTGAGCTTGCAAAAGTATGCAGTACTTCTGTTGCAAATATTAGTCAACAATTAAGACTTCTTGAGATGGCCGGTCTTGTCACAAGCAGACGCATCACTAATCGCGATAAAGATAAGCCGAGAATTCTCTATCGCCTTGCAGGTAATCTAAGTTACATGATTGCAACTAGCGGAAATTTCGTTGATAAGAAAATCATGCCTCTTACTGATTACAATACTATAATAATGAAAATTTGGTTCTTTGAAAAAACAGAATATCATTATACTCTCGAAAAAGCATTCTGGAAAATTGAAGAGAATTTACCTAAACTAACATTTCTTGCATTTAACAAAAATAATCTTTCTCCAATAACTTTCTATTACAAAACAAATTCAAAAATCGACTTGAAGCCATTCACTGTAACTGATAGAACTGGCATCACTAGACAAGTCGTCTTTACAACGCAATTGCCCAATATAGTTCAATTGCACATTTTACACGATTCTCTCGGCATCGGACACACTGTTGTCGGGGAGCATAAGAAATACAAACGTGGTGATGGAAATGAATAGAAACTACACAACAATATATGTTGTCACGTTGCTTGTCGCAGTATTCGCAGTTGCAGCAAGCTTTGTCGTGGCAGACCCTAATGCGCCGTTATCAACAACTGAAATTGGAACTTCCTCAAGAAATTTGAGTGGGCTTCCTGCACAGAGTGTTAATGCAATCGGCGGTAATGTTACAGAAATCAACATCAATACTATTTCAATTACTAAATCTTGGCAAGGTTACTACGGAAACGTATCTGGCATGGTGACTTTACAAGACGGTAGCAATAACACATTCTACAATTGGTCCCAGGCACATCCTAAAGGCCAGATATATGCAACACGTGTGAGCTCAATTACTTGGTCAACTATCAATTGCTCTAACAGCTCAGATGTTGCTGCAGAAAATACATACTTGAATTTGACTCCAAGCGATTCAGATAGCGTCAATAATACTTTTAGTAAAGCAACGCACCCTGCATTTAATGTGGGCTCAAAAGCATTGACTACGAACAACTGTCCGTATACAACTTATGGGTATGTGAACAATAATTCACAGACTGCAAGTTACTCTATGGTGCTTTTGAATTCAGGCAGCAACATTGTTTACACTACAATAACGAATTCTTCGACTACTGGTTTCGATGGAAAACAACATGACTTCCAACTATTAGTCGGTGAGAATGAGCGAACAACAGCAGGAGTAATAACATACTACTTCTGGACGGAGTTCAGTTAGGTAAACAAGGTTTGACGTGAGGTTTCCATGACACAATACAACACAAGCACAAGAGGATGGCACAAAGCTCTTCTTCTTGTCTTGTTCTTGTTATGCCTTGCTGTGACTGTATTTGCAGATCCTTCAGGTTCAACTGTATCAGGTAATACAACGGTAACGGGTCCGGTTGTAGCACCTGCATTCAGGAATGAATCAAGAGGTACCATCACCACTATGGTATTGAGCGCAATACAACAAGATCAGCATTGGAAAGCTTATGTAGGTAATATTTCAGGAGGCCTCACGTTAGATAACCCTGCTCAAGCAACGATTTATTCTTGGAATCTAGCATCAGTTACAGGACAAGTATATGCTTCAAGAAACAGCAGTGTGAATTGGGCTTCGGGTAATATTGTATGTGCATCTGCTACAGTTATCGGCAACGAGTCAATATTCAATAATATGTCTGCATCCGCAACTGATAGAGTAAATATGACTTTCAACTGGACTGTGCATAAGCAATTCCAAATTGGTTCGAATACTATTGCACAAAGTACTTGCAACAGTACGGCTATGTATGTCAACGATACTAAACAAACACCAACTATAACTTCACCATTCCAAGAAGTACTCATTATGGATTCTGCAAGTTTAGGAATCATATACATGGCAAGCATAGATTCTGATATGTATGGTTATGACAATACAACGTACGACTTCCAGATGATTGTTGCAGAAAGCGATGTGAAAGCAGCACCTACACCGTACTACTTCTATGTAGAGTTACGATAAGGTGTGATGGTGGATACTATGCGTGAATCGGAGGGAGGGTTGCGAGTAGTTTTATTTTTTCTTCTTGTTATAGCTATTCTTGCACCCTTTTCTTTTAGTTACAGTCAAGGTCCAAATAATCGTAATGTAAGTATTGATACACAAGTAAATATTACTGGCTCGGCGCCTACTGTCATGAGGGTATATCCCCAGCAGAACGTTGTTCTGTCTGCAGGGGGTCTTGCAGCAGTAATCTGTAATGCCTCAATTAGGGATTACAATGGTTACTCAGATATTAATAACGTTCATGGCGCTTTTTTTCATATATCTTCAAGCGTAGGTGCTGTCGATGAGAATAATACTCATTATTCTAATTCTTCTTGTGATGCAATTTCAGGAGAACAGAGTGGGCAATATGCAAATTATTCATGTTCATTTTTTGTAAATTATTATGCTATTAACGGAACTTGGAATTGTTCTATTTTTGTAAATGATACTATTGATTTACGCAACAATTTGACTAATTCTACAACTATAAATCCTTTATATGCGCTTAACATCACTACATTGCTAGACTTTGGCAATTTGAGCGGTGGAGATTATTCTGCAAATAAGACTGCAAACGTAACAAATCTCGGAAATCTACCTATTAATGTCTCCGTGTATGGATATGGAAGAAATGTTGGTGATAATCTTTCTTTTGTATGCGATCAGGGTAATTTTAGTATAGCACTTTTGCGTTTTAGCGGTAATGTATCCGCAGATTATGCGCAAAAACAAGTATTGAACTCAACTGCTGCAACTGCGAAATATATCTCAGGATTTACTGTCAATAAGACTATAGACGCGACTTATTCTCTTAATGAAACTTATTGGCAATTCTACGCAGATCCTGCGCAGCCAGCATTTGGTCAATGCAATGGCACTATTGTATTCAGAGCAGAACCTGCCTGAGCTGTTTGCTGCTTGTTTGCTATTGTTTGCCATTATATGTCTTGTAGGTGTCTTGTTCAGCAATCTTGCTCAAAAGTTTTATAAACCTCTCATTGTCTGAACATCTCTAGGGAGTGGTAATGGTGAAAGAAAACAAGATATTGATAATTTTTGTAGTATTAGCAGCATTATTCATTTTTGTTGCGCCTAATGTATCTGCGTATGATAGAGTTATTGTGAACTCTGCAGATTGGCGTGATGTATACAGTGGTATGTTGTATGCAAATCTATTAGGAGCTCCTAATAATTTCCTTGTTAGTACAAAACACTCAACTATCTTGTTATACTCTATTCCTACGACTGAAAAAAATATTCTGGTGCTTTCTAGTAGGGAAAGACCGTTTGTCGTAGGATATACTGACATTTTGAGAAGTAGGGGTTATGATAATCCTGAAGAACTTCGTTCATCGACAATGAATCTTGATCTTGCAAAACGCTTACCTGATATTAATAAATTCGTTGTTATTGACGACGCGTATGGTTATAATGCAATAAGTGTAGCGCCATTTTCAGCTACAGACAGGTCTTATGTTATCTTCGCAAATAGAAACAATATCGATGATGTTGTATCATTCTTTGCCGCAAAGAATGCTCAGAAAATCATACTTTATGGACAAGTTGATCGTGAAGTAAAAGATGGTCTTGCACAATTTAACCCTGAAACTCTGAATCTTGGAAATCGTTTTGATAACAACGTTGAGATTGTGAAGCGATATATTGCCATTAAGCCGACAAAACAAGTTATTTTGACTAATGGTGAGTTTATTGAATCAGGAATAATGTCTGGCGCAGATCCAGTTCTTTTCCTTGGAAAACAAAACGTTCCAGATGTTGTTCGAGAATTCATTAAAGCTAGCGATATTGAAGTTGGTATCTTGATAGGAAACGAGCTTGTTAACAGTGCAACATTTGTTCGTCGAAACTTAGGTATTAGCGTCTTCGTTAAATTCGCACAAGGGGCAAGACAACCAACTGGCGCGATTGCAACAGTAGAAGATCTTGATAGATTCCCGATGCCAAGTTATAATCTCGGATTAGAAGTCACGAGTATTGTCTATAATCGTGCAACAGGATCATTACAAGTTACTTATCATAACACTGTTGCTCTTGCAGAATATTTCAAGAGCACCATAACGCTTCGTGATGGTACGGTTGTCAAAGTAGCTGGTGATGAGGCTGCATTATTCCTTGACAAGAATGAATATAAAACTATTTTGTATTCAGCTGATGTTGACGGAAATCCTTTAAATTTGCAAGGAACGGACCTTTCAGGAGACATCTTTACAATATATGGAGAAAGTGTAAAGAGCCTTGAAAATACTTATCAGAAGACATTCCAGATAGATCTTATTGATGTACTTGATGCATCTAAAATTAATATTACTGGTCTCTATTATGATAAGGTAAATTCAAGATTCATGGTTGAATTAGAAAATACTGGTGCTGTTGGAGCATATACTGGTGTTGAACTGGTAGACCTTGTTGTTAATGGTCAGACTCTCTCTGTTGGAGGCGACGCTGTTGTCTTTGTAAAGGCTGGAAAAACAATGCTTGTACCTGTGCAAGTAGAGATGGTCGATGCCGATTTTAAAGATAATCCTAAAGTAAAAGTTCGTGCATACTACGGCGAACGTGAATTATCTCGAATAAAAATTACTGAAGGTTTGTTCCCAATAGTCTTCAAGAGCGACTTTACTAAATATGTAGTATATGGTAGTGTCTTGTTACTGATACTCCTCCTCTTGTTCTTCCTCGGAACAAAGAAGAAGTGTAAACACTGCGGGCACGCAAATGCACGCGGAAGGAAGACTTGCATCAACTGCGGACACAAGTTCTGAGTAGTTGATACTTATTTTTTTATTCTTTATTTTTTTTGTTTATATTAGAAATTATGAGAGTATGCTATCTTGAAGTTTTATGCTAAATTTTTAGAATTATGCTGCGAACTCAACAATGAGATCAGTGCCGATTATGCTACCGCGGTTGGTATTTTTTGCGTGGTATAAATTTTTATCTGCCTTTGTGTAGAGTATTTTGAATAATTCTTCAGTGGGTTTGCTTGCATAATTTAAAACGTGTTGTACGTCTTTGGAATAGCAAGCAAATCCTGCTGATGCGCTGAAAGTAGGTTTGTTCAGGTCATTTATTATTTCTTGAGGAATATCTTCTGTTCCCATAAGTTCCGCATAACGTTCTTGCACTCTTTCAGCAATAGTTTGTGCTGCCATAGGTGCTTCGTTATTTTTTGTTCTAGCAATAATTGCGAACTCTTCTCCTCCTATTCTGTAAAATGATGCACCAATTCTTAGACTCTCTTGTGCAGCTTTTGTAAATGTTTTTAGAACATAATCTCCTACAGGGTGGCCGTAACGGTCATTTATGCGCTTGAAATGATCAAGATCAAAATAAATAATTGTAAGACCTTCTCCTAAACGTTTTGCTTGGTCTAATTGTTCTATGCCGTCTTTTTGATACGCTCGTTGATTTCTTGCGCCAGTCAGAGAGTCTATAAATGATTCTTCTTTTGCTTGTGTTAGTTCTAGATCTTTTGTTGTTAACTCTGCACTAAGCGATTCTGTTTTTTTGGTTAGTAGTTCATATTCTTGTGTTAACAATTCATGCATTTTAGGTAAACGATGTGTGTTACGAGCAATCCTTTCTGGCGTGCTTAACATTTTATTCATGATGTTTAGAATGCGAACTGATCGGGGAGCTTTTTCTAGAACGATAGTTTCTAAAGATGCTTCGCTTGGCATATATGTCTCCCTTGATTTTTGTGATAACTATTATTGTTATTTTTTTTGTATTTTGTTATTGCAGTTGTATTGTATGTTATTTGTACAAATAATTTATGTCTTCATTGATGATTGAAAAATGATGTTGTTGATTGGAAAATAAAAAAGAAAGCCCCGGCGCACAAAATGATATTGTGGTTGTGGGGGAGGGTGGGTGTGTGTTAGAATCGCACACCGAGGCTCTCTTTTTAACGTGATATGTGTTATGTCTGTATGTGTAGTCTTTGTCGTCTCTATAGTTGTAGCCCCGATGTCGGGTACGCCTATACGCGTTTTGCTGGTTTGAATTGTAATTCTTTAGGTGGTTTTGCGCGCTCTTGGCTCCACATTAATCCAATTTTCATCATATTCTTGCTGAATTTGTCGCTGATTTTGTATGTTTTTTTGTACAAGTCGTAATCAATGAGCCCCATTGTTTTCATCGGGGTTAGTATTCTATCGTAAAATTGACGTTTATTATAGCTAATAGTAGTCTCTTTTTTGATTGGGAACGGTCCCTCTGTCGCGCCTGTTATTCTTGTACCGTCGTGAAGTGCGGTTGCGAACATTGACATTTCTGTCTTGCCTATTTCGCCGCCGGCTTTTTTCATCTCATCGATGAGCATCTTTCCAACAACAACTTGTTGTTCTGTTGCAAAGATGATTTCGTAAATGTTTTCTGGAGTGTTATATTGATCAAAGAGGATGACCATGGTTGTCGCCTCGGGTGGTTGCCACGCATTGTTGGCTGTTTGGTAATGTGTATACTGTATGCACTAGTATAAAAATGTTTCGCATTTGTATACGTTTTAGTATACTGGAATAGGGCTATTTACGAAAAATAAGTATTTTTATATGTATAAATATAAGTAAAGTATAAAAACACGAGAATAAATAATCTATTCTTGAGGATTTGATGGAATTCAGACGACGACTGTACAGACGAGGAAGCAGCTTTGAAACTACGATTCCTATGCCTCTTCTTCTTACGCTCAACAATGCAGAACAACAAGATATAGTATTCTCTTATGATCCTGAAAAACAAGCATGGTATGTTCAGTTCCAACCACGAGAAGAAAAAGACCCAAAAGATTCTGATGCAAGACGTTTGAAGACAAAGAAGCGAGGTCTTGTATGAAACACGATCCTGCACATCGCTTAGAAGTAGCACAGATAATCATAGTTAGTGGATTCATTCTATTTTTATCAATGGTTGCGTTCTTCTTAGTAGATGCAGGGTTTACCGGAAGATCAGTTGATACTACTGCATACATTTTGAATTCAACACCTGCATCATGTAACATTACTATCTTGCAAGGCTACAATCTGATATCTATTCCATGTATCAGTACTGCTGAGCAAATTAATGAAGTCTTTGGCAATAACACTAAAGATAATATTGTCTATCAGTATGTTCCTGATAACCTTGATTCTTGGAGAGTTTATAACCCTAATTTACCAAGTTATGTGTATAGTGATTTACAGTATGTTAGCAGACGCGCAGGATATATTGTCCTTTCAAGCGAATCGTATAATCGAACTATAAATGGTACACAAGCAGTATATACCAACATACCTTTGGCGAAAGGTTGGAATCTTGTAGGATACCCTTCGCAAGATATCAATGCTACTGCAAGTGTATTTTTAGCAATAAATGCATCATTTAACGAGATAAGAGCATACAATGCTTCTTCGGGAAATTATATGATCTATACAAATCCTGGTGGTAATCTTGATTATATTTCACCAACATATGGATACTGGATTAATGTATCAAATGCAACTATGTGGGTGGTGTATCCATGAGTTCTGCAAAAATACATTCTTCTGGTCCTGCAGATTTACGACTGATATTAATCTCGTTTTTGTGCGGATTTTTATTAATAGTAACAACAGTCATTGTAATTGCATTACCTCCTTTACCAACCGAATTTTATGGTAATATAACCACTAAAGGAATGCCTATTTATGGAGGAACAAGTGTGACTGCAATGGCGGGTAATATTTCTTGTGCAGTATTTTACACTCAACAAGCTGGACATTTTGGTCTTATTACTTGCGGCGGAGATGATCCTGAAACTAGTAATATTGAAGGTCCGCCTAACGGTGAACAGGTACAATTCTATTATAATGGAGAATTCGCGGTTACAATTTCTGGAGATAATACTACTAGTAATGGTACATTTAAATTTCTGCGATTAAGCCATCCCGCACCACTATGCGGTGATTTGTATTGTGATCCATTTTTTGAAAGTTTTTTTACATGTGCATATGATTGTCCGCGAGGCAATCCAAATGGTACTGGTAACGGTACTGGTAATGGTACTGGACAAATAAACCAGACTAATGCAACCGGTGGCGGTGGTGGTTCTGGAGGTAGTGGTGGTGGAGCTGGTGGCGGTGGCGGTGGTGCAGGTGGTGGAGGCGGCGGTGGAGGCGGCGGTGGTTCTAGTGGCGGCGGTAGTTCTGGTTCATCATCTTCTATAACTCCTTCAGGCATAGTTTCTGCGTTAAATTCTGCGCTAGGTGTTGATGCGCCATTTGGTTGCAAGGAGAATTGGGTGTGTAGTCAGTGGACGAATTGTTCTATGGAAGGATTACAAACGCGCTCTTGTTATGATGCAAATGATTGCGGTACTATTGCTAATATTCCTCCTGAAGTGCAAGAATGTCAATATGCACCCACTTGTTATGATGGGATGCAAAATGGTGATGAGACTGGATATGATTGTGGAGGGAATTATTGCACGCCATGTCCTGGTTGCAGTAATAATATACGCGACGGAAATGAGACTGGTGTAGATTGTGGTGGAGATTGCAGACCGTGTGACAGTTGTTATGATGGTGTGCAAAATTATGGTGAAACCGGTCTTGATTGCGGCGGGCCATGCTCTGTTTGTCGAGAGAATATGCCTCCAGTCTTAGAATATCCTCAATTAATTTGTGCAAAACCATTCAATCCTTTGAATAATGATGCAAAATGGTTCTTACTTATTGTCCTTATACTTTCTGCAATTCGCGTTTGGTTATATCTTCGCGAGATGAAACAGATTAAGAATGATCAATTGCTTGAAGATTTCAAACGAGCACAGTCTTATTATGAAAAACGACGAGAGCTTGTATTGTTCATGCTGGTAGTACTTATTGTATTTTTGCTTTCATATTTGTACTATTATGAATTCCTTCTTTGCGAGGTAGGTTATCGATACTTATGGATGTATTTGTTATTACTGCTTCTTTTGCCTGGAATAGTTTATTCCATACTGCGAGTTTTGACTTATAGTGATTCAAGAAAGCTCGCAATGTTGCAGACGCGAGAAAAAACACACGAAGAACGCTTGAATGATGTGCTCTTATTTGAAAATGCACAATTGCTTGAAATAGAAAAAGATCTTGCTATACGCATTGAAGCTGTTGCAACAAATCGTGAGCTCATGGACATGTTCATTTCTTTTGTTGATCTTAAACAAGTCTATCAAGACATGGTGACATTGTACTATGAATACCATAAGAACAAAACTCCAACCGGTATTGAAAAGGATTTATGTGATAGAACTTATGCTCTAGAAACAAATGAACAATTCAAGAAACTAGCTGCTGATTATCCGGAGATAATGCTAATTTACCAAAGATTACGTCTTTTGTATAAACACTATGAAGCAAAACAACAAGTGTATGATGAGCTTGCAAAACTACGTGATGAACGCGCGCAGAAAGGAGACTCGCAAGCATCCGCTCCAATCGAAGAAAAATCAGTAGATGACAAATTCGATAAGGATCCGAATGCAAAACCAGAAGTTAACGGGATTAAAGAGGAAAAGAAGTGATCACTTCAGATGAACTGGATGCATTGTATGCTGAACTTAGCAATCCTAAGAGTTGGCATTGGATGGTTGATGAGAAGACGGGTTGGTTCAAGCATCATCCAGAATATGCTGAAGTAAAACACGTGCAACACGTATTGTCAGAATTGACACATGAAGGAAGAGTTAAAGATGTTGAAGCGTTGAAAGCGTTCCTGCAGTCATTGCGCGCAACGTTTATTGATAAGAATGAAGCTGGTGCTGTTAGGGCCATTGAGATGTTGTTAAGGATTTCATCTAGTGTTACTGTAATATCTGATGGCTTTTCTACACCTGATGTTCCTATTGCGTTTTACACTGAAAAATCGACAGAGAATATTTTTTTGCCGCAAGCAAACAGTTATTGTCTTTCGCAAGGATCAGTGTTGCAGAGTGCTCGTGAAGCAATAGTGTATCGTATGCATCAAGGAAAAGATGACTTGAATTATTACTACCATACTCGTACAGTTGTTATTTATTTTAAGGAGAATAATGAGTTGTTTGCGGCATTTGATGATGATCCTATAAATAATATCTTGTTGTCTTGTGTGCCCGAAGACTACAATGCGGTTGGTCAGTTGTTGATTGATATTAATAATCTGCTAATTGAGAATGCGATTAAGCGTGCAAAAGAGCATAAAAGAATTATTAAAGTTACATTACGGAATGGTGTGAGTGGTTTTGATGATGGTTTTGATGTTAGTAGAGATGATGGTTTTGAAGTTGCTAAATGTATTATTGGTGATACTACAAAACAATATGCTGCATTTTTAAAAAAGTATTTGAATAAAACTCTTGAGACGTATGTTCTTTATAGTGATAATTGTAAGAATGTTACAAATAGTCAAGTAGTAATTTGTCTTGTTGGTGTGAGGAGTAGTAACGATTTGGACGCTAGCAGTCGATGTAGTGACGTTGGTAGGCGTGCGCGTGGGGTGCGCAAAATTTTTGTACAAAGCAATACTTCTTCATCTGCTCCTTTACAAGGATCAGATTTCAGTGGAAACCAAGGTTTGTTAGTTCCATACGTTGGACTGCTATTACAGCAAGAAAACAAATTATTTGGTTCCACACAAGAAATGCTCTCGTATTTCAAGCAGTGTGAGCAAAAGCTCGATGTGAAAGAGCAAGGATTGTTCTATGCAGGACTTAATGCAGTGCGATTCAGTATCACTAAAGAGACGTTAGACGCTAGTGTGCAATCTGTTCTTGCATTAGTGCAACATCCAACAAAACACCTTAATGAATTCTTCTTGTTATTGTTACAAGTACAGTTAAACGGTACAAGAATCCAACCTGATGAATTAGCAGGACTTGCAAGAGATGTCGAGCAACATTATGAATTGTTGAGTGATCCGTTGAAATTCTCTTGGTGGATTGAACTGCGACGACACAACGCACTCAATGCCGACAAGACATTATTGGATAGATTGAAATCCCGTCGTGAAGGTAATTTCAAAGAATTATTCCTAAAAAGTGTTTTCAAACAACGCTACAACGCCGACATAGACATGTCAGACTTGCCACTAGGAACACTATCGAGCATGTTCTCTTGTGATAAGATAACAAAGGATGTCATTGCAGAATCATTGCAAGCAATACAAAATTCAAAAAAACAATTCCCTCAAAATAAGACTTATTATTTTCAGACTTCAAAAGGCATTACACTACAAACTGCAACGCCAGCTGTTGTGCAAGAAGCACTTATTAGTCTCATAACAATTATGCTCACACAACAATCGCGTTGGGGACCGCGTCACGACCAAGCGGCGGTGCAAGTGAATACACTCATTAATAATGAGCAGAAAGTTGTTGCACTCATTAACTTCTCAAGATCTTGCATCAATCAAGGTGCAGCATTCAAGAACGCACAATCTCTATTCGAGCAATTAAAAAACAAACAACTAGGAAAAGAAGAACTCTTGCGTGCAATAGAACAATTCTTGCACATCATCAGAACTACAAAATATGACGCTATCAATGAAACGCAATTGAATTCGAAAATAGAACCGCTAAACGATATCCTAGTAATGCTTCGTTCACACTTGCGAGAACAAGAAACAATTACTGGTGTTGCTATTATTTCGCAAAAACCAAGAATTACAGATCTTATGGGTTATGACACTACTCATTGTTGCGCATTCTACCCATACAACAATGAAGACGGAATACTAGGATATCTAGAAGATGATAACATCGGACTATTACAATATTTCATACTAAACGGTAAGAAACCAAGCACCATATACGGAGCAATAATCTTCGCTATCTGTAAAGATCTGCTGGGTAATACTACATTGTTAGTCGATAGTGTCGAAGGTGATGAGAATATGCTTGCCATTATGAAGAACTGGCAAAGTGTATGCTATGATGCAATACGTGCATTGGCAAAAGATATTGGTGCAAAAAAAATAGTATACGGCGATGATGCAGGTAATACTGTACCCAAAAAATTCTTAGAGTATTTAGATGAAAAAGGGCATAAAGATGGATATGAACACGGATTGCAAAAAGATGTAATCCATCTTACAAAAAATGGAAAACAAAAACGAGATAATGGTTTTGATTTTTTCTTGGAAAGTTTTGAGAGAGGTTCTTCTGGAAACGTGAAAGGGTTTATAGAAGAGCTATAATTTAATTTTTAATTAGTTTCCCGCCCACCATCCCCACTACCTGCCTCCCTGACTACTCTGTTACTTTGTCGCGGCCAGTATGTTCCTCAGCGCAGTCACTTCGTTCCGCGGTTTGTCCACTTCGTAGACAAACTACCTTCCGGGGTCTTGCGAAAACCGTCTTGCATGAATCAGACGGTTTTCTGGTTGAATGCCAAGGCGACTATTGAATTGATTATTGTTTGATGTATTTTTGATCTTTATTCTCTATAAACCTTATTTATTTTCTATACTTATTTTCCATAGTTAATTAAGTTAAATATTTATATGATGTTTATGATATAGTACCACAACATATTTAAATGATAAAACTCAGAAAAATACTAAGGTGGTCCACGAAGGCCACAGTAACTACAATTACAGCGACGACAGATACGTGTGGAACACTCCTTTTTTCATATTCCTCCTTTTAGTTCCCCATTTCGTCTTCTCGCTGGGAGCAAACAGTGAAACGTGTAAATATAGAATTGCCTGATGAAATCCATACGCGGGCAAAAGTGATTGCGGTCCTTAAGGGGACAACGCTCAGCGATTATCTTAGTGCTGCAGTTATTGATGCAGTCGAGAAAGATCGCGCTGTTCTAGATGCACTAAAACGTAAATAGGTGTTATCATGGACGATCGCAATCAACAACCGCGTAGTAATACGACTCATAGGATCAAGCAAGTAGTAATAGCGCTGCTCGCAGTATTCTTCTTATGTTTAACTGTGCTCAGTGCAACTGCTGCAAGTTTACCAAATTCAACTCTTAATGTAAATTTACCTTCGTCTACAACTGAAGGAGATGTACTCACAGCAACTCTTAGCGGTCCAGGAAATTTGATTATTGAACGAGCAGGAATCATTGTTGCGAGCGGTACAGGTTCGATTGCAGACTCTTGGCAAACTACTAGTACGAGCGCAGGAATTTATGAATACAAATTTTCCAGCGATGATCCTACACTTGCATCGCAATCCCCTTCGCAATCATCTCAAATAAAATCTGTTGAAGTCCTAAATAAGGCGCTTGTAGTAACACCAGTATCTCCGGCGACAACTGATGTAGGAACAACCAATGTAGAGTTTTCGCTTAACGCCAACTGGCCTGCTGATATGTGCTATATCCTCATTGATGGCGTCGGTCACACTCTTAATCCTGCATCGAATTCAAACACAACATATGTGGGCACATTTTCTGTTGCACAAGGAGTCCATTCAGTTGAGTACAAATGTACATTAGGTGCTGAACTCGCAAGTGCATCCAAAGTAATCAATGTCGATACTCTGCCGCCAACAGTTACGGCAAAATCCCCGATAGGCGATGCAGTTGGGTCATATGCAACACTTAGCGTTGATACAAATGAGCTTGCGCAATGCAAGTATGGCCTTACTGATGCATCTTTCGACGCACTTTCGGATACAATGAGTTCAGCTAGTTCCGCATATGCTCTTCATTCATCGGCAGTTGTACAAATAACTGCGGATGGTGCCATAACCTATTATGTTCGTTGCAAAGATGTGTATGGAAATGCAATGAGCACTTCTGAGATAATTTCTTTTACAAGAAAATTAATGCCTGTAGCTTCGATTACACACGAGACTAGTGGCGCAAGTTCTCCTTTGCGCGCAGGAACCTATAAGGTTATGTTGACTACGAATATTCCTCTTTCAACAACGCCGTCATTATCGTATTCATTCCCCGAAAGCAAGATTACAAATACTGTGGTTCTTAGTGGGGATGGAAGTTCATGGGAAGGATATATTGTTATTCCTCAAGGAGCTCCTGATAGGGTCATTACTTTTTCATTTTCAGGAATTAGTATTCGTGGTGTTATAGGAACTGAAATTTCTAAGGGTGCTACAGTAGAAATTGATGCAGCTCCTCCTGGCGCAGTAGAGGGTCTTGCTGCAAAGAGCAGTGCGAAAGGTATAGAGCTTACTTGGGCAAAGCCAACAACAAATGTTGATAATACTGACACGGCTAATGTAGCAAATGCATTATCTTACAAGATTTATCGTTCACAACACGAAGGTGTTCAAATAACTGATTATTTTGCTACAACTTCAGCAACGCAATTTATCGATGCTGGTGCTGCCGATGCACGCTATTATTATTATCGTATTGCACCAGTAGATGCTGCGGGAAATATCGGTGAATTGTCGCAAGAAGTATATGGTAGTATGATTGATGAGCAATTAATCGGTTCTACTGATTTGCCAATTGATGCTTTAAGTTCTGCACGTGTTAATGATGCAATGGCGGCTATTGATTCAGGAATCCTCGATGCAAATCAAGTTATTGATTCATTATCATTAACAACGAATCCTGATGAGATAAAAATTATTGAGAATATGAAGTTTATTGAACTTGCAAAATCTTCTCTTGCAAAGTTACAGGAATCAAAAACACATTTGCAAGCACTTTTAAAATCAGGCGCTACTCCTTCAGATATCGATTCTGCAATTAGCGATTCTGCCGTGGTCATCAACAATGCACGTTTAAATCTCATTAAAAAAATAATGCCTCTACAAGTCATAGAATTAAAACAACCATCTGATTCGCAAGAGCTTGAGCGCAATATTCCTTATGCAATCATGGGGTCATCGCTTGATTCGACACAATTGAAATCATACACTACAGAATCAATACAATTGCAAGATCATGTTTCAATAACTTTGTTTGTTAGTGCGTTTAGAACATTTGATGCAAATGGTATTCAAAAAGAGTATACTTACATTCAGAAAACAGTTTTGCTCGATGATCCCAAAAACCAAATGAAAATTATTGAAGTAATTCCTAAATCAGTTGCGCAGTCTGTTTCAGAAATAAATTTTGAAAAAGAACCTACAGTTTTAGCGCAAGATCCAGTTGTTGCATATGATATTTCTGTATTACAACAGGAGAAATTCAGTTATGTGCTCAATCGTGCAGTAGCTTTAGATGAAGTAAAGAAGTCAAGAACTTTTGTATTCAGCACGCCAAGTGTCGGTAATGCTAATGGAACTGCAAAAGACGCTCCATTGAATGGCGGGGTTAGTACATCATCTCTTACAGGGTTCATTACAAAAATCGGATTACCAGGTATTGGTAGTGCAACAGATGGTGTATTGATTCTTGTTGGAATAGTAATTATAGTAGTATTAGGAGTATATTATGTGCGTATTGGTGCTGACCCTGCTCCATTTAAGGGAGGTCCGGGTCTTCCTAAACGACTTGCTCCAACAAAAAATATGCGAGATGCTTCTTTTGGTGCAGCAAATAATGGCGCATCTATGAGTAATCGCGGGGCTAATTATGGGCCATATGGTTCTAGAAATATTATTCTCCAACCAAAATATTCTAATGGCTCAAGATATTCGAGCAATACAACGGGACAAATGTCTCGCATTATAGCAAACTCTTCAAATAATATCTCCCCTAGTGTCAGCATAGGTAATATTGGGCGGTCTAATAATGTTGTTTCTTCATCAAGTTTATATTTTTCATCAGACGCTGTCAATGGAGTTATGTCTTCTGCGGATGTTGAAAGTATGTTGAATGATGCTGAGGCTATGATAAATAAAAAATCTTATGATGCAGCTCTTTTGAAGTATAAAGATGTTGTTGATGCTGTTACAAAAGATGAAGGGCTTGCAGAGATTTTGCGCGACCAAGTACTGCGCGTGTATACTAAATTATTGTTATATCGTAATATATCGACTGCAAAACAAGCTGTAGAAATGAAAAATCATGATGCATTGAAATTAGCATTGTCTGATGTACGAGAAACTGCTGAAAAAATCGGCGATGATCAGACGGTGTTAATGATGGATGCAAAAAGCGCGTATACAGAGTTTGTCCAACAGCTAAATTTATTTGAGATAGGTAAAAATGAGAAATATTGAGGATAAAATTAAAACTGTTGAGGATAATGTGCTGATAGTATTGATGATGGATTGTTGATGGCGTTATCGAGGCATCATTGATGCAGTATTATATAGGGAGATATTTATTGAATGATAACGGTGTTAATATAACGGTGTTAATGTATGAGAAAAAATGTTGTTAGTGATGTTGTAAAGACGAATCGTCAATCGTGGTTATTATTTGTAGTCATGATATTGATAGTTTGTGCAACAGCATCAACTAATGTTCACGCAGTAGCTCTCGGGGTTAATAAGGCCGCATTGAATTTCAACGACGTGTTACGAGGAGGATATGCTGAAGATGTTATAACAGTAACAACTGATAGCATAGATGAGATTCAAGCAGAGGTCCGTATTGAGGGAGAAGCTGGTGGCTGGCTTCGATTTTCTAATGAAACATTTTATTTTAGCAGAGATAATCCCTATCAATTGCATGTTATTATGGAGCCACCTCTTGATACGCAAGTACAAGATTACGCAGTAAATTTAACAATTATAACAGGTGGCCTTACAAGAAGCGATGGAAAGATGGGAACATCTATTCGTGCAAGCTTTCGCATTCCAATTGTATTGCATATGACTGGTACTGAACGTATATCTTGTGTGGGTGGCGGAGTTCAGGTCTTTGATACTGAACAAGGCCGTCCTTTAGACGTTAAAGTGAGCCTTATCAATCAAGGTAATGTTCGTATAAACCCAAATATCTCAATAGAAATTTGGGATAAATCTAAAAATACATTGTTGACTACTAGTACTGTAGAATTTGGAAGTCGTATTTTACCAACAAAAACTGATTCTGCCACAAGAACATTTAGTTTTAATCTAGATCCTTCGCAATATTGGGCAAAAGTTTCTGTTCCTCTTTGCGAATATGATGATATGCAATCATTTGATGTTCTTGAACCTGGGGGCATCAAAGATGATGGTGAGCTCATAAGAATTGAAGCACAGTCTTGGGCGGTCACTGGTGATATTATTCCTATTAAAGCATACTTTAGAAATAAAGGTGTTCGTGGTGTACGTGCTGTACTAAAAGGAACTATCGAACGCGCAGATAATCATCAGGTTGTAAAAATTATCAATACTGATGAATATATTGTAGGTCCTGATGCTACTGCTGAAATTGATACCTTCTTCAATCCGACTGTCGGGGGACAGTATATTGTAACTGGAAAAGTATTCTATAACAACAAGTTGACGACAGAACGCAGTACATTAATTAATGTCAATGGTTCGCCGGTAAACTCCTCAGGAACTTTGAAGTTCGTAATTCTTATCATAATTATAATCATAATCTTGTTGCTTTTGATTATTATTAAGCGCAGAAAAAAACAAGCAACACATCCTTCTTATCAAAATCCTTCCAATGGTCAACATAAATAGAACAAGAATTATTGTGAATTAATTATTAATCTTTAATTAACTATTAATTGCAGGGGTTGTGTGTAGTTACTATATTTTTAGTTTTATTTTTAGTTTAAATTATTATTTTTATCTTCAAACAAATTTTCTCTTTAGAACAATTCTTCTTCTACGCGATTAATGTGATATGTGATGATTGGTTGCTGTTTTATCCAGTAAGTTCTTCCTTTTTTCAGCTTATTTGGCAAAAATATTTTATTGTATGAAAGCAGGACTCCATTGAATTCTTGCATAAGCTTTTCTTCAAATTCAATTTGCCATGGTTGGTCTTGAAAAGTAAATAAAATATCGAATTTGCTCATATCTTGAGCAGTATAATCTCCTTTAATGAATGTACATGAATTTTGAAGTATATCTTTTTCTTCATTCTTTTCTTTGTTTATTTCTTGAGCAGCTCTTTGTGCAATCTCATGTAATCTTGCATCGATTTCAAAACCATGGCTTTTTGTGAATAATGACGCGATAAACGCAATTCTTCCATCTCCTGAACCAAGATCAGCAAATGATGAGTATTTTTCCAGATGTAGCTTGGTGAATAATTCATATACATGGTCCATGCCGCTCGGGCCCCATATTCCATGAGTTGTGTCATGATATAACGGAAGGTCATTTTTGCGTTTTTCATCGTCGAGTTTCTCAAAGAATATCTTTATGCGTTCAAACATCTGTTGACGTTGCGCAGATAATTGGGTATTCATGTTGCACGCAGTTTATTTTATATTATTTTTATTATGTTATTATTTTTACTTTCATATTTTTTTATTGTGGTAGATTGTAGATATCCCATTCATTTTTGAAAAATTCACGAATCATTTTTTCGTATAACAGTGATATTCTTATATTCCAGTCTTTAGGAAAACAATCATAATAATTCTGCCAAGCATATCTCTCGTCGAGGAATATGATGGTTCCGCGATCTGTTTCTGACCTGATGCATCGGCCTGCTGACTGCAGCGTTTTGTTGAACGCGGGGAATGTATAACCATATTCCCATCCTTTTTTGAATTTTTCTTGATAATAATCAATGAGTGCTTTTGTTTCAAGAT
>CAVRUV010000002.1:0-7860 GCA_963724455.1 uncultured Candidatus Woesearchaeota archaeon
AGTTCTCGGCACGCTTGCAGTACTAGCTCTAATAATATTCTTAGGCTGGCATATCGCAATTGCACTCAACAGACCAAACTGGTGGGGAATTTTGCTTGCAATCCCAATCGTGAACCTTGTTATTATGGGCATCATGGCTTGGGGCGCAAACCCAGCTGGGACTACAAAATCAAAGAAGAAGTAGATTTGTAGTTCAGTTTTTATTTTTTAATTCTTTTTTTATTTTCTTCCCATACTCTTCTATATCAATCTTCATCATCAGAAAATACGACTAGAACGCGGAGAATTACTGCTCAGTCCTTCGCAGAAAAGATAACGACTCGTCCTTGCCTGCTCGCCTCTCGTCACTTCGTTCCTTCGGATTCTCGTATGACTCGAATCTACTCACAGCGACTCGTCGTTAGGATTTGCTCCAAGGCGTTCTTAATAGATTACCTAAGATCATAACAAAAGTTAAAAGAATATTGTGAGAAATTAATTCCTAACTTAGATCTTCAATGTAGTAACTTTACTGATGCCGTGCTCGTTCATACTGACACCATACAAACAATCTGCGCTAGATATTACTGAATCATTGTGTGAGATCACCACGTACTGTGCACGAGCGCAATATGCTGCTACAAGCTTTGCTAGCTTTTCTGAATTGTGTTTATCTAGTGCTGCATCGACTTCGTCCATTATGTAAAAGCTTGCCGGTTGGTGCTCTTGAACTGCAAAGAGGAATCCTAGTGCAGTCATGGTTTTTTCGCCGCCGGATAAACTTCGTAAATCAAGGAATTTCTTTCCAGATAAGCGTACTTTAATCGTAACGCCGGAGTTAAACAAGTCTTTCTCATTTTCGATTTCAATATACGCATCTCCTTTTGCAGATAAGCTAACGAAGATGCGCTTGAAATTCTCATTGAGCTTATCGAACGTTCGCATAAAAATATCTTTCTTCTTCAAATCAATCTCACCAATCATAGCAAGAACGTCTTGTCTCTCAAGCACAAGCTTATCCTTTTTCACGACTAACTCGCCATACTCTCGTTCGACCATATCATAAATCTCAAGCGCTTTCATATTTACTGCGCCGATATTAGAAAGCATTCGCTCGAACTCTCGTATCTCAACAAGGCAGCTCTCTTCGGATTTCTCGTTAAAGATTTCAACATCCTTGTATTGAACATCTTCTTCTTCGAAGCCAGCAAGTTCTGCTTTTATTCTTGCAAGCTCTAGCGCAAAACCAGTATTCTTCGCTTCTAGATCGCGAGTCTTTGATTGTATCTTATCAGATTCACGCTCGCGTTCATTAATTGAATCAGCCGCTTTTTGTCGTTTAGCGAAAAGTTCCTTGAACTGCGCCATGAATTTCTTCTCAGCTTCTTCTCGTTCAGTGAGCTCTTTTTCAATGCGAGAAAGTTCTTTTCTCAGATGCTCTTGTTCTTTAGTAAAATCAGCATTCTCCTTATCCTGCTGCTTTAGAATATTCTTTATTCTTTCAGATTCAGGACCCAAAACCGAAGTTATTTGCGCATCATTGGCGCGCAGCTTTCCTTGGAACTCTTGAAGATTATCCTTAATCTGCTCTTTTCGCTCTTCAAAACTAGTAAGCTGCGCTAAGACTTCTGGACTGCGCAACTGAGTTATCTGATCGCGCAATTGTTGTTTTTTTATCTTAAACATTGCAAGCTCGCGATTCGCTTCACTAACCTTGGCAATAACATCATCAAGCTTTGCTTCGATATCTTTAGTCTCTTCTTGCAACCTGCTTTTTTCATCTTTTGTAATATCAAGATCCTTGCTGTCAAGGTGCAAGGTTTTCTCAAGCGTGATTACTTCTACTTCGATATTCGCCTTATACTCGCGCAACCTATCAATCACTAACTCGTTATCACGACGACGTTGTTCTACACGCGCAAGCGACGATTCAACTTGTTCAAGTTCATGCTCTAAGCGTTCAAGCTTATCGGAAAGCTCCTTTTGCTGGAAGCCCATACCTGTACGTGATTTTCCTCTGAAACCGCCCTGCATAGCACCGCTTGTTTCTACAAGGTCGCCGGTAAGCGTGACCATTCTAATCTTTCCGACGCCGATTTTTCGCGCATTCTCAAGCGTATCAACAACAAGCGTGTTACCAAGAACATATCTGAAAATAATATCATACTTGAAATCATAAGTAACAAGTTTTGAAGCTAGACCAATAACACCCGGCAGTTTTAGCAGCTTATCCAAGTTCGAATCAATTTCCGGAGCCTTGATTTTTGTAAGCGGCAAGAACGTAGCAACACCGTGCTGTCCAGCGCGCAAGAATTGTATGCATTCCGAAGCAGATTTCTCATCTTCTACAACAACAGCATTGATTCTGCCGCCCGCAGCAATCTCGAGTGCGAGCTGATGCTCTTGCTTAACACTACCAAGTTCGGCAACAGTGCCGATAATACCGACAATCTTCTGCTTTTGCTCCATTACTTTTTGTATAGCAATGCCGCCAGCAACACCCTCTTTAACAGAGGCATTTTGTGCGCGCAAGCGAATGACATCCTCATTCATCTTTGCGCTTTGCTGGCGCGCAGTAGAAATAAGACCTGCAAGATTTGCATCTTCAGCAAGAGCCGTCTGGAGCTCTTTAGTTGCTTGCTTAAAAGAATCTTGTTTTTTCTTCAGCTGCTCGAATTGTTTTTTATTAGTGGTTTCTGCTTCGAGCACTTTTGATATTTTTTCATCTGCTTGTTCGATGCGAACATCAACCTTATCTTTTTCACGCATGAGCTCTTGCTGGCGCTCGCGCAGTTTTCCAAGCGCTTCTTGCAGAGTCTCTGCACTATGGTCTACAGCAACCATGTCCTGATCCAATTTTGATTGGTCATTGACATTGTGCTTTTTCTTGAATTCAGAGATGCGAATATCGATCTGCTGAAGATTGGATTGTGTTTGAACAATGCTTTTTTGGAACTCGTGTTTCTCGTCTTCAATATACTTGATTTTATCAAATAATTCCTTGTGGCCTTTTGTCAATTCATCCTGACGATCTTTTAACTTTTGAAGCTCGGACTTGAGAGTATCGAGGCGTTGCTGACGCACTGCACGATCGACTTTAAGATTTTCTACCTGCTTATGTATCTGCACTTGTTCTTTAGCGCCGCGAGATTCAATTTCATGGTTTATCTCGTCGATTTCTGCTTTGCGCTTTGCGATCTCCAGTTTTATTTGAGCTAGTTCTTCTTGTGATTTAGTAATATCTTCCTTGTTTTTTTGCGCGCGCTTCTCGTAGTCAGCAACATCTTTTTGGTGCTTTACGATTTTCTTGGATAGAACTGTGCGCTTGTTGCGCTTGAGCTTATCTTGCAATTGCTTAAATTGTAATGCCTGATCGCGCTCTCCTTTCAACTCGTGTAAATAGGTCTTGCGCTCGGTGAGAATTATATCTGTTTCGATGAGCTTTTGCTCGACGCGTTCAAGTTCGTGCAACGCTCGTTGCTTTTTGTCCTCATAAACCCCGATGCCAGCAATTTCTTCAATCAAATGACGGCGTTCAATACCGCTCATCTCGATAAGATGCGTAATATCGCCCTGTAGAATTACATTGTGACCGTCCGGATCAATGTGTGCTTTTTCTAGAATCTCTACTACTTCTTGCCTGGTCTTCTTCTTATCATTGATTCTGTACGCAGAAGTACCATCCTCATAGACAGTTCTTGTGAGTTTTAGTTCAGCAAAGCCTTTGCCGAAAATCTCCTTCTGATTATCAAAGTAAATGATTACTTCACCCTCTTTTAAGGGCTGTTTTGTCTTGCCGCCATTATAGATGAGATTTGCAGTCTTTTCAGCGCGCAGTCCCTTAGCGCCGGATTTTCCAAGAACAAAGACTAATGCGTCGAGAATATTTGATTTACCAGAACCATTTGGTCCAAGAATACAGTTGAATTTCTCGCCAAAGACCAACTCAGTCTTATTAGCGAACGACTTAAAGCCCTTCATCTCCAATCGAGTTATTATCGTCAAACTGCCACTCCACACATAATATATTTTGTATATTTTATTGTCGAGGTTGCCTTGGCGCAGAACAGAAATTGTGGCGATTCATGCAGCCACAATTTCGTAAAAGTCGCCTGTGGCGATAAATACGCCGCAACCTATAATAAAAGTCCACTGACCCCTATATAAAAGTTGCGACGTGATATCGACGATAGATAAACCTTATAAAGAATAATGGATGTAATTGGTAAATAGACACAAAGGGAAAATAGAAGCAAAAAATGAATCAATAACGACGTTTAATAAACCTAATAAAAGCTTATTACATAAAAAAGAATATAATGCCCCTAAAAATACTCCCAAAAAAATAACAAACAAAATACTAATATTAACGTTAACGATTATAAAAAAACAGAAAAACTACAGAAAACTGATACATATGGTTGCAAAGAACAAAAAAGTTAATCATTCATACTTTAGCATCTATAAAGAAATTCCACTCATCCTAAAAGCTCGACTCTTAAAAAAGAAAAATAAGAACTATATCCCAACAGGAAAAATACTAATAGTAAATACCTGCCTTATTGGGGATTTTATCGTTTCAACACCAGCAATTAGGAAATTCATAAAAAAACATCCTAACAAAGTTGATATTATTGTTTCTCGCCCATTAAAAACACTCGCAGAAAAAATACGAGGCATAAGAAAAGTCTTTGTTGCAGAATCAATATATGAAAGCGAAGTTGAAAAAATAGCAGCACGCACTCGAAAAGAAAATGATAAATTAGATGATTATGATACAGTCATCATCTTGAGGATCAGCAAAGAATCATACAAACTAATAAAGAATGTGCAAACAAGAACTGTCAAGACATCGCTCACATACTACTCAAAATATGGAGTTCATCTTCTAAGAAAAAACATTATGAAAAAGACTCCAAAACAATGGAGAGAAGTGAACTTCGAAATACTTGGAGAACATTGTTCAAACGTAGCGTTTGACGATATTTTTGCATTTACAAAAGCAGATTACGATAAAATAAAAAGTTTTGAAGAATTAAATAACAAAAAAAGAAATGAAAAAATAGTAATTGTTCATACACACGCAAGCTTCATCATGCAACAATGGGATTTGAACAGATGGATAGAGTTATTGCAGAGAATACACAAATCAGGAACATATCGATTTATCTTTGTAGGCACTGTGAAAGAGAATAAAGATTACAAAGAAATACTTAAAAAGCTCGATTTCAAGACATATTCACTCATTAACAAAATTGATCTAAAAGACCTTCTGCTCGTCATGAGAAAAAGTGATTATTTCATTGGAATAGATAGTGGACCAAGAAATATGGCACACACCGCTGATTTACGAAGCGTTACGATACTAGGTCCTGCACCACATCTTTTCATGCCACCATGTCCTAAAGATAAGATACTCGATAAATCAAATGGACGCGGACTATACCAGAAATTCTTTTATAAAAAAAATGGATTCATAAATAAAATAACAGTTGATGAAGTATATGATGCATTCCAAAAACTTGTAGCTGAAAGTAAGAAAAAGAAAAAATGATTAAACAAAAACGCTTCTGAGACCATCGCATGAAAAAACCTTTCAACGCTTTTTTGAACCATCCGAGAGTAAAAGAGTACATTCTCAAAGGAAAAGATGGCTATAAGATTCATTATTGGACAAATCGCCTTTCAAAAAAACCAACAATAATATTCATCCACGGATTATCAGGAAGTGCTGGCGGATGGGTAAGATATATACAACATTTTCATAAAAAATACAATGTCATCGTACTAGACCATCGCGGTCATGGATTTTCATTTCGTCCAACAACAAAAGAAGGATATGCAATTCATGAATTTGCCGAAGATGTATATAGAGTGCTGCAAGAAGAAAAAATAAAGAAATGCAACATAGTATCGCATTCTTTCGGAACACTTGTAACACTTGATTTCTTGCAGCATCACCAAAATATAGTAGAAAAAGCAATTCTAGCGAGCGCATCGCACAAGCCATCAGCAATCAAAGGATCAAAACTCCTAAACCCACTAATCAAATTCGGCCTTCTTATCAATTACTTGCCGCAATGGAAAAAAACCGGAGGTCATGTGGACTATTGCGGATTCATCAATACTGGAGACTGGAACGTACGAAGAACAATTACAGATACAAGAAATACCGGCATTCGAACTTGCCTAAACTCATATGAGACAGTAAGATTATTCGACGCCACAAATGAATTGAAGAAAATAAATATCCCGATCCTGCTCATTCATGGAAAAAAAGATACAATGTTCCCAATTAATCACATGAAACCAATGGTTAAGATGCTTCCGAATGCAAAACTACACATCATGCCTAAAGCAGATCATATAATTGTATTAAATCATCACATACAGTTCATAAAACTCATAGAAGATTTCTTAAGATAATTTCGCTTAATAATATACTCATTTTTTCTTTTTCTCAAAACCTGAAAAATCATAATTCAGTTGGTTCTTGCTCGTCACCTTCTTACCAGTAATATCATAAAATGCAATTTTTACAATATTCCACGATGACTTAAATCTGCCTTCTTTTTCAAGGCGCCTTACAGATACATGCACCCTGCTCACACTGAAAAATCCATACTTACCAGTTTTTCGTGCGCGATGACCAAAATCATTATCTTCACCAACATAAAGAGTTTCATCAAACCCATTTATTTTTTCAAAAGTTTTTCGCTTAACAAAAATACAACAACCATATGTTCTTGTATTAAATGGATTAAGAAACACTACGCTGATATTTGTTGAAAAAAACAAAAATTTATCAACAATATTTTTTGAAATCGGTTTCATCCAAGATGATGCACACACCAATTTCCTTCTTTTGAACTCTCTTAAGTTTTTCTCGATAAAATCAGGCGGAAGAGTGATATCTGCATCAAGAAATAAAAATGTATTCGCACGAGCAATTTTTGCACCATAGTTTCGTCCAACACCTGGAAGTCCACCATCAACTACTTTTGCACCAAGCTTTCTTGCTATGACCCTAGTATTATCTTTTGAATGCGCATCAGCGACAATTACTTCAAAATTCTGAAAAGTCTGCTCCTGTAAAGACTTGAATAATATAGGAAGAAATTCTGCTTCATTATATGCAGGAATTATAATAGATAATGCAGGAACTTTTGATGATCTTTTCACGAATAGAAAATCACTCATACATATTTAAACATTACGCACTTTATACAGTTTAATACCTTTATAATTTTACTTTTTTAAATAATACCACAATATATTTCACTATTAAAAATATCAATAAATAAATAATGATAATACTCACTAAGAATAATATTATCCAATAGTTTGCTAAATTGAAGTAATCCATTATCTTTCCAGCAAAGAACCCAAAGAAGAATCCTATACAAACTAGAATAGTAGTTCTAATGAGAGACCCTAGAAATGCATAGAACCAAAATGTCTTGAATGGAACTTTAAATGTTCCAGATAGTACCATGCCTGGTTGTGCAAGCGGCGGAGTTAATTTTAGAAGAAATAATGTACGTCCAGGATATTTTTTGAATTGTGTATCAAGATTATCCGGAAGTTTTCCAATCCCGAAAAATGAACTAAACTTCTGCACAGTAGACCTCTTAAGAAATCTTCCTATGCCGTAATGAATTACATCACTAATATTATCCCCAAGAAGAGATAATAAAAATACTAACCAAATATTGAGCCACCCAAGTGATGCTGCATACGCTGCTGCAGCAGTAATTACCGGACCTTCAATAATCATAATAAGAAATATAATACCGTATCCGTGCGTCTGCAAAAAAGGCATGACTACATCAAAATTACCCAAATCCATACTAGCTCAGAAATAATTGTCTTGATAAATGT
>CAVRUV010000003.1:0-4358 GCA_963724455.1 uncultured Candidatus Woesearchaeota archaeon
AACGAGTGCATGGATCTAGAGATTACTATCATGTAATATTAGAAGGATTCACTTTTGAATTCATACCCGTATGCAACATCGATAGTTGGAAAGATGCAAAAAATGTAACGGACATGAGCCCATTACACGTACAGTACGTTCATGATAAACTCAAAACAAAACCCTGGATTGTACAAGATATTCGCCTAACAAAACAATTCTGTAAAGCTGCAAAAGTATACGGTGCAGAAAGCTACATTGGAGGATTTTCAGGCCATGTTATCGATTTACTCATAATATATTATGGAGGATTTAGAGAACTCTTAAACGCTGCAGCGAAATGGCCTGCCAAAGTTGTTATTGACCCAGAACAGAGAATAGATAATCCTTTAACACAGCTCAACGCATCAAAAATCTATGCCCCGCTAGTAATAGTCGATCCGGTTCAACATGATAGAAATAGCGCTGCTGCAATAACAAAAGATGCATACAATACATTCAAAAAACATGCAAAGGAATATCTTGCAGTCCTTGAAAATAAAACTACAAATAAAATAGAACAAGAAAGAATAGAACAAGAAAAAGAACAGCTAAAATTCTTTACAGTAACTCCTCTTTCAGTAAAATCCTGGGCAGAAAAGCATGTGAAAGAAGATACATGCGCAACAATAATAGAGCTCATACCACAAAATGGAAAAAAAGATATTGTAGGAGCAAAATGCCTCAAAATCTATGAACACGTAATCCAAGAACTGGTAATGCATGATTTCGTAATAAAAACATCGACTTGGGAGTTCACACAAAAAAAAGCAACAATATTGTTCGCATTTCCGAGCACGCCTCTTAGCGTCAAGCGAGAATGGAGTGGTCCGCCAATACACAAAACTGTAGATGTTGAAAAATTCAAAGAAAAACACAAAACCACATACACCAGGAAGAGTAATGGAGAGAATCGAATATTTGCATTAGAAAAAAGAAAATACCGTGAAGCAATAACACTCATAACAGCAATACTCAAAACAAAATACACTCTTGATCGAGTAAAAAAAGCATCATGTAACACAATCACTACAAAAAAAGAGACTAAACAGCTAAAAAATAGACCAAACAACTAATTTAGCAGAACTTCTAACAAAAAAGCCTTCACGACGAAAGATTGTCAAGAAAATTGCCAATAATAGACATAAGGTTTATAAGCAAACAACCGTTAAAAAAACAATAAAGGCATAATTGCCCAAGAGACGGTGAGGACTTATGTATATCTATCTTGATACTGGAAACATCGAAGAGATTAAAGTTGCAGCAGCAACAGGACTAATTAATGGAGTTACTACAAACCCGACGCTTATTGCAAAAGAAGGAAAAGACTTCCAAACAGTCATAAAAAGCATTGTAAAAATTCTCAAAGATGCAGGAATTCCAGATGATTTTACCGTAAGCGCAGAAGTAAATAGCACCACCTGGAAAGAGATGGTCAAGGAAGGCGTTGAATATTCTAAATACGATAAGCACATCATCGTTAAAGTCCCACTAAATCCAGAGGGTCTAAAAGCAGTACAAGAATTTAGTAAACGAAAAATCCGAACCAATGTCACACTGTGCTTCTCAACAACACAAGCACTTCTTGCAGCAAAAGCAGGAGCATACATCATAAGCCCATTTGTCGGAAGAATCGACGATACAGGCGCGACAGGAATGGATCTTATACACGAAATAAAGCAAGTATACACAAACTATGGATTCAAGACAAAAATTCTTGTTGCAAGCGTAAGAAGCCCAACTCACGTGCGTGATGCAGCATTACTCGGTGCAGATATTGCAACTATGCCTCTAAAAATTTATGAACAGCTCTATACGCATCCGCTTACAGACAAAGGAATTGCACAGTTCAAGGCAGATTATCAGTCATACCAACAAAAACTATCAGATACAGAAAAACACATTAAATAAAATAAATAAAAAACAAAAAAAATAGAACAAAAAATAATAAAAGAGAACTTATGACTGCACGCACAACATCGCATACAACACCACATCTTAGCATTGAACAAGAGCATAGCGGTATAGATGAGAAAATGCTTTTATCATACGAGCATTCATTACTACAAGAATTGCAACAAGTTCGTAAAGCAGCAGAAGGAATGTATGAAACACCATACGCAAGCATCAACTTAAGCCTTGATAATAAGCATTTGCGAGCAGCAAAAACACTTGCAGGAAAATACAAGAATACTTCATTAATTGTAGTGGTTGGTATTGGCGGAAGCAATCTTGGAACCATTGCAGTACAAGAAGCAATTCTTGGAAAACAACATAACCTCAATCCTGGAAAACACCCGAAAATACTCTATGCAGATACAGTAGACTCGCAAAACATGAGTACCATACAATTACTCATGAACGCTGAGCTAAAAAAAGGAAAAAAAGTCGTCTTAAACCTCATTAGCAAAAGCGGTGGAACAACAGAAACAATTGCAAATTTTGAAATTCTATACACAACGCTAAAAAAATACAAAAAACAAAAAGCATCGGATTTTGTAGTAGTAACTACTGATGATGGATCGCACCTCTGGCATTTTGCTAAAGAGCAGAAATTCAATATCCTCGCAATGCCAAAAACTGTAGGAGGCAGATACAGTGTATTTTCTCCAGTAGGACTATTCCCCTTAGCATTATTAGGTATCGACATCAAAAAACTTCTTGATGGCGCAGCAAATATGCGCTCAACGTGCTTACGACAAGAACATAATGAGAATCCTGCAATCCTGCGCGCAGCAATGATAGCAAACGCGCATGCATGTGGAAAAAACATCACTGACAACTTTTATTTCAAAACAGACCTTGAAAGTGTTGGCAAGTGGTACAGGCAACTCATGGGTGAAAGCATCGGTAAAGAATACAATAAGGACGGCACGCAAAGAATACATTCAGGAATTACTCCAACTGTTAGCATCGGCAGCACAGATCTGCACAGCATGGCACAACTATATTTCGGGGGTCCTGATGATAAATTCTTCACACTAATAAGTGTAGAAAAAAACTCTGTAGATCTCACAGTTCCTGTAATAAAAGAATATGATGCACTCGTACCTAACATTCAAGGTAAAAAATTAACAGTAATCATGGATGCTATCTGCAGCGGAGTTGCAGCAACGCTTGAAAATAACAAGAGAGCATTCTGCCGAATCAAACTGCATGATTGCAAAGAAGAAAGTATTGGTGCACTATTACAATTACATATGATTGAAATTATCTATCTTGCAGCAATTTACGACGTGAATCCATTCGATCAACCGAATGTAGAAGAATACAAGATAGAGACAAAACGCATCCTATCAAAACGAAGATAATAAGATAATAATCATACAAAAATAATACCTACATAAACAAATAATGTAGATATAAAAAATACAAATATACAATTAAAACAAAAATATGGGGCACACTTATGAAAATAACAATGAACAAATCAAAAGAAGGATCTCATAAGACAATACCTGAAGGCTCATTTTTCGTAATTATTGGAAGCGATCATGCGGGCTATGCAGCAAAACAACAAATTGTCAAAATACTCGCAAAACATCACTATACAAGTTTAGATGTGGGCGGATTTGACCCAAATTCAAAAGATGATTATGCAGATTTTGCATATCAAGTAGCAAAAGAAGTCGCTTCGGATAAAAAAAGAAAAACAAAGGGAATCCTTATTTGCGGCAGCGGAACTGGTATGGTAATGGCTGCAAATAAAGTCAATGGTATTCGTGCAGCACTAGCTTTTGATAAACACAGCGCAATCATGGCAAGACATGATAATGATGCAAACATCTTATGCTTACGCGGACTTAATTTCCCAATAGAAACAACTGCAAAATTAGCACTATTATTTTTACAAACGCCATTTAGTGGTATAGAAAGACATAAACGACGCATAAAAAAATTAAGTTTGATAGAGCAAAAAAAATTCAAAGTGTAAAAAGTAAATAGAAAGACAAAAAAAACCTGATCAACTCATCGTGATTAATATGATACCTCAATCTAAAATAAGCATTATTCCTACAGTTCTTGCAAACACCAAAAATGAGTTCGATGATCGTCTCGCAAGACTGTTACCAATATCAAAAGAACTACAAGTAGATTTTATGGATGGCAAATTCGTGCCAAGTACTGGTGTCACTCTTAATGACATTCCTGATCTCAAACGTTGGGCAGCGTGGAGCTTCGAAGCACACCTAATGGTCTACCACCCTGAAACTTGGATCGAGGAACTGCATAAAAAAGGATTCAAAAGAGTCATCTTCCATTTCGAAGCAGTCAAGGACAAAGAAATAGAACAAATAGCAGACCTAATACGAGAGCATGAGATGATACCAGTAATTGCA
>CAVRUV010000004.1:0-19412 GCA_963724455.1 uncultured Candidatus Woesearchaeota archaeon
TCGACATTCTTTTTTGCGAATGTAGTAATAAGTATTTTTTCTAGATGTTCTTGAAGTTCTGCATCCTTGTAATCGTTTGAGAATCTTACAAACACATCAACATCGTGATCTCCTTGCAGGTATGTTCCTTTTGCTATGCTTCCTCCAATAACGACTGTTGCTAGAACTTTTTGTTTTTTTATTGTAGCTTCTACACGTTTAATCGTAATAGGTATTATTGCTGGCAATTTTGTAGGAGGAGTCAGTTTTTTTAATACTGATTTTTCAATTGTTGTCCTTGTTGGCATCTTTTCTATTTTGTCCATTGTTTATCCCAGGTATTCGAGATTCTTTCTATCTTGTTCAGCAGATATTTTCTTGTTCTCGTTAAGTAATCCTTTAAGTTTGTCCTCGAATTGCTGCGCTTGCTCAAGGAGCGGCTTGTAATCTACTTCAAGATTCATGTATTTATCCAAGAATTTTACAACGTCGGCTGCTGCTTTGCTATCGGGCATTTCTGAATGTGTTGTTGCAAAAATACAGTTTACGTTTGGTTGCGTGAGCAATAATGCGCCGCTCATTCCAGTAACTACTGATTCTTCTAATGGTTTTGCTCCTGCTGCAAGAATTTTTTCATTGCCGAATACATAAATTTGAGCATCTTCCTCGTTTACCACATTTGCTCCATCAATGCAGATTATCTCTTTTGCTTGCAGTTCTTTTGCCATATCACTGATTGCATTTGCAACGGTCCATTCTACTTTTTTCATGTTTAAAATTGTGTAGAGGATGATTGTGTTGTGTTGAGTACTGTAATGCACTGACATCGGGTATACTAATTTTCCTTTATGAATTGCTGCTGTTGGTGGGAGTTCTGTGTACACGAATGTTCCAATTTGTTCTGTTTTCAGGTGGTCAATTAGGAATTCTGTTACTATTGGTCCTATTAGTCCAACGCCTGGAAATCCTATTATGATGGTGGGATTGTGTGGTTTTTGTTTTAGGTCGATACGCATGCTGTTTTCTGATGGATGGTTGTTTAAAATGATTACGATGTATTTTTTGCGGAAGTTTAGAGTATTTTGGGGCTTTTTTGAAGATTTAGTGTTTTTTTATGTGTTTTTTACGTATTTTTTTGGTGTTTTTTGTGTATTTTTCATAAATTTTTGCTGGATCTATTCTTTAGTAGCCAAAAGTTTTATATCCTTGGCCAGTAGTATCAGGATTATAGGGGTGTAGAGAGGGTATTATTATGTCTAAAAATGACGATCGTAGTAAATTAATCAATCCAGATCGCGGTATGCAGTCTCGTTTAAATAAAATGGAGAGATTTGGGGGCATATATTTAGAATTAAATACTAGCCCAGATGGTTGGGTATTTAGCGAGAATATGCATAAAGACCGTCAGATTGTGCGTATTGATTGCTTAGAAGAGCTTTATGAGAAAACAGGTGTGGATATAGCTCTGAATTATCTTCAAGGTAAAGTGGAGTTAAAGGTGCCTCATCCTAGTCAGATTACTGAATTATGGGTTGCTGGAAATAATTCATTTGGGTCATTGCGTAATATTAAGGATCCAACTAAAGGTTTGGAAGTTCTTGTAGCAGAAAATGGCCAACATATTACTTTTGAACCAGTATACTCTCCACGCGTAAGGATACATGTATATCCTATTGGGTACGATCCTGATTCGAAAAAATAATTTTTTATCTAAACCAGTGATACATCGTACTTTAGTGTGAGGAGAGTCGCCTTGAAGTACAACGAATTCGAAGAATTCGTGTACCAGAATTCAGATAATTATTCTGAATTCTTGGTAAATCAGAAAATGTGCCGATTCATGCAGGCACGTTTTCGTAAATTCCTGCGGTGCAGGTGAATGCTTCGCGACTCTCGAATTTTTAGTACGAGATACTGCGGATTTTAGTCCGCGGTGATTCATTTCTTTCATTTTTTATTTCCTTTATTTATTTCCTTTATTCTATATTTTATTTCAAGATACTTTTTTATACTGTTCTTTTCATATTATATAGTTGCTATATGGGATTTGATGTTATATTCAATTGGATTGTAGACTTTTTTGATCAACAATTTATTAATCTGATTCTTGCAACAATGCTACTTTTTGTTATAATGTTTGTCACATGGTGGACGTATAGGAAATTATCAACTAGAAACATATTCAGTCTTTTCAGAAAGAAAACTTCTGAAAAGGATCTTACTACAAAAGATTATTGGATATATGGTCTGAAATATTTTTTGTTATTTCCGTTACTTACTTTTAGCGGGTTTCTTATATTTGCGTTGTCATTGTTCTTATTAATAAAACCAACTTCTGTTGCAGTAGAGAGTAATATACTGTTCATTGCTATAGTTATTGTATGCACTATACGTGTGAGCGCATATGTGCATGAAGCAATGGCAGAGGATCTTGCAAAATTAGTTCCTCTTGCATTACTTGGTGCATTCTTAACACAACCAACTGCTGCGGTTAATGGGCTTACTCCTGAAAACTTTATGTTATTCATATTTTTAATTCCTTCAATTCTCAAATACCTGCTTTTCATAGCGATTTTAGAGCTGTTGTTGCGTGGAGGAACATGGTTCATAGGCAACATGCGTAAAGAATGATTTGCAGTGATGATCTGAGTAATGATCTGAGTAATGATCTGTAGTAATTATGATTTGAAATAATTCAAATTTATTCAGAAATGAATCTGTAAATTAATCTGAACTTAATCTATGAATTAATTTAGAAATACTCTTTCCAAAGGAGTGACATTCTTTTTTATAGCACTATTATAGCATATAAGCATGTCTTCATCACAACCGGTCGCGCGTAGCATGTCTATTGCCTCTGCGAGTAAGCGTGCAAGATTGTTGCATCGCATGCCGAGGCATGCATTGCGTAAACGACCTTCTTATCATCATCGTATTGGCGCAAGACGTCATGAAAAAGATGTCTTAAAACGACTTGAAACAAACCCTACGCCGGCTGTGAATGTTTTGTTACCTCATCAATTACCATTTTTTTCAGACGAAATTCCTATGCCGCAGTCATCTCCTCTAGTAGGAGTTCCTGCTCAACGCAATAATGCATTCGCAGAAGATGTCCATGACTGGATTCTCGGCGGGCAAGATGGCATAGTGAATGTGCTTGGTAGCATATTAGGTGTGGCAATTGTTACATCGGACAGAACAATTGTTCTTGTTGCAGGAATTGCATCATTACTCTCTGAAAGCATCAGTATGGCTGCTGTTGCGTATACTAGTGTTCGAGCAAGCCATTCATACTATCATAGCGAACGCGAATTGCAAAAAAAAGCGATTCATGAAAATCCTGCTCTACAAAAAGAAATTTTAATTGATATTTATGAACGCAAAGGTCTTAGTAGAGTGGATGCACATCGTATTGTTACAGAACTCATAAAAGATGAAGAGGTATGGCTTGAGACTATGATGGAAGCGCATCTGCGTATGTATGCTCCTGAAGAATCGGGTCCAGCACACTCAGCATTGGTTGTAGGGTTTGCGGCAATATTCGGCTCGCTTATACCATTATTGCCTTTCTTATTTTTGCCTATTTCAAGTGCAATTATTCTGACTTGCATTGCAAGCTTAATAGCATTGTTTGTAGCAGGAGCACTTACTGCAAAATTGACTATTGGTGACTGGAAGGCTCGTGGGTTAGAACTGATGTTTATTGGTGGACTTGCTGCGGCAGTAAGTTTTGGTATTGGATTATTGTTTACTTCTGGAATAATCAAGTTAGGCTGAGTGGTTAATTAAGCTGAGTGACTGATTAGACTGAGTGATTAATTATGTTGAGTGACTGATTAGGCTTAGTAATTGGTTATTTTCTAACAGCAACCTTTTTAAATGGCCTGTTGTTCCAAGATAGTATGGTTAAGATTCACACACGTCCAAAACGTCTCAAGGGTATTTTGAGTACTCATAGAATGCACCGTTTCTGGTTCACAAATGTTGTAGCTAAGAAAGGTCCAAAGTCTTTTACTGATAAAGATAAAGCACACGTCTGGGCAAAAGAGCAGGGACTTGATAGTTCTTATGAATTGTACGAACTGCCTTCTGGAAAGAAGTGGCAATGGCGCAATAACATACGAGATTAACTCGTATCCTCTTTTATTTTACAGTATTTTTTCTTAATCATTTGATTGATAATTAGTTTGTATTCTGTAGTTTTCAGTTCAGTCGTCTTTTAGTTTATGTTTTGACGCCTTGGAGTTTGTGCAGAAATTGGGCTGATTCGCACGGTAGTGAGCTACCGGCGTGCCAGCAGCAAACTGCTGTGCATATGCAAGCCCAATTTCGTAAATCCTCGAAAGAGTAATTCTCCGCGTCGAGGAGTTTAATGATTGTATGTTTAATCAAAGCAGAAATGAGAACTTCGTCTAGGGCATGGCGTTATTTGTATACCTTCAGATATATCAATATAATACTGATCTGGATTGCTAAAATGCTCTCTTGTAGGAAGATTTCGGTATAATGTACCTATATTTCTCTCGATACGATACACTGCTTCAATAAGCTTTTTTCCATCTGTATAATGTCTTGATGACCTTGAATATTCAGGCATTAACTTTAACAGTTTATACACTACATGAGGAAATAATTCTCGAATCATAAATTTAGGTATTTGTAGTTTCAGTGCCTCGCGAACTTTATTCTCTACGTAATTTGCGTGACTTTCTAGAATTGTATTTTGTATATCGAACTTTTCAAGATATGCTGGTAGTAATCTAGTTGAGTTTTTTATTAGATAAGGAATTTTTCCTTCTTGTCCGGTCTCTAAATCACGTTTGAGTCTTTGTATATCAAAATTTGTATTGATTAACAGACCTATGCTATTATGGTTCTGATCATCTGAGGCGTGTGTGAGTTCGTGCGCTAGTATTGTGGTAATTATTGAGTCAGGTGCATCAAAAAGTCTTCTTGCAACATTAACTTTTTTAGAACTACTTCTTCCGTCGTAATTGCCAGTAATAATTGACATATAAAGTTTCTCAATCCAAGATAGATTGTTGGATTCTCTCCCAAGGTCTGCAAACTCAAATGAAATATTATCGAGTGATAATGAGCTATTGGTAATATCTTCGATAATAGGAACTATTTGTTTTGCAATAATTTCTAATCTGGAAGAATTACACTGTAGAGTCATATAATTCAGACGTCCATGTTTTTTATAATATTTTATCTTCCAGTCTTCATGTAAGAGGATATTCTCTCTTCAAGAAGCCAGATTTTGTCTGCAATTTTAGGCAAAGTTTCTGGGGTGTAATTACCTTGAATGCTTACTGCTAAAGGTTTTACATTGTATTGATTTTTCTGAGCTTGAAGTAGTACTTGATGAAACCCGATTTCTTTTGCCGAATCTCTTATCTCTTTTAGTAAATCAAGGTGTTCCATAGCACCTCTTGAAGTCACATCTATATTACGAGCATAGCTCAAAAACCCTTCAACTGTTGGTTTGGTTGTATTATTGAATCGTTCAGTTAATCCTATTCTTATGAGAAGAGAATTCAGGTAATTTTGAGTATGTGGATCTTGTGTATATGATTCCATACTTAATTTTGCAGTATATTTTTTACCTGAACCGTCAAATGTTTGTGATTGTTCTGCAAGAGAAACTGAAAAATTACGTCCTTCTTTATGCGTCACACATCTTTCTTCATAATAATCTAAAAATTTACTGAATACTTGAACTGCATCACAATTCACTCTATCTGCAATAGGTGTTTCATCAGTGTGGGGGAGTCGTACAGTTTCATTTTTTAACAATTGTCTCCATAGACAACCGTTTTCTTCAGATAATATCAGATATGCAGGTTCAGTTGTTGATTCAGCCATATTGTATCCTCTTTTTTTTCAAGAAATTCTTGAAGCTCTCACCCTTCGATTAATAGAATTATTATAGAATTTATATATCTTTGTCGCAGTTCTTATAAACAGTTCATTATTCTCTATTTTTTATGAAAACAGTTATTATTGATACTAATATGATATTAGTTCCTGGACAGCATAAAGTCGATATTTTTACTGAACTTGATCGCATCATGGATGAACCCTATGAGATTCATATTCTGCAAGGAGTTCTTGATGAGCTTGCAAGGCTTGCTAAAGGAAATAGTGCTGATGCCCAAGCTGCAAGGCTTGGTAAAATGCTTCTCGAGCATCAGCAGAACAGAAATTTTGCTGTTGCGACCACAACCCAGTGCAAAGCTTTAAAAATCATCTCCGGTTCCAATGGATTGCACGTTGATGACGTAATCGTAGCGATTGCCGAAGACGATACACTTGTAGCAACGAATGATTCAGAGCTCAAGCGTCGTCTTCTAGAAAAAGGCATTCGTGTCATTTATCTGCGCCAACAACAACACTTAGCGATCTCGACGTAACAACGCGGACGCTTAGCCTGATAAGCCCATCGGGGCGGGTGAAACTATGTTTTACAAAGTACTAGTAAAAGACCACATAAGAGTAAGTCCGGCGCTTTTTGATAAAGAGCTATTGGATGCAGTTGCAAATGAAGCACGTACGAAGTATACTGGCTTTATCAGCAAAGAACTCGGCATTGTAATTGACGTTATCGGCGTTACTGAAATCGGGGATGGCATTATCATTCCAGGAGACGGTGCACCTTATTACGTTGCAACATTCGAACTATTAGTATTCGAACCAGAAAACCAAGAAGTGTTACCTGGTAAGATCAAAGATATTGCAGATTTCGGCGCATTCATCACAATGGGTCCAATCGACGGCATGGTGCACATTAGTCAGACCATGAACGACTTCGTCTCTTATAGTAAAGAGAAGGTCCTTATGGGCAAAGAAGGCAGCAGAACCTTGCATGTTGGAGACAAATGTGTTGCAAAGATTATTGCAATCAGTTACAAAGATGCACAAAATCCAAAGTTCGGCCTCACTATGAGATCAGAAGGACTTGGAAAGGAAGATTGGATTGAACCAGATTTATCTGGCGAGGTCAAGCCTACCAAAAAGAAAAAAGAGGAGTGAGACTATGAAAAAGAAAGTCTGTAGAAATTGTAAGCTCTTCGTTGAAGCAGATGTTTGCCCGCTATGTAAAAAAGACAGCTTTAGTACACAGTGGCAAGGACACATCTACTTTGTTAACGCAAAAGAAAGTTTCATCGCAAAACAGATGGGTATAACGCAAGAAGGCGAATACACCATCAAGGTAAGATAGGAGGAAGACATATGGATGTCAATGTTCAACAAAAACTAGAGCGCCCAATCCTAAAGCGCACCGACTACAAGGTCCGTGTAGCATATGAAGGCGCAACACCAAAACGCACAGATCTTCTTGAGAAGATTGCGCACGCACTAAAAGCACCAGCAGATCATGTTGTTGTACGAAAGATATCAACTGAGTTCGGCAAGATGGCGGTTATGATTGAGGCAAGCGTCTATGCAGATGCAACCACTCTTGATAAGATGGAGCCAAGATATATCAAAGTAAGACACAATCTGCCAGTCCCTGAAAAGGCAAAGAAAACAAAGGGCAAGAAGAAGTAGGAGGGATGATCTATGGCAGGAAAACCAGCAGGAAAACCAGCAGCAAAGAAAGGCGCAGGAAAACCAAAGAAAGCTCCAGGAGCAGCACGCAGCAGAACAGCACTTTACAAGATCAACGGATCAAAGTTAGAGCGCGCAAGCAAGTTCTGCCCAAAATGTGGCCCAGGAATCTTCATGGCACACCACAAGGACAGATACACTTGTGGCCAATGCAAATACATGGAGAAGAAATAGTTCCTTTCTAATTCTTTTATTCTATTTTTTATTATCTATTTTATTTTTTCTAATATTTTAATTTCTTGAGTTTTTAGTCTTTAATAATTTTATGTTAAGCGAAATGTATGTATAATATAATTTTTTATTCAACTATTAGTAAATCACTAGATGTTTCATAGTGGAGAACGCCTTGGAGCAAAGTTTGGATTTTACATCGATTCGCTCAGAAGAAAATCTTCTGGCGTCCCAGTAGTTAGCTACTGAGGACATGCAGGTGCAAAATTATAAAACTTGCCTGTGGCAATAAAAACTCCGGGTTCTTATATAAAAGAAATGTTTATTATTAAAGATAAGTTTCTGATATTATGGATGCTGAATTTGAAGCAAGAATCAGAGAATTGAATAAAGAGGTATATCCTCGTTGGTCTAGTGGAGAAATCACTAATTTACCCCGTGGTAGATTTAAAGATAATTGTCTGATGGTAGTCTATTTAACAAAAACTCTTAATTATCTTCATAATTTTGAAAAAAACGGTTTTAATTGCACTCCCGGGTTTCATCCTAATCCAATATTTTCTATATCGGTCGGTAGATATTTAGAGTATGGGGATTTGGGGATTAGTCAAAAAGAAGCAAAGAAATTTTTAAGGGCCATCCATATTTCTCAAGAAAAACAAACAGAAGAACAGCACCTGAATGATGTTATCAGAGTTATTGAAATCGAGAGAAGAATCTTTGAATTAACGAGATAAACATATACTATCATTATCCTCAATTATTTGATTTTTGTTAAGCGAAATAAATGCTTGTTATAAAATACGTACCACTATAAACCCTTAAGCGTTCTATTATATCATGCTTCCTTTAAAAGAACGTCTTGCCGCTATTGTCGCTATTTTGAATGAATCAAATAAGCGGCTTGAAGCAGATACAAGATATGATGGGACTGGTTATTTGTGCTTCAAGCCAGAGCTTCTTGCTAAAGCTGTAGAAGATTTGCATGCACATAAACCAAATGGCACATCTCTTGATATGGGCTGCGGTCATGGCGGTTGGTTGTTACTTGTAGCCGCAGCAGGTTATACTTCGTATGGTATTGAAATACATCCATTATTGGTCGATGAAGCAAGAATAAATTATAATTTATGTGTTGAGCGCAATCTTATTGATCCAACAACTCAAGTGCATATTGCAATTGGAAATTTTTATCCTGCTAATGAGAAAATCGCATTTGAAGCATTCAGAGATATTCATCGAGAAAATCCCTCAAGCATGCCGTGGGATGATGTCAATCCATATGAATTGTTAGGCGTAACTCTTTTTGAAATGGATATTATTTATACTTGGTCATGGCCAGCACAATCGAGATTTTTATATAATTTCCTAGAGAGAACTGCAAAGCATGATGCGATATTTATTCTTCCGGCTTATATTCGTTATACGCAAGGTGAACATATGAATGCATCTTTGAATGAGCCTAATAAATTGATTCTTTCAAGAATTCTTACCGAAGGAGAAGTATTCATCGGTCGTCAAGTAGATTGAGTATGCATTCTAAATGCTGTTTAATCTAAACTATTATTTAATTTTTTATCATTGTGAAGAATATCGTTCTATGTATGCAGATTAACCAATAGAATATTGTGTTATATATCTTTTCACTTCAGCAATATATCCATTTCTTAAATATGCTGCAGCCTCATGATCTTCTATAGTTTTTACAGTAAATATTTTTTCTATATTTTTATCCCATGCCACTAATGGAAATCCATATACAAAGGGCATATACTCTTCATTTTTTAAAACGCGAAGTTCTTTGTGTGCAAATTGCATTATAGTATTTTCTGCAGTATATCTTTCTTTGATCCATTTTTCTGCTACACTTAATTCTTTTTTCGCATTTTGTTCTAATGTTATTACGCGATTATGAAATTCTTGTTTACAAGATTCGTATATTTCATCTATTTCAACAATTTTTCCTGATAAGATGTTATTGGCGGCAGTATAGAATGGTTTGAATGATTCTTTGTATGTGTTGTCAATAATATCTTGCAGTTTGTTTGTCTTCATATTTTTAGAATTCTTTATTCAGTTATATGCATTGCGAGAATAATCGAATTGAAAAAAACAGGAGGCGATCCTAGCTGTTTTTGGCAGCTAGCTAGGATTGTGTGGGTGGAAGGAAATGGCAATACCTAGAAGATGAGTGATGTGAGTATTTATTCACTCTTCGTCGTCTTCAACTAAGTCACCAGATGGGGTGATTCTCCAATTGTTGTTTGCCATAATACCATGTAGCTTTGTTGCTTTAAGAATGAGGCTTGAAAAGAATTCTTCACTGCTAAAAGGTTATTTATTGTTAGTATTGAAAAGAATATTCATTACAATATAGAAAATAAATATTATTCTTTTCTCTAAGGACTACTCTTTAGATAGGATTATTCAAGAATTTTTACTTTTCCTTGATAATTCCGTAGCCGATAAGTCTGAATCTTGTTCCTACTCGACGAGAAATAGTAACTCTTGCACCGATGCTTGCGCATATTGGCTTTTTTAGTACGCATTTGATTTTGTTTTTTGCAATTTCACGTACAACACCGACGGTTGCAGCAGAATTTACGTTTAACATAAGCAGTTCGTTTGGCACAATAGGATTAACTTTTAGTTCCTCAACACTACCAACTACTCTTTCCATAAGCGTTGTTTCTAAGACGAGATTTATCCATACCGGAGGAAGTTTTCCTGGCAACCCAACAAGATTTCCAGTAAGAGAATCTGCTTTTACAACTGCAGGATCAAGATCGGTCATGATACCAATAGATCCTCCCGGACCTAAGGAATCTACAGTGATGCCGCCAGTAATTGCTGAGGTGATTGTAGTATGAATTGGTTGATACTTGATTTGATTTGCTTCTTCATAGATTCTTCCTGGTCGCAATTCAATCTTATCGCCGACCTTGAATCGTCCTTGTTTTAGTGAACCACCAAGAACTCCGCCCTTAATCTTTTCAGGCAATGTACCTGGTTTATTGATATCAAAACTTCTTGCAACATACATTGTTGCTTCAGCATCATCATTACGTTTTGGTGTAGGGATGACTTCTTGGATTGTTTCTAATAATAAATCAATATTCACACCACGTTGTGCGCTTATTGGGATGATAGGAGCATTTTCATATTTTGTTCCTTTCAAGAATTCTTTTATCTGCTGGTAATTTCTTACAGCACGATCCTTGCTCACTAAATCAATTTTATTTTGTACAATGATGACTTTTTCAATACCACTCATTTCTAATGCCATCAAATGTTCTTTTGTTTGTGGTTGTGGACAGAGTTCATTGGCTGCTACAAGTAGAAGTGCACCATCAATAATTGTTGCACCAGCAAGCATTGTTGCCATGAGGCTTTCGTGTCCTGGTGCATCAACAAGAGATAATTTACGCAGTGGTTTTGTTCGTTCACCAGTATCTGCATCTACTTCTTTTGTGGTGAACTTACCATCTTTTGTTTGTCTAATGACGAAATCTGCATAACCTAATCGAATGGTAATTCCACGCTTTACTTCTTCAGAGTGCGTATCGGTCCATTTTCCAGAAAGTCTTTCTGTTAAGGTTGTTTTTCCGTGATCAACGTGACCAACAAGACCAATGTTAACTTCTGGTTGTACTGGTTCGTCAGCATGGACTTCTTTTTTAGAGGATTTTTTAGAAGATTCTTTGGACTCTTTATGCGTAGTCTCTTTTGTAATATCTTTTGTAGTGTCCTTTGCTTCGTGTTTTAATTCTGTTTCAACATGCTCTTCAGCGTGCTTTTTTGAGTATTTTTCTTCGTGTTTTGCGCTCTTTTCTTCAGAATTTTCAGCATGCTCCGTAGTATCAGATTTCTTTTTTGGAGCCTTTGTTGCCATATTCTTGTAGAATCTATAGAGCCTTTTTAAACTTGTGGGTGGGTGAGAGAAGATAATGTCGTCTTAAGCTAGGTGTTTAGTTGAATTAAGTGCTTGTAAGATGTGTTTGTTATCTTTTGTTATTTTGATTATTGTGATGCCCGTATTTTCATGATTATATTCATCGTATGATTCTGGTGTTTGTGTGATATCTAATAAATAAAAAATCATGTTTGCAATGGCGTATCCGTGGCTTATGATAGCAATTGTTTTATCTTTTTGAGGCAATATGGTCGTGTCGATGAACGTTTTTACACGCGAATTAAGATCCATCATAGATTCACCGCCTTTAGGTCGGTAATGGATGATAGATTCTTTTGCATCTTCTGCTGATTTTTGTATTGTACCGTGAGGTAATCCTTCAAATATTCCAGAATGACGTTCTCGTAGTTGGTGTTTGTAATGAACGTCTGCAGCAGGATGTCTTGCAATTATTGGTATTGCTGTTTGCATTGTTCTAGGTAAATCGCTTATGTAGAAAATATCAATATTTTCGTCTTTTAGATATTCTGCAACTTTTCTTGCTTGTAATTGTCCTAATTTTGTAAGATTAGCTTTTGTTTGTCCGCCATGTATGTTCTTTGCATTATCTTCTGATTCGGCATGGCGAATAAAAATGAGTTCTAGTGTCATAAAACTATTATGTTTAGAATCATTAAATGTGCTCTCTAAGTTTTTCCGAAGAATTTACGAGAAAAGGCAGAAAGAAGAAAAGGATAAAAAATTAAAAAAAAGAAGAAGCCCGATTTTGTTTGTTCCAACCACCTCGGGCGAACGGTGTTGCCGTCTGCGTTTTGGGTGTGTGTTGGGGGGTGATATGTCAATACGCAAACGGCCAGAATATCTCCATAGGAGTGTAATCCGGCAGTTAATCCCCGCCATGTTGTTGTTTTGTTAATTTAGGAAAATTGAGGAAAAGAAAAAAGGGCCGTGTTCTCTGTCGTTACCAAATATTCCACCATGTTACCAAACAGTGTCCATCCGATTTTGTGTCAATGTCGTCACTATCGGCCCCTTTGTCACCACCTGTTGACCTTAAACTAGGATTTCTAGACCTAGCTCATCATTGAGCTGTTGTCTAGCTGCGCGCTGCTTTGTTGTTTGTTTGCTATTTCCCAAAATCCATGGGCTTTGCACGCCTGTTACTATTGTCATGATAGTGATTTTTCCTTTCATGCCTTCAACAATTCTTGCGCCCCAGATGACGTTTGCGTCTTGGTCCATTGCTTCTGTTACCATTTCGCCAGCTCTTGCAACTTCATCAAGTGTCATATCTTCTCCACCTGTTACGTGGATGATTGCGCCAGTTGCTCCTGCATAGCTTATGTCTAGTAATGGATTTCCTAGTGCTCCTTTGACTGCTTCATCTACTCTGTTGGATGTGTCACTTGCACCAATACCGATTGCTGCAACGCCACCGGAGGTCATGATTGCTTTAATATCTGCAAAGTCAAGATTGACTAAACTTGGAACAGAGATAATCTCAACAATTCCTTTGATCATGGTTGAGACTAATTCGTTTGCAACAGCAAATGCTTGATTTACTGGTAAGTTGCCAGCAATCTGAACTAAGCGGTTGTTATCAATTACAATCACAGTATCTGCGTGTGCTTGCAATGCTTTGAGTCCGAATTCAGCGCGATCAATTCTTGCGCGTTCAATTTTGAATGGCATTGTGACAGTGCCGATTACGATGCTACCGTTGTCTTTTGCAATTTGTGCAATATATGGTGCGCTACCAGTTCCGGTTCCGCCACCCATTCCTGCGCAAACAAATACCATGTCTGCATCTTTTAGGCATTCCTTGATTTCTTGAGCGCTCTCTTGCGCTGCCTCACGTCCTTTCTCCGGGAAGCCGCCAGCACCCATGCCGCGGGTTACTTCTTTTCCAATGAGAATTTTTCTATCAGCTTCGATCATATCGAGGTGCTGTTTATCTGTGTTGAATGCGTAAATTTCTGCGCCACGTACACCTTTCTTGTACAACCAGTTTGCCATATTGCTACCGCCACCGCCGCAGCCAATAACTTTGATTCTCGCAGTTCCTACTACAAGTTCTTCGTTGCTGTTTCCTGTGTTGTTTCTGATGTCCATGTGTGCCCCTTCCCCTGCCGTAGTTTTATTGTGAGTCTGCTAGCTACTTTGTTAGTATACCAACAAGAATAGCTGTAGTTCCCTTCCCTATTCGAGCTACGCCCTTATTCGTTGCTCAAATCTTTTAATCATGCTTGACTTTACTAATATATAAATATTGTTATTCTGTAACATACTATTGCTAAAGTATATGTTATAGAGAATTTCTATAGAAAAGAATTTATTTTTATTTAGTAAAAAGTACCTGGCGTTCATCTGAGTATAATCCCATCTGGGACATTTGTTCATACTGCTGTGGTTCTAAAATAAGATAGATGATAGTAAAGCCTGTTGTTTCTTTTATCTTTGCTACAGCTTGGCCTAATGGCTCTGTAGCGATGCCTTGGCCTATTATTAGGATGTTAGCTTTATCTTTTAGGCGCTTGCCATGTAAGATTACTTGTGCAATACCCTCGACGGTTCTACAGGTCTCTATGAACTCTTCAACTGCTCCTTTTCTTACCTCTATTAGTTGTTCAACGAATTTTGCTTCTTTTCCTGTTGCGTACTGGTAGAGTTTGAACTTCTTGATTTTTATTTCTTGGATCACATTCATTGCTACTAGATGTTTGATGATTCTAAAGACTGTTGCTATAGGAACCCTTGTTACTCTTGCAATTTCTCTAAGGTAATATTGATTGTTTGGATTGCTGGAAAAGAGTCTTATGATGTTTAAGGTTTTTTTATCTACTAAACCTTCCAACAACTTGTTTTGGTCCATAAACACTCCTTACAGACGCTCATTTATATATTTTCCGTTTTTGGAACACTGTTCCATTTTTGGAAAACATAAAATTAGTTTATTTTTTGAGCTTTAATTTTGAAGATCTTGTGATAAATTTGACTTTAGTTCGACGAGTTTCCATGAGAAAACAAGGGGTTGTTCCATTGGGGTGACGACTACTTGGTTTGTAGTGGTTACAGATTTTAGTTATTATTTTCTATATAGATACTTTTTGTTTGAAAATCTGTTGTTTCAAATTTTTTTTGTAAGTAACGTTCCATTCGCTAAGAAGGTTCTAAAGTATTGTGGCAGGTAGAACTATTATTCGTTGATGGTTAACTACTACTTAGTAATTATCACTTAGAAATATTTATATATCTGATGGCGTGTGTTCAAATATATGACTCTTGATGAAAGTGTTGAAAAAACACTTGCCGATGCTATGATCTTTGCAGAGCAAGGATTGCCTGTAGATATGGGTATATCTCTTGGGTTAGCGCAACTTTATGCAAAAAAGCTTGGTCGCGATGTTTCTCCTATGATTGCTGAAATAAGAGGGGTTTGGTGTGCTAAAGCTCTTCCAATTGAACTTGCAAATGCTTGGATGTATGTTGAACAAAGAAAATTTGCTGAAGTAAGAAAACCGCTCTATCTGGCTAAAATCTATGCTAGAGAGTTAGGACAGGATATTTCCCCATTTGTTGTTGCAATAGAAGCAGGAATGAAAAGATAATAATTATTACTACTATTAAGTGATTAAATATTAGAAAGATTTAAATAGTTCTGAATGTTATAGTATGTATTCAAACGGGGTGTTATATGACTATTACTGAATCTGATGATATGGAAGCTAGAATTGAAAAACTCACAAAAATAATACAAGAACGCTCTCATACGGCGCCTAATTGGGGCGATTATGCAATCGGTCTTGGCGTTTCTATGTATTGTTATGGAAATTTACTTCCAGAAATTAATATTGATAGACCTGTTGAATCAGCTTTATCAATTGCTGCTGTTTTAGGCATATCCTGTGTTGTGACAGGCTTTTCAAGTCTTCTTAAGGACTATGTTAGATCATCTCATGATCCTGTGATTGCAGATGCTAAATCACAAATGGTAGCTGAATATAAGAAGTGGCTTTCAGATTAGTGTTTTGTTTAGTTCTTTTTTTATTATTTATTTTCTTTGCTGCGAAGCTCTTACTGAACACCTGTCAGGTTTTACGAAATCAGGCTTGCATGAATCAGCCTGATTTCTGGCTCACTTCAAGGCAGCATAACTATTAACTAACTTAGCTATTGAGATGATTTATTCTAAGAGTTTTCCTCATTTATTTCTTCCTCTTTGGTGCTCGAATGCTTCTATGACTTCTTGGATGGTGCTTATCTCATCTGGCCTTCTATCATCGCGAACCTGCACAAATCTTGGGAAGCGCAATGCAAAACCGCTAGAATAACTCTGCGAAGCTTGGACTTCTTCAAACTTTAGTTCAATTACGATGTTTGGTTTTAGAATTACTTCTTTTCCCTTTTCACTGATTATATCATCTTTTAACAAGTTGGTTAATTGTTCAAAAGTGGTTCCGCCTTCTTGTTCTAGTTCTTTCAAACCAGTTCCTACTTTTCCAATTTCAACAAATCCACCCTCATCATCGCAGACTGCCACGGTAAAACTTGTCAGCCAACCGGAACGTTTTCCTTCTCCCCATTCTGCGCCAACAATAACAACGTCAAAGGTATCGAGTACTGGCTTCATTTTCACCATGAAACCAACTCTGCTTCCTGGTTTGTACGGCGCATCGAATGATTTGAACATTATACCTTCGTTGCCTGCAGCAAGACTTTCTTTGTAGAACTTTTCAGCCTCTTTTTCATCTGAAGTTTCCATCAGAACGCTAGGTTGAATCTCTTTTGGATGCTTAGGAACGATTTTTTCAAGCAGCGCTCTTCTTTTGTTAAATGGCCACAAGTATGTTTGCTCGTTGTCATAATAGAGTATATCGAACACATTTAGTTCGACAGGCAGTTCGCGAGATAGTTGTTCGATATCATATTTACGGCGGATGCGTTGGCTGACTGCTTGAAACGGAGTATATTTTCCTGTTTTCGGATCATATCCTACTGCTTCGGCATCAAGAATACAACTTTTATGTATGATTTTTTCCATTCTTGCTACAACATCTGGGAATTGTGTAGTCACATTTTCTAATCTTCTTGTATAAATGCTGACTTTTCCATCATTGTCTTTATGCACTTGCATACGAAAGCCATCATATTTGTACTCAAGCGCGGCTGGTTTTCCTACTCTAGAAAATGCTGCCGGGATCTCAATTTCTTTTTGTGCAAGCATGACTTTTATTGGCGTTCCGACAACGAGTTCAATTGCTTCAAATCCAGCAATGCCGTGATGTTTTGCAGTGATTGCCACTTTTGCAATATCGTTGCTTTTATCGATTGCTTCTTGTACTGCTCGTTGCCAACAACAGATGATTGCTTTGCTATTATCGTTATTTTCGAATCTTTTATCTTCAGTTTTGTTCTTGACATTTTCTTTTTGTAACATTTGCTGGTAGAAATCACGAATTTCAAGAAGACTTTTTCCTGCAGCTAGTTCTTTATCCAGGTTCTCTTTTGCATCTTTTAGCGCCCAAAGTTCACTATTCCCTTCTCTTGCTGTAGTAATGTTTTCGCGTGATTCAATATTGAAGATGACTATTGCATCACGAATTGTTCCATCAGCGATTCCAACACGAAGATCTTCGAGTAATATGCGAATGATATAATGAGCTTCAGTAGGAGTTGCCGTAGTAAGCAGGTTTGCAATGGTTTTGGTTTTTAGATCAACGCTGCCAGCTCCTTCAATATGAGACAGCTTTCTCATGTCGGTTACTACTTGATGCACTGTCAGGTCATCTTTTGTAAAAAGCGTGTGTTGTTTTTTGTTTTTTAGAAGTTCTTTAGCTGCAGTCCCGAGATCGCCAGATTTTTTGAATGCTTTTGTAATTTTCTCTTCTGATTCTCCTGTTGCTATGGATATTGCTTTGGTTGCAAGTTTACTGCTGATTCCGATTTGGGTTTTATCCCATTCTGGATAGACTCTGCCTTTCAGAAGCATCATTACTTCTTTCATGTCTGCATCAGAGGTTTTTGCTAATAATTCTGCTAGAATTGCGGTTTTTTCAAGACGTTTTGTTGTCTTGCTGATTCGCTCATATATGTCGCAGAGTTCTGAAAATTGCATGATTTAGAGCTATTGACTATAGTTATATATGTTTTGGCCGTTGAATTATCAAATTCGTCAGTTATAACACAGTTATATCTATTATTTTCTATTATTTTTCTTAAGAACAATTGTCAAGGGACCACTGGACATTCACCACCCCAATAGATATATAAGGGTTTTACCATTGACTGCTCTTATGGGATTATTTGATGATGTTTTACAGAGTGGCCAAAGTCTGATTCGCAATGAAGATGCGCTAGATTACGAGTTCTTACCAAAGATATTGCCTTTTAGGGAGCAAGAACAACGATACTTGGCAGAATGCGTAAAACCATTATTCCAAGCAAGATCTGGAAGAAACGTTCTCATACATGGAGCTCCAGGTATTGGTAAAACAGCAGCTACGCGTTCAGTACTTCGAGAATTAGAAGAACAAACTGATGAAATTCATGTCGTTTATTTGAATTGTTGGAAGCATAATACTACTTACAAAATACTCTTAGAGCTCTGTGATCAACTTGGGTATAAGTTCACACAAAACAAGAACACGACTGAGCTCATTAAAGTAATTGGAAGCATCTGCAATAAAAAATCAGCAGTTTTTTGCTTTGATGAAGTTGATAAAGTCGAAGATTTTGATTTTCTATACTCTCTTTTAGAGGATATTTATCGAAAGTCAGTTATTCTTATTACGAATTACAAAAGCTGGCTTATGGAACTTGATGAGCGCATCAGAAGCCGTCTTATGCCAGAACTAATTGAGTTCAAGCAGTATAGTGCAAAAGAAACAAAAGAGATTTTACATCAACGCCTTGATTATGCTTTCGTTCCGACTATTTGGGAGCAAGCAGCTTTTGAGCTTATTGCAGCAAAAGCCTCAGAAGTAAAAGATATTCGCGCAGGATTGTTCATCATGAAAAATGCTGCACTTGAAGCAGAATCAAAGTCTAGCAAACGCATTCAGTTAGTACACGCAGAAGTTGCATTGTCTAGACTAGATCAGTTCTTTGTAAAAAACAAGGAAGATCTTGAAGATGATACTCAGCGAGTTCTTGATATTGTAAATAAGAGTCCTGGTAGAAAGATTGGCGAATTGTTTACCTTGTATCAGAAAGCTGGCGGACAAAGTAGTTACAAGACCTTCCAGCGAAAGATTGGAAGGCTTGAACAGAATCGCTTTATTACTGTAGAAAAGACTCAAGGTGGCGCTAGCGGCAATACTACGATTGTTAATAAGAAACTTGGAGATTATTAGAATATTATTCTTTATGTCGCGAAGCTTCTACTGCCACCGGCAGGTTTTACGAAAATCGTCCTGCACCAATCGGACGATTTTCTGGTCGGCTTCAAGGCGACAAATTAACTAAGACTATTTACTGATATTGAACTGATTATGTGGATGATTATAGAAACTAAAATAAATAATAAAAAAAGAAATTTTTAAGCAATCTATCTTCTGTTGTAGACTCTGCTTCTTGCTAAGTGGTAGCTGCAGAAGATGCTTGTTTTCAATGCCTTTTTACTGCATTTTACACAGATGCCTTTCTTCTTCTTATCCTTATAGCTATCACGTCTGAATTTGTTAATCGATGGTCTGTGGAAGTAATAGAACTTCTGGAATCGATTCAGCAATTGGTG
>CAVRUV010000005.1:0-19747 GCA_963724455.1 uncultured Candidatus Woesearchaeota archaeon
TGTACGCGCACAATTCCCTTCACAATCTATGGATGAAGATGCTGCTACAACAATAACATCTTCAGCATCCATGCATGATGCACCATCATTACAATATCATGCGCGAGACGACGAATACGGTTCAGAAGATAATTCTTCAAAAAACAATAACACAGAAGATGATGATAATGATGATGTTCAAGTAATTACTATTCCTGCAGGATTTGCACGCATAGAAGTTATTGCGGCAATACCAAAAGTAATGGGTGGCGATGGGAAAATATACGGGCCATACTCTTTAGGTGAGATGGCAATACTGCCGCATGATGTAGCAATTATTCTCGTGAAAAAAGGCAGAGCAAAAGATGCGTAAGCAATTCTAATTATTGATATATGGTATAATAATTTTTTGTTGATAATTATATTTACTAATTTAGTTTAGTATAAAGTTCCTTTGCAGTTCTTTAAGAAAATCTGCGCAGTTTCATTTGTTGCGCTCATGTTATAGTATACTTCGAGTTTATGGCCTGCTTCACAATACTCTGCAAAATCAAATCTGCAGGTTTCTTTGTAGCTAATATCTCCTGAAATAAGGCATCCGGTCTGTGTTAATATATTATCTTTATAGAATGTGAATCTTGTACCATCATATGTCTTTTTGTTGTCGTTTCTGATGACTAAGTAACCTGTTGTAGCTTTTTTCAAATCAGGTTGAGCGAAAGTATCTTCTTTAAAATCATTAGTCAAAAGAAGCGGTTTTATACAATCGTTGATTTTTTGAAAATCATTAGAGACCGTGCCGCAATTTGTAGCGCTTTGTCCTTTTAGAAGCTTCAAAGTGTTTGCAGATAGCTCTGTTGCTTGGCTAAGCTGAGCATTTGTCGCGCTTAGTTGGATAAATAGCAGAAAGCTAAGTGCTCCTAAAAGCAATGTAAGAATCGCTAAAACGCCCTTGACAGTGTCCATGATTTCGTAGCGGCATTCTTCTCTTTTAAATGTTCCTTTAAATGCTGCCTCAAAGAAGCTTTGTATTGCACGAAACGTTTATAAAGCGTCTGCAGTTCGCTTCAATAAGTAACAAATAAGCAACTCTAATAGGTGAATACATGAATACTCCTAAGCAGACCAAACGCCACTGCCCAACGTGCAGAAAGCACACTACGCAGAAGGTCAGCATCAATAAGGCAAAAGGCAGATCTACTACTCATCCAATGTCTCGAGGAGCAACAGCTCGTTTACGACTCAGAGGAGAGCGACGTGGATTTGGTAACCTTGGAAGATACAGTAAGCCTCCAAAGCCAAAGATGACTGGTAAGAAAATGACAAAGAAGACAGACTTCCGCTACGCATGCAGTGTATGTGGTGCTATGACTACCCAGAAGAAAGGTATTCGTGCAAAGAAAGTCGAGCTCGTATAAAGGTGCACTATGAAATCAGAACCAACAAGCAAATTCCTTAAAATCAGATGCCCAAAATGCAAGAACGAGCAGATCGTCTTCGGTAAGACTGCAACAAAAGTCTTATGTCAGGTGTGCCAAGAGCTCTTAGCAGAGTCAACTGGCGGCAAGACAAGACCAGCAACTAGAGTTCTTGAAGTACTCGAGTAAATTGCATTCGCATTTCCTTTTTTCTTTAGAATTTTTTCTAAATTTTTCTATTCGTTAGTATTTAGAGTTATTTTGTGTGCTGCCTTGGAGTAAGTCTGAAAACGAGCGATTCATGCAGCGAAGTTTTCATAAATTCACGACGTGACAGATGCTCCGCAGCACTTCATAAGTTTGTATTGTGATGATTGTACTAATGAATGTCTAGTAAATCCTACTGACTAGCTCTGGGAATATTGTCGTTTTGTGCTATAAAGTTCGCATAATTTCTTTTAGAGTTCTAAATTGAGATAATGGAAAGCTTTATATATTTAGACTACTAGTATACGTTTTACCAAACAGACATACAGTCGAGCGTATAACAATGACCGACCTAGAATTAATAATCCAATACCGAGAAGGTGACCACCGTGGAACAGAACGAATGCTCTTGCACTCATTGCTATCACGGGGTATGCTTTCATCCTGTTAGGGGAGATGGCGCCGGTCTTGGCGTAGCCTGCGACGGTTGCAATTTTGATACAAAATCAAAACTTGATATATCTGAAGATTTCGATCATCAGTCCCCCATCATGACAATGATGGTATTGACTTCATTTAGAGAATAGTTAGACACAATAACAAACTCATACGCGCGGTACTACCAGTGCCTGCGCAATCAAGCACAGCCCGCGAAACAAGACGAAACAACATTTGCACGCAAACGCGTGCGCATTCTTGTGGGTTCGCAACTTTGGTTGCGACCCTCATTTTATTTTTTCTAAAATATTTCTTATTTGCTTTACTGTTCCAAATGAACGAATCTCGTCGGATATAACATATACTTTTGCAGAATTTATATCTTCCATGAATGGGCTGAATATTCTTGAACTCTTCTGCAGAATATCTGTTCCTTCAACAATGGTAGAAAAACTTGGAAGAACAATGAGTTCTTTTCTTTTGTATTTGCCAATTAAAAAGCATTTGTAACGTTCTGAACGCACTCCATCATTGATGGTCACCGCTGGATGCGCATGTCCAATGATGATGCTTTTTGTTGTTGAGGGCATATTATTTGGCAATTTATGTCCGTGCAATAAATAAACTCCGTCAAGTTCGAGACTCTCGACAAATTCAACTCCTAACTCTTCTATCAACTGTTGTGTCATAGTATCATGATTTCCTCTTATGACAACAATCTTCACTCTGTTTTTGAGTTTTCCAAGAAGACCTATGATATCTCTTCGCTCCTGAGCGCTTATTTTACCAAACTCATGCTTAAGATCGCCATTTATGATGAGCATTTTTGCTTTTGTTTCTTTAATTAATGATTCTAGCAATATCAACATCTGTTTTGCTTGCTCATAGATGATATTGTGGCCCATTGCGCGCAATTGCTGTTCATAGCCGAGTTGAAGATCTGAAATGACAAGAGCTTTGCTTTTTACAAGAAAGATAGCGTTCTCATGCAGTTGTATCTCTTCATTAATCGAGAAATGTTTCATACTAGAGTATATTATTTAGAAATTAAAAGTGTATGCTATTTATGGGGTATTATTGGTGAGATTATCAGGGGTAATATCTGGTGTGAATAGTGGTTGTAGTTGTTTTATCATTAAAGAAGATGAATAACTGCTTTGTTTTGTCATTATTGTCATGCTTCTTGTGTGTACTTGTGAAGTTTGGTCTAATGCATATCTGTCTCTTTCATAATGTACTTTTATTGGTTTTCCTATTTGGCTTCGAAATTCATCTATTCTTAATGTATGATCGTAAAAAACTGGGATGCGATGTTCTTTTCCGTTCAGTATTATGAATTCAGATACTGATGGAGATCCAACAGTAAGACTTGGAGTCCCCCTAATTAGATTTTTATCTACACGAAGAAGATAATTTCCTTTAAGATTGCCCATGTCCTTGATGTCAATTAAAATTCCGTCAAGGTCTTGTACTTTTAGATGCGGACTTTTCTTTGAGTCTTTTTCATTTTTATCTAACTCAGTCTTTTCATCTGAATTTGCCGTGTTTGGTTGGGTTTCGGTCATTTTTCATTACCTTGTTTATTCGTGTTTTACTTCACTTTAAAGCCTTTATGGTTTTGAATATATAAACTAATAATTTATAGTAACTAGATGGTAGTAATTGTATATAAAGGTTACGTTTATAGAAGCTATAAAATCAATAAAATAAGGATAAACGTTGTCTGATTGTAGAACTATTATTTTGGTGTTTCAATATATCTTAAGTTTGCACCATTAGCATCAAGAATTTCTACAACTCCATAGTCTTCTGAAAGTCTATTTGCAATTTCTGTTACAGTTTTTATATGTTTTAGATCAATTAATTGTATTCTAAGACCTGTATAGTCTAATGCTCGTCTTTCAGGTGTCCGTGCTTCGATTTGTCCTTTACGTGATTCGGAGACTATTTCAGCAATTGCTTTTCCGTTTGCAGTACCATACCACGCAGTTCTTTTTGGTGTAGCAATTAAATGACTTGTAGTCCCCATAATTCCTTCTGAAGATTCAATTATTTCTACAAGTCCTGCTTCTGTTATTAGTTTGCTTAAAGTTTCAAAGTATCCCATAATTATCCCCTGTAACTACTGTGGTGTAGATAGCACTTACTTTTATTTGTATTGATTTTGTAAAGTTATTAGAAATTGTTGTTAAAAAAATAAAAATTAGAATTAAAAAAACCGAAATTTACTTCTTTTTCTTTGCAGCTGGCTTTTTTGTAGCAACTGTCTTAACAATAACTTTAGCCACTTTTGCCTTTACAATTTTTGCAACCTTTATGACTGGTTCTTCTTCATATGCAACCTTTCTTTTTGGGGTTGCTACTTTGATTTGTGCATCAAGTTCAGTAATGCGTTCGCGCAAGAACTCTTTTGTTCTGGTATTATCTTGATCTTGCATGACTTGTCCGCATTCGCTACACTTAAAGTTCTGCTCAACAGCGAGCTCAAAGGTCATTCTGCTGCAAGTATTCTTGCAGATGAAGAATTGTCCTTCCTCTTCTTGGTTTAAGCGTTCTTGCATCTTTTCACGCTTCTCAACTAGGATTTTGTGCTGTAAGTAAAGCATCATGCCTGGATTGAAATCCCAGTAGCAGATATACCATCCCTTGATTCTATCTTTCTTACGTAAGAATGTGACGATATTATGTTCAAGGAGCTTGTATAGTATATTGCGGGTTTCGTTAATTTCCATTCCAAGCTCTTCAGCAATGATGAATTCAGAAATTTTTTCCTTGTCTTGCAAGAAATCAATAATCTGCAATGCATGATCTCCTACGAGTTCTTTAACTACAAAGGTTGATTGTGCATCTAGATTGTATTTTTCTTGTGTATTGAGTTTTGTGATTTGCATGGTGGTTCCCTCGTTTTGGATTATTTTAGCTAGGAATGTCATGATGTAACTAATTCCTACCCCCTAAACTCAGCTCCGTGAAATGCTGGAAGCCTACTAAACGTAGCTGAGACGACTTCATATAATCTGGTAAGATGACTATTTAAACTTTATGCATCATATCATTTGCCAGATTTTGGTCAATCTCATGAGTCTCGTTGAACTGTCTATATCTTGGGAAAACCACTATATAAACCTTCCGAATACTTAACTACTTATTAGTAGTTATAAAATATTTATTCAATTCTTGTCACATTTTGTCGTCAGGCTATTTATTCTTGAGAATACATTTTTTCATAAATTGTTAGATGTTTATAATAATTATTTTTAAAAATAAATTTTACAAAAACTCTTAGAACTCTATATATTATCTATTTTTTTTATTTTATTATTTATTTCTTGTTTGCGCGAGGTATAGTTGCGCAGTAGTTGTCATAAATTACTGTAGCATTATCGCATCTTGCTTCGCAAGCATTCTTGTAATTTATTGCTCGTTGGCCTTTTATTGCACAAACTGGCTTACCGGTGCACTGCGCACAAGAGGTTTCTTGTGCTGCTTGCTGTGAAAGAACAATATTGCCTGCAAGACTATCTTGTCCAAGATGCATTTTATCAATCGGGAGTACTGTCATGAATCCAACAAGAATTATAAGTCCAACGATTCCCACAATCAATAAAGTGTGCTTTTGCATGATATCATTCTATACTCATTGATATAAGAAGGTTGCGGTGTGTTGTAATGATAATTTTTTATGATTCTAGTATGTTGTGCTCTTGTTGTTTGAAGGTTGGTAGTTAGGAGTTATTAGGAATTAATCGTTTTTAGTTAGTTATTTTTCTTTTATTAATTATTTCTAATTACTCTTTCTGCTGGTGCTGCGAAGGATTAATCACGTAGTCGTTTTACGATCCGCGTCGCCTACAGCACGACTCGGATCTGTTTAACTTCAAGGCAGCACAGGATTATTAACTATTTCTTACTATTTTTGAACTATTGATTCTTTACTTGTTGATTTTAAGTTTACTCTTTTTTTTTAATCTTCACTTGCCAAGCATATAGAAACTCTTTTATTCTCCAGTCATAAAGATGTGTCATGCCATTTTTTGGCTTTGGTAAAAAAGAGGAGCGTGAGAAGAGCTTAGACTTGTCTAGATGTGCGGCTCTTGAAATTGATGAACTTCTAAAGGAGTTTGATACTAAAAAGGAAGGATTGTCTTCTGCTGAAGCTCAAGCACACGAAAAAATCTATGGTAACAATACAATAAATACTAAGAAAACACCTAATGCTTTTGCAATTTTGTTCACCAATTTTAAGGATCCGGTAACTATACTACTAATCATCTTGGTTGTTATGGAGTATCTTTTAGGGGATATGAAAGCAACCATTCTCATTAGCGTTATGTTGTTTATGAGCGTCGGACTTCGGTTCTATCAAGAGTATGGTGCAAATAAGGCAGCTGAAAAGTTGCGCGCCATGATTAAGACGAAGACAGTTGTCTTACGTAATGGTGTTGATTATGAAGTCTCTTTTGAACATCTTGTAGTTGGTGATGTCATTAAACTTTCTGCGGGCGATCTTGTTCCTGCGGATGTTCGCATCATTGAAGCACGCGAACTACATGTCAATCAAGCGATGCTCACAGGAGAATCATTTCCTGTTTCTAAAACTGCAAGTTCTGTTTCTGCTCTAGAACCGCTCGCAGCGGATAATCTTTGTTTTTTAGGAACATCAGTAGAAAACGGCAGTGCTATTGCAGTTGTTATTGCCACAGGAAAGAGCACTTTTGTCGGGGGTATGGCGAAAGACTTGTCGTTAGGCAGAAAGGATAAAGGTTTTGAAAAAGGTATGAAGAGTTTTACCTATATGTTCTTACGTTTTGTTTTTGTTATGGTGCCTCTTGTTTTTGTTTTAAACTGGATAACCAAAGGACAGTGGTTTGAAGCATTTTTGTTTGCTCTTGCTGTAGCAGTCGGGTTGACACCCGATATGTTGCCTATGATTGTCACAGTCAATTTATCTAAAGGCGCAAGGAATATGTCGAAACGAAAAGTCATCGTTAAGCATCTGAATTCTATCCAGAATTTTGGAGCAATGGATGTGTTATGCACCGATAAGACTGGAACGCTCACTCAAGGAAAAATTGTTTTAGAAAGATTCCTCGATTCTGAGGGCAAGGAGTCTGAAAAGGTTTTGCATCGCGCGTACTTGAACAGTTCATTCCAGACCGGTCTTCGCGATGCTATGGATGACGCAATTATGAAGCGCTCATCAAAAGAAGGGCATGAGAAGACGCGCGATAACTATTCAAAAATTGATGAGCTTCCTTTTGATTTTGTTCGTAAGCGTTTAAGTGTTGTATTACAGGAGAAAAAAAAGCACATACTCATCTGTAAGGGTGCAGTTGACCAGATATTAGCTGTCTCTACAACTATTGAGCACAAGGGGAAGATCTGCAAGCTTACTGCAAAAGATAAGAATCATGTTTCTGAGATGACGAGAAAACTTAATGAGCAAGGTTTTAGAGTTCTTGCAATTGCATATCGTGAATTCAAAGGAACGCGTAAAGATTACACTAATGATGATGAGGTTAATCTTACTGTAGTAGGATTGCTTGCATTTTTGGATCCGCCAAAAGAGAGTGCACAAGAGGCTATTGCAGCACTTACTCAGTACGGTGTGGACATTAAGATTCTAACGGGTGATAGCGAGCATGTCACTAAAAAAATCTGTGATGATGTTGGTCTTGTAGTAAAAGGAATTCTGCTTGGTAATGATATAGAAAAAATGACCCCTGAACAGTTCAAGCAAGCAGTGGAGACGACGACGATATTTGCGCGTCTTGCACCAGTGCATAAAGAACGCATTATTGAGGCGTTGCAAAATAATGGTCATATTGTAGGTTTTATGGGGGATGGCATCAATGATGCGCTCGCACTACAAAGCGCCGATGTCGGAATTTCTGTTGATACTGCTGTAGATATAGCAAAAGAGTCCTCTGATATTATTCTGCTCGAACAGAGTTTGCTTGTGTTAAAAGAGGGCGTTGTGGAAGGAAGAAGAACCTTTGGTAATATTGTGAAGTATCTTAAGATGGCGACCAGTTCGAATTTCGGAAATATGTTTAGCGTGTTAGGTGCGAGTATATTTTTACCATTCCTTCCGATGACTCCATTACAGGTTATGACTAATAACGTCTTGTATGACGCGTCGCAAGTTCCTATCCCGACAGATAAAATTGACGAGGATTATTTGAAAAAACCGCGTAAGTGGGATATTAGTAAATTAGAAAAATTCGTGCTTTTTATGGGTCCTGTAAGCTCATTGTTTGATTTCATTACATTCGGGGTGCTTGTTTTTGCGCTTGGCGCTTTGCTCGATGCGCACTTGTTCCAGACTGGATGGTTTGTTGCATCGCTTGTGACTCAAACGTTGATTATTCATGTGATTAGAACTGATAAGATTCCGTTCTTGCAAAGCAGAGCAAGTTTTTGGTTAAGTTTGTCGTCGGTTGTTATTGTCACGACAGGTATTTGGCTTGTATATTCTCCATTCGGCCAAAGTTTTGGATTCGTGCCTTTGCCGTTCATCTTCTGGCCATATCTTGTTGTAATAGTTCTTATGTATGGGGTTTTAGCACACTTTGTCGGCAAATGGTTCGTTCGAAAATATGGAATATAGAACTACTGTTTAACTCGTGCTACGGAGATTTTATTGCGTAGCAGATTTTAGAAAATTCGAGCTGCACCAATCGCTCGAATTTTTTGATTTACTCCAAGGTATCACGAGTTATACGAGGGATGTAAGAACGAAGTGACTACAGCACTATTATTTTAACTTATTACTTTGATTTTTACTTTAACTTTTTACTTTATTTTTACTTTAACTTTTTACTTTGATTATTTTCTCTCAGAGTCAAGAGAACATTTAAATACCATCACCTCTATAATTTTTCTATAATAATCATATAGAGGTGGCAATTTGTTTTCCAGATCTCGTAAAGGTTCGATGCAACTCAGCATTGAGGCAATCATCATTCTAGTAATAGCAATGGTTCTTTTAGGACTAGCTATAGCATTCATCACTGGTTTTTTCAAGCAGGGAACGAGTAAGCTCACTGAACCGTTCGATGCAATCTCCTTCGGTTGCGACCCAAGTGCGAATGATCCAATCAAGACGAGTCCAACTCTTCTTCAGCTAAAGGCTGGCGATACTTTGCAGGCAAAAATTTGTGTTTACAATACTCTTGCTTTAGATGCAAAGAATGTGAATGTTGGTGTAGAGGGTTGTGTGAATAATGTTATTCCAGCTCCAGCAGTAACTGATGTTCCTAAATTATTGACCCAACCACAAAATATCAAGCGAACAGAGACTGGCGGATTTAATACGATATTAACCGCTCCATCTAAACCTGGAACATACATTTGTACATTAACTGCTTTGAAACTACTTACTCCAGCAACTCCATTCCCTGCAGCGACTGCAATATTGGATGCTGATGTTATTGGTCGAAAGCAAGTAACTATCACGGTAACTTAAGCCGGATTGAATTAAACAGGTGACTTATGAAACGCGCAATCTCTAAACAAGAAGAATTCGAAATCCTCAAGCTTGTTCTCGACAAGTTCTTGTGGCTAGGAGTATTTATCATGGGTTATGGGTTCTACCTTATCGTGACTCTTAATGAGAGTTTCTGGTATGGATTATCTGTATTAAGCGTCGGAGCACTCTTATTGTTGCTCTTTGTGTGGATACTCATGAAAGAGTACAACTATGTCAAAGCATAAGTGGGTAAGGGCTGAGTGATGCATAAGCGTTCTAAGCAACGTTCTGTTTTTTCTTCTCTTCATTCTTCTTCTCTTTCTTCTTCTCGTTCTGGTATGGAGCTTGCGATAGGCACATTAGTTGTCATGATTCTTGGGGTAATTATTGTAGGTGGAGGCATTCTGTTAATCAAGATGATAACCGATAAGAGTATCAATCTAAATGATAACCTTAATTCTGATGTTCAGCGTCAGTTGCAGGATGCTACTCTTCGTGGTCAACTTGTTGGTATAGCACCATCTTCGCAGATATCTTATGGTGCTAAAGATGCAGTTTTTGGCATACGTGTTGTGAATAGAGATTTTTCTGATGAAGTTAATTTTAATGTGAATGCAATTCATGCAGAAAATAATCTTGCCCAAAATAATTGGTCAATACAGTTTTTCCATTCGTTAAAAGTTCCTGCCCATGATAGAAAAGATGCTATGGTCGTTGTCGGTGCATTGAAAGGTAAGCAAGTTCCAGCTGGAACGTATACTTTTATCGTGAATATTACTTATATTGATTCGAATGGTGATGAAAAAGTGTATGATGCACCAAGATTTTTTACAGTTCTAGTGAAATGATCTTTTGAGTTTAGATTTTTTTAAGTTTTTTTAAGTTTAGACTGTTTAAGTTTATTTTGTAAATTTAGATTTTTTATTATTTTTTTTAGTATTAAAAATTTATTATTTCTTTTTTATTCTTCTTTAAGTTTTTACTTTTGCAGCAGTTCTTTTAGCGCTTGTTCTTTGTTTTTTGCAAGTACTATGCCTGACGCGATAAGAATTCCGCTGCACCCAAATTTGAGTGCAATTGCTAGATCGTCGTTGGTTTTTACTCCCGCGCCAATAAGCAGTGGTTTTTTTGTTGCAGCGACGGCATCTTTTATTATTTTTGGCTGCGCATTAGTGATTGATATGTTGCCACCAATAAGTTCTGGAGGTTCAATGCAAAACATTGTTGCAGAAACATTTTTTAGATCTTGTAATCTACGTACATTTTCTACGCAAACAATTGCGTCAAGATTTTCTGCTTGCAAGAGTTTTGCAGTATGGGTGATTGTGCTTTTATCTAGACGATGCTCCGCATGATTTAGTAGTGATCCTTTTGCTCCTGCTGCTTTGATTGCTGCAATGGTGAGCCAACCAGTGCTTTGTCCTGGTGCGATATCATCGACATGCTGAGAGTATATTGGTAATGATACTGATTGTGTTACAGCAGCAAGATCGGTTGCTTGCACTGCAAGACGAATATCTATTTTGTATTTTATTGCTGCGCGTTCGCACGCGACTGCGAGTATTATTGCTTGTTTTCCTGTTGCGTCATTGTATGTTTTAAAATTAACAATCACGATAGGGCGCACATTAGATTTTGATGCGCTTCTCATTGAATGCGATGCCATAATAATCTCTACTAGATGTTCTTTTTATGCTTTGTCTTTATTTTTTGTTGTGAGGGGTGTTTGTATTTTTTTCAGTTACATTTTTTTGCATAAACCAAATAATTCCTGCAATTACCATTGTAAGCGATAGCCATTGTCCGATGCTAAGGCCTAATATTGCAGGATCTGTCGGATCAAATTCTCGATAAAATGTCGTCATGAATCTAAATGCTCCATATAATGTGATGAATAGCCAGAAGAGCGTTCCTTTTTTGAGAGTTTTGAATTCTTGTACGATGAGTAGTGTGATGAACAGTATGTATGAATAAAGTGCTTCGTAGAGTTGTGAAGGATGTCTGCAGCTATCTGCACCTGGGAATGTTACGCACCACGCAACATTAGTTATTCTTCCATAGAGTTCCGCGTTTGCATAATTTGCAAGTCTCCCAAATATGAGTACGAATGCTAATGGTAATACGAGAATATCAGCGATTGCATAAAATGATGTCTTGTTTTTTTTGCAAAAAATTATTGTTGCAACAGCTGCACCTAATAATCCTCCGTGAATAGATAGTCCGCCATGCCATACTGCAGGAATTTCAAGTAGATGTGAAAAATAAAATCCTGGATTATATACGAGTACATAGATGAGTCTTGAACCTAGAATGCTGCCGAGCATTAGCCAAAGGATGTAATCTTCAGCATTCTTTTCTGTAAGATTTCTGATGAGATTCTTTTTTGCTGCTGCTCGCAGGACAAAATACGCGATAAGAAAACCAATAGCGTACACAAGTCCGTACCAGCGCACTTCAATTGGTCCGGCGGAGAATGCTATCGGATTGGCGTTCCAAGTGATCATATTTGTTGTTCTATTTGCGGGTTTATATGATTATTGAAAAGATTGAGTGAACTGATTGATTGTTGAGAATTTTTTCTTAAATACTTTTTTCCCCTCTAAAATACTGTTTTTTTTAAGCTGCGGAGGATTTTTTCTCCCTAACGGTCCGAGACTTTGCGAAATCTCGTCTGCATGAATCGACGAGATTTCTGGGTATGCCGAGAATTCAGAGTAATTGTCTGAATTCTGGCACACGAATTCATTCTGATGAATTCGTTGTGCTCCAAGGCAGTATTTTATGCAGTGGTTAAGTTGTTCTATAAACTATTTCAGAAATAAAAAAAGAATAAAATAAAAAATTGAACAGTTAGTATGTCTCTTTGATCTTTGATTCAAGACCTGGTTTTCCTGCAAATCCTACGCTACGATTCACTTCCGAACCTTCCTTGAAGAATACTACTGTTGGAATGCCGCGTACACCAAGCTCGCTTGCAATCTCTGGTTGGTCATCGACGTTTACTTTTGCAAAGACTACTTTCGGATGTCCTTTTGCTGTTTCTTCGAAAATTGGTCCTAGTTGTTTACATGGGCCGCACCATGGTGCCCAGAAGTCTACTATGACATTTCCTTTGCTGATTGTCTTGTGAAAATTATCTTTTGTTAGTTCTAACATATCGTCCACCTTATTTTTGTTGATTCATCTTTTTGTTAATATCTTGCTATTGAATCTCGGGTACTTTTATTAATGTTTTCCCCAGTACTGCACAAGAAGTGTTATTTTTTACATAACTGCAGTTAGAATTGTTTTCACAAGTATTTTCACAACTATCAAGTGCTCTCTTATTCTCGTCGGAATGTTTATAAATCCATTCTTGAATGGAGTATTTAGAGTATCAAGATAGAGTATCAAGAGGGGTGAAAGTTGTTTGAAATCTCATTATTAGGGATAGTCTTCCTAATAGCAGTGTTCTCTCTTGGCGTTGCAGCATACTTTTTGTGGTATGTGTTAAAACAAGATGCTGGTACTAAAGAGATGCGCAGCATTTCTGATGCGATTCGTGAAGGTGCAAATGCATTTATTCGTCGACAATACAAGACTGTGTTTATTATGGTCGTTATTGTTGCAATTATTATTTTTGCAGTTTATGGGTATACTGGCAAGTGGGAGTACGCTTCAAAAACTGCAATTTCATTCTTGCTCGGAGCTACTTGTTCTGCTATAGCAGGTATTTTTGGTATGTGGGTTAGCGTTCGTGCTAATGTAAGAACCGCTTCTGCTGCACAAAGAAGCCTCAAAGATGCAATGAAGGTTAGTGTGCGAGGCGGCGCAGTATCGGGCATATTTGTTGTTGCATTATCTCTTCTTGGTGTTGCGGGAATCTATTATGCATTTGGTGCAGATCCGCACAGTACTCCATTTCTTATAGTAGGATTCGGGTTTGGTGCTAGTTTTGTAGCACTTTTCGCGCAACTTGGCGGAGGTATCTACACAAAAGCAGCAGATGTTGGAGCAGATATAGTTGGAAAGCTAGAATCAAAGATTCCAGAAGATGATCCGCGAAATCCTGCAGTTATTGCAGATCTTGTAGGTGACAATGTTGGAGATTGCGCAGGAAGGGGCGCTGACTTATTTGAGAGCACTGCTGCGGAAAATATTGGTGCAATGATTCTTGGCGTTGCACTCTATCCATTCTTTGGTCTTGCAGGCGTTTTGTTTCCGCTCATTGCACGAGCATTCGGGCTTATTGCAAGCATCATAGGAATATTTTTTATACGATTAAAACATGAGAATGAAGATCCGATGGCCGCGTTTAATCGCGGTTATTTCATAACAAGCATTTTTACGGCAGGATTTTTTTATATTGCAACTATGTGGTTGTTGAATAATATCTGGTATTTTTATGCAGGTCTTGTCGGAATTTTATTAAGTATAGCGCTTGTGTATACGACACAGTATTATACTGCACGAAAATATCGTCCAGTACAAGAAATTGTAGAATCGAGTAAGACTGGTGCCGGAACAAACATTATCACAGGATTTTCTATCGGTCTTGAGAGCACTGCGCTTCCAGTACTATTAATTTCACTCGCACTATATTTATCATATTTGTTTGGAGTACGGAGTGGTATTCCTAATGGTGGTTTGTTTGGGACTGCTATTGCAACAATGGGGATGCTGTCTAGTGCAGCCTATATTCTTACGATGGATATGTTTGGGCCTATTACTGATAATGCAGGGGGCATTGTTGAGATGTCTAAGTCTCCTGCTGTTGTACGAAAAAGAACTGATACTTTAGATGCAGTGGGCAATACTACTAAAGCAATCACTAAAGGCTACGCGATTGGTAGCGCTGCTCTTGCTGCAGTTTTATTATTCTCGGCGTATTTAGGAGAGGTTGCACACTTGAGTGGCACTCCTCTTATTGCCGTTGATCTTAGTAAGGTTCATGTTTTCATCGGTGCATTGTTAGGCGCAATGTTGATTTTCTTTTTTTCAGCATTTGCAATACGCGCTGTTGGCAAGACTGCAGAATGCATAATAAATGATGCAAGAGATCAACTGAAGAATAAATTAATTCTTAGCGGAAAAGTAAAACCTGATTATGCACGTTCAGTTGATATTACTACAAAAGGTGCTCTTAAGGCCATGTTGCTGCCCGGTCTTGTGGTTATGTTATTCCCCGTTCTTATCGGGATTGCACTTAAAGCAGAAGCTATGGCTGCTTTTTTGATGGTTGGTACTATTTGCGGTATTCTTTTAGCACTTGTATTCAATAATGCAGGCGGCGCGTGGGATAATTCTAAAAAATATATTGAGATGAGTGGTAATAAACATTCGGCCCAGCACGATGCTGCTGTTGTAGGAGACACTGTAGGTGATCCATTTAAGGATACTGCCGGTCCAAGTTTGCACGTTGTCATAAAATTATTGAGCACGATAACTTTGGTTCTTGCTCCATTATTTATTTGAGTTCTTATTTTATTTGTTTTGATTTTAATTTTAGTTTTTAATAAAGTTCTTAGTTGAATTATTTTTTTGTATTGTTATCTGAATTATTTTTGAGTATATCTTAAGAATTGTATAGGGGGATTAACAAGTAAATAAATTTTGTCACAATTAGGATTATGAACTATTTTGCACAACTCTTAAAAACCCCTCTACGATTGTCGATATCATGGCAAGAAACTTTTGGCACGATATCCCGATAACTACTACGACAATAAACGAATTTATTTTTGCAGTAATTGAAATACCCGAAGGGTGTTCAAATAAGTTTGAGTATGATAAGGAGTATGGTATCATGCGCCTTGATAGAGTATTATTTACTAGTACACATTATCCTTCAAATTATGGGTTTGTTCCAAGAACATTATCTGATGATGGAGATCCTCTTGACATTTTTGTGTTTTCTAAAGATCCAATGGTTCCAAACATACTTATGCGTGCTCGACCAATAGGTGTATTTATCATGGTGGATGGCGATGAGATGGATGAGAAGATCATTTCTGTTTGTGCCGACGACCCATCATACAAGGATGTGCATGATATTGATCAGCTTGCGCCTCACATAATTAGTGAGATGACTCATTTTTTGGAAGTATACAAAGAACTTGAAGGTAAAAAGACAAAAGTCATGAAGACAAAGAATAGAGCGCACGCGCTTTTAATTATTGAAAAATGTAAAGATATGTATGATAAAAAATACCCTGCTGTATAAATGGGTAAATGAACCATATCTTATTCCAGCTCATCAGCAGGTATTACAAAAAAGATTTTCTAAAGAAAAACCATTCTCACATATTGTGTTAAGAGATATTTTTGTCCCTGAGAGATTTTTTGCGCTCAAGCTTGCTGTGCAAAAAGAATCATTTGCTCATATTGATTCAGATTTATTTTCTTTTTCACAAACAAAGAATCTATTATTAAGTAAAAATATGATTCTTAGAGAGTTCATAGCTCTTCTGATGAGTGTTGAGTTTTGTCGTTTGATAAGTAATATTACTAGAAATGATATCCTTCTTAAAAAAGTTGATTGTTCAGCATTTTTGTATTCGAAAAAAGATTATCTTCTTTGTCATGACGATCGTATTGATAATAGAGCTATTGCGTATATTCTATATTTGAATGATGATTTTAATCACTCTGATGGTGGAGCCTTGTGTTTGCACAGTATTAATTTTAAAAAAAGACCTGATGTTGTTAAAAAAATTATTATTCCTCTACAAAATTCATTAGTTCTTTTTGCAGTATCTCCAATATCATTTCATTCTGTTCAAGAAGTTATTAATCCTAAGAATCGTTTGACTGTTGGGGGGTGGTTTTATCGTAAGTAAAAAAAAGATTGTGAGACCAAAAAAAGCCTCTATGAATTCTCTCTTGCAAATATCTCCGGGGTATTGTATTCCAAGCGCTCTTACTGCTCTTCAGATTCATTTTCTAAAAAATGGAACAGTTTTTCTAGGGGATGTATTGAGGGATTCATCATTAAAATCAATTAGTTCCGCTATCTCTTCTGAAAAAACTAGTTGGGTTAAAAAATCTATTCCGGATAGATACAGTTATTCGATGTTGTTAAAAAATTCTAGTTTTCTAAAGAATGATTGGGGATTATCTTCTTTAATTAGTCTTATCTCTCATATAGATTCTTCTGTCCATAAAGAATATGGTGCTGATATTTTGAAATTTTCTCATGGTGATTATACCTTATTACATGATTACGATAAATTTAGTGGAGTAGTAGGTTTTGTTTGTTTAGATGATTTTGAATCAGGTTTTGGTGGCGATATTGTGATTACAGTTGCAGGCAGTACTTTATACCGCATTACTGCTGTAAAAAATATGTTGGTATTAGTAAAACTTGATTCTAAAACTCGTATTTTTGTAAAATATCTCAATGTTGATGCTGGCAAACGATATTTTAGGATAATTCGTCTTAGTTCTATTAATCGAGTATAAAAGACCATTATAGTAAATTATTATGCTAAATATAGTAAGATTATTATATGTCTTTTATTGAGATGCTCTTATGAAAAAACAATTAACTAAGAAAAAAGCAACATCTCAATCTTGTAAATCTTGCCCAAAAGGAATTACTGGCCTTGTGATAGCTGGATGTATTCTATTCGGTATGGGGATAGGATTTTTAACAGGTCAAGTGCCTGGTGGATTATTCATTGGACTAGGCATTGGTTTTTTTGTAGCGGCATTCTTGCGTTACAAATGCTCCTGTTAAACTTTTGTCAATCGATCTTGTGATATGATTTTCTAATATTGTTTTATTATTTTGTTGGAGTTTTCTTTTTTACTGTTGTTTTTTTTGATGCATTAGATAATTTTTTTATAATTCCTGGACTAATAGTTAATGTTTCTTTTTTTGGATTTTTCTTACGTTCAAGAACGCGTTTTACTGCTTCAACGATATTTTTTGCACGAAGACCATACTTGTCCATTAGTTCTGAAGCTGTTCCTGATTCGCAGAATGTATCTTTTACACCTACTCTTTCCATAGGTACTGTGTAGTGTTCTGCAAGAATTTCTGCAACAGCGCTACCTAGACCGCCGATTACTTGATGTTCTTCTGCAGTCACAATAGCACCAGTATCGTGTGCCGCGATGATTATGGCATGTTCATCGATAGGTTTGATTGTATGCATATCTAATACAGCTGCTTTTATTTTTAGTACGGCAAGTTCTTCGCTTGCTAGCATTGCTTCACGTACCATGATCCCGCACGCTATGATTGTAACGTCAGTTCCTGATTTTAGTTCGACTGCTTTTCCTATCTCAAAGGGAGTATCTTCTTTTGTTGTAAGAGGGAATTTTTCGCGTCCACCACGTATGTATACTGGGCCTGGTAGTTTTGCTGCAGCAATGGTTGCTTTTCTTGCTTCTATTGCGTCTGCAGGAACGAGTACGGTCATATTAGGTAAGCAACGCATAATTGCGACATCTTCAAGTGCTTGATGTGTTGCGCCATCTTGTCCAACAGTAATGCCTGCATGTCCTCCATAAATCTTCAGATTTGCTTTGCTGTAGCATCCACTGACCCTTATTTGATCCCAGCTTCTTCCCGGTGAGAACACTGCAAAGCTTGCAGTAAATGCTACTTTTCCAGCATGTGCCATTCCGCAGCCGACACCAATAAGGTTCTGTTCTGCAATACCTACTTCTACAAACCTGTTAGGATATGTCTTCTTGAATTCCTCGAGGCGATTGCTTTCTGTAAGATCAGCACTCAATGCAACAACATTTGGGTTTTCTTTTGCAGCAATCATGATACCTTCTCCAAAGCCTTCTCTGATTGCGGCGGTAAATTCTTTTGTAACTTCTTTTTTTGGTTCTGCGCTCTTTTTTGAGTCAGTGCTACTGCTTTTCGTTTCATTCTCTTTTTTATTTTCGTTTTCTTTTGTACTTTTTTTATTTTTTTGTTTGTTCATGTTCTTTTTCTTTTCTTCTTCTGATATAGGTGTTGTAGAAGACGCTGTAGGTGTTGCCATTAGAACCACCTCGTTGCAATATTCTCGCGTTCTTTTTGTAGTTCTTCTAATGCAAGTTTTCCTTCTTCATCATTTGGTGTTTTTCCGTGCCATTCATATTTATTTTCAAACATTGCAACACCTTTGCCCGCTATTGTCTTTGCAATGATAACGGTTGGCTTTCCTTTGTAATCTACTGCTTTTTTGAGTGCTTTCTTGATTGCATCGACATCATGTCCATCTATTGTAAAAACATTCCATCCAAATGCTTCGAATTTTTTATCAAGCGGTTCTAGGTTCATAACATCAGTTGTATAACCATCAATTTGGATGTTATTTCTATCGACGATTACTATAAGATTATCTAGTTTGTATTTTCCTGCAAATATTGCAGCTTCCCATACTTGTCCTTCTTCAAGTTCGCCATCTCCACAAAGGCAGTATACATTGTTTGGTTTTCCATCACGAGAGATTGCGAGTGCACAACCTGCTGCTTGTGATATTCCTTGAGCGAGTGGTCCTCCACTATTTTCTACGCCAGGTATTGAAGTATTGTGAGGGTGCCCTTGTAAAAGACTGTTTATTCGTCTGAAATGTGCAAGTTCTTCTTGGGGAAAAAATCCTTTGAGTGCAAGGACGCTATACCATATTGGACAGATATGTCCATTGCTCAAATAGATATAGTCTCGTTCTTCCCAAGATGGTTGTTTAGGGTCGACTTTTGCATGATCAAAGTAAAGAACGGTGAAAATATCTGCCATATCAAGAGATCCTGCAGCCCATCGATCGAATCATCTGCTCAAAGTTTGAATGTGATTGCGAATGGTTTTGAAATAGGACTCAATTTGGTAGGCTTTGGATGCGCGGACACTGGTTAGCTGATTAAACACGCGATCGGTCAAGTTAGATTTTCCACTTTGATAACCCAGATATGCCGTCACGAGAATGGAGCTACTGCTAACCATTAACAACATCAAAATCAGTTTTGATTTGATGCTGAGCCAATTGAATTTAAACCACTGCATATAAAACCGTTTATTTACTTGAGTCAGCAAAGCTGGAAACGCTCTCAGTTTTACAGGTAATGACTACATCTATATGGAACCAAATATACTGAATAATATAAAAACCTAAAACCTGTGGCGCACGCGCAGCGTGCGCCACAGGTTTTAGGTTTTTATATCAAATATCGCAAAATTAAAATCCTGCGCTTTATGCCGTACCTTATTTTTTCGGGTTATGTTCTAAACTTATGCAGTGACAACACCTCTATG
>CAVRUV010000006.1:0-142450 GCA_963724455.1 uncultured Candidatus Woesearchaeota archaeon
TGTTTTTACATACTCCGTCATCTTTTTCGTCTATTACTTATGATCCATTGTGTATGCGCCATCCCAATCTTTGGGTGGATTCTCGATAAATGCCTTGCATCGCTCAATCATTGTGCTACTTGCACCATCACTAAGCGTTAAGAACTCCTTTAGTGCAAGATCGAACTTTCCTTCATAGTATAGTTTCAAAGCAAGCTCATATTTCTCAATGTTCTTATACACCAAATCTCCAGCTTTCTTGCAAACGACTTCATAGATGACAACGGCTTTTTTCTTGCCTTTCACTTTAACAGAATCGATTTCGCGGAGCACAAACTCTTGTTTGAGCTTTTTCTTTGTCGATTCTGAAATAAGAATATCAACACCATACTCTTTTGTTAAACTTTCAAGACGAGATGCAAGATTCACGCTGTCACCCATTGCAGTATATGAAAGCCTTTGCGTGCTACCAACATTGCCAACAATAGCGTCACCCGTATTTATGCCAATACCCACCCTGATTTTGTGCTTGCTCTTTAGATTAAAATTCTCAACAACAGCTCTTATTGCAAGAGCTGCAATGATGGCGTGGTCTGCATGATGTTCGTCGGTAATTGGTGCATTCCAAAACGCCATTATCGCATCACCGATGAATTTATCGACTAGACCTTTATGCTCCATTACTGCTCTAGTTGCGTGATCAAAATACTCATTAAGCACTTCAACCAGTTCTTCAGGAGAAAGCGCTTCACTAAGAGTGGTAAATCCTCTAATATCGCAGAACAATATTGAAAGCTCTCTTTTTTCTCCACCTAATGTGATTTCTGACTGCATTATTTGGTCGAGCAAAACAGGACTCACATACTTGCCAAATGCTTCGCTTATCTTCTGGCGTTCATTGCGCGCCTGCATCAAATGCGCACTGCCTAAGACGAGCAAACTCAAGATAACAGTGAAGGGAACATAGATGAGATTCAATATCAATCCGTGTTCAAAGATAAATAATGCTATTGCAATATAAGATATTATTATTCCAATGCCGACGCCAACAACAACGATGATATGGAATTTTTCTATTAAAAACGCAAATAAAATAACAATTGAAATTATCAATAGAATCGTCACCCAATCTGGAATTGTGCTTAACGATGAGTGTAATAACATTGTTTGTAGTGCATTTGCGTGTATCTCAATACCGGGCATTGGTACACCATTGCTCGTCGGTACAATTGCATCATCGTGGAAATCACGAGCAACAGCGCCAAACAAAACTATCTTGTCTTTGAATGCTTCCTTTGGAACTTTGCCATTGATGACATCTGCTGCGCTGTATCTTGTGAATGTGCCCGGAGGACCGGCATAATTGATTAGGAATCTATCATCTTTTGGCGCAGTTGTCTTGATATAAGATTCATATAATGCAGAGCTGAATGCTCGTTCTTCGCCGAGATTCAAATTAAGCGCACGAACGACTCCGTCTGTATCGGTTACAATATTTGCATAACCGGTTTTTATTGTGATATTTGTAACATTCTCAAATGTTGGAAGCAACAATCCTATACCTACAGAATTTCCCTGTTCATCATTCTTGAATCCTGTATACTCGCTTACTAATACGATATTCTTTCCTTTCAATGATTGCGCCAAACGCATATCATTTTTAGCATCGCTTTTTTCCAAAAACGCAATGTCCATTCCGATGACTGCCGGCTCTCCAAGATTATCTATGAGCACTGAAAAGTTCGTTCTTGCCCACGGCCATCTGCCGATTTGCTGAAGACTATCGTCATCTACTCCCACTATTACAATATCATGCACTGCTTGCTTTCCGCCATAAAGGCTATCGGCTAGGCGATGCTGGAATGCTCCAAAAATACCTAGAGAGAAAAAAAGTATGCTGCATACAAGCACAATGCTTGTTGCTGCAATAATTAGTTTACGCATACATCCTCAAACTATTCTCGAAACGATCTTTAAAACTATTTTCAAAACCATTTTCAAAACCATCTTTGACCATTTTCAAACCATCTTCGAGCTAATGTTCGCACCATTGTCCTAAAGGATTAACTTTGAAGAAGCGCGATATGCTCTATGATCTTTTTTATTTCTGCATTGTATGCAAAAATTGGTGCTGCAGATGGAATACTTCCTACTTGCGAACGAAGCTCTTCATCAGTTTGAACTCCATCATCGATATCTTTTAGGTACTGCGCAATCTGCTCATCAGTTGAATGATATCTTGACTGGATGATTGACATTATCATATCATTCTTCTTTATTTCTCGTAAACGCAAATCTCGCAACGTGCTAATTTCCAATCCTAACTGCTCTTTTAGCTCTTTGCGCTCTTCTGGAGTCATGTTGCGCTTAATGTATCCATCACCAGTTTTCTCAAGAACTTCACCGCTAGAAACATTAAATGATAATTCGCCTTCGCCGGCAACAACAATGCCCTCGCCGACAAGCAGTTTGTATGGCTTTGCCATTGTTTCAAGAGTTGTACCACGAACAGTAGCTGTAGTTGTTGGAGTTTGTATTTTAAATTCTTCAACACCGCCGAGCTTTGTTACTTTAGTCCAAACAGCACCAGAGTTTTGCTGCAAGAGTTGATTTTTTTGAGAGAGTTCATCAATTGAGATTTCAGTATTTGAAGCGAGCCTTACAAGCACGCTATCATATAGAACAACAACTGCGCTCGCGTCATTGCCGGTTTTAATTGATGCGCCTTGTTTTAAGAGCTGATCTTGCTGTGCTGCAACATAACCGCTTCCCAGATTCACTTGAACATCGCCGGAAACAGTGCTGATTCTAGCAGGCACTTTGCCGTTTGGCCATATCATAACGACAAATATTATTGCAATAATCAATACTAACGCTACTGGAATGTAAAACCAAGGTTTTTTGTAAAAGCTCATGAGGACCCCTCTTAGAGCTGAAGATGCACTTATAGTTTAAAAATGTAGTGGAGAAATGTGAGGTATGAGAAGAATATGAATAATATTAGAATACTTTGTCGCCTTGGAGCAAATCCTAGAAATTCCTCCGATTCATGCAGGAGGAATTTCCTAAACTCTCTGAGGGACGCGAAGGATTCGAAGAATCCTTGCGCAAGAATTCAAGTAATCATGTTGAATTCTTCGCGAAGAGCAATTCTCCGCGACATGAAAAATGAAATAAAAGATCACTTAAAGAATTCTTTTCCAGGATCCACTTCATTCATACTCATTGATTTTTGATGTTCTGGAGTATAGATCTTGATTATAATGAATTTTCCAGAAGTTGTTTTTGTATCGGCATGGATTGTCTGTTCGATGATTAGACAATGACCCCAATACAACCATTTGCCATCTATATTATGCACTAGAAAACATCTAATGGGCGCAGGATGAAATATTCTCATATTCGGTTTATTTTTGAATGAGAATGTTTTTCCTTTGAAATAATCTGCAGTGAATTGTTTTTTCAAATGTTTTTTCAAGTCCAGCTCTTCTGGAAATCCCTGTTCTGTTGTCAGTTGCAGTGTATCATTTAATTCAATATAACTTCCCATAGATTTAGATAGAACTTATTCGGATATAAATTAATCGATAAGTGGATTTGTTAATATTGATATTTCTCAATACCACATCTTTACTCTATAATATATTCCCAACCAGGTTGCCAGTTTTTTGTATTTCTCCAATCATTTGCAATCGCATCTTCCCAAGTCATTTTCTTGCTCAAGACATCTAGTGCCAATTGCGGGCCTTGATGTGAAACAATTGCAACGTGCATACCATCATAATTCTCTTTTAAGAATTGTAAAAATGAATCCATTCTTTTCTGGACATCCAAATAACTCTCGCCATTAGGATATTTTATCTTAATATAATCTGCAATCGACCATGTCTTGTGCTTTTGCGTCAAATCGCCATAATCGCATTCTCTAAGTCTTGAATCCTTGATGTGCGGGCACCTTTTGTCAAACGCGAGTTTAGCAGTATCAATGGCTCGTTTCAAATCAGAAGTGAACACAACATCAAATTTATCTTTTCTTTGAATACCTAATTCTTTTCCTTCCTTTATTCCTTTCTCAGACAATTCTATATCGTTGTGACCCGAAGCTAAATGATCGATATTGTCTTGAGTTGTTCCATGAACAAAATAAGTTATTTTTACAACCATAACTCCGCAAAAGAATGTCATGATATAATAATTTCGTAAGATTTGATAGAACAAAGCTCATAATAAGAACAAAATAATAACTACTTTAACAAATACCCGCTGACGAACTTTGTCGGTTTTTTTGCAAGTTTTTGATGTGGTAGAATTAATCCTCTGCAAGTCTTGTGACCGCACAAGCAATCCATATCCCAAGAATGATAATTTGTAAATAATGAATAATCTGCAGTTATTTCTTCTCCCTTTTCAATCGCTCTTCTTGCGTATAACGTATCATGATCAAAATATGCATTCGATTCGCAAGAATGATTCAGATACCAAATTATTGAGAATCGAAACGGTTCGATGAATACATCCTTATTCGAAATCTTTCCTTTTGTAGTATTTCTTTTTTCAATTTGTATTGCGCGATGAGAAAGCTTAGGATTCTTATCAGTCATCTTTGTTCCTGTGACTTTGCAGAGCAATTCGCCTTTCTTATAATTTCTTGCTGCAAAAAATCCAAATCCTTTAGGACCAGTATGGTCTACTCTAAATCCTTCAACAACTCTAGGATATTTCATACTTCTGCTCCCATACCTTCACTTTAAAAAGATATCTTACTTCCCAGCAGTATGACCCGCCTTAAGCAGAAAAAAGAGCTTACAGGAACACCTAGCGATGTTCGTTTTGGAACCCCTGAACTTGTTGCAAACTACAGGGCAAAACGCCTTGCAAAGTTCCAACCAGATACTATCATAGATCTTGGCGCGGGAGTGGGTTTTCAGAGCAATGCATTTGCAAAGCTCGTAAAGAACGTCATTGCAGTAGAAATTGATGCTCAAAAAATATCACGAGCAGGACTAGATAAGAACGTCATTGCAATTACTGGTGACGCATTAGATCCTAAAGTAATAGAGCAAGTAACAAAAGCGTGCGTGGGAAAAGTGATATTATTCTTAGACCCTGAAAGACCAGCAAGTTCTGAACGACGTACACTTGCTGAAATAAAACCAGATATTCAAAAAATACTTACTACATACGGTAAAATCACAAAGGAAATAGCAATAGAAATGCCTCCATATTTGTCAAATGAAGAACTCGATAAACTACCAAAGCACGAGCGAGAATACCTATCAATTGATTGCGTGCTCAACAGGCTTACATTATATTTTGGCGAGCTTCGAGAAGAAGTGGTTTCAGCAGTGCAATTACCAAAAGAGCACCGCATCGCTGCAAGCATACTAGAACCAATAAGAAATGTACAAGTCTTAGAACACCATTTGTTAGAGCCAGATGCTGCGCTTCTCAAAGCAGATCTTGTTGGTAACGCGCTTTGCAATCTAGCTGTAATGGTTGAAAACATCGGCAACAAATCAGTATATATCAGCTCAAGAAATACAACAAGTCCGTTCTTTAGAAAATACAAGGTAATTGCGCACGGTAATAGAAAACTTATAGAAAAACGATTATTCAAGCACGGCAGTGTAATCCTGCACGGCAAATTAAGCGCAGAAGAGCAGCGTGAGTTGCAGTTTGGGTTAAGAAAGTTCTGCCGCGGAAAAGACAAGGTTCATCTATTTATTGGAAGGCAATGGTATTTAGCGCAATAAATTATTGAGTTATTTAATATTTGAATTATTATATATCTGAGTTATTATTAGAATTGTTACTAAAATTTTAACTTCTTTAATTTAGAATGCGGAGATTTAGTCCTCCCTCCCTCGTCACTTCACTGCGTTCGTTCCTGCGGTTTCGCTTCTTTGAACCGAAACGGTCCGGGGTTTTACGAAATCTCGTCTGCACCAATCAACGAGATTTCTGCTCTTACTCCAAGGCATTTTACTTAGACTTAACTTTTACTTAGAACTAACTATCTCTGAAACTAAATATTACCAGAAAGCTTTTTCATATCACTTCCTATCTCGAATTCTGCAGTATTCTGATCGCTTTTTCTCAAAGTACCTGTGCGTATATCGTTCATTGTTTTCTCAAGAGAAGATATAACTTCTTCAAGGCTTGTTTTCTCAATATCAACGTATACAAATATGCCCGCATAATACCCTTTGATACCAACATAATTATTCAATAAAAATACCTTATCTATTACGCCGGAAAGATTTTCAAGACCTAAACGCGCAACATAACCTTGGGCATCAATATTTGTTCGAAGAATTCCTGCAAAAGAAAGGGGTACCCCATTTAATCCAACAAATCCTGTTATAGGATAGCATGTTGAAGCTCCTTTCTTGAATGCTATATCTGAATGAATATCCAAACTACCAACGTAGCCTGCAAACTTTTCTTTTTCTACCGTTCGAATAACACATGGGTGCATATTATCTCCGTCATTATTTTCTCAGCCGCACTAAGAACTGAGGAATAAAAGGAATTCTGAGGAAAAAGGAATACAAATGCGATTAAAGGCAATACAAAGAGAAATCTTCATTCATTTATATCGATTATCATAATCTCTCCTCGTCAGTTGTGACGAAGACATAAAAAGCCTCCCGACCGAACTCCCGACTATGGATGAACTAACCCCAAATCAGCGACTTATTGCATACTACTCTATGGAAATCGGTCTGCGCCAAGATATCCCAACCTACTCAGGTGGCCTTGGAATGCTAGCAGGAGACACGTTAAAAGCATGTTCTGACCTCAAAGTCCCTGTTGTAGGAGTCACCCTTGTTTCATCCAAAGGATACTTCCTACAACATCTAAACAAGAACGATGGCTGGCAAACAGAATCGCCAGTCGAATGGGACTTGCACGAAAAGCTTACACTACTAAGTCCAAAAGTTGTTGTACACATACAAGGAAGACCAGTTACCATTAGAGCTTGGCAGTATGATGTTATCGGAGTTAATGGATTCAAAGTACCGGTCATTTTCTTGGATACAAACCAGCCAGAAAATAACGATTTTGACAAAACACTAACAAATCAGCTCTACGGTGGAGACCGATTCTATCGCTTATGCCAAGAAGTAGTCCTTGGCATTGGTGGAACAAGAATGCTCCACATATTAGGATATACGAATCTTAGCAGATACCATATGAATGAAGGCCATGCTGCACTTCTATCCTTGGAGCTTGTCAAAGAAAAAGCAATAATGACTGGCGTGCATATTGAAGATTTCGAGAGCGCAAAAGAGTGCATCGAATATACAAGAAAACATTGCGTGTTCACAACACATACGCCGGTTGCAGCTGGACACGATAAATTCGATTATGATATGGTGCAAGATGTCATGCGTAATTATCTTCCAACACCGTTCATCCAGCATTTGGCTGGAGAAGACATGCTGAATATGACACTTCTTGCGCTTAACTTAAGCCATTTCGTTAATAGCGTAGCAAAAAAACACATGGATATCAGCTCGCATCTATTCCCAGGATATCATTTCAATAACATCACGAATGGTGTTCATAGCAGTACTTGGACCTCACAAGAGATGCAAAAGTTATTCGATAATTACATTCCTGGCTGGCGACAAGATAGCTTTGAATTGCGCCACGCACTCGTAATTCCAAAACACGAAATCTGGGATGCGCACCAAGCAACAAAGCAAAAGCTCGTAGACTACATCAACACCAATTATAATGCTGGTTTTGATAAGGATGTATTCACCATTGGATTTGCCCGTCGAGCAACTGCATATAAGCGCGCAAACTTATTGTTCTATGATATTGAACGCCTTAAAAAAATTGGCGCAAAGCAAAAAATACAAATTGTTTTCGGAGGCAAGGCCCACCCAAACGATACAGAAGGAAAAGAATTAATCAAAACTATTTTCTGGCACATGGGCGAATTGCGCGATATCATAAAAATAGTTTATGTAGAAAATTACGATATTGATCTTGCAAAATTAATGGTTGCGGGTGTTGATATCTGGCTCAATACTCCTGCTAGACCACATGAAGCATCTGGCACTTCTGGCATGAAAGCTGCGCATAACGGAGTTCCACAACTATCAATACTTGATGGTTGGTGGATCGAAGGACATCTAGAAGGAATTACTGGATGGCGACTCGGCCCCACACCAACCGAAGAAAATGAGTATGCAAATGACGACGCTGCAGATTCTGATGAACTCTACGACAAGCTCGATAATATCATCTTAGCATTATACTATTATGATAACAAGAATTGGCAAAGAGCAATGCGCAACACCATTGCATTCAACGCATCATACTTCAACACACATAGAATGGTACAACAATATGTACTCAATGCGTATTTGTTGTAGATGCTGAATTTATTTTCGTTTATTTATTTTTTATTTGTGTCTTATTTAATTTTAATAATTCTGGAAAACCTTCTTAAAGAAAAGATACAGTTCTATATTTATGAAATCTTCAATAATGATCTTATTTGCATTTTTACTTATGACAGGTTTCTTGCTTATTGCATGTTCAACAAATAATGTGCAAACTGCACAATCTAATTTACCATCTACTCCCTCAGGAGATACAACGGCCCTTACGTCACCACCACAAACAAATCCATCCGCAAACACACCAACCACCACAAAAGCACATGAAATAAGCATTAGCGCAGTCCAGTTTGCATTTGACCCCGCTACAATTACAGTAAAGAAAGGCGAGCTTGTCAGATTGACTCTCACTAGCAAAGATGTTGCTCATGCAATAGCGATTCCAGAATTCGGAGTTTCGACAGATCCGGTTAGTGGTGGAGAAAGCACAACAGTTGAATTCACACCAACAAAAGTTGGTACATTCCAATTCCGCTGCAGTGTTCCTTGCGGTCCAGGACATCGCGACATGACTGGTACCATTACCGTAACAGAATAAGATTTTATTATTTTATCACATTATTTTCTTTAATTTTTTCAGATCTTTTATTGCTTGTCTATATCCTTCATATCGCGACATAGAATCTCTCACTAAATTAGAACGCAAACACTCTTCTTCTAAGATAATACAATACTCATCTAGAATCCTGCCGACTTGTCGCTTATTTGGTGCGTGAAGAGCGTACAATTGTATGCACTCAAGATAACCTTCTTTGAAGGCGGGTGTGCCATCTGGAATCCTAATAGCTGCAACAACATCAGTTCTTATATGATGATCTTGCTCTATTTTCTTTTTAGGAATCCTAGTTCGCATTGGAATATCGCGAGTCATAAACATCTAAAGAGATCTCTTGCATATATTGTTATGCATATCCCATAATAATTTTACCTGTAAATCGATTTATTATATTTATTATCTTCCCTCATCATTTCATCTGTACTTTAAAGCATCGGCACTTCAACAATTATGAATCTGGCAGATTTAGTAATTTTGAAATTAATAGATACACCAGCTAAAACTTCTGAAATTCCTATTGCGTCTCGCTTATGCAGAACCTCATCATCAATAACTATTTCTCCATCAATTACAAATACAAAAATTCCTTTATCTTTTGATAACTTGTAGTTAAAAGTTGATTTTTTATCATTTTTATCATATGACCCGAAGAATACCTGTGCACCCTGATGAATGTATAATGAATCATCATCCCGTTCTTCTTGTTCTTCTTGTTCTCCTCGTTTACCAGATACGATTTTGGTTAAGGTATTTTTATTTTTTTCAAAATCAAATTGTTTTTTATCATGACGAGGTTTAATGTTCTTTTCTTTAGTCTCTATCCATAATTGAAGTAATTCTAATTTATTTTTCGAGGAGTTATTATGCTCTGAATGTATGATACCAGAACCGGCAGACATTACTTGAATATCTCCATAAGTTACGACTTCAGTCACACCGGTACTATCTTTATGCTTTAGTTCTCCTGCTAGAACTATGGTTATTATCTCCATATTCTTATGCGGATGTGAATCAAAACCTTGCGCAGGTGCAATAATATCATCATTAAGAACGCGCAGCTTTCCAAAGCCCATCCTAGCAGGATCATAATAATCTGCAAAACTAAAACTAAATCTAGACAAAAGCCATCCTAACTTACTAGTTCCTCTAGATTCAGCTCTGTAGATTATTTTTTTCATAATATTTTCCATAACAAATTGATGTTGTTCAAAATCTATAAATATGTTATCCAAAATATATACTAATTATACGCTATTTTATACGCTATTTTTTTAAAACAACCAGTAATACTAGTCATTATGGAAGATATAACTGCAAAAAAATACGAGATAATGGCTCCTGTAGGAACCTTTGATTCACTTTCTGCAGCAATTAAAGCAGGAGCAGATTCGGTATATTTTGGCATAGAACAGCTCAATATGAGGGCTAGATCCACAAATAACTTTACAACTGAAGACTTGAAAAATATAGTTATAATATGCAAAAAAAACAATGTTGGATCATACCTAACTTTGAATACAATTGTCTATGATCACGACATAGCACTAATGAAGAAAATTTGTGATGTTGCAAAAAAATCAGGAGTATCGGCAGTTATTGCAAGTGATATGGCAACAATACAATATGCCAACTCAATAGAATTAGAGGTGCATTGTAGCACGCAAATTAATGTCACAAATATCGAAGCAGTAAAATTCTACAGCAAATTTGCAGATGTGATTGTTCTAGCAAGAGAACTTACACAGCTACAAATAAAGAAAATTTGTGCTGAAATAAAAAAACAAAATGTGCGAGGACCTGGCGGAAAATTAATCCAAATAGAGATATTTGTGCACGGAGCATTATGCGTTGCAATATCTGGAAAATGCTACATGTCGCTTGCCACTTACAATTCTAGTGCGAATCGTGGAGCTTGTCTGCAGAATTGTAGACGAGCATATAGAGTAATAGATGAAGAAACGGGCGATGAACTAAAAATTGAGAATAAATACATCATGTCGCCATCTGACTTATGCACCATAGGATTCATGGATAAACTAATAGATGCTGGCGCTACAATATTCAAAATTGAAGGAAGAGGAAAACCTCCGGAATATGTTTTTACGACAGTCAAATGCTATAAAGAAGCAATTGAATCTATTAAGGCAGGAACTTATACAAAAAAGAAAATTGAAGGGTGGGAAAAAGAACTTGCCACCGTATACAATAGAGGATTCTGGCAAGGCGGCTACTACATGGGGAAAAAGATTAATGAGTGGTCGGCAACTTACGGTGCAAAAACTACAAAAGAAAAAAAGAATATTGGACCAATAGAACATGTTTATACAAAAACATTAGTTGCACAAATTAACGTTCAAGAAAATGAATTCAAGATTGGCGACGAGCTAGTAATCACAGGTCCTACAACCGGCATTGTGAAAATGAAAGTTGATAATATAAAAGATTACGATGGCAAAGAAATTAGTGAAGCAAAAAAAGGAACTATTGTCACAATAAAGACTCCCGAACTAGTAAGGAAAAGTGATAAGGTCTATGTATTCAAAGATAAATAGTAAAAATAAATAGTTTAAATCGTAAAGTTCTTTTTTTTAAAGAGGTTGCCTTGAAATTAAATCAGGAGAAGACCCGATTCATGCAGGGTCTTCGACGTAAAACTTCGTACGGAGTACGAATATAAATTTCGCAACCTCAAAAAAAGAATATACAAATAAAAATTAAATAAAAAAATATGTTGATAAAATGATAAAGATAATACACTACAGGGAAAAATGCATAGGATGCAACAGCTGTGTAGAGCACGCTCCAAATACCTGGAAAATAGACGAGACTGACGGCAAAACAACACTCGTTGGTAGCACAAATATAAAAGATATCTATATTCTTGAAATAGATGAATCAGTACTAGAAGAAAACGAAAAAGCTGCGCAAGATTGTCCAGTAAATATAATTAAAATAAATAAGTCTGGCAACAATAAATAATTTAAAAAAACTTATATTTCAAAATTTTGTACTATTCTAAAATCATATTTGTCCACAGTCTTGCCGTCTTCTTTCCAGATGAATTTTCCAATGAGTTTTTCTCCTCTCAATACTGGTGGAAACCATATTCTATCTGACGCCCACATTTTCGGGTAATAAGAATCTATTTCACCAAGATTAATCCACAAAGGCGCCATCTCTTTTGTCTCCTTTGGCTCGCCAGTTATTTTACGCACAAAAAAAACATGGACTTGCTGATCGAACTTCGGCGTGTATGGAAAAACAAAATCAATGATTGCTACTTTTTCTAAATCATCAATCTTTGCCCTGACATTGGCTTCTTCATACAGCTCTCTTATTGTTGTATGAAGTATTGATTCATCAGTCTCTTCTTGCTTTCCGCCAAACCCGTTATAATTTCCAGCGCCCTGTCCTTCTTTTTTCAAGCCTAATAGAATATTGTTATTCACAATTGGAAAAACTAACGACCTTTGCCTAGGATTTTCTCTCATAGCAATTTACCTTATTAAAAAAAACTATATTATAAGTAAATAAAAATAAGTAAATAAAAAAATTAATAATTATGCTAATCGTTATCTACTCTTGGAGCTAAAATAAACATTAATTCCATCTTGTCCATAAGTTTGTAATCAAGCTTTAGAGGATAATCCTTGCTGAAGCTGACTTCAACGATTGGTGCGAGCTTTCCGGCAGGTACCATCTTCTTTAGGTATTCAATGCTGTACTTTGAGCGGACTTCAACTGCTGCCTTGATCTTTGTTTTTTCGTCAGCGAGTATTTCAATAACTGCTTTTGATAGGTCAGAACTTGAACTTACAGTGAACGCTTCGGCATCTGCTGAGAAAATTACACTCTCGCCGATAATATCAGCATCATCGATTGCGTCGCTGAGCACATCAGAGTTTGTGTGTACGACTGCTGTGAATGATAGGTTAGGAATTTTTTGTTCTCGCTCATCGATGTCGATAAGTGGTAAGTAGAACTCACGCTTACTGCCGCCTTTTAATGTGACTTTTAGTTTGTTCTCAGCAAGTTCTAGAGTCATTGTATCTTGAGGCTTGGTTCTTCTAAAAACACCCTTAAGGTCGTTGAGGTTAACCCCGATGTAAGATGTGGTTGTAACGTGATACTCCGAGAATGCGCTGGAGAGAAGCTTGTAGATGACCATTGCAACATTAGCAGGATCCATTGCGATAAGTTCCATGCCATCTGGCGATATCTTGAATCGTACTTCGTTAACAAGGTCTGCGATTATTGTAGTGCTATCTTTGAGAAGCTTTGTTTCTGCAAGTGTGATTTTCATGATTAACCCCTACTAAGCTGTAGAGTCACTACGACGTATATAAACATTTTCGTAGGTTTATAAGGGAAATTTGAGAAAAGTACGTTAAGTGCCGCCTTGAGACCAACCAGGAGAATTGCCGATTGGTGCAGGCAATTCGACGCAAAACCTCGGACCGTTTCGGTTCGAATGTAATGAGACGCGAAACCGCAGGAACGAACGCAGTAAGTGACGAGGGAGGGAGAATAGATGCTCGCGGCAAAGAAATAAAAAAGAAAATAATTCTTCGCGCCTAAAAAAATAAAAAATTCTAAAATTCAAACTAAACTAGAACTAGTAAATTCTAACTACTAAACTGGAAACTAGAACTATTAGAAAATCCTACTGACTATCTTGAGAACAACAATCAACACTCACCTCTTGCACACAGAGCATATCATTTATAAATAGAAAATAGAATGTGTGGGGTGGTGGGAAAATATAATGACAACTCAAGATTCTAAAGTAATTTATGATTACATAATAATCGGCGGCGGTTTTGGAGGGCTAGCTATAGGCGCGCTTTTAGCAAAAGATGGAAAGAAAGTTTTGCTACTTGAAGCAAATGATGCTGTCGGTGGTCACGCATATACACTCAAAAAAGGAAAATTTCAGTTTTGCCATGACGTACAATACTTGATGGGTTGCCAACCTGGCGGTCCTATGCACACACTCCTTACAAAACTAGATCTTGAAAAAACAGTTCAATTCAATAAAATGAACTCAAAATCATACGATATCATTTCTGTAAAGAATAAAAAAATAGAAGTACCATTTGGAATAGATAATTACTGTAATGAACTTTGCAAATTATATCCTGAGCACGAAGTAAGTCTGAAAGAATTTTTTGAATTAGAAAAGAAATCTTTCTTTGAAGCAGATGGATATCACAAAGTACTATCAAAAACAGATATCCTATTAAGACCTTGGAAATATTTTACTATCATACGCCACTTCAATAAAACACTTGATGATATGTTCAATCAGTTCAATTTTCCAACAGAACTACGTGCAATACTTGCTGGAAGAATGGGAAATTTATCAGCAAGACCTCATGAGGTTTCTTTCTTAATGTATGCGGGGATGGATGTCGCATATTCCGAATCAGGATATTTCCCAAAAAAAGGAATGTTGTTTCTTGTTGAAAGCATAAAAGACATTATACTTCAAAATGGTGGAAAAGTTATTGTTAACTCAAAAGTTATCTCGATAAATACTGTTGATGAACGAGCTACATCGGTTGAAACAACAACAGGAGTTTATTCTGCAAATAAATTCATTTCAAATATCGACCCACAATTAACATTGCATTTAGCAAAAGAAGAGCATTTGCCTAAGAAATACTTATATCAGTATAGTGACTCAATATTTTGTGTATATTTGGGAATAAAAGGAATTGATCTTTCTAAACATTTTTTAAACAAACAGAATATCTGGCATCATTCCCAAAAAGATCTTGATAGCGAGTATTGGTCAGTAATCAAGCACGATGATTTTAGCCATCCGTGGCTATTCATATCGGCTCCGTCGATGTTGGCTGATCCTGGATTTATTTGCCCAAAAAATAATCATACACTAGAAATTCTTACATTTACAAATTATGACCATTTTAAAAAATTATATATAACTAATAAAAAAGAATATGATAAATTTGTTAAAAAAATAACTGCCGAACTCATAAAAATTGTAGAGAAAAACTATATACCAAATTTATCAAAAAAAATTGCAGTAAAAATAGTCCATACCCCAATTGATATGGAGCGAGTCCTCGGTCTTCCCAATGGAAATGTGTATGGAAGCAGAATTACGCCATCTAATTACAATCTAAATAGAATTACATACACAAGCCCGATAAAGAATTTATGGTTTGTCGGCGCAACAGCATCATTTCCAGGAATCATGGGTGTGACTGTTGGTGCAATGGAATTATTTGAAAAGTTAAGATAATCGAAAGCTATTTCTTCTTTCCAACAAAGATAAATCCGTCTGCTTTGATTTTTTTCAAAGGACCAGTGATGAACTTCTTCTTGTCGTAATCCATGTAATGCTCTTCTACAACATCCAGTCCTGCTAGTTCAAAAGACCTGCGAAATTCGTGTGGAGTATAAAGGTGGTTGAACATCTGCGCTAGATTGTTGTAGTCTGAGAGAATATCTCCGCGCTCAAATCCTTTTGATGGCTTTATTGTGTTGCCAACGACCCACAAAAAGAATTCTTTTTCAAAGAATGCATCAAGCCTGTTGTGAGCGTGCACGATAACAAGACCGCCTTTTTTGGTATGTTTAGCGAGCTGATTCATAATCTGCTGCCTGTTCTTTGAACGTGGAACAGTTCCTACTGCGCTAAACATTGCAATGGTCATATCAAAATTCTTCGGCACGTTCTTGAGTGTTCTTGCGTCACAACATGAGAACCATATCTTCGTAGAATCAAGCTTTGCTTTGCGAGAATCATCACGAGCTAGAGCCACCATGTGTGGATTTAAATCGTTACCCCAAACAAAAGTGCCACGTTTCGCATAACGAATCGCATGACGGCCTTTACCCATCATTGCATCAAGCACGCGAGTCTTTGGTTTTATTTTTGCATCAAGAAATGGTGTATCTAACTTCTCAAATACCTTGCTGATATCGTCTTCTATCTTCTCATAGTTCTTGGCATACCATGCGGCCTTCTCGCCTTCTACTACTGGAGATATTTGAAATGTCATAAATCACGTTTTATTGCGTTTAACATATATCTATGGAACTAACAACAATTTCTTTCCATTGTACAATATATGCACTTTCTCTTTTTTATAACCAAGCTCGCGTGTAGCTAGATCCTTGAATGCTTCAAGTTGTTTGATTCCACCGTGTGTTGGAATGATATTCTCTGGTTTAAGCAATTGCAATAAGACTCTGTGATCTTCGCGCGCGCCGTGGCCGGAGACGTGAACGTCGTTGAATACGCGAACATGTTTTTTGTGCAATATCTCGTCGAGCTTTGCCTTATTCTTTACATTGTCGCCAGCAGGAATTGTCTTGCTTGAAAATACAACAATATCATCTGGGCGTAATTTCAATTTTCCTTCTGTAATAATTCTTGACAAGACTGCTTTTGGTTCACCCTGGTGACCGGTTGCTACAAGCAAATATTTTCCAGGATCATCCATCTTTGCTAGAAAGCCTTCAATCTTATCACGATAAGCATACATCTTCACTTGTCCCTTGAACGAATGAATTCCTGCACGTTCTGATGCAGCAGTATACTTATCGATGCTTCTTCCTAAAAAAACAACCTTACGATTCAACTGTTCGCCAAGTCGCACTATTGCTTTTAATCTTGCAATGTGGCTTGAGAATGTTGTAACTATAATCATTTTTCCTTCTGTATCTGTTCCGAGCAATGTATCATAGAGCATTTGCTCAGCAATTTTCTCAGATGGGCACTTTTCATTTTTATGAGCATAAAGACTATCGATAATTAATGCTTTAACTCCTCGTAATTGTATCAAACGTTTTGTGTTTGTCTTTTGCCCAAGAGTTGGGCTTACATCGAATTTGAAATCATTCATGTAAATTACAGTACCATCTCTTGTATGTACTGCTATTGCTACTGTTTCTGGTATGCTATGTGTTACGTTGATAAATTCCAAATCGATTTTTCTCGTCAATCTGAATCTGCTATTGATTGGGTGTCTAATTATTTTATTCTTTAGCGGAAGCCCATCTCTATTGGATAATGATTCTATCACTTCAGCAGTAAACGGTGTTGCGTGGATATCTGCATCAAACTTGTTGCTCAGAAATGGTATTGCTCCGACGTGATCTAAATGTCCGTGTGTTGCACATATTGCAACAACATATTTTTTCAAGTCGCCTAAGATATTCATATCTGGTGCTGCACCTATCTGGATTAATTTTTTACCATTAATCATTGATCGTTGCTGGTCTATGCTTTCTGTAAATTCAATGTACTTATCGAGCATCAAACCCATATCGCAAATTACGATTTCATCATCGTGTTTTATTGCGACGCAGTTTCTGCCGACTTCACTAAATCCTCCTATTGGGATAATTTCTAATGTCATATATTTCTCCGAAAAACTATTTTATGTTAACAATAATATCAATGCATAATGCAATTGAGGTATTATTGGAGGATTTGCAAGAAAGTAATTTTGTTATTTTCCCGGGTAATCCCCGAAACTTATGTTTTTCTCTGTTTTAGCTATTAAGAATGAATCTCTATTTATAAACATATTGGTGAATCATCGTCGAGAAATGGTTTATCTATCCAATATGGCATTAATACCAAGGTTCAGCTTTGGAACTTCTGATAGATGAATGGTGAAGCTATCTCAAAGATCTTTTCTTGCTGTTTTTTCGTCAAATAGCGTGCACCGCAAATCTCTTTTAGACAGCCAGTCTTCTTGCAATTGCACATGAACTTCTCATCTAAATCCCACTCTGTTGTGGTATAATCCCTACAAATTTCTTCTCCTGCTTTTATGTTGCGTAGTGCGGTGAATGCTATACGAGGCTTGTTTCTAGAGAAGAATTGCACTTTTATGTTTGGCTGACATGAATGATTGAAGTAATTGTTAATGAGTTCGCCACGCAAACGCTCTCGATTATTGATCTGTATGGTGTATTTATCGTTCTTTTCAACGATTTTACCTTCCATGTCGATGATGATATCTCCTTCAACGATTGGGTCCTTTGTAAAAACCCCTTTTCCTGAGATTTTTGATTTTTTTACAACCAATTTTGAAGAAATAAATGCTTCCATACTCACTGGTGTGACGGTAAATTTATAAGAGTTCCCTAATAAGTGCAAGTTATGACAGCAAACGCGACTGCTAAAGTCGATCCATGGGCAGATATCCAGGGTAAAATCGATTATGACAAGCTCATAAAGGAATTTGGAACAGAACGATTAGATAAGGCACTACTCGAACGACTCACGCACGATGCAAAAAAGAAAGGAATGGAGCTCCACCATCTTATCCGTCGAGGGATATTCTTCTCCCATAGAGACCTTAAATGGATTCTTGATGAGTATGACAAAGGAAACAAATTCTTCTTGTATACAGGACGTGGTCCATCAGGAGATATGCATTTAGGACACTTTATCCCGTGGATAATCACAAAATGGTTACAGGATGTCTATGATGTAGAACTATGGTTCCAGATGACAGACGATGAAAAATTTTTATTCAAACCAGAATTAACACTCAATGAATCAAATCGTCTTGCTCACGAGAATGTACTCGACGTATTAGCTGTAGGATTCGATACTAAAAAAACAAAGATATTCATCGACTCAGAATTTAGTGCAACACTATACCCTATTGCAATACAGATTGCTAAAAAAATTAATTTTTCAACAGCTAAGGCAGTATTCGGATTCACTAATGAACATAATATCGGAGCAATTTTCTATACTAGCATGCAGTCAGTTCCTTGCATATTGCCAAGCGTTCTAGCTAAAAGAAATATTCCTTGCTTAATTCCTTATGCAATCGACCAAGATGCGCACTTTAGAGTAACGCGAGATGTTTTACCAAAGCTTGGCTATTACAAACCTGCAGCAATTCATTGTAGATTCTTGCCGCCGCTAAGCGGTCCTGGAAAAATGAGCACAACAGGATCTGAAAAGAATTCAACAATTTTCATGAATGATGATCCTGCAACAATACGTAAAAAAGTCATGAAATATGCATTCAGCGGTGGAAAAGATACTGTTGAAGAGCATAGAAAGCACGGCGGAAATGTCGATGTTGATATGTCATTCCAATGGCTAACATACTTTGAACCAGATGATGAAAAACTAGCTGAAATAAAAGTAAAGTATGAATCTGGAGAATTGCTCTCTAGCGAACTAAAACAAATTCTTGTAGATACAATTGTTCCAATAATTCTAGCACATCAACACCGTCGTGGTGAAGCACGAAAGCATGTTGGTGATGTTTTAATTAACGATACTGTTTGGAATGGATGAGATGAAATTTTGATTTAATTTCTAATTATTATTTCTAACCATCTTTACTATTTTTAACAGTTTTTACTTCTAACTTTCAATCGTTCATATTTCTTAATAAGAAAAACCTGATACTTGTTACACAAAAAAATATAATAATTTACTACAGTGTCGTTTAAGAATTTTAAAACAAAAAATAGATAATAAAAAATGAATAAAAAATAGGAAAGAAATTAAGGACTTATTGCTGTTCTTCTTCCTCTTCATTATCAGAAGATTCAGAAGGGTCATCACCGAAGTCTTCAGAATCAAGCTCTTCATTTGATTTGAACTCTGGTTCTGGTGCTCTTTGCGGTCTTGATTCTACAGCGTCAGCAGTTGTTGTTGCTGGACCTAGAACTTGACCGAAACCGACTTTTGCAAGTACGCGTGTAATCTTAATGTGCACGCGTTCTCCGGCCTTGGTGTTTGGGATGAAGAGTACAAAGCCTTTCTGCTTAGCAATACCGTCGCCTTTTTCTCCGACAGCTTCGATTGTTACATCGATCTCTTCGCCTTCACGTACAGGAGGCGTCATTTGCCTATCTGAATCTTGCCTATCGTTGTTTCCGCCGCGATTGCCACGGCCGCCTTCATAATTTCTTTCTCCGTACATTTTGTAACCTGGGCATTCCTGAACTTAAGCTCAAGAACGCAATACAAGGCTGGAGCCATCTCTTATATAGGTTTTGCCTAATTTTGGAGAAAATCATACCACAATTGTAGTTCTATAATATAACTCAAAACTTATGACTTAAAATTTCACCAAAACACCTTCAGATTGACTTCGAATTTGGATTAAATTAGGAGAGATTATCGAAAACTAATTTAAACAAGGTACAACCCCTATATACATGGTAAATACAATCAAAAATCTGTTCTCAAATGGCACAATACGCCTAGCAATGCTTCCTGACGCTAACGATTACTTACTACGTGATGATGTATTAAAGAAAATCGCACAAGGAGATCTAAAAAGAACAGAACTTAGTGGTGGAGTAAACGACCTTGATCTTACCAAAATCGACAAGCTTGATGGTCTAGTTCTTACTCTTATAAAGAAAGATTATCCTGCAATCTCACCTAAGATGTGGAATGCCGTTTATCATGAAATAGAACAACAACATGGAAAACACTTTCAACGAGTATTTGCTGTCGGACAACCAGATGAGCAGACCATTCGCGCATTCCTTGAAGCTGTGCGAGACGACCCAATATGTGTTGGTGGAGGAGCAGGCGCAGGATTCAAGGATAAAATAATTCCATTCTTTGCAGATTATGGTGCACTGCATCCATTGACAAAAAAAATCGGTGCTGCAAATGTAATACATAAAGAAAATGGAAAACTCGTTGGGTACAATAGCGATGGAGAAGGATTTGTTGATGGACTAATGACTCAGCTTTCTGAACATAAAAAGACTATTGCTGGATCTAAAATAGTAATTCTTGGCGCAGGAGGAACGAGTGCTGCAATAGCATTCACCTTGCTAGAATACAATCCTAGAGAAATACTCATAATAAATAGAACTGTAGAAAATGCAGAAAAAATTGTAGAAAGAATCAATGATTACTACACAACCAAAAAAGTACATGCCGTGGGAGAAGATGCTCTTAAAAATGCACTATTTGATGCTGATGCAATAATCAATACTTCAGATAAAGGCGGTGAAGGATACCTATCAAAATATTCTGCATTTGGTCCAGTATCTACAGATGAGACTGGACATATCGTTGAACAAAAATTCGAAAGTGATCTTGAAATCGCACTTGCAAATATGCACCATGTACAAAAAAGTGCTTTGATTGCCGATGTGAATCTGACAAAAGAACTCCCTACAACTCTACAATATGCAAAGGCTGCAGGATACAATAACTTGCAAGATGGATTAGAGATGGTTGCAAGGCAAGCAATAATACAATTCGAACAAAGACATCCTGGTATGCTAGACGCTAAGACGGTAAAAGATATAATGTTCAAACAGGCCGGCATTTATGGAAGACACGACTCATAATCAAACTAATAACCAAACCAGCCAAAATGAAAAAAACATTGTGCTTGTGGGGTTTGGCGGAGCTGGCAAGACAACAATCGGCAGATATCTTGCTACTCGTTTTGATAGAGAATTTGCAGATGTAGATGAAGAGATAAGCAAAGTGCTTGGCTATCATCATGATCAATACATCAAGACACATGGTTGGGAAGCATTTCGCACTTTGGAACGCGAAGTTGTCCAACAACTTGCTCAAAGGAAGAATGTGGTAATTGCGTGTGGTGGTGGAACAGTAATTGATGATCGCAACATAAAAACATTCCATGATCATGATGGAAAGATTTTCTTTATTGATGTTCCTTATGAAGAATTATTGCGACGTACAAGAAGTAGACTTGATAGGCCTGTAGCCAATGCTTGGAGTGATGAAGAAGTAAGTCATGCATATCACGAGAGACTTCCTGGATATTCTAAGGCCGATGCTAGCGTTTATGTTAATGGTTGCAATGTTGAAGAATCAGCAGATCGCGTAATGGATGCAATATTTGCGCAGGGATTTGCTCAAATTCCTTATGAATTATGGTTTAGAAAACCTTACTTGCCATTACTAGAGCAACAAGCAATGACTACTGCAATACGCCCCGGGAATAGAAAAAGACCAAACCCGAAAGGAACAAGTGTTGGAGAAGATATCAAATTACGTTTACTTGATGAGGCTGGAAATGAATCATCATTACCAAGATTCAATAGTTTTACTGCAAATGCCAGAATCACCTCTATTGATGTAAAAACGTTGGAAGAAATTACAGATGAGGATCTTGTTGGTACAAGCCCCGATGCTAGCAGAAAAGAATTACTACCATATCACTTAGGACTCATCTATAATAGGGCTCTTAGTAAAAAAGAACTTGTTTCTGTTATCAAATTCTCATATTAGCCTAAATCACTAAATTCCGACTAAACTTTTTTAAATAGAATACTCTAGAGAACATATATGTCTAATACAGTATACAATGCAAAGCAGTATGTTACATTCTCGGCAAATGAATTTATTGCGATGATGGTAACTGCTTTTTTTGCTTCATTTGCATTAACATTCAATGATTGGGGAGATACAGTCTTTGATGCGGGTTCTGGAGTGCGAGCTTTAGCACTCATGTTCATGGCCACTCTCACCATACTTATCATAACAATATGGATTTGCAAGATTGTAGCCATACGTTATGGGTATAAGGTGCACTACAAAGCACATTATTTTGGTTTATTCATTGGTGTTTATGTCACAATACTTAGCAAAGGATACTTGCCAATGTTTTTACCTGGAGGATTCAGCCTTGAACAACCAGAGCGCTTACGTCTTGGAAAATTCCACGGATTTTACAAAGGATGGGAGATTGGAGTTGTTGCTGCAACATTCCCTCTAGCTATATTATTATGGACATTATTATTCAGCCCATTATATCTAGCAACAGGATCTGTATTCTATTTGCATCTTATCGTAGCAGTATGCCTATTTGCAATATATGCCTGCATTCCTATACCATTTATTGAGAAAAGCACGAAAGGCCGCGCATTCGATATTTTCAAGTATTTCAGAGGAGCATCATTCGGTCTTGAAGTGTTCTTATCTAGTGGCACGTGGTATATTATCATGACTGCAACAGTACTCATCTTTGCAGCACTTAGCTATTTACTTACAGTCCTTTCTGTACAAATAGGCATAATCCTCTATGTTATATCATTATTATTGGGCATGCTTTGCTTATGGGTATATAACCAATTCTTCAAGCATTAATTACGATATTAAAATAATATTAAACTTCAAAATATTTACAGGAGCCATGCAAGTTATATTTCTTAGAAGAAAGATATTATTCCCTTAAACCCAAGATAAACCGCTATTGCAAGAGCAAGGGTTGGCATGCTTGCCCAAAAAAGAATAAAGAGCATTATGCCGCAAATAATATCGAGCCAACTTACAACATCGTCATAGAATACTATTCCTTTTAGAATAAGACCCAGTGCTGAAGCTGCCTGCAAAGAATAGAGGGGAAACCCTAATGCAATCCCTGCGGCAGATATTGCGCCTAACATATCTATTAGTGCTAAAATCCATATAAGCATAGATATTTTGAACCTTTAGCCATTATATAATATTGTGGTCGAGAATGGTAAATGTATGACTAAAGACTCGTCGGAGTTAATATTTTTCCATATAGTAATTATTTTTCTCGACAATCAATCCGTCGAGAAATTCGAAAGGTTTAAAAGCAAATATTACCGGGAGTAGTATTGTCGAGGGGAACATATCCTCACGACTAACACCGTGAGGTTGAAATTATGGCACAAAAAGTACAAAAAGTAGGAGTAAAGAAGGACAAAGGTTTCCTATACTTCATCGACAAGGTTGGAGACGTTAGCAGAGCAAAGATGGCACGTGGTGGCAAGAAAGGCGGAAAGCAAGAGAAAGTCACTAAAGTCGGCATCAAGAAAGAGAAGGGATTCCTATACTTCCTTGACAAGCAAGGCGACGTATCACGTGCAAAGATGGCACGCGGCCGCAAGTAAGCTCGTAACCTACTCGCAACTCTCGCTTCTGCGAAACGCGAGTAAGTTTAACTTACATTGTTTCCTTCTTTTCATTCTTATTTTCATTTCTTCTAACAAATTGATTATTGACAACACAAGATTTATCTATTAGATTAAAGTAGTTATGAAAATGGAAAAGCACAGCGGTAAAGGAACTGGACTTAGAACGCAGATGATGATCAGTTTTATCGTAGCTCTTGTATTATTTATCATTTTAGTTGCTGACCTAATTTATCTCATACCAAAGATTATTGACAATTCATTCTCACTAATATCGAGCAAGATATTCATCTGGCTTGCAATAATATGGTTGCTAATAGTATTCTATAACTTTATCATCGATATACTGTATATGAGAAAATACAAAGAAAAAACTCTTGCCGTATTTGGTTTTGTTTTATCTATTATTGTTCTTTCAATCCTGATATTGATATTCATTCTTAGTCTAATTTTTAGCGCCATTGCAAAATAAGCAACATTCTACATACCTTTTTTATACCTCACATTATTTTGTATGATGTGGCTGAACTAAAAAAATTAGAAGATCATCATGAAATGCATGCTGAACATCATGAGCTTATAATTCCTAAAGCAACCATCCATATCGTCGGAACAAGCCATATTGCTGAAGCTTCAGCAAAGCATATTCGAGATTCGGCTGAATCCATAAATCCTGATATTATAGCAATTGAACTAGATAAAAACAGATTGCAAGCGCTAAAAGATAAGGCCGCGGGTAAGAAAGACGAACGCCTTCCATTATCGATGATAAAGCAAATTGGCGTTACAGGATATATGTTTGCAGTACTAGGACGTGCTCTGCAAAAAAAACTTGGTGGAATGGTAAAAGTCGAACCCGGTATCGATATGCTCGAAGGCGTTAAGATTGCAGAAGAAAAAAACCTGAAACTTGCTCTTGTCGATCAAGATATTGCCATTACTCTTAGAAGATTGTCGCAAGAATTCACATTCAAGGAAAAAATGCGAGTGGTTTGGGATGTTATAAGTGCTCCATTCTCAAAAAAGAAATACGCTTTTGATATGAGTAAAGTTCCCGATGACAAAATGATTGAGTTCTTGCTGGACCTTATGAAAAAACGTTATCCAAATTTGCATAAAGTCCTTGTTGAAGAAAGAAACATTGTAATGGCGCGAAACATAGATTCTCTTGTACGTAAAAACCCTGGAAAGAAAATATTACTAATCATAGGAGCTGGACACGGAGAAGACCTTCGTGCAAGACTACGACACATCTCGCATTTGGCGACGATTGAATGAATGCGTAATATCTTCTGCAATAACTCCAATCCTAGTTGCATTCTTGCGAAATGATTTATATACGTCTTACTTCTTATTATCTATATGAAAACAAATAAAGCACAAAAAGGTGAAACTATGGACCTAAACAAGGGATTATTAGGATTATTATTCTTGGCAGTCTTTAGTGTAATGGTTGTTGCAATCGTTGCAGTAGATAATGCTCATGAAAAACAAAACCAACAACAAAATTCGTTATCTGTTTCTGGAACGCAGGTTCTAGAAGTTGCTCCGGATGAAGCAGTAATTATGCTATCTGTTGATACTAGAGGAAAAGATGCTGCCACAGTAAGTGCAGAAAATAAAGCAATTATGCAAAAAGTAAATGCTGCATTAGCTGCTCAAGGCCTTACAAAAGACCAGATTGAAACAACCGGATTCACATTACAAAGATGGGTAGAATGGAACGGCAAAGATCAAGTAAATGAGGATAAAGGCTACTTGCAACAAAATACAATTAAGGTTACAACAGATAATCTTGATAAAGTTGGTGCAATCTTAGACGCTGCAGTACTTGCTGGAGCTAACAATGTACAAGATGTTAACTTCAAATTAAAAACAGCAACAGAAGAGCAGTACAAAAAACAAGCTTTGATTCAAGCAACTGCAATTGCAAAATCAAAAGCAGAAACACTAGCTAAAGCAGCTGATACAAGACTTGGAAAAGTCACATCAATTAGCGAATCAGGAGGATACCAACCATGGTATTACAACTCCAAAATGGACGCCGGCTTAGCAAATGTTGCAGGATCAACTCCGATTAGTCCACAAAAAGTATCATTAAGCATGACTGTTAGCATGACATATGATCTTGGACGAGACTGAAGAGATTAATTAACTAAGAATTCTTTTTTTAATTTATTTTTTTAATTATTGTTTTTATTAGATTATTATTCTTATTAAATCCACACCAATACATATATAAATTTCTACCACATAATCATATCAATTAGGGGGTTGATTTATGGCAATTGAGGTTTATGTCGGAGTTATAGTTGCATTATACATATTCGCAAGTCTTCGAGTAATAAAACAATACGAAACTGGTGTTGTATTTACTCTTGGAAAATATACAGGCACCAGAGAAGCGGGTCTGAGATTAGTTTTTCCAATCTTTCAAAATATGACTAGAGTTGATATGCGTATTCGCACAATAGATATTCCAAAGCAGCAGATGATGACAGAAGACAACGTTCCTGTTAGTGTCAATGGAGTTATTTATTTCAAAGTAAAGGATGCAAATACTGCTGTAATCAAAGTGCAAGATTATGAGTATGCAATAACAAACTATGCTGAAACCGCTTTACGTGATGTTATCGGTGGAATGTCATTAGATTCTGTTCTTGCAGAACGAGAAAAGATTGGCGAGAAGATAGGTTCTAATGTTAAGAAAGAAACTAGTGGTTGGGGACTAGATGTTCATCATATTAAACTGCAAGATGTAGAAGTTCCTGACGACCTAAAGCGCATAATGAGCAGACAAGCAGGAGCAGAACGTGAAAAAAGAGCAACCGTAATTAAAGCAGAAGGAGATATGATGGCAGCAAAGAGCTTAGAAAAGGCTGCAGAGATCATGAATAAGCAAAGAGGTGCAATGCAGCTAAGAACTTTGCAAACAATTGATGGTCTTGGACCTTCAGCATCTAATACTGTAATTGTTGTTCCTGTAGAACTTGCAGAAATGATGGGCGCAATGGTTAAATTGAAGAAATGATTTTTTTATAAATTATTTTTTAATTTCTTTTTCTATTCTTTCTAATTATTTTGCTTCATACATTTTTAATATTTGCTCTCGTTTTTCTTTATATTCATCTAAATCTATTTTCCATCTATTAAGAAAATCTAATCTATAATCTGCGCGCTCAACATCATTAAGAAAATCATTTTCTAAATTTCCATTACGAAAGACAAAACCTTTACGTTCTCTATTATATATGCTTGCGGCAGAATCAAAATAATTAAACAACATATTTATTGGTCTAGATACAACTAATTCTAGTACAATGGGTTCCGGCACAAATCCTTTAAAACTCAATGCAATAGGTACTTTTTGTTTTGGAACAAGAACCGCTTCTAAATTGTTTGCCATAAAAAAATAATACCGAGAATGTATATTATAAACTCTTTGATTATCAGTTCATCTCTTATACGCCGGTTCTAAAATGGCGACTTCTAAACCTGAGGGTTTGGGATTCGATAAAGTACAATTATCATCATTGCTAACAACATACTGACTTTCATATACAACTCTGTGAGTATTCTGTTTTGCTGCGCCAATAAAAATTGTTGTCACTATGCTTACAGCCATTGCTCCCACAATAAGTTTATTGTAAAAGTCTTTTTGCGCAGTTTTTGGACCATTTTGTAATGTGTAATCATATGCTATTTTACTGACCATAAAAACACCTTCAATATTTATTATACTATAACTTGATAATGTGCTATAACTTAATAATATGATTTGGAAATTTCATTTATAATAATTGTTATTGCGTTTTCAATTTTATTTTGCTCTTTCGTTTGGCTTTATCGGCATACATTCCAAGATCTGATTGTTTTATGAAAAAATCAATATCTTCTGTTGCATTAGGCTCTCGTAGTGCGAATCCGGCAGAAAATTCTATATTATACTTTATATCGCGGTTATTGAATCTGTTATAAAGCTGCAATTTCTGCCTTATTCTATCTATAACTTTTTTACGAGTCCTCATGTCTGCGCCTGGAAGTAATATTAGAAATTCGTCTCCGCCAAATCTTATTGCATAATCACATTCTTTTAATTCGGAACTAAACTGGTGCCCAAAAGTTGCTAAAACCTTATCCCCCCTGTCATGCCCCCAAGTGTCGTTTAATGGTTTGAAATTATCAAGATCCATTTGGATAATTCCTAAATTTTGGTTATTCGCCTGACAAGAAGATACTATCTCTTCAATATTCCTATTATAAAATCCTCTGCTGTATAGGCCGGTTAAAGAATCTCTATCACCAAACTCTTTGAGCTGTTTTTCTAGTTCTTTGCGAACAGTAATGTCCTGCATGATTCCTTCATAGAACAGAACATTTCCTGTAGCATCTCTTACTACTCTTGCGCTTTCGGAAACCCATATTTTTGAACCGTCTTTTCTTTGCAAATGCAATTCTAAACCATGAACGCTTCCTTTCTCGTTAAGAATGCTTAAGAAATTCTTTCGTGCATCAGGATCTGCATATGTATTAGCTACTGACAATAGTTTTTCTTTTAGATCCTCGATAGAGTCATAGCCTAGCATTTGTGCCAGTGCGGGATTTGCAAGCAACAGTTCTCCTGTTGAAGAGGTCTGATATATCCCGCCGTTAGTCTCTTCGAATAATGTTTTGTATTTTTGTTTAGAAGCTAGTAGTTTTTCATGTTTCTGCTTATTTTTCAAATCATTATATGCGCCGTATAATCCAACTCCTGCAATTATTGCTTCACTTATTGCGAGTTGTACAAAATCTCCCGCAGTACTAAAAGATGTTTCGTGTGTTCCATGCATTTTGTTTGAAACGTAAGTATTGGCGTATTCTGCAAATATTGGTGAAGCGAGTAATGGTGCTGCGAATTTCCAAGAAATATTCTCATATGCTTTACCAACTACTTCGGATAATTCGCCTACTTTCGTCTGAAGTTTGTTCATCATACTAACTCTGAGGAAGAGATGAACCAAGGAGCATTTATATATGTTACTACTCTAGAAGGGTATTTTTATTAATAAATAGAAATTAAAAAAATAAAGAAAGAAATTGATATTTACACATCGATAAGCCCTTCTTCTGTGACTTGGAAGATTGCTTCATCATCAGGTAAGTTTGGTGCGTCGACAAGCTTAGCAACACGAGTTCCTTTCTTGCCTCTACGTAAATACAACCTGAAGGTACTATTGTGGCCCACGATATTGCCGCCGATAGCTTCAGTTGGATCGCCAAAGAACGCGTCCGGCTTTGCCATGACTTGATTCGTCACATAAATTGCAAGATTATGCATATCAGCAAGTTTTGCAAGCAAGTGCATGTGTTTATTGATCTTCTGCTGTCGAACAGCTAATGTTCCACGACCAACAAATTCAGCTCTAAAATGCGCAGTCAAACTGTCAACAATAACGAGTTTGACATTTGCTCCGCCCTTGATTAGATCATCTACTTTTTCAGCAAGCAACATCTGATGATCAGAATTGTAAGCACGCGCAACACGAATTGACTTTAGAACATCATTTCCATCCAGTCCTCTGCCTTTTGCAAATTGTACAATGCGTTCGGGTCTAAACGTATTCTCAGTATCAATATACACACTAACAGCAGTTGGATCTTCAGCATATACATTTACAGCAAGCTGATGAGCAACCTGGGTCTTTCCAGAACCATATTGGCCGTAGCATTCAGTAATACTACCCGTCTCAAATCCTCCGCCGACAATCCTGTCAAACTCTTTGACGCCGGTGGAGATTTTCATGACTAAAGCGCGCTTTTTTAGAAGGTCTTCGCCAGAACTGAATCCCATATCGAGACTCTCTCTTGCGGCTTGAATTATCTTTCGTGCAACAGCTTCACTCATGCCAGCAGCATCAACTAATTCTCCCGGTGTTGCAACAGCAATTGACATTAAATTGTCAAAGCCTACAGATGCTAGCTTTTCTGCAGTAGCTCCGCCAACGCCCGGAAGATCGGTAATTTCAGCTTGTTTCACACTTTTTGCCTCTGCTTTTGATTTTTTGATTGGTTTGATTTCTTCAACATCCATCTCTTCGAATACAACTTCTTGTTTCATTAGTACACCTTCCGTCTTTTTATTAGTTTGCGAAATTTGTTCATTCATCACACATTCCGTCATTAATCCAGACGAATTGCTAGATGAAGAATCGTAATTTTCCAACGATTTTCTCTTCATGTTGCGATTGTTTATTTTCATCATCATGCCTCTATATCGTCGTGTTCTACTAGTATCAAGTACTCGTAGGCTTTTTGTAGAATTAGCGTTGCGCGAGGTAGATCGTTTAAACGCAGGCTATTGGTGCTTTTCCAAACACCAGACTTATCTTTATAGCGTCTATCGAATGAAACTGTCTTGTAAGTCTTTGGTAATCCATCTTGGCCTAGTGTTTCATTCTCCCAAATAGAGACTTGTATAGAACCAGACTTGAAGCTCTTTATGGGCATTGTGTGCGCTGAAGAAGAAGCATGTTGTTCTTGATTATCAACACGCTTTTCTGCATAACTTTCCTTATACTGTTCTTGTTTTCCAAATTCTTGCTTTGTTCCAAATTCAAACTGCGCTGGCGCAGCCTTTGGCCGATATGTTGTGTTTGTTTGCATGTTTGCACCACCTTACGTTTGTGTTTTGTTTCATTCCGACCGTTGCATTGACTCACCAAAAGGGTGATAAAAAAACAGGAGCAAGGTCTCCCGCGATGGCAGCGGCGGGGGGGTCCTTAGCAAATTAGGGGTTGGAAGGGGTGCTGCCTTTCGGCAACAAACTACATAGAACGCGCTCTGCTTAAATACGCCACGAGGCTTTGTCCAGTGGTCTATTTTTTGAGTTGTTGACGAGAAAGTGTGGACAGCTGAAACTTTTTTAAAAAATTTAGATTATTAATTTTTTATCTGTTTATTTTGTTAATTTATTTTTTTGAATAGATTCTTTTTCTTCCTTCGCCCTTCTTGAGATTGGTGTATTTACGGAATTCGCATCCTATTCCTTCCCAATTCTCTGCCGAGAGAAGCAATGGTTTGTTATTATGAGTTAAACCAACATCGATTCTTATGTGTGTAAGTTCTGAAACTAATATTGAAGGATCTTTTTTATCATCGATTCTTTTCATTGTTGGTATTGCTCCTGGGCCTATCGGAAATCTTGCGAAAAGGTCAATGTACTCAGGATACTGATATGCAACATCAATTAATACTTCAGTCCATAGAAATGAATGATTGTAACCAAACAACGGAAGGATTTTTTCTACACCATCATAGACTGATTTTTTATGCCACGTTCGTATTTCTTTTGCAACCAATTTCATTATACTGGGTAAGTATTGTGTAAGAAACAATTCTCTTGTCGGAGTATTGCTTCTCATAATTGTGCTGATGGGAAATACATAAGGAACGCCGTACTTTGGTGAAGGACATTCGATAAGTTTTTTGTAAATAATCTTGTTCTTTTTCTCTTCATAAGATAATAATCCAACTTTAGATATTGTTTCTGGCATCGCAACAAGCCTGCAATAGAACATATTCAAAAGCCACAATTCGAAATCATCACGCAAAGGATTAAGCATTGTGTGAATTTCTATAGTTTGCCTGTCGAACTCTCGAAAGATATTGCAGAAACGATATGTAGATAGGACTTTATCTTTTGTATATGGTGCTGATGCTTGTGAAGTTCTCTTTTTCCAAATAGATATTCTCTCATCTATAAACCAACTCATTTCGTTGAAAAGATCCTCGTCTTTGAAAATGTCTTTTATAGATAATGTATCTTTTGCAGATAACGACTTATTATTTCTTACACCATCTACAACATGGTAATTCCAATGTCGATACAATTTCTTTAGATTATCTGGAAGTTCCATATAGCAAATATCAATTATTAACTTATAAAAAATTCAAATATTTATATTATCCTATCAAAAAAATCAATATTCCTAATCTAATCTTCTAATTCGCCATTCTTAAATCCGACAACTTATCCTAGTCGCCATAATCCAGAATTGCTTTTTGCAACATAAATAATAAAGAGCCATGCTAATAAAAGCAATGCGATAATTATAGGATAAATTAATGTTAAAGATATGTCTGTCATAAAAGAAAATGATGTATATGAAAGAATGATTATCAGGTTAATCGTCAATAGAATCATATAAAAAAAGAATGGCCGCATATCTCTGAACTTTGCATTCTTTTGCAGATCGTGTGTGTAAATGCTTCCGTTTAATTTTGCCGTACCAAAAGGAAATGCCCAATTGATGCCTCCTGGTGTGCACGAATCTTCAAGCATATGCAATAGTTGTCCTACATAAATGCCGATAAATACTGTTCCTAAACGCCACCAGCTTATTGCATTTGCAAAATACATTATTACGCCTAACAACCCCACGATGAACAATGTACTGAATAGAATTCCGATCGGTGAATGCATGATGCCGCGATGCAAATCTTCAACATTGTGTTTTGTTGGAACAAATATTCTGAAGAATAATACTACTGGCTTTATGACGAGCAATCGCAATGCATAGTATAATGGTCTTGCTCGAGATATTGCAGGATTACCATCGGCATCAGCATCTGGAAGCAACGAGCCTAAAAATCCTGATGCCAAAAATACCATCAGGACACTAATATCATATCTTAGAAAGAACAAAGGCAAGACTATTGGTATGAGAGTCAATTGTGTCAAAATAATGTGCTGTCGTGCAAACATTATCTGATTTAGAGCACGTGAATTAAAAATGTAATGGAATTACAGTAATTCTTTGCAGCACGAAGTAAAAAAATTATTCTAAGTAACTAAAATTAAACTATTACAAAATCCTACTTACTCTACACTATACTCTACACACACTCTGCATCAATTATCTCAGCATTAAAACTTATTTCTTGTTAAGATTATACAAACTGTATACTCCCCAAGCTACAAGTCCTATGGAGCCAACTATCATGATGACATTTAGTGGTTTTACCCAATTGCAATTATCTGCTACCATGCCAAAAAATGAGTTGCAAAACGAGTTTGCTGCATCAACACTATACCATTTTGTTATAGCTCCTGCACCGTATTGTACCGTCGGGATATAACGTAAAATAAACAACCCTGCACCTGCAGCGATATAGAAGATTGCATTTTTCTTTGCAACGCCATTATTATTGCTTTTTGATTGAATAGTTTTTGATTTTTTCATGGCAGCGCCTCTTTCTTATCAATTAAATAATTATTATCTAATAGAATTCATAAATGTTTCTGGAAAAAAAGCACTAATTCTTTCTGGAACTAAAACATTGATTTTATACTCTAAAGACTCTCCTTCCGGATCGGTTGCTGAAAGTATAAACTGTTGTGTATGCTTCGTATAGTGTCTAAGAGCATCATCAAAGCGACCAGTTACTTTAGGCAAAATTGTAAATGAATTTTGTCGTGATAATATTGGTTTTTGTGATGCAAGAATGAGTGCTAATGAAGTTAATGGCGACAATCTTGAATTTGCTAATTGATATCTTTCAAAATCATCTGGAATATAATTATAGGAACCTAATTTGCTAGATTTTTCTTTTGTTTGCGGGTATGCACCATTTGATACATCAAATTTTATTCTAGTAGAATATGCATTATCTGTTAAACTCGATGGAGATTCTCCAAAGAATGTATTACTAGAACGCTCTAACACGCCACCACCCTACAAATCATCAAGAGATACTACATCGTCTTGAATAACGTTTATTTCTTCGCCATCATTACTTTTTGATGCTGGCTTTACAATAGGCTTTTCTACATCTGCATCTGCAGCTGGAGTTGGCTTAGAGTTTCTCTGCTGCTCCATCTTCTTATCAAGATTCTGCAATTCAGCAGCAGGATCAACGTCGGTATAAACAAGTTGTGCTGTGAATTCCAATCTATCGAATGTTTCATTGCGCTTGACTTTGCCTACAACCTTGACAAATTCTCCAAGAAGATCATTTTTGATATCTTCAAATGTTAAAGGATCATTTTTGTATTGGGAGAATTCCTTTTCTGACTTGCCAGATAGCTTCAATGATTGCTGTTTCCAAAAAGATGCTCGAATATTTCCAGTTCCATCATCGAGAATTGCACTCATGCTCCAATTAAGTCCTGGAACTACTTCACCGTGTGTTGGACATTGGTTCTCACCAAGTACTTTCTTGTTGCACTGTGGGCAGCAATCGAAGAATCTAGGGTCATATACTTGCAAGACTGTTGCAATGATTTCTACATTATCTTCACTGCCGTCGAGATCCTTAATGTATTTTTGTACTGCTGGAGCGCGTTCTTGTTGTGGGATATACTCTTTTCGCTCCACAGTAACGCCTTCAGGATTCACTAATAATGTTGATTGAGTATTAAGCTGTAATTCCAATCTGTCCTTTTGGAATGATTCCTTTACAAACGGATTGCGTACAACAACAATGTCTCCTTCTTGGAGCTGTATGAAGACATCGACTTGGTCATTCCAGAAGACTAATCTGCAAGAACCTGTTTCATCGCCAATAAGCATGGAGCCGACGCGGCCTTGCTTGCCATTTTTGTTGAATTCTTTGACATCGTATTTTTTTAGAACCTGTCCAGCTACAGAGATGCCTCTTGCGCCAATTTGCAATTCTTTGATTTTGTAGTCTCCGCCAGCTTGCGCTGGAGCAGATAACTGTACACCAAGTTCGTTTGCAATGATCTGAACTGCTCCATCTTGAGATAATAACCCAGAAAGCTGTTTGACTTTTGCTTGTATCCTGCTTTCAAGTTCAGCTATAGATAGGCCTGTTGCCTCATTGAGCTTTTTTATTGCCACAGGATAAGGGATGTCAATCATGATTTTAGGAGCTATCACGTATATTTAAGAGATTCGGGGCGCCTTAAAAGGGACCAGATACCTTTATATAACAAAATACTCATATTACTAATTAACGGTATATTTTTTGTATACTAGTTATGTTGCCTCATTGAGCTTTTTTATTGCCACAGGATAAGGGATGTCAATCATGATTTTAGGAGCTATCACGTATATTTAAGAGATTCGGGGCGCCTTAAAAGGGACCAGATACCTTTATATAACAAAATACTCATATTACTAATTAACGGTATATTTTTTGTATACTAGTTATGATGCCAAAAACAGAGACGTTATGTTAACAGAAAAAGAACTTCAGATTCTAACTTTGCGAAAAGAGGGCTTGCTCCAGACAGAAATAGCAAAGCGTCTCAAAATGACGCAAGGAGCAATAAGCAGATTTGAAGCAAATGCCAAAAAAAAGATCCGGCAAGCAAAAGAAGAACTTGCAATGCTTGAACGTCTCGGTATTGATATTGAGAATGAAGAGGCAATAGAGCAGAAATTACGTAAATTGCAAGGGGTGCATAAATGACTAACGACCTCTTACGCGAACAAGCCTTGCAAGGACTACAAAATGGAATAATCTCACAATATGAATATGATGCACTCATAGAATCTTTAGGAACATTACCTATAAATCAGTATGAATTGGTAAATAAAAATATTGTAGAACAAAATAAAAAACAAAATTCTGATTCTAAATCAAATGAGCAAACACAAAAAATACATCTCAAAGACTTCATAAATACCAGAAAACAAACTATTGTTATTTCTGTTGTTTTCTTAATTGCTATTCTTAGCATAATCATAAGTATTGTAACGATAAATAATGGACTTTCAGGTTTTGCTACTTTTGATGTTCCGCTTCAGAATTATACCGGCAATATGAGCATTCATGCTACGCAAGAATTTACCAGCATGAGAATCAGCGGAACGCTCTTTGGCGACGGAACTGCTAATGTTTATTACAAAACAAACAATGGTACGCTTCTTATTGGAACAATTACCAGCAATGATGGAACACCGCACACAACAAAACCAAGCTATGCTGTGGGTGAAGAAGTCACTATACAGAACTCTCCTATTTCGTATAACTCATATCTAGATGACGGCGTTACAAATACACAAACACCAATACCATTCACCGCACCAGCAACTGATATGACACTGCTCATTGTAGCAAACGACACTGGCAATCTAACAACATACAGACTACCTATCTTAATCGGCTCAAGAGATAGAACAACAACATTCTCAAATCTGTGCGTAGATACATGCACAATGCCAGCATCAGCCGGAGACATCATAATAGAAACAACAGGACCAACACAACTAACATTCACCAACATAGAAACAACATTAAAAGAAAATACTGCACCAATGTTGATAACACCATTCGAAGCGATTGCTATTAATCAAACAACAACTGTGAATCTTGCAGAACACTTTGTAGATACTGACGGCGATACAATATACTACAGCACCGAAAACACCAATCTTGCAACATTAACTATAGAAAATAATACACTAACTTTAACACCAATGCAAGACGGAAATCAAACAATAACAATATACGCAAGTGACCTAAAAGAAATAGCAACAGGAACAATTGAACTAAGTGTTGTAGGCGTTACTCCTCTTGAAACAAATATCACAATAAACGAAACAACAAATACCACCACACAAACAAACATTACACTTGAGATAAACACAACAACAAATGAAACAACAAATAACACAATTAATACTACAAAAATAAATAATTCATTAAACGAAACAAATACTACAATAGACGCTAATACAACACTAAATACAAACGCACAAACAAATACTACAATAAATACTATACAAAATACAACGCTCGATTGCTCCAATCAAAATCCTAATGAACGACCAATAGAGTGTTTACTCAATGGCACTACAAATTATTTCCTAGAACAAGATATTTTCTGGTTCGATAATAATAGAGAACCTATTGCTAGATTTAGCACAGTTGGAAATTTACTTTTGACAGGAGATGTCGTGCAACATACAAACGCATCATCTAATAATAATAGGTTCTCAATTGGTTATGCCACCGATACCCTCGGGGTTGTACCAACCATTTGGATAGATGCGGCGGGTAACTTGCAATTGCGCGGAGCATTGCATGAGGAACAAGGACAAATTGTGCCACCTCCGGGAACTGGTTCCTTCAATAATAAAAAAGGCATCACTCTAGCCTACGCGAATTTACAAACAGGTGATTTATACTTACGCGGCAACGTCATACCTTATAGAAAGAGTGTGATATCATGATTGCCAAGTCATGCTTTTTTAGATTTTTTATTATTTCAATAATTGCTATTAGTTCTTTTTATACAGTTATTGCTGCAAACAATCCAGGCCACGATTCATTGTATATACTGAAATTAGGAGATAATGTAACTGGAAATATAAATGTTACAGGAAGCTTTCTTGCAAATAACTTGCAAACAGCAACATTGCTATATGGCTCAGGTCTTGATATTCAAGCAAACGGTACACTGATTACACCTTCAAAACCAACCATACAATCATGGAATAACGATTTATATTTTGATAGCTTCTCAGGAGATATACGTTTTGCTTCACAAACAGGCATATCAAATTATATTAGATTTGGAACAGGATCAATTAACGTCATCGTTAATGGAACATTAAAACAATACGACCAATCGCTCTGCATGCAGAATGGAACAAACTGCCCTGGATCGCTTGGTGGTGCAAATATTACTGGAGCAGGAACATCTGGAACCATAACAAAATGGACGGGAACTGGAACTCTTGGAAATAGCATACTTACTGAATCTGGAAATACAGTAACTGTTAGTGGAAATCTTACAACGACAGGAAATGTTACAGCAATAAACATCTACTCAAATGGAGCACAAGTATGTACTGCATCAAACGCGCTTTGTTCCTCAGCAGTTCCATATCAATCATCTGCTGCAGGTTGGACTAATACAACAACTGTAACTTCAACTTTGTTCAATGTTGGTGTAGGAACTGTTTCTCCCATGGTGAAATTTCAAGTTAATGGTTCATCTAATTTCACTAATGGCAATGTTAGTGTTCAATCTACTTACAGTTTGTGCTTTAATGCAAATTGCACAGCAAGAATGTATCACAATGGAACTGCTTTGATAATAGAAGGACAATAAAATGACTAAATAAAAAATTATCAAATAAAAATTCAAAATCATAATTTCAAAAAATAGTAAAAAATAATCAATTGAAAAATATCCAACAATTGTTGACGGTAATCAAACTCAGAAAATAAACTCCGTAACCATAAAATACCACCAGAGTTGTAGAATATGAAAAAAGACAGCACTAATCATAACATTATTTTTATTCTGATATTAGCTATTGCTTTTGTTTCATCCATATATCTTGTTTATGCTGCGCCAAATCCTAGTATTAGTTCTTTAGTTATGAATAGCACATCTGGACTAAATACAACGCTTGAAAATCTTACAGCATACGCAACTCTTGTGAATACGACTAACGTTATTTATGATTGGAGATTAAATGGAACCTCTATTGCAGTTTTTAATGCGAATTTTGACGTGAATGATAGTGCAGGAGCTAATAAAACAAAAGATTACTCTTTATTACAAAACAACGGTACAATAACTAAAGGTTTTGGAAATAATTTTCCTAATTGGGATGCGACAGGAGGAATAAATGGTACTGGTGCATTTGTATTCATGGGACTAGATGGATCAATTAGAATCAACAATAACACCGGATCGAATGTCTCTACTATAAGTGTATTATTTTGGATAAAACCTTCTACTAATGCAACAGGGTCTATTGAAGTAATAATAATTAAAGGAACTCAGTATAAAATATACTTAAACGCTAGCGATAGAAAACTTTCTTGGAGTGCAAGTGGAATATCAAATATATCTTCTTGGTCTCCTCCCTCGAACGTATGGTCACATGTTGCAGTAACAAATAATGGAAGTAATCTTACTTTTTATGTTAATGGAGTAGTTAATAGTTCATTCTTATCGTCAATAGGATCACCTGGCATTAATTCACCAGTCATTGGTGCAGACGCCGCAGATGGAACGGGCTTTAACGGCACATTAGATGAATTTAGAATATATAATCACATACTTTCTGCTCAAGAAATAAACACAATATACAATAATCGTTCAGATATTATAGTCAGTCAAGAATTGCAAATAGGAGATAACTGGACAGTGTGCGTTACGCCTAACAACGTAACTACTGACGGAGTTACAAATTGTACAACGGGATTGCTTATAGTTAATCCTTATACCTCTTGTCCAAGCACAAATGGTAATTGGACAGTATCGCAAAATTATATTCTCAATAAATCTATAACTTGTGATAATGTAACAATAACAAATGGCAGTACATTCACTTTTGGAAATGGAACATATAGTTCTATTATAACAAATAATTTTTATTTAATTAATGCAACAATAACTGAAAATGGAAATAATGCAAGCATTGTGAATATCACTGCAAACATAATTACAATTGATAATTTATCAAGAATAGATGTTAGAGCTAAAGGTTATATCGGTGGTGGTGTAATAGGGGGTAATGGGGAAGGTCCAGGTGGTGGCTGGTATGATTCATACTATGCTTGTGGCGGTGGCGCAGTACACGGTGGTATGGGGGGAGATAGTTGTCCTGCGGGTGGAGATCAATCTAATAGTGCTTCATATGATGACATAATTATTCCAACAATGTTTGGTAGCGGTGGTGCTGGTTGGTGGACAGGTCCTGGAGGAAAAGGTGGGGGAGTAGTTTTGTTGAATGCAATTTCAACCGTTATCATTAATGGATCAATTCTTGCTGATGGTGAAAATGGTACTGGTGGTGGAGTATATGATGGGGGAGGAGGTAGTGGAGGATCTATTCTTATTTATACTGCTACCTTATCTGGTAATGGTATTATTTCTAATATAGGTGGTGTTGGCTCTAGAGGTAGTGGAGGTGGAGGTGGAGGAGGTAGAGTAAGTTTTAATTTTAAGAATAATACGTTCTCAGGAATTGTAAATATTAGTGGAAGTACAGGAAAACAAGCAGGAGGCATAGGAACTTTATTCCAATGTCAATCATTCGGCAATATGTCTTGTCCTGGAAATATAGGAAACATATCACTTAATACAACATATGGAATAACCTTAAGCCAAAATATAACAAGAAATCTAACAACAGATTGGAACTATACAAACGCAATTTGGAATGAGACCGCAACAACTCCTGCAGCCGTGACATATTACATTTATAATCTAACAAATACAAACTATGATATAACATTAAATAATATTAACGTAGGAACATATAATGCATCTAACAATATTTTAGGTCCATTTTATTTATCAATTAGTACATCGCAAATACAAATAAGTAATACCTCGTCATCAACTTGCAATAGAGTTTTCTTATTTAACTATACTCTAAATACTACACTTAACTGTGAATATATTACAATCATGGGAGGTAGCGTATTTACCTTCAGCAATGGTACAAATAGTTCTATTAATGCAACAAGCGTCATAATAACAAATGCAACAGTGACTGCTAATAGTTTATCTATAGTAAATATTACTGCAATAAATTTGACAATTGATGCATTATCAATAATTAATGTTTCTGGCGATGGTTATGTAGGAGGTGTTGTTGGTGCAAGTGGTGCTGGTCCTGGTGGAGGAATAGATGCAACGTCTGGTTGCGGCGGAACTTACGGCGGTGTAGGAGGTGGTTGTGCATTTAGCGGTTATGGAAATGTTACTACAAACGGCAATATCACTAATCCTATTAGTTTTGGCAGTGGAGGAGGAGGTAGTAACCAATTCTCAGGTGGATCTGGTGGTGGAATAATCTTGTTAAATGTAACATTGTTCGATCTTGAAGGAATATTATCTGCTAATGGTATTAGTGGGGGAGGAGGTAGTGGTTATCCTGGAGGAGGAGGTAGTGGTGGAACAATATACATCACAACAAACAACTTATCAGGAAATGGAACAATCAGCACAATCGGAGGCAATGCGGGTGGTGGGACTCTACAATATGGTGGTGCGGGCAGTGGTGGAAGAATAGCAATATACTACACGAACAATAATTTATCAGGCAACATACTAAACACCGGCGGTAATTATAGTACTGGCGGCAGTGGTGCTTCAGTTGGCGGAGCAGGAACAACATACTTATTAGATACTACAACGAATGACAGTACATTGATTATAACAAATAACTTGTTAAGTAATATTGCATCAACAAATATATCCAGTACAATTAGTGATGGAAAATTTACAAATCTAAACATTACTAACGCAACAATATACGGTATTGTGCTCAACATAACAAAAAAAGTAACATTCAACCCGGGAACAATATATTTTCACAATCAAATAATCGGTACATCAAATGTTACAATTTCGAATAATAGCATCTTAAAAGTTAATGGTAATGCATTAAATTTTATTAATATTAGTGCAAATATCATTAATATTCTCGCGGGAGGATCGATTAATGTTTCTGGTAATGGTTATGCGGGTGGTGGTGTGGGTGCAAATGGTGCAGGTCCTGGAGGAGGAATATATGCGGGTGCGGGTTGTGGTGGAACTTATGGGGGTGTTGGTGGAAATTGTTATTCGGCTAGCTATGGAAATGTTACTCCGAATGGCAACATTACTAATCCGATTAATTTTGGAAGTGGAGGAGGAGGAACTACGGGTGTGGGAGGAGGCAATGGTGGTGGAGTGATTCTATTAAATGCAATAACTATTAACGTCAATGGTTCATTAATTGCCGATGGAACTACTGCACCTAGTGGTGGTTATCCTGGAGGAGGAGGTAGTGGTGGAACAATATACATCACAACAAACAACTTATCAGGAAATGGAACGATAAGCACAATCGGAGGAAATGAAGGTGTAGGTACTCTACAATATGGTGGTGCGGGTGGTGGAGGAAGAATAGCAATATACTATAACAACAATGATTTTTCAAATAATATATTAAACACCGGCGGTAATTTTAGCCGCGGTGGAAGTATTTCTGTCGGCGGAGCAGGAACAACATACCTATTTGACACAACAACAAACGACAGTACATTAATAATAAATAATGGAATATACAGCAATACTGCAATAACAAACATATCTAATACAATTAGTGATGGAAAATTCACAAATCTAAACATCACTAACACAACAATATATGGTACTGCGCTCAACATAACAAAAACAGTAACATTCAACCCTGGAACAATATACCTAAACACTCCAATAATTGGAAATTCAAATGTTACAATAACAAACAATTCTATTTTAACAGTTACTGGCAATGCTCTGAACTTAATCAATATTACTGCAAACACAATAAACATTGTCTCTGGCAGCGCAATAAACGTCACGGGAAAGGGTTATGCGGGAGGATCAAATACTGGAAATGGTGCAGGTCCTGGATATGGTATTGGTTCTAGTCTTGGTAGTTGTGGAGCATCATATGCGGGAATGGGCGGAAAAGGATACGGGGTCTGCACCATTAATACAATCACTTATGGGGATATAATAAATCCTATGATGTTTGGAAGTGGAGGGGGATCTTCGCAAAGTGGGGGAACGGGTGGTGCGGGTGGTGGAGTAATATTACTAACTGCAATTAATTTAGCACTAAATGGTACAATAATCTCTAGAGGAGAGAATGGTGCAAATGGAGGATCATATATTGGTAGTGGAGGTAGTGGTGGCAGTATCTATATTTCAGCAACTACAATAAACGGAATAGGTAGTTTTGATGTTAGAGGAGGAGATACAGTATCTAGTACTTGGCCCGGTGGCCCTGGTGGTGGAGGAAGAATAAGTATAATGTCCACTAATGCTGTAACAAATAATATTAGTGTTGGTAGTGGAAACGCTGCGAGTGGTTATCTTAATGGAACTTCAGGATCTGTTTTCTTATGCACCTCTTCAAGCAATGCTGTGTGTCCTGGTAATGTTGCAGGCATAGCACTTACTACAAATTTTTCTGTCAATACAACAATAAATATTACGCGTAACATAACAACAACTTGGAATCAAACACAGATGATCTGGACTGATAATTCAACAAATAACTCTAACATTGGAACATATGCAATACAAATGCTCATATATCCTAACTACAAACTTCTTTTTAATAACGTATTTAATAATAGCCTTTATACACCAAGCGGAATATTAGATAACTTTAGTAAAAATACTACGGGAATTATTATATCAGTTCTTGCGCCAAACGATACAGCCCCGATAGGGTTTAACATAACTATGAATGGCACGCTTAATAATCCTACTTCGTTGTACGCTGGCGAGAATTTCACTTGTTACGTTAACACATCCGATGTTGATGATTTTAATTCAAATGTGTATTTGACAATTTACAATGGCACGACGGCATATGCTCAAGCTACAAGCATCATCCCCGCAAATAACATATTTTATCCAGTGGGCTCTGTAGGTGAGGGCACAACTAATGCGGCAGAAAATTGGACTTGCCAAATAGTTGTTGGAGATGCATATTTTAACTTAACAGCACGTAATATCTCCAGAGTAACTGCCAGCAATTCAATACCAATAACCTATGACAACATCGTACCTGCAAGTGCATTCACAAATGATACTTTGCTTGGTTGGTGCAATGGAACTGATGGCAATAATGATAAGCTTAGTTATTACTGGCAATGGTTCCGCAATGGAACTTCGTATAGTTCTGGCTTCGATAATAATGGTGGAAGCAATTATACTCAGGGAATAAATAGAAATTTAGCAAATGTTGATCAAAGCATAACTGCAAAAAATGAGAATTGGACATTTAGCTGTTTAGCTTATGATGGACAAATAAATAGTACGTGGAAAAACACAAGCGTTCTAATTCAGAATTGGGTAACAAATATTCTTTTATTGCCGTTTAATAGCAGTCGAGGATTTAATACAACATTAGAAAATCTTGCCGTCTATCCGCAAATGAGTTCTGAAATAGATAATGATGCACTTCGTTATGCATATGATTGGCGAGTGAATGGAACCAGTCTTGCAATTATTAACATGAATTTTGATATTAATAATAGTGCTGGACAAAGTATGACTAGAGATTATAGTATGTATGCAAATAATGGAACTATGGTTGGAAATGTTACTTGGAATGGTACTGCTGGATACAATGGCAGTGGTGCATATACCTTTGATGGTAGAGGAGGTATGTTGAATTTTTCTACTGTACCTACGCGTTCACTTAATAATTGGACTCTTGTAGCGTGGATAAAACCTGCCAACATTAATCAATATGGTGCTATAGTATACAACGGCTATACTAATCCTGGTGTTGGTAATGGATATGCTGTTACTATAGGCAATTGTGGGGGTGCTGCAGGATCAAAACTTTGTGGACTTTTTGGAAGTGTTGTCTGGATCGATTCGGGATATACTTTTTCAAGCCCTAATATTTGGTATCATGTAGTCATGACTCGTGATTCAACAAATACAAAATTTTATGTGAATGGTGTATTAACAACAACACAAACAGCAGCTACACCCCTCACTCCAACAAGTTTTACCATAGGTGCAGCAAATAACGGAACAAATTATCCATATATGTCGTTTAATGGTTCGATTGATGAAGTAAGAGTTTATAATCGTTCATTAACTTCTGAACAAGTTCGTGAACTCTACAACAATAACACTAATAAAATAAATTGGCGTGAAATCAATACTGGAGAGAACTGGAGTGTGTGTGTTTATCCAAATGATGGACAAAATGAAAGCATAAGTAACTGCACTGGAAATATAACTATTCTACCAAGTAATTCACCTATAATTACTGTGGCTATTAATTCATCTCGAGGACTCAATACCTCTGGAGAAAATATTAATTCATACAGCAATACTTCAGATGTAGAAAATGATACGGTTTTTACTAATTATGATTGGCGATTAAATGGAACGAGCATTGCTGTCTTAAATATGTATTTTGATTTAAAAAATAACTCTGGACTTGATAAGACAAGAGATTATAGTACATATAACAATATTTGTAATCTTACTACAAATAGCCCGTTGTGGGATTCTGCCGGCGGAGTCAATAGCAGCGGTACATATTATTTCAATGGGTTAAATCAATATATTGACATTGCAAATAGCGCCGCATTCGATACGCAAAACCTTACTATTTCTGTATTCATAAATCCTCAAAGCATTACAACTCAAAATGGACATATTTTTGAAAAAGGAAGTGTAAATACACAATACTCACTCTTCTTTTCAGGATCAATATTATATTTTAGAACGGTTAATAGTGTTGGAACGATGGATGATTTAAGTGTTACAACAACAACTGCTGGAATAACTAATAATAATTGGTCACATATTGCAGCAGTCTATGATGGTAGTGCAAAATATATCTATGTAAATGGCATTCTTGTTGGTGAAAAAAATTATAATATGACATTAAAGACTGGACAAACAAATGAACGTATAGGTGCGTATGGTGGTGGAGCGCCATCATATTATTTCAATGGATATATAGATAATCTGCAAGTCTATAATCGCGCACTTTCTTGGCAAGAAATACAACTGCTTGATAATGTAAATTACAGCAGCATTCATGCTGAAGAATTACGTGTAGGTAATTGGAGCGTTTGTGCAACACCAAACGATCAAGGAAGTGACGGAGCAACAGTTTGCACAAATAATATTACTATAACACAAAGCCAGACACCGACAGCGACAATTGTTCTTAATTCCACCTTCAATACAAATACAACTGCAGAGAACCTTACTGCATACATAACATATACTGATGTAGAAAACGATTCAACATATGCCTGTTATGGTTATGATTGGAGAATTAATGGAACGAGTCTAGCAGTTCTAAATATGAACTTTGATACAGATAATTCTGCCGGACCTAGAAAAGTAAGAGATTATAGTACGAATGGAAATAACGGAACAATGACTGATCTTTTATGGCGACCAGATATTGGTTTGAATGGAACTGGGGCATATAGATTTGGCGGCAGTGCTGTTTCTACTTCAAATTATATTACCGTTCCAAACTCACCTTCGCTTAACTTTACAAATAAATTATCCATCTCGGTATGGATGAATGCTTCAGCATCTTCGAGTAATGGTCTACTGATGAAAGGCGCATTAAGCAACTCACAGGGCGTTTATAGTTTAATATATGATACAAATATTTTATATTTCAGACTTAATGGAGTAACAACAGAAGGCATTGGACAAGTTACAACACCCTCAATACCACAATTAGTTGGCAATTGGACGCATATTGTAGCTACATATGATGGTGTGTGGCAAAAAATTTATGTAAATGGTGTACTTACTGCATCACAACCATATTCAACTAATATAACAGTAGATAACAATGCTCTTATTATCGGAGGATATTATAATGCAGCAACATATCTTTTCAAAGGAACACTTGATAATCTAATGCTCTTCAATCGTTCATTATCTCAGCAAGAAATTACTGCAATTTACAATAACCAATCGAATATTATTGTCAGTAATGAATTACACGGCGGTGATAATTGGTCTGCTTGCATAACGCCGTGTGATGGTTCAAGCGAAGGAGAACAAGCCTGTTCAAATGGAGTTAGTATTATTTTCAATAATGCACCTGTTGCAACGCTTGTAATGAATTCTAGCAGAGGATATAATTCTACAACAGAAAATCTTACTGCATATGCAACCGTTACTGATTCTGAAAATAACCCAACCAACACAATTTATGACTGGAGAATAAATGGGACAAGCCTTGCTGTAGTAAATATGAATTTTGATTTAGATAATAGTGCGGGAGTAGGAAAAACAAAAGATTACAGCTCTTACGCGAATAATGGAAGTGTAACCGCACTATTCAACTCAAATGGCGGATGGAATGGTAGTGGTGCATACCAATTCAATGCTGTAAATACGCAAATAGATTTAGGCACTGGAATAAACCCATTAGGTAATGGGCAGGCAACACTTAGTGCGTGGATAAATTGCACAAATCCATCTAGCAGTGGTCTTATAATATTCAAGGGTAATGATGCCACAACAAATTCATACGGGATATATATTTCTGGAACTTCTGCATATATAGAAACGTATCAAGCCGGTTTATATTATACATATTCCCCGGCGGGAAGTATAGCTGCAAATACTTGGTATCAGATAACTGGCGTATACAACAATGGTACAATGTATTTATACATTAATGGTGTGTTGATTAAGAGTGCTACTTATCCAAATACATTGGCCAATACTACAAACTCATTATGGATTGGTGCACAAAATAGAGGAGATCCATACAAATACAGATTTAACGGAACCATAGATAATGTACTTATCTTAAATCGTGCATTATCTCCTGAGCAAGTTAGAAACCTTTACAATAATAATACACGAAGCATATTCTGGCGAGAAGTACAACCAAACGATAATTGGAGCGCTTGCGTAATACCAAATGATGGAACTTCAGATGGTGCAATGGTATGTTCAAATAATATTACGATTGTAGCAAGTCAAGCTCCTACAACAACTCTAAATTTATACTCAACAGGTCGCGGAAATACTACTAATGAAAATATCATAGCGAACGCAACATTTGCAGATAATGAAAATGATCCTGTTGATGCTGCTTATGATTGGCGATTAAATGGAACTGGCTTTGCGGTTCTTAATATGAACTTTGATGTCCAAAATAGCGCAGGCACCAATAAAACGAGGGATTATAGTACCTCTCAAAATAATGGCACTATATATGGCACCGCGCTTTGGTATTCTGATTCTGGAGTAAATAATACTGGCGCGTATAGATTTGACGGAACTAGTACATATATTGCATCGGCGCCAAATACAATATTACAACCAGCAACAAATGTAAGTTTATCTGCTTGGATCTATCCTAAATCAACAAAAGTTCAATCGATTGCTCAATATGGAAAAGCTACAGGAGAAAGTTATGGTATTGCTGTTGATTTGTTTGCGGATACAACAAACAAAGTTCAATTTGCATTTTATAATGGTGCATGGAGAAGAGTTGATAGTGATGCAATCACATTGAATACGTGGACGCATGTTGTCGGAACATATGATGGCACTACATTAAAGATTTATATTAATGGAGTTCTAAAAAATACAACGTCATATACAGGTACACTTGATTATACCACTCCTAACGGACTTAATATTGGAAGCTATTATGTTGCGGGAATGACTAATTATTTCAATGGAACTATTGACAACGTCATGGTCTTTAATAGAACATTAACACCTCAACAAATATTAGCAATTTATCAGAATACACAAATGAATACAATTACATCTTCTGAATTGGTTGGAGGACAAAACTGGACATCTTGCGTAACGCCTAATGATGGTTATAGCGATGGAGCAACAACTTGCGCATCAATACTTACTATTTCGGGAACTAATATTTCTTCAGTAAACATAACATCACCAGCATATACTGATAGTAATTTAATTGGTTGGTGTAATGCAACATCAACCGCATCATCAAATGTTAGTTATTACTATCAATGGTATGAAAATGGAACTCTTTTCTCATCCGGATATAGCAACAATGGTGGGTTAAATTTTACGCAAGGAATTCTTGTAAACATGAATAATATGACTAATATTTCTAATACAACAAAAGGAGATAACTGGACCTTGTCTTGTACAGCATATGACGGATATGCTAATAGTTCGTGGGTGAATGCGAGTGTAATCATTAATAATACCCCCCCGATAATAAACAGTATTGTGCTTAACAGTACCAATGGTACAAATACTGCAATTGAAAACCTAACAGCATATGTTATCAACAGTGATGCTGATAGTGATATAACAAGAACTTGTTATGATTGGCAACTCAATGGAACATCTATTGCAGTTCTTAATATGAACTTCGACGTGAATAATAGCAATGGCACTGGAAGAACAAGAGATTATAGTACATATGGAAACAATGGAACAGTTGTCAGCGCAACATGGAATGCGACTGGTGGATACAATGGAAGTGGTGCATATAATTTTAGTGGATCAAGATATATAGAAATGAATGCGAGCAGTAGCTTGAATTCTTGGGGTTCGAAAATAACTGTGTCTGCTTGGGTATACCAGACGTCGGCTGCAGCATCGCAAGTTATTGCTGCGCAAAGAGAAGGCTGTGCCGCGACAGGAAATTGGCAATTTTATTCCATAACAGGAACTGGAATGTACTTTAACTTCTGGAATACGAGCAGTACAAGTCAAGCATGCCAATCAAGCGTAACAATACCACTAAACCAATGGATACATGTTGCTGCAACATATAATGGAAGCCTAATAGTATTATATCAGAATGGAACGGCGGTCTACAATTGTAGTGCGGTTGGACCAATAAAAACAACAGCACTAAAAACACGCATTGGAGATGAGTCCTGTAACAATTGGTTTAAAGGATATATGGATAATGTCCAAATTTACAATCGTTCTCTTTCTCCTCAACAAATCTCTGCACTATACAATAACAGAACAGATTTAATAGTCAGCCAAGAATTGACTGTTGGAAATAACTGGAGTGTGTGTGCAACACCTAATGATGGATATAGCGACGGGAATACTACTTGCAGCAATAATCTAATTGTTGTAAGCCCTGATTCTTGTACGCCGCCTGGTTCTGGAAATTGGAATATTAATGCAAAAGATAATTGTACAAAAACAAATCAAAACATTGTGCTAAGTAGTGGTAAATTGATTATTTCAGGAGCACAAGGTGCTGGATCGCTAGCACTGCATAATACAAATATTACTGCAAATGATTTCCAAGTAATTGGCGCTGGAAGCATTACGCAAATCATTCTTGACCAAAATAGTAAATTAATTAGGCCTGTAAGTTGAAAATGTGATAATATAATAATTTTAATTTTATTTAAAAATAGCACTGGACATTTATGCCAGAAATATATAAAGAAATAGATAATTCTCAATTAATGATTAAATTATTAATTTGAAATATGTGTTCACAAATTGTTATCTTACACAATAATAAGCTAGAGGTCAATAATGAATAAAAAAATAATCATATATAAAAATGATATTCAAAACATGATTTATCTTATTCGCGGTGTACAAGTAATGCTTGATAAGGATTTAGCAAAACTTTACGAAGTAAAAACAATTCGTTTAAGAGAACAAGTTAAAAGAAATATTAAACGTTTTCCTTCAGATTTTATGTTTCAACTAAATAAATTAGAAGTAGAATTCTTGGTATCGCAAAATGCGATACCATCAAAAAAACATCTTGGAGGACATCTCCCATATGCATTTACAGAACAGGGAATAGCTAATCTTTCAAGCGTACTTACTAATGACAAAGCAATAGAAGTCAATATTCACATAATGAGAACATTTGTTATCATAAGAAAGATTGTTTCATCTAATGTCCAAGTTTTTCAAAGATTAAATACAATAGAACAAAAAAATATAATTTATGATGAAAAATTTTAACAGATATTTAATGTAATAGAAAGCAGAAATATAACCCCAGAAAAAGGCATATTTTTTGATGGACAGGTATTTGATGCGTATAAATTCATTTCAGACATTATTAGAACTGCTAATAAGTCCATAATCCTAATTGATAATTATGTCGACGATTCTGTTTTAACATTATTTATTAAAAGAAATAAAAATATACGAGTTACAATATTTACAAAAGATATTTCAAAACAATTAGGTCTTGATTTAGTTAAATATAACTCACAATATCCGTTAATTAAAATAAAAGAATTCAAACAATCTCACGATAGATTTCTCATTATCGATAATAAAACAGTATATCATTTTGGAGCATCATTAAAGGATTTGGGCAAGAAATGGTTTGCGTTTTCAAAATTTGATAAAGAAGCAGTTAATTTAATCAATAAATTAAAAACATAAACAAATCTATAAGTTGAATTAAATTCAGATCCTAACCTGTTCTGGCCGTCTAACATATTCCGGCACGTATAATCCAGTATCCGTTTGTTTTAGCTGAAGTGCTTTGTGGTTACCGAATATTGTCTGAAAATATAATTCAGTTGAATCAGTTAATAACTCAAATATTGCAGCCCTATCTCTAAAAAATATTTGGGCATTTGAAAGTCTAAGATAAACTTCTTCTCTAGAAAATTCCGAATTATGAAAAACTGGTTTGTTAAACAACACAGGAAATTCTAATTTATCACGAAGGCTTGCAACTATGCGCTTTCTGCCCGCGGTTTCAAGATCAATATGTTCAGCATAATCTTCTTTTGATGCGTAACGCGGTAATATAGTTTTAATATCTAATCTTTGATACATATAACACCTTTGATGATAATTTTGTTTTTATTAATTATTTTTTTAATTATTTTTGTTAAATCTTTTATTTCTAATACCAAACACGAATATTTGGTTTAATATCTTTACGAACTCTTTTTACGCCAACAAGCAGGCTTTTACCATCGACGGGAAAATACCCGACAAGCGCTGAATTGCTAGCAACATCCATAACTCTTATGGGAAAGACTGTAGGAACTTGCGTTCCTGGATGTACACATACTTTTGCATAATCCTTGTCTTTACAAGCAATTACTTTATCAGCAGTTGTATTGTGGCCTAATATTTTTCTGAGCATTAATTCTCTATTTACTCTTTTAGAATATTCGGATAATCCAAAACTTGGTACGACCATTCCTGGAGAACCTGATAATATTTCTTCAAATGTCTCTTTTGTAATCAAAAGTCCGTTGCCAAGCAAGTTTTTTTGAAAATATAATGGACTATCTACGTTTATTGCAAGCAATTGCTCTGAACGTCGCGAGAATTTGTACCTATCGCGCAAGGATAGGACTGCGCTGCAAGTATCTATTGCTTGATCCCGCCAAAATGATGGATTGTCTGTGTGGTCGCGATGCCAAAAAATGCTTTGTGCAGTAACTGGTTCATAGCCTTGCTCAATTAACAACGGCATTTCTACCCTGTATACTCCTTCAAACACCTTACACTCGATTGTTCCTCTACGATCAAGCATATTCTCAACTCACTTCTTTTCTAGAATTGGTTTATTTGGTTGGGATTTGTTTGCTTTATATCTAACTTCGAATGTTTTAGGATTTAGTATTGGCAATAACTCTGTTGGGGGAAATACTATCTTTCCAGCAGCTATTTCTTCTAGAATTCGTTTTTCTCCAGGGTGATCTTTAATATCTATATGTCTTTTATCCCAATATGCAAGAATGCTTTCTCCGTTTTTAGATTCTCCTTTTAAGTAAATCTCTTTTGATTTGACATCGTAACCTATAGTTATAGTCGGTCTATAATACTCTTCATTATGGCGAGTGCCTGTAAGATAACCAGCAAGATATACAATAGAACCTGCACCAACTACGCCCGTTCCAACCAATAATGTTTTAAGAGATTTGTTCATAGTGTACCTAATTATTCTTTTATAGCAATTCGTGAATATGCAATCATCATTTCTAATACTAAATCATTTGCATCCGATAAACCTGAAATATCTTTTCCTGAATATCTTAGATTGACTTTTCCCGTCATATCTAATTCTACAACTATTTCCAAATCAGAATCATTTTTTCCTGATGCAGAAAGTTTTGAATAACGATCTGAATGTAAAAATCTGTCTGTGTGTAAACTGCCGTCTGTGCCCCACTTTGGAACTTCATAACCGCGTTTTTCTAAAAAGTCTGGAATAAATTCTCTTGGTGAATCTTTAGATATTGCTGCAAAAAACGAATAGAATACTTTAGCTCTTTCATTTGTAACTGAGACTTCATATCCTAATTCTCGCATTGTTAAAATTGGTACATTTGTAAACATGGTATCGCCTGTAATTATTTTTGTAGATATGTTTTCATCATTTCCAAAACAAGATCGTTGAGAACTGGTGCTTGAGAAAAATTTTGTCCTTGATATTTTGCATGAACACTTGAACTATAAAGGCCGATATCCAACAATACTTGTATTGATGAACTGTGTGGACCCACTGCAAATAAAGATGATGATGTCGCCGTATGATTATACAGTTGTCCTTTTTCACCTTTTCTAACAAAAAAACCTTGCTCTTCTAAAAATTCTGGTATGAACAAAGTAGGAGAACTTGTTCTTGATAATGGTGCGGAAAATGCATATGATAGTTTACAATATGAATCCCGCATTTTAATATTACAAGATAACGATTCTGCTTTTAGTACTTGTGGTAAATCACATAATATCGCTGGTTGTGTTGCTTGTTCCATAATGTCGCCTGTAATTATTTTCGTAAATATGTCTCCATCATTTTCAAAACAAGATCGCTAACATCTTCTACCGGCCAAGAATCGTGTTTAACTGAATAATCGATATTAACACAACCTTTTTTAAAATCTAATCTTACATGTAATTCTAGGACACTTGTATTTTCTGCAGATAATTCCGATATGTTATCTCTATGTGTAAATCCTTGTGGTCTACCACATCTATCTCCTCTTATAAGATATCCTCTCTCGTGAAGAAAGTCTGGTATGAAAGTTATTGGTGTTGTTGCTCTGTGTAATGGTGCATTAAATTGGTAACTTATTTCTGTGTAATAAGTACGTACACTAAATTTTCCTTCAAGCCCTTCTTGTACAATAATAGGCATTTGGAATATTTGAAGTTTAGTTTCTTGTTCCATAAGTCACCAAATTATTATTTATTATTTATGTATAATATTCAATCATATGCCATCATCTTCAATGCTAAATTAGTTGCAATATCCATTCCCGAAAAATTTTTTCCACGATATACTACGCTAAACGATTCGTTATCTTTGTTAACACTAATTGAAGAATGCGCAAAACGGGCATCAGCTATTGCATACAATAAACATTCTAAATGAGAATGTGAGTTAGCAGAATCTGCAACATTTTGTGATTGAACCATATAGCCGAAGTATGCTACAAAATCATTCATGAATGCCACTGAAATATCTTTTTTTTGAGATTTGAATTTATACTCAGCAGAACAACGATTATTTGTTTGTAAATCATCTTTAGTGGATACAATGCACTCTAATCCTTCAACATTTGGAACTTTCACACATTCCATATCAGAACTATGAATGTACTTTTTTTCGGATGGTAAATTTTGAGTCATAGTATCATCAAGCATTTAGCAATATGAAAAATAAATTAAAAAATAATTAATTCAGTTCTTCAACTTTACTTCTTTAGCGTCTTTCCAAGCGAGTTCGAAGAGCTGTGCTAGGGTTGCTGCAAAGAATGGTGTGTTTAGCCAAACTCCGATATCGTAGGTTGGGTGAACTGTCTCATCGTCAAGTAACATGAATAGGACTTCTTTTTTGTCTGCAATGCAGAATCTTGCTTTTAGTCCTCTTAAGTCCTTGATGGTTGCTATTGGTGCAAGATCAGCTATTGCTTTCTTGTTTAGTTCAGAAATAGGAACTGCTATTCTAATCTTAACGCCTCGTTCATGCGCCTTTTTTAATTGTCTAAAGAATGCGTCTGCCTTGCGAACGATTCCTTGTTCTGTTGAAACCATGATGAATTCTTCTTCACATGATTTTAACATTGCTTCAATTTGATCGTAAGAATTTGTTCGACCGCGAAGTGCGCCTGTAATTTCTGCAGGATCTACCATTTCGATGCCGTTCTTATGCAATGACATGAGCTCTTGAAGTACTTCGCTTCCTTTTAGAGTATCAAGTGTGTGCGCTTGCTGCTCTGCGTCCTTTGCAATATTCTTCTTTACTCTATCAACTACTTCTTCTGGATGAACTGCAATATACTTTATTGGCTTTCCAAGCTTCATTATGATAAAGCCCTTCTTCTCTAAGCTTTCTAGAACGTCGTAGCTTCTGCTGCGAGGAACATTTGCGATGTCAGAGAGCTCACCAGCTGTGGATACGCCTCTAGACAATAATGCTGTCCAGATCTTAGCCTCATAGCTGTTGAGTCCGAAGTCTTTGATTTTCTTTAGGAAGTCTTTTTGGACGATGCTCATATAGTATGGGAACCCTAACTTAATATTTAAACGTTTCTTTTTTTATCACTTATAAGAAGTTACATATTTCCGGTTTTGGTTTCAAAAAAGACTCATAATGCCCTAATTTTCCGTAATTTTTATAAATACCGTATATAAAGAAACCGTCAGAGAACCATATTTCTACATATTAATATGGTTTTATAGTTGATGTACGCGCGCAGAATAGAAAACTGTCACCAGTGACCACATGAGTAAGCAGAAAATAACAATGACTATTGATGAGAAGACATTCTCCGCTTTCAAACGCTTGTGCAATTCTCGTGCAATGAAAGTGTCGTCAAAAGTCGAACTTATGATGCAAGAGTTCATCGAAAATGAACTTTCTAGAGCAGACGCTGTTATGCCCGCTGTTGCTCTTGCAGAAAATAACGACAATAAAACTGAAACTAAAAAGAAAGAAAAAAATCCAAGACAAGAACACGAAAAAGAAAATAACAAAGGAAAAAACAACAACAAAAATAACGATAATACAGACGACGAGAGTGATGTGCGATGAGCCGTCGTACAATATTCATTGTTGTGTTAACGCTCTTATGCGCACCAATGTTGTTAGCGCTATTTGCAATATTATCAACAACGGTGCACGCTTCGCCGGTTGAAGGAACTTATGCAACAATTAGCAACAGCATAACTCCAAAAGATCAACTAGTCATCATCAGAATACTTGCTCATCCTGGACGATCTCTTACAATTAGCATCTACGATGGGCTCAATACATTCAGATATAATGGGCAGACTGTTGGCACAGCAATTGGATTTCACGCACAGCGCGAAGGCGAACATACATTACTCATAAAAGATGCAGATACTGGCCAAACACTAGAAACACTATATTTCCTAGTACAAAATCCTGCTCCCATCAGCATTGCTCCAGTAGATAATGTAGCAAGCATGCTAAATAACACCAATGGCGGCGAAATAAACGTAACTAATAATTCTAGTAATTCACTAAATACTACTAATAATACTAATAGCACCATCAATACTACAATCACTACAATAAATTCTACAAATAATCAAACAAACAATCACACAACTAATCAAACAACTAACATAACATCTAATGCATCTACAACATCAACCGATTCTTCGCAAGAAGTTATTTTGCCTACGAGAACCCGCCTAGTAGAAACCGACAAACAACATTACAAATTAGGCGAACAAGTGCACATACTCCTAAACGCCCCGTCTGCAGAACTTGAGAATCTAAAGCTCAATATCATCAATGGTCCTCAACTGTTACGTTTCATTGGGGATATGCAAACAGATATGGTCTTTGAACCAAGAACTGCCGGAGCATATCGTGTAGTGGTATCTTCAGATACGGGAGACGCCATCGATTCATTCATTTTTGTAGTCGATGAAAATGAACAAACAGTATCAACAACTTCTGTAAACTCTACAAATTCTACAAATCCATCTAATGAAACTACCTTGGCAATTGTAGACAATACAAATACAATCCCTATTGATGGAATTAATCTAAACAATAATGAGACACAGTACATCATAGATAGACAAGTAGCAATCAATAATCAACTAATTCTAAATGCAGAATTCAAGAAAACAAAACAGACTCTAAAAATTGCAGACTCGGACGGCAATCCTATTGATGGAGGATTTGTAATAACAAAACGTAGTACAAAGGAATCATTTGCTGCGCCAACGCTTGATGCGCAAAGTTTTGTCATAAATGAACCTGTCGATGTAGACTTCACTCCAGCAAACACAACACCATACAACGATCCTATCATCAAACATGTTAGCGTCAAGAATCTAATAGGCTCACAACTCAAACTCGGATTAAACACTGTGCAAACAGCAACGCTTGAACTCCCTGCCGGAGTAGATGAACACGATAAATCTTGGATTAATGCATATGCTGTAGATCCTACTTTACTCAATGCGAGCAATGTTACTATAACAGTAACTGCAACAGGAACAGAATTATACATTTGCAAAGATTGGGATTTTGCAAACAGCGCTTGTCTTGGCGTCTGGGTAAAACTGCGCGACGTTACGCCAGGACAAAATTATACAATCACACTTGATAGTTCAGATCCTGGTTTTGGAGAGAGCATCCCTATTCCGAGTGTTGGGTGGTCAAAAACAACTACAACCCCAAACGATCTTGTAACAATAAGAATGTGTTCGGATGACAATTGCACACAAACGGCAACAAACTTCCAACCTGGAGATACAGTATTCATTGTAATAAATTCCTCTAATGGATTCATGTCTGGACGAGATGGAAGCCAATTAGATATTTATTCTGGTGCAGATACAAATATACTTGTATCATACAATTATCCTGATTGCCCTCTTGCTGTTGCAAATTATGTAAATAATTGCAGCTTGAATTTTACAATCCCTGATGATTGGACTGGTTGGTATTACATTGATTCAGATATACATCGTACTACGGGAGGAACTCGTTATATTAGTTTCAGAACTCCATTTACTGTTGGCGATGAACCTGTTGTCGGTGATCAATTACAATTCTTTGCGGATGTTAACAGAACTCGTCCTGCGGATAAATTCGGCAGGAATTACCAAGTATATGTTAATTGGGAAGCAAATGTTGGAGTATTCGCAAATATTTCGTCAAACGCTGCAATAAAAAGTCCCCATTATAGCGCAGGCGTAGGAATTACAAGAATTGCAAATACCTCGATTACATTCACAAATAGAACTGGACCCTATTTATTTAATTTCAGTATGCCAACGACGCTTAGTGATGGTTATGGTGGTTGGTATTATTTTGAGCCAAATCTTACGCGTAACGCAACTGATAATATCCCCGATGGGCCAGTAATATACGGCAGGATGATACAATATCAGAACAATACTGCTCCTAACTTAACAAACATCGTTGGTAATAGTCCAAATACCACCCCTGTTAGTGTTGGCATGGGCCTTATGTGGAATACTACGCTCAACGATACTGATGACGTAGATAAACACGCACTCTATATCTGTAACAGCAGCGCATTTAATTATACGACATTTTCGTGTATGGGAAGTGTAGTTTGTAAAAATGAAACTTGGAGCCTAGGAAAGAACATTGATTGCAATGTTCCTGCGAATCGTAATATGTCATTCAATAATATTGGATATGCCTTTATTTGTGATCCTTGGAATTGCAGTTCATCTATCCAAACAAATTATTCAGTATATAACGATACAATATCTCCAAATGTTACACTAATAACACCAATAAATCCTACTACCATAAACGACTTTACAGCCACATTCAACTATTTCCCGCAAGATGATTATGGATTTGTTAATTGTAGTCTTTATACTGATGCATACGGAGTTTGGCAATCGAATAATATTAGCGAAAGCATTACTAATGGAACAAACAATTACTTTTCATATACTTTCCCTGACAATGGTGCATATGTTTGGAATGTATTATGTATGGATTATGCGGGCAATAAAGCATTTGGTTCTAGTAATTATACGTTATATGTTCAAGGACCACAAATTGTTAGACTAGGATACCCTCCAAATGATACTTACACCACACAATACGACATGAACTTCACATACAATGTATCCTATAGTTCAAACATGGATACTTGTCAATTGCTCATCAATAACACTCCAGTACTCAACGATACTAATGTAAATGTTGGGGAAATGAAAAATTTCTTCTATACATTCCCGGTTGATGGTGCATTTGACTGGAACGTTTGGTGCAATAATACAGATGGTGTGGGAGTCTATGGAGATGGAGTATACAACGCAACAATTCCGCGTTCAATATACATAGACACCACAGACCCTACAATATCATTGAATTCTCCAACACATAACAGCATACAGAATGAATCTACAATATATTTTACCTACACCCCGTCTGATAATTTCGGAATTGGAAATTGTACATTATATGTTGACGATGCGCCAGTTGAAACAAGAACGACTATAGAAAATAACGTAAATGTAACAACACCATATATAATGGAAAATGGTGTGCATTATTGGAAAGCTCAATGTTATGATCGTGCAGGAAATTTTGGTTCTTCTACAACGAATACCGTTACTGTTAATTCAAGCACTAGCGGCACTGGATTCACGTTATACGAAACAAATAATCTTCCTGGTAGTTATTCAAATTATACTTCTGTTGCAAATATTAACTTATCCACCACAGTAGATAATCGTGAGAATCGTGTTGTGTATAATCTTGGTGGGGGAGCACTATATGCCTATGCAAACGCCATATCCTTGCCGTTTATGACTAATGGTGTACTCATCAATCCTAATACTCTTGTCAATTTTAGTGGTTATTTTAGCGCACAAACGGCAAATAATGGTTATGTAACTTGGAAATTCTATCGACATGTAGGAAGTACTGATCTACTTATTTGTGATTTTGGTAATGATTATACTGGAGGAAGAGTCATTAGTGCAACAGCAAAAACTGCATATCGTGCATCTTGCACATCTCCAAATAATTATACTCGCATAAATGGCAATGAGTCGGTAAAATTAGTTGTAGATATTTACAATAGTAATACTGCTAGAAGAACATTCACTCATTTCTTCGATAACGTTTCTACATACGTGTCATTCAACTTTACAAGGTTGGGCTTCCTTAGTACAAATCTTAGTAGTCCCGCAGTCAATCTTACCGTCGGACTAAATGATACTTTCAACATCACCTGTAAAGTAAACTGTACGGGAGGATCGTGTATTAATACACAAGTATATCTTGAAACAAATGCCAGCGGCGTTTGGGTACTTCTCAACTCAACAAAAACTCCAGTTATCCTCAACAATACAGAAACAAATCCTCACAATCTATCAATAATAGTTTTCCCAGGAAACACCACAGTATTCAAAGTGATTGCAAATGCTACAGGTGATTTGCTTATTCGATGTAATGCCACAAGTAATTATTCTAATGCGATTACAATGTACTCTGTAAAAATAAGCGTTCAAAATACTGGCGCGCCCACCATCATACTTACAAGTCCATTAAATGGCACTTATGTCTCAACAATTAATGTAAGCTTGAATTTTACGCCGTCTTCAGCTAAAACAATACAGAATTGCTCATTATTTATCGGGGGAGTTTACAACAAAACAATGAATGTTACAAAAGATATTACCAACACATTCAATTTAACCAATCCTCCGGATGCAAGATATGATTGGCTCGTAAGTTGTATAGATTCTTCAAATAAAGTCAGCAATAGTTCTCAATACACATTCACTATAGATAAGATTTCTCCGCAAGTAAACCTTTTCACCCCAATAAATAATACTAATTTTACCTCAACAAGCATTCAATTCATTTGGAATGCCACAGATAATGTAGATCCATCACTTAATTGCAATCTGACCATAGATGGGTCTGTAAATTCAACGAATGTTGCAAGCCCCAATGGTACAAACGCAAACAAAACTATCAGTGGATTCATGCTTGGTGGGCATAGCTGGAATGTAACTTGTATTGATGATGCGGGAAATTCAAATTGGAGTGAAACACGTTATTTCAACATAACAAATATTCCACCAAACGTCACTAATCTCATACCTCCAACAAATACTTGGACAAACGCAAATGATATCACCTTTGGATATAATGTTTCAGAACCTGATGCTCCACTTTATGATTATACCAAAAACTATTCAGCAATGATTGTCTATAGATCTACAACACTTTCAGGTACCAACTTTCCTAAATATCGTACATGGAGCGGGACTGCGTGGAGCGCAGAAACAGAAATGGCAACATCAGGAAGTCCTCTGCGCTGGATAAAGATGGCTTCAAGTACTTCATCGATTAGACCAAGAGAAAAAATAGCTCTTACCACAAGTAACGATGCCGGTATTGATGCATATGTATGGAATGGTAGTAGTTGGGCGTTAACTGCGAATCTTTTTACAACGACTGCCGCTAGTGCTGCATATCATGATTTTGATATTGCATATGAAAAACAGAGTGGACGCGCGATTGCTGTTGCAAATTACAATGCAGCATCGGCAGCTCAAGACTGGCAATATAGCATTTGGAATGGAACAGCATGGAGTGCAATCACTATTGTAAATGATGGATCTTATGGTGGAGACGCACTCATTAGCTATATGCATCTTGCAAGCAGTCCCACCACAAATGATATGGCTCTTGCATATGTTGATACTGCATCTAATGATGCAAGAGTGATATTGTGGAATGGAACAAATTGGTACGCTCCGCGAAATATAAGTTTAAACTCTGCTAATAGCGCAACAGACTCTGTCGGTGTTGCTTTTGAGACTATCACTAATGATATTCTTGCTGTTGCGGCAGAAGGAAATTTCGTGAATTATACTTTCTGGAATGGAAGCGCTTGGAACCAAAGCGGTCAATTCGATCCAAACACCGCGGCAGCAAATACTGCCGACTGGCTTACACTAAAACCAAATCCTGTAGGTAATCAAATAATGCTTACTGTAAAAGATTCGGGAAACGACCTTGCAACAACATTATGGTCAAATGGCGCGTGGAGTGGAAATGTAAGACATGATGGAGGAGTTGATAATGTCGCAAGTATGGTTGCAGATTATGCTTGGGAACCAACTGGTAATAAAGGCCTTCTAATGTGGGGTACAGCAACATTATACATCACTATGCGCACTTATGCATCGGCAACGTGGGGTACTCCGACAAATGTAACAACAAGTTCAGCCAATACTCATGCCTGGGTAAGCCTTTATACTAATCCTGGAAATAAAACAAATGATGTAAAAATACTTGGCGCGATGGAAGAGGCGGGAAGCAACGCGCTTGGAAGTATTCGTTGGGTGAGCGGAACGCCAGCAATTAGTGTTACACAATTTGCAACAACACAAGGAACTGCTGCATATCAGGCATACGATGTTGCGTACGATCTATACCCCCAGTCAACCAACATCTTCCAATATTATCCGCTCGCTAACTGTTCGTTATACATCAATAACATATACAATTCATCGAATGCCAGCATTATTTATTTAGAAAAACAAAATAACATAACTGTCACAAGCATGCCTGAAGGAACGCAAATCTGGTATGTAAATTGCTCAGATACCGACGGCAGATCCGGCAACAGCACGCCTTGGACTCTGAAAATAGATAGAACTCCTCCTACAATAAATCTTACTTCTCCGCAAGATGGTGCAAATTTAACCATTTTCAATATAAATTTCTCATTTACTCCACGAGATAATGTTGCAACAAATATTGTGTGCAATCTAACTGTGGATGGAATAGTCAATATAACAAATATTGCAACTACCAACAACACCAACACAACAAGAACAGTAAATGGTCTATCTGATACAGTACACTACTGGAATGTTACTTGCGCAGATACTGCCGGCAATCTCAATACAAGCAGCACATACTCTTTCAATATTAGCGCCCCGCCCATTGTAAGATTAATAACGCCCACAAATGCAAGTTATGTTAATGATGTTAATCTCACACTGTTCTATAATGCAAGCGATAATGCGTGGGTGCAAAATTGTTCATTATTCTTTGATGGTGTATTCAACCAGACAAATCAAAGTTATGTAAATTTTTCAAGACTCAATAATTTCACAATAAACAATGTTCCACTAGGACAGCACACTTGGAATGTCAGTTGCATAGATAATATGTACCAGACCGGCGTATCATCTATATTCAATTTCACAGTCGATCGTGTTGCTCCACAAATCACCCTCTATCAACCACTCAACAATACTATTTGGGAATCAAGAACTGTACAATTCAACTTCACTGCAATAGATGATGTTGATACATCCCTTACTTGTAATCTTTCAAGAAAGGGTCCCGATGGTCTGATCACTACAAATAATATTGTTGTGCCAAATGGAACTATGAAGAATGTAACACAAAACAACGTTCCTGATGGTGTGCACATTTGGAACGTTACGTGTATTGATGACGCAAGAAATAGCAATATTAGTTTTTTATTCACATTTAACATTAGCGCTATCGCAAACGTTACATTGATATCGCCAGCGCCTGGCATGTTCAACAATACGCCAAATATTACCTTCACATACTTCGTATATCAATCTGGGGGAATCAAAAACTGCTCTTTATACTTTAACTCTAGCACAAATGGAAGCATGAACCAAACAAATACAACAATCATAAATAATGCTCAGAATAATTTTACATTATCAAACTTACCTGATGGAACATACTTCTGGAATGTTAGCTGCTATGATAACTTTGACAGGATATCCTGGACTCCGATTAGGAATTTTACAATAGAAACAACCCCGCCACTCATAACATTATACTCACCAATTGATGGTGATACGGTTACCAACAATACAGTTTCATTCAACTACACTTCAATGGATACATATTCTCCGTCGATGACTTGTAATTTAACAATTAACGGAACAGTATACTTTTCAAACACTAATGTTGTAAATGGAACAAATCAAAGCTCTAAAGTAACCATGCACGGCGGCAATGCATCGTATATTTGGAATGTTAGTTGCAACGATAGATCGAGTAATCGCAATACAAGTGAGACTAGAACATTCTATGTTATTGCTCCGCCGGCAATAACGCTTGTTTCTCCAAATAATAATGCGCTCATTTTCGGAAATGCAACATTTGTCTATAAGCCATATGATCCATATGGACTAATCAATTGTTCACTCATTGTAGATGGTGTAATTGTTAATACAACTTCATCTCCAACAAACAATAGCAACAACAATCTCTACGCCGAAGGCATATTGGGTGGACAACATAACTGGACTGTTGGTTGTTTTGATGTTGATGGTGATTATGGTACCGGACCATACAGAACGATTAGCAATGACCAAACACCGCCGATTGTATTTTCAGAATTCCCTGAAAATGGAAATTATACTCCTAGTAGCACCACAATATTTGGGTGGAATGTAAGTGATGATATTGCAACACAGTTAAGTTGTAGTGTCTATATTGATAGCATCAACAGATCAACCGTGCTTACAAATAATGGTAGTCGTGCAAATGCAACAATAATAAGAATTGCAGATGGATTGCGTTGGTGGAATGTAACTTGTGTTGATGGGGGAAATAATGCAAACACCAGTGCACCGCGTTCGCTCACTGTAAATCAAACACCAACGCTTACAATACAAAATCCTATAAATAATTATCAAATAAATGTCAGCACAATACTGTTCACATTCACCCCATCAGATAATGATGGTTTTACAAATTGTTCTTTATATTTGAATGGAACAATATATTCCGCAAATACTAGCGCAATCAACAACAGTAATCTCAATAATATCTCTGCAACGTTAACTACTGGAAAATATTATTGGGCCATTGAATGCATCGATAATGGAACATACTTGAATAGAAATATGAGCACAGATCGCAACATCACTATCAATCTCATACCTCCACGTATCGACCTCAATTTGCCTGGTGGTGGTTTTGCAAGCACGGATTCTTGGGTTGTGTTCAATTGGACAGGATATGAGACTTTCCAGCAGAATATTGTGTGTAACCTCAGTATTGATAGCATAATAAGCGCAACAAATGTTGTAACCTCTCATGCAGCTACCACTGCAAGAAATATCACAAACATAAATGATAGCAATAATCACTATTGGAATGTTAGTTGCGCGGATCCTTCTGGAAACTACAACATTAGCGAGACTCGTCAATTCAGCGTTCAAGAATCTCCAAAAATAACACTGGTTGCTCCAGCAAATAATACTAGAACAAATAATGCTACACTAAATTTCACATATACTCCGACAGATAATTCAGGCATAATAAACAATTGCTCGCTTATTATTAATGGACAAATCAACTCGACAAACAACACCATATATCCTGGAGTTCAAAATAATTTTACCGTAACTGGATTTGGCAATGGAACATATTACTGGAGTATAAACTGCACAGATCCTAGCAGCAATACAGGTAATAGTGTACAACGAATATTGCTAATCGACCAAATTGCTCCAGTAATAATATTATATGATCCTGCAAATAATAGCAACAAGACTGATGATGTTATGTTTAATTGGACGGCCTATGATTCTGCAGCATCAATAACATGCAATCTTACTTTAGATGGGGTTGTAAATGCAACAATAATTTCTAGTTCTGGTTCTCAATTCTATCGTCTAGTACAAAATAATAGTTATGGATACCACTATTGGAATGTTACTTGTGTAGATGACTTTGGACAATCAAACATAAGCGATACTTACATATTCAATATTCCACCCGCGGAGCTATACATAAATGAAAGCATGATACGCTTCAATAATACTAACCCCAATATTAATGAAACAATACTCATCAGAGCAAATGTAACTAATGTTGGTGGAGTAGATGTGCCGAATGTCACAATTGCATTCTGGGATGGATTACCTTCTGGCGGCGGAATATACATAGGTAATGTTAGCATAACTATTGCGGTAAATCAGACAGTTACTGCAAATATTTCGTGGAACATAACTTTTGGTATGCACACGATATTTGTTGCAGTAGACCCAGAAGGAAATATAATAGAAACCTCAAAATTAAACAATAACGCGTCAAGAAATATTAGCGTCTTGCGCGTTAATATACTCACACCGGCAAATGCGTCTGTTTCTTCTTCTACTACTCCGGCAATAAATTTCACTGTACAAAATGATAGCGGTGGAGATTTCATGTATAAAATATTCGTAGACGGTTCTGCAAATGGTCAACAAGGACTCATTACAGATAATACAAGCATTCTCTTAAATATAAATGCACTAAGTGAAGGATTGCATAGAATAATTGTACAAGCAAATGATAGTGCAAAAATAAAAAACAGCACCGCTCTTTTTATTACAATAGATACTACCCCTCCTGTTGGAGTATTTTTAACTCTCAATAATACATTCTTTACTGGAACGCCATTGAATATAACATTTAGATTAAACGATACTTACGATGCAAATATTGATTATGCAATTTTCGTTAATAATGTCTTGAATATAAGCGGTGTTGTGCCTAATGCAACTAATACTAACGGAACTCTTACAACGCTCGCAAATGGAATCTATACTTTAATTTTACAAGGACTAGATGATGCAGGCAATATCCAAAATAATACTCCAATAAACATATTCGTCGACGGCATAACCCCAAGTCTTGTACAAGATTATCCCGCAAATGGCGCATCTTTTACAAATAGAAGTGTAACTATAAATTTCACTATAGGTGATAATCTAGATCCTTTATTGCAGTGTAATCTCACCTTTGATGGTACAGTAATTAGACCGTTATTAAACATCAGCAATGGCTCGCAATACAATACAACACTAAATAATCTTGCTGAAGGAACGCATAGTTGGTATGTTGCTTGTTGGGATGGAAATAATGTAGTAAATCAAGTTAATAATCTTAATATAAGTCCTACTTGGACCTTTGGAGTATACATTAATCCTCTTGTAACTCTTGTTTCTCCTCCAAATAATACAATCACAAACAATCAAACAATAATATTTTACTATAATGTAAGTGATGAAACTGGTCTTGAAAATTGTAGTATTTTCATTAATGGAACGCTCATTGCAACAACATACACCACAAATATTACCAATAATGCAACGAATAACTTTACATTAAACAATCTCAACAATACAAATCTTTGGTCTATTTCTTGCATAGATAATACAACTGCGAACATGATTAACACGACTGTAAATAGAACCATCACTATAGATACAATCCCCCCAACAACCATAATTTATACACCCGACTATTCTTGGTTTAATACAAGCACTCCGCGAATAAATATAACTGCAACTGATAATTTTGCAGCAACAATAAATTGGAGTGCGTTTGTAAATAATAACTTTAATGCAAACGGCACAGTACCTAATGGTGCATCTTCATTGATACAGCTATCAGCACTTGCTGATGGAATATATGCTGTACTTGTACAAGGAAAAGATGATGCTATAAATGCGCAAAACAGCTCTAGCATCACAATTTATGTCGATACAACTGCTCCGAACATAACCTTGCTCACCCCAATAAATGATAGCAATCTATCAGTAACGAATGCGTTGCTGAATTTTACAGTAACTGATAATCTTGCTGCAATCATGCCTTGTAATTTAACATATGATGGCTCTGTTGTGGCTGCATATAATTTAACAAACGGTAGTTATGGATTCATAAATATTACAAGCATCCCTAGTGGATATCATTATTGGAATGTAACTTGCGTAGATAATGCGAGCAATAAAAAAATAAGTCCTACATTCAGATTCTTTATACAAATGCCAGATCTTGCAATTACAACAGACAATATTACATTTAGCAATGATACACCTATTGAAAACCAGACAATACAAATTAATGCAACTATATTCAATATAGGATTGTTAGACGATCTTAATGCTACAATAAGATTCTACCTCGGGGATCCTTCTAGCGGCGGAGTGCAACTTGGTTCAAATCAAAGTGCTAGCCTCCCTATAGGAAGTAACATCACTGTAAGCATCTATTACAATGCAACAATTGGTTTACAACAAATCTATGTGCTCGTAAATGGTAGTAATACTGAATCTAACTATACAAACAATAAAGCGCATAAAGATTTCTGGGTAGGGCTCTTTGAAATATTTGCTGGAAGTTCGGCTAATGACTTGCATATCGGCGACGCCGGCTTCATCTCTGCATTTAGTTGGAATGAAACAAATGTTACGGGAAGCAATGTATTTGTAGTAGATTCAGAAAGCAATATTGTATTCACTAGATTACAAGCTTTGGGAATAAATATATCAAACGGTACAAGTGCTGGAGCAAATGACTTTGCTGAACTTGATACAAAATTAGGAACTACGTTGCTCAATGACAGCATTAATAGAACATTTACTTCCACAGGAGTTCCAAAAACATACGGCAGCATTGTTGCATTCAAAAATACTATCAATAATGTTTCGATAATAAATAGCACAAATACTGCTTCATTTATTACAGGAATACTCTGGGATACTTCTGACGGTGGATCATTCTACAATGGATCACAAGATATTGTCTTTGTTACTGTAATGAATCAAAGTAAAGTAGGACAATATGGAACTTACGACTATGAAATTGCTGTACCTGCAAAGCTTCGTGATTATATCAATGGGGGAGGAACAATCACATTCTATGCCGAGATAAAATAGATGAAAAATAAATAAAAAATGAATTAAAATAAAAAATATTTGGATAAAATTACATGAATAAAAATAACAGATAGGAATTAGAAAATGAAAAAAAGATACAAACGCAATTTTACAAATCAAAAAACACTAAGAATAATTGTGTTTTTCTTATCAGTAATATCTTTATTCTTAATAAATCTCCTTAGCGTGCAGGCTGCTAGCATTTCACAGTACTCATATTCTGTTGGAGAAACTATAATTATTCATCCCGCACCCGGCACTAACGAACTTAGTTTGAAATTTGCAAATCAAACCTTCAAATATCTTGGTGCTCCCGATAATAGCATTGCGTATACACCTAAAATTCCAGGAGAATATATTATAGAAGAATTATTCAATGATGGAAGAATTCTTGAAACAAAATTTTATGTTGCAAAATCAGACTTAAATTGGAATGGTGTAGGAAAGGGCAATGATTCTGCTCAAGAAATAAACAATACTGAAATAATTATTAATAATACAAATAACACCAATACAAATACTAACAACAATCTAAACAATAACACAAATAACAACATAAAAAATAATACCCCTCTTATCAATTCAACAAATGTAATATTTAATACAACAATAAAATTAATTCAAGACGACAATTCTCCAGTAGATTCTGGAAATGCTCCTTTGTTACAACAAGGCGATTCTAATCTCTTGATGATTACTCCACAATTGGATAATATAATTTCTCTTAAAACAGGAACTCTTGTAACAAAAATAGTAAATGAAATGGATTCCCGCCAGGCAAATAAAAGAATCAAACTAGTCTCTCCAAGAAATACTGTTTGGAAAGGTAATTTCATTGTTCGAGATAAAGGAACTACTTATAGAGGAAATCTTGCGGATTTGGGTGCCAATCCTCCACTAAGCGCAGGTACTGAAATAGAAATAACTCCTGAAGTAGACAGCATAAAAAATATTGTTATGCGCAATGTTGATATGCGTAAAGACATACAAATTGGAATTGATGAACCTGTTTATACAACGATTGACTCCCCGCGAGAAAATAGAACATGGGTCAATGCGTTTGCTATCGACCCTACGAACGTTTCATTCACTGATGCAACGGTGTATGCAACGGCCGTAGGAACAGAATTGTACAAATGTAAAGATTGGTCATTCAATACAAGCACTTGTGATGGTGTATGGATAAAAGTTATGGATATTGTACCGGGACAAGATTATACTATTACAATCACTCCAAACGATCCTGGTTTTGCAGAAGCAGTTATTACAACAGGAACAACAAATCTTGGCGACATAAGTAATATTTCTATAAGCGCAAGTATTGTTTCTCCATTTGAAAGCTGGCCAACCGCAACGAGCATTATTGTTAATAATCCGACCAATCAATCAATAAATGTTTCTGCTGTAAAATTTTCTTCACCAACAGCAATTTTTGGTGTTGTTACTGGAGTAATGCCAGCCACTGGATGGTCGAGAACTACAACTATTGTTAATTGGAGTGGGTCGATGATTATTCCCCCATATTCGAGTGAAGATTTTATTGTAAATATCACAGGATCTAATACTAATAACGTTAATGCTATTGTTAGCATCAATGCAACCACCAATATAACCAATCTTACTAGAACTGGATACGTTACGCACACAATATTAACGACTGCCATACAAAGTTCTTCGCTTACATTCCTCAATTCAAGTGGTATGCCTGTTTGTTATTTACCAAACGTACTTCAAAATACTTCAACAGCATACACTGTAAGTGTAAATAATTATCCTGGAGATGCAGCAGTACAGCTCAATACACTTTTCTTAATACATGTGCCTCAAGGATGGGAAAATTTGAGTGCTAATGCTCAAACTGGATGGAGTGTGGGAACTGCTAATGGAGATCCTGGTAGTGGCATGTTCTTGAATGCAAAAGTTGCAACTACCACTATTGCGTCCGGAGCTGCGCGAAACTTCACCTTTAGCGCAACACCTCCTGATGAAGATGGCACATCATTATATCAACCATATATTAGACTTATCGGACCATCAGCTAGCACTACGCGCGATATTTATACAGTCTTTGAACCAACATTACAATCAGTCAACATAACATCATTACTTAACTATGATGATGGTTTATACGCAGAGACTCGAACATATGGCGGATCACAACTTGTTGATCATTATATTTCTATTCCTACTCCTGCCGAAAGCACAGCAAATCAATGGGGCTTAGTTGTTGTTAACCCAACTAACAATCCAATAAATGTAACACAAATAGATTGGGGTGCAAACCAAAATATCTTCAATACCGTTGCTGCAATAACTCCTGCGGCAACATGGAGTGTTCAAAGCGCATCAGCTCTTCGCTGGAATGGAACTGTAACAATACCTGCGCGTTCAGCCGCAGAATTTAGAGCAAATGTTGGATTACTAGGAAATGCTAATCTAATTGCAAGCATCAGCGTAACTACTACAACAACAAATCGTACAATTGTTTCATCTGAATTCACAACAATGATGCTCAATAGAAATACTCAATATCCCTCTATTATGGGCGTCAATAGAACTGGCTCTCAAACATATTTAATGGATAATATTTCTGCAGCAACCAGATATAATTTCACAATTCGTATAAACAATACGGGCGGTCTTGTAACTGTTCCAATAGGAACAAAATTGGAAATAACTATTCCTCCTGGTTGGTTCAATATTACTGCAGCTACACAAACTGGATGGACAATATATGACATCACACAAAACAGCAATCGTGGTGGGGGACTTATACGCGCCATAACTGCAACAACCACAATTGCAAATGGGGGAACAAGAAATTTCTTATTCAATGCTACTGCACCAAATGTGGGCTCTAACAGTACATACCGTATTGATGTGCGTTTACTGGGACCAAGCGCATCAAATGTTGCGTATTCGATACAAAGTCTTGCTCAAATTGCTGCGCGCGTGGTTCCTGCTCCCGCCACATATGGATTAAGTGTAACACATTTATCGGAGTCTATAGGAAATTCTAGCAATGTCTCTAGCATCATCATCACTTCAATTGCAAAAAGTACTTGGCCAACATCATACAACCTATCGATATACAATACACAAACTGCGATATATGATACAATCAGCACACTAACTTTGAACAATACTCCGATCAATACAACTATCTTGTTGGTTGCAAATAGAACATTTAATCCACAAAAATATGTAAATCAAACGCTAGGTACAACAAATTATGGTAAGGTGCTTGTTGGTTGGTTTACTACAACGGGAAATACAACATCACTCTTAGAAGATCTTCTTATAATTAATATAACACAAGATATCCAACCGCCATTTGTTGTACTACACGCGCCGGAAAATGATAGTTATTTGAATATTTCTTTGCAATCTCTGCAGTATAACGCTTCTGACGATACCGATCTAATGAATTGCTCTTTGTATATTAATGGCATACTCAATTCTACAAATAACTCAATAACCAACGCCAGTACAAATGCGTTTGTAATTAATTTTAGTAATGGAAGATATAATTGGAGTGTTGGTTGCTATGATCTTGTCTCAAAAACAAATAGAACTGATAATCAAAGTTTTGTAATAGATACGATTCTTCCTATTGTGGGTCTTACAAGTCCGACGGCTGTAAGTAATTGGAGTGTGAACTCTTTGATATTTACCTACACCCCACAAGACACAAATCTTGCAAACTGTAGCATACTCCTTGATGGCATAATAAATCAAACAAATACAACTCCTTTGAGTGGTTTGCAAAATAATTTCTCAATTTTAAATATTCCAGATGGATTACATTACTGGAATATTAGTTGTATAGATCTTGCGCAGAATATGAATAGTAGTGTTACGTGGAATTTTACTATTGATGTTACTGCGCCTATTTGGAACAGCCCAAATGCTGCTCCTGATTCAAACGTTGTATATGATCCTGCTAACACCCATGATTTTGACATGAATTGGACTGATGGAAATGGTATCAGTACAGTAATTTTTATGGAGAATTTTACTGGAAATTGGGTAAATCATACAACAACACAAAACGGAGATATCTATGCATATGCAACAAGCGCAATTGGTGTAGGATCTTATGCTTGGCGTATGTACGCAAATGATAGCTACAATAATTTGAATATGAGTGACTTACAAACATATGTTGTTCAGAAAGCAACCCCAGAAATTATGCTTTTGTTAAATGATACTATAGATAATTATCCTATTGATATAAATGAGAGTGTAAATATTACTGCATTAATGATTACTCCAGCAACGGGGTATCTTGAAATTTACTTGAATGGAACCCTTATTGCTTCAGGAAATAATGCTGTACAAAACATTTCAACATTTAATACCTCAGGAAAGAAAAACGTTACTGTAGTTTATCCAAGCACTCAAAACTATACTGGCACATCAACAACTCTCTTCATTGTTATAGGAGATAAAACTGGTCCGGCCATCAATCAAACAAGCCCTGATAATGGTGGTTTTAGAGGAATGGTAAACACGACTTTTACATTCAATGCTTCGGATGATACTGGAATTGACAATTGCACATTACTCATACGCAATAATATATCTGACACAACATCTTGGTGGAGCATTAACTGGTCTGCGCGACAAAAAATAATAATACAAGAGCAAAGCGGTGCAAATCTTTCAAATTATTCTGTACAACTGTTATTGAATAGCACAAACTTTAATTTCGATATTGCGAAACGGAATGGAAGCGATATTCGTGTGTTGCTGATAAATAATAGTGGAACCCAACAACAAATACCTCTATGGATAGAATGGTGGAATCAGACGACAAAGAATGCCAGTGTTTGGATACAATTACCATATCTTAACGCGAGTGGTAATAAAACTGTATATCTCTATTATAGTAGTCCAAGCGCGAAAAGCGTATCTGATGGCAACACTACATTCCTTATCTTTGGAGAATTTAGTGTCAATAGAATAGGAACATACTGGCAAAGCGCCGATAACGACCTTGTCGCCGGCACGTCATTTAATATATTGAATAATGTATTAAATATCACCGCTGGTGGTGTAGATACGTGGACTGTAAATGATGAATATGGATCTATTTTCCGTTCGATATCAGGAGATTTTATTGCTGAAATAAAAGTACTTAGTCAACAAAATACAAATGCTTGGGCAAAAGCAGGCATCATGGTACGCAATAATATGTCTGCTAGAGCAAGCTCGTTAGGATATGCTTATGCCACAGTCACTCCTGGACATGGTTATTCCTTTGAAACAGATGTTGTTTCACAAAATGGATTCCTAGATACAAATGTTACTTCTGGAGCTACTTCATATCCTAGTATGTTACGACTCTTTAAGGTGGGAAATATATTTGGTATGCAATACAGCACAAATAATGGAAGTACATGGACATCAATTTCTCCAAACCAAACCCTCAGTACTGCAAATTATACACAAGATGTTGGTCTATCCGTAACAAGCCGTGCTGGAGCCACTCTTTCGAGGGTAATATTTGATGATTTTATTGTAAGAAGATACTCTTCGATTGCCCCGACAATAACTTACGGACGAGTGGACGCATTTTTTGAAAACAATACTAATTTGGGCCCATATACTGTGCCATTCGAAGGAACTTTTGATGTAAGAGGATTGTTTGAAGCAAACATGAGTTCAAAAATATACTGTTATGATCCTATTGGAAATATAGGCTATAGTAAAATAACAAACTTTACTGTAGACTTTACATCACCAAGCTCAGTAACCTTACTAACACCCACAAATAACTCTATTAATAGAAACCAATCACCGCAGTTTACTTGGACGCAAACAACTGAACCTTATTTTGCAAATTATACACTCATACTCGATACTGCAGCAGACTTCTCAAGTCCAAATTATGCAATAGCAATTACTCCTATAACAAATACTACACTTTTATTTAACGAAACATTGCTTCCGAATGTTGCTTGGTATTGGAAAATACGTTCTTATGATTTTGCAGGCAATTATAATGACAGTCTTTCATTCATATATCGTATTGATATTAGTCCGCCTGAAATAACCTTGCAATCCCCACAAAATAATACCTATTACAACATTACCGCCATCAATATCACTTATCTTATTAATGATTTTAGTATAGTTGCTAACTGCACATTATCTTTGAATGACTCAACCACATATGTTAATAGTAGTTTAAACCAAACAAATCAAAATATTTTTACAATAACAAAATCTGCTGCAGATTGTCTCTATAATATAACTTGTACAGATATCACAAATAATTTTAATACGACAGAAAATGTGTTATTCCATATAGATACCTCTGCGCCTACACAAGTAAGTCTTCTAACACCAATAAATAATACATTTACAAATAATAATACTCCTACATTAACCTGGTCGCAAACTGTTGAAAATCATTTTGCCAATTATACTGTTTTAGTAAGTGACAACAGCACATTCCCTTATACTAATTATACCTATACTATCTATGATCTTTCCACAACAAACTATGTTGTAATAACTCCTTGGAGTGATGGCATTTGGTATTGGAAAATAATTGTGTGGGATCTTGCAGGAAATAGCGTCGATCCGGGATTCGTATATACTCTCGACAGCACTCCACCAAACGCATTTGATCTACTTAGCCCTGTAAATGGCACATCGGATGTTTCATCAACTCCGAACCTTGTTTGGTATCCGAGTGATGATTTGTACTTTACAAATTACACTGTGCTTGTCAGCGATACAAACACGTTCAGCCACAACAACTATACATATGCAACGTACAATGCGACAAATACTTCTTATCAAGTATCTACACCCTGGACAACAAATACTATTTGGTACTGGAAAGTCCTTGCTTATGATAATGCAACAAATGTTCAAAATAGCTCTTCAACATTCATGTATATTGCCGATACTGATAATCCTGTTGTAAAACTTGTTGCCCCTCCAAATTCTACAAGTTATGCTTCAAATTCTTCGTTAATTCCGTTCACATTTAATGTAACAGATTTAAGCGATATATCTTCATGTACACTCTATGTAAATGGAAGTGTTGATAGTTTTGCATCTGACATGTTTTTTATTGATAAGAATGTAAATCAAACATTTATCACCGCACTATCTAGTGATAATTACAATTGGAGTGTATCTTGTATTGATGCTGCAGGAAACACTGGATATAGTGCTGTGTGGAATATTAGCATAAATGTGACTCTACCAAAACAGCGATGGTATGATACCGCTCTAGAAAATACTCCACAAACAAACGCTTCACAAAATTGGAGCGCAATGATTGTATATGGAAATGCTACAGCTGCTGCAATAGTAAATACCGTTCCTAAATATCGTATTTGGGACGGGAATGCTTGGAGTGCAGAAAGTAGTCTTCCTGATTCGGGAAGCCCTCTTCGTTGGGTAAAGATGGCCTCTAGTCCAATTCTTAGTAGAGCGAGTGAAAAAATAGCCGTTACATTAAGCAATGATGGTTGGCTTGATGCATATGTGTGGAATGGAAGTGCGTGGACTGCATACAATAATATTGCAAGTGTTGGAACAACAAATAATGCGTATGGCTCATTTGATATTGAATATGAAAACCAACGCGGTAGAGCTATGCTGTTATACGCAGTAAATAGCACAAATTCCGCTGAAGATCTAGCATATCGTATATGGAATGGTTCTGGCTGGCAACCACAAGTGGGTGTTAATGATCCTCTCAACACAACAGATATTTCTGTTGGATATATAAAACTCGTAAAAAATCCTGATTCTTCTTCAAATGAGCTCGCGAGCGCGTACATTGATGTCACTGATGCCGATGCAAGAGCGATGATCTGGAATGGAAGTGCTTGGCAATCATTTATCAATATAACTTCTGCAATTAGCATTGCTACAGAAGAAGATATAGGTATAGCTTACGAACAACAAAGTAAGAAAATTTTAGCTGTTGCGGGTACAGGTTCGACTGTTGCTTTTGCATTTTATAATAGAACTAGTTGGAATCGAACAGGAACAACAGATATCAATCCGTCTGCGGCCGTAGTTACTAATTGGCTCACATTAAAACCAAATCCTGTAGGTAACGAAATAATGATTGGTGGTTTAGATGCTGGTTCAGACTTCTCAACTGCGTTATGGTCAAATGGTGTGTGGAGTGGAGCATTGCGTCATGATGCCACCTCTGATGGTAATACTCGAAGAATGGCAGATTTTGAGTGGGAATCAACCGGTAATAATGGAATTGTTATGTGGGGAACCACCTCGGGGCAAGTAGATTATAAAACTTATAATGTAGGAACTGGTTGGGGAGCACAAAACAATGTAGTAACGAGCGCATCAACACACGCGTGGATCTGGCTTGTAAAAAACCCAAACAATGCCACTGGAGATGTAAAAATACTAGGGGGTATTGAAGATGCTGCCGCTCTTCTTGAGGGTGTTCGTTGGGTTGGTTCGACTCCTCCTGTTAGACAAGCAAATGCATTTACTACAAATCAAGGAAGCGTCACATATAGGATATTTGATATTGCTTATGATAATTATGCACCAAGGACCACATCATACAATAATTATTCTCTAAATATGAGTATTGATTCAACTCCTAATGTTGTTTCTATAATAAGCAGCACAACTAGTGGCGGACTAACATTATTAAACAATGCTACAAGTTATCCTATGAGAAATTATAGTGCGCTTGGATTACTAATACCTCGTGGCGGCATTGTACGATTTTCTGCACTATTGTCTAGTATGAATCAAAATGTCAGCTATATTACGTGGTCTATTTTCGGAGTAAATAGTACGAGTGAAGTACTTATCTGTACGAAGGGGAATTACACCAGAAATAGTAGTCTTGCTGTCCCGATTGATAAGAATGGTATAAACATCTATACTGGTATTTGCAGTCCTCAGAATAATACAATAATAACGCCAGAAAAATCTTTACGAGTGTATATGTACATTAATTCTAGTGTAGAAAATACAATTACTAAATTCATAGATAATCTTTCAACATATGTAGAAATTGATGGGTATATGCTTGGAAATTTAAGTGTTAATATTGTAGCACCTACAATTGATCCGTATATAGGAGAAGGAGAAAATCTCACTTTTACCTGTCAAGTTAATTGCACTAATGGTTACTGTTTAAAAGTTGAAGTGTTGGGACAAATAAACAATAGTACGGCAGTATATTCTCCTATTAATTATTTTACAGAAAATATCATACTTAATCAAACGGCAGTAAATCCTGTTCTTCTAGGCACGATAAACAATACTATGAATGCAACAATTGAATTATTAGGCAACATCTATAGTTTCAATAATACACTTCTTTGTAATGTGAGTAGTGATTATATTAACGCTACGAGTGCGATAGAAAACATCACTGTGCTTGATAAAGTTCCTCCAAACATAATACTTGTAGATCTTATTAATGGAGGCGCATACGATCCTGGCTTGTTTACATTTATCTATAATGCGAGCGATAGAAGATTGGGTGCTTGCTCATTATGGGGTAATTGGAGTGGTTCTTGGACACTCAATCAGACAATGATTCCAAATAATTATACTTTATCTTCATTCCCACAAATAAATATCAGCCAATATGGTAGTTTTATATGGAACGTGAACTGTAGTGATCTTGCCGGCAACAATGGCATGGCACCAGCAAATTATACATTCTATGTGGCGGGAGATGTTTCTGTAACCGCAAACGATATTTTCTTTTCTCCAACATCACCCACAGAAGGATCGAATGTAACAATATATGCAATAATTACAAATAATGCAAATAGAAATGAAACAAATGTAAACGTTGCGTTTTATGTTGGTGATCCTCAGTTGGGCGCACCACAATTAGGGGGGAATGTGACCATATCATTATTGGAAGCAAAATCTAATGTTACTGTAAATAACAGTGTGATTGTGGCTCTGGGAAATCTTAGTATTTATGTTGTAGTAGACCCTGCATATGGTGGAGGAAATATAATAGAATCTAATGAAACTAACAATATTGCAAATAACACTTTACAAGTTTCTATTTGGCAAAGCTTTTTTGGAAATACCTCGGGAAACACAACACTCGGCACTTCTTCTAATGCGTCATTCATTAGCTGGAGTGCTGCATCAATAAGTGGAAATATTTATGTTGCTTGTACGGGAACGACAAATGGTATTAGTTTTTTAGCATTGCGTCCTTTGGGAAAAAATAGCACCAATGGTGTTAATGTAAATACTTTAAACGATTTTTCAGAACTCGATGCTGTAATTAATACAACACAATATCTCGATAATATAAATAATACATATACTTCGTCTGGTGTACCAATCGCGATGCAAAACTTTAATGTTTATGGCAATACATATAGTTTGCCTGTTGCAAATTCAAGTAGTGATGGAAATTTCACAACAGGAATAATGTGGGACTCTGACGATTCTATCAATTCATATTATGATGCTGCCGATAAAGAAGATGTGGTCTTTGTTACAAAAATAAAACAAAACACCACAACAATATACGGTGCTGTTGATTATATAACAAAATTCCCCTCACCACTCAAAGGAATGAAGGGTGGAGCAAACACGGTGACAATATACTATGAAATCAACTAATTATGTTGGGTTAAAAAATGTTGGGTTAAAGAAATCTGTATTATTAAGTATTATAATTATGTGTTTGGTGGTAGTTACAATACTATTTTTTGTTAAGAGTGGTTTGGCACTTTCTATATTGTCTCCACAAGAAACAACATACAATACAAGTGATATTTATGTGTCTTATATTACAACTTATTCAAATAGCACTTTCTGCTCTATAAAAACTGATGGTGGTTTGTGGATAAACTCTTCTTTGTGCAAATCAATTTTCATAACTGCCCACGAAGGATATAATGTTGTACTTGTTGATGATGGTTATGAAAAAAAGAGTGTTGGTTATTATTTAGTTGCTCAAATAAATAATTCTAACAACACAATCCAAATAACACAAAATAATGATACTAGCTCATTAAACTTAGATTTGGGGGGAAATAATAATAATTCAAATTTAACTTTTGTAGAACAAGATGATATAGATCCTCTAAGTCTTCTTCCCCAAGAAATACAAGATGAAATAATTCAAGGAGAACAAATAACAAATGATGAGTTGGTATTACAAAATAAATTTACTTCACGTAGCCCAAGCACCGGCACAATAACTGTGGAGCATTCTCAATATGATTATCCTGCGGGCGTTTCTTTTAAAGCTCTTGTAAAAATACATAATACAGGACAAGATTCTGCTGTTGTCATTTCTCCTGCCGCGTTATATGCAGATATTCTTCAAATAACTAGGATTGATATTCAACCACAAACAAAAACGATTACAAAACCCATTTACTCTTCAACAATACAAGATGTTTGTACTATTGATGGTTGTGTAAAAAAAGAAGTTAAAAAAATTATACGAACTGAACGTGAAAATAAAATAGAAAAAATTGGCATCAAAAAACCGCTTCTAAAGGTTGAAGGTTTTGATTCTCGTTCAGAAAATATTCGTAATTCAAAAGATCGTGCGCCTAAAACTGCAAAGTCTATTACTGCAAAAGACACTATTTATCCTGGAGAAGATGCTTATTATGAAATAACTTTTAGAGCATCTGGCAATGGAAATGATGAATTTTATATTCAAGCACTTAGTAATTCTATGGCAATAGGCCTTGATCCTTTTATTAGTTCTAATTGGACGCACATGAGAAACATCACTTTGCAAGAAACCTACAATATTACGCGCAATAATCAACTCGTGTATCTGAATTTGACAAACTTTAACGATGATAATTTACGTAATTGTTCAGAAGAAATTCGTGTAAGTAATAGTTCATTAGATGATGTTGCCGTTCGTATAATTGATGATGGTGGTAATTTAACGACGGGAAAATATTGTACAATTACTTTTGGTGCGAGTGTAGTTGCATTACAAAATACAACTTACTATATTTATTGGGAAAATGTGAATGCTACGGCTCCTGCCGCCGCAATAGATGTTAATGAATTATACAATCTTACTTGGACGCCTAGCGCAGTATATTTCAACACAACAGATTATGGAACTGCGGCCGATAACACTGATTATATGGCACCAACAATTGTAGACTATGATTGTGATGGTAACTTAGATTTAGTGTACGGTCTTGATGATGGGGGGGTGTATTTGCGACGTAATTTAGGAAATAATGTTGTTCCTAATTGGAGTGCTACAACTACCGTGCTTGCAACAATTGGTGCAAATAGTGGTATTAGTTTTGGATTACTTTTTGGAGGAGATAATCTATTAGATATGGTTGTTGGTGAAAATACTGGTAATTTGAACTATTATGAAAACACTGGAACTTGTGCAAGCCCAATATGGACTGCTAGAACATTTTCAAATAGCACTGCCGATTTTGGAACGTGGAGCAGTCCTACTGTATATGATTATAATGGTGATGGTCTTACTGATGTTCTTATAGGAGTTAGTACTGGTTTGTGGAATTCTACAAGAAACTACAACACTACAACGTTGCCCGCGTTTATAATTGACGGAATTACTGAACCAACTACTGATGTTGGTACTAATAATTTTCCATCTGAAGCCGATTTGAATTTTGATGGTGTTATTGATGTTGTTTCGGGAAATTCTGTGGGTAATGTTCGTCTCTTTCAAAACAATGGTACAATAACCTCTCCGTCATGGATTAATTGGGGGCTACTTCGTTATAATGTGAGTGGGGGTAGTATTGACGTTGGTAATAATGCGCACCCTTCATTATATGATATAAATGGAGATGGTTGGATTGATATGGTGTTGGGAGAAGCAATCGGCACAATTAGATCATCTTTGGGTGCCGGGGGGTTGGGAGACTATCTTATCAATGCTCCTCTTAATTATACTTTAGGAGAACAGAATATTCGTCCTGTTGTAAACTCTTTTAGTATAACACCTTCTCCTGCTTACAAAAATGGTACACTAAATTGCACCATCAATATAAGTGATGTTGAAAGCGACACTGTTTTGGTTAATTTTAGTTGGAGAAGAAATGGAACGGCACAACCTTTGCTTAACAGTTCTGTTGTTTGTCAAAATAACACTTTATGTTTGGCCGGGGTTATAATAAATAGTTCACAATTCAACAATACCGACACTTGGACTTGTTCTGCGTTTGCAATTGATGGGGGTTGGAGAGTTTCTTATGATACTAATGTTAGCATACTTAATTATCCGACAGATTTTACTTTTTTCAACATCCCCGCGCCGATTGTATTGAATGCTGGAACAACAAAACTCATTAATTTTAATCTTAGTATTTTAGATTATGATGGAAATACAACAATAAATTTGCGCAATATGAGCATATATCTAAATAATACTGCTCCTGGTGTTATTGATAATAATGTTTCTCATTATACCAATACAACCTGTAGATTATTATCTGTAAGTCCATTAATGAAAAATTATACTTGTTCTTTTTTACTTAATTATTATGCAGTGAATGGTACTTGGATTGCAAATGCCACAGTAAATGATACTTGGTCTATAATTACCGACATAATAAATTTCTCCATAGATCCATTATACGCACTAAATCTTTCTGTAAAAAATATTACTTTTGGAAACTTGGCGGCGGGAGATATTTCATCTAATATTTCTATTATAACATATAATTTAGGAAATCAAAAAATAAACATTTCTTCCTATAGTTATGGACGAAATGTAGGAGATAATAATGGTTTTACTTGTGCATTTGGCAATTTAACTCCTGATGTAATCCATTATTCAAATTATGTTGGTCATAATTTTACTCAAAAATCAAATCTTTCTGGATCTTCTTCTTTACTAAATCTTTCTGTGACTACTCAAATGAATTCAACTCTAACTTCAAATATTTCTTATTGGCAAGTTGGTGTTCCGGTACTTACTCCTCTTTTGGGCTTATGTAACGGAACTATTGTTTTTCAAGCAGAAGCCGGATAATTTTTACCCTCTCCCCTTGATTTCTTATAGAAATGTTTTTTTAAATTTTTTGTTGTGTATATTCTTTTTTGGTTGTTATTTGTTGTTTTTTGTAGTTATTTGTTATTCTTTGTTGTTTATCATTCTTTTTTGTTATTTGTTGTTTTTGTCGTTTTTGTTTGTTATTACACTTGTTATTATTGTTATAAAAAATTTAACTTTATTTTTGTTTTGTTGTGTGTTTTTTGTTTTTTTATTATATTATTATAATATATTTTTATTATATTATTATATCATATATAATATTATCTATATAGAAAAGAAATAGAAAGAGAAATAACAATAAAAAAATATCAAAACAAAAAAAGAATAAAAATAAAAAAATCGTTTTAAAAGGCTTAAGAGGTCACAATTAAAGAAAACAGACAGCACAACAACACAAAATAAGAGTTCCATACGAAACAAAGGGGAGGGATAGGTTTTTAAAACTCTATGTCGGGGTCTATAAACACCAATAGATATTTTTTCAAGCAGTAGAACTTAAATATTACCTACGTTTCACATGGAACAGTTGGGTGGATAATATGAGTGATATTAATCAATATTTTCAAGGATATCTGAAGAGAGAATCGCTATTCAAAGATAAATCCGTTCTACAAAGCAATTACATACCAGGAGAAATAAAACACAGAGATGAACAAATACAACAATTAGCAAAAATCGTCGCTCCGGGACTTCGTTTAGAACGACCAAGCAACATATTTATCTACGGAAAAACAGGAACAGGAAAAACTCTAACAGTAAAACATACACTAAACAGCATGCAAGACGTTGCAAAATCACAAAATATTCCACTAAGAGTTTGTTATGTTAATTGCAAATTAAAAAGAATAGCAGATACAGAATATCGCTTAATAGCAGAACTTGCTAAACATTTCGGCAAACCATTACCTCCAACAGGACTACCAACTGATGAAATCTACAACGCTTTTTACAAAGCAATAGATAAGGAAAAACAGATCATAATACTCATTCTTGACGAAATAGACCAACTTGTAAAGAAAATAGGTGACGAAATACTTTACAATCTTACAAGAATCAATACAGATCTTAAAAATGCACAAGTGAGTATTATAGGAATTAGCAATGATTTGATTTTTAGCAACACATTAGATCCTCGTGTAAAAAGCAGTCTTTCAGAAGAAGAGCTGGTTTTTCCACCATACAACGCATCACAATTACAGCACATCCTTTCAGAAAGAGCAACAGCGGCATTCGTTGATAATATTGTGGGAGAAGGAGTTATACAAAAATGCGCAGCATATGCTGCCCGAGAACACGGTGACGCCAGACGAGCACTAGAGCTTTTACGCGTTGCGGGTGAAGTAGCAGAGCGCGAAGAGAGCAAAACCATCGACATGGTACATATTGATGACGCCGAAGATAGAATCGAACGCGATAAAATCATAGAAGTAATTCAAACACAAACAAAACAATTTCACGCAACCATTCACGCAATACTTAGTCTTGCTAATAAAAGAAAGAACATTTTTACAGGAGATGTGTATGAAGTATACAAAGCGGTGTGCGTCGCTGCAGGTCTTCGACCATTAACACAACGCAGAGTATCTGATATAATAGCAGAAATGGATATGCTCGGAATAATTAATGCAAAAGTCATAAGTAAAGGACGATTCGGAAGAATGAGAGAAATAACAATAGGCGTCCACGACAGCCTTTTGCCACAAATACGTTCAATTGTAAAACACGAACTAGGATTAACAACAGAAGAACCCATTAACGAAGTGATTGCACAAGAAAAAATAACAACCTTTACTCCAGACACAACTACAGATAACACATCAGATACAGATACGCAAATAGAAGAAAATGATCTTTTAATTCCTCAAATACAAGAAAAGATAGTAAATCTCAAAACTTCAACAAATCTTAAAACACCAACTGTAGAAATAGGACTTGGTGATGAAGTAGAAGACGGAACAGATGTTTTAGAACCGGAAATGATAATCTCAGTAGATATTCAAGAAAAAATAAGAGAGAAAAACAATTAATACAGCACACACAATAAATACAACAAACAATACATAATTAATAGTATAATGCAACACAAAATACTTTTTTTATCCCGAAAACACACTCAGTAGGGAGCAAACATGATAGCAGACGAACAAGAAACAAACGATTTAATAGACTCCTGTATACGCGCAGGAATAACCGTTCCTACAGACCTATTAGATGATGCACCAGAATTACGAAAACTTCTTCTCAACACAAAATCACAAATAACACCAACCAGTTCCGTGCAACAACCAATAACATCTCAGGTTGATACAACAATAAAACCAGGAACAATACAAATAATAAAAAATTATACAAAACCACCTAAAAAATACAAATATGATGATTTTGTAAAATATTTTAACAAACGATATTTAGCAATATCATCCATTCTTAAACAACGAAAAGAGTTATCAAATGTTACCAGCATAGTTCGCATCATCGGAAAGCGAGATCGTGAACAATCAACAATAATAGGCATTGTAACTGAAAAAAAAGAGATAAAAAGCAAAGCAGCAAACAAAACAGTCATTTTGACTGTAGAAGATCCCACTGGAAAAATTGAAGTGTGGGTAAATCCTGAAGGAAAAGGCACACACCCCAAAAATCACGAGCTCGAAGAAGCACTGTCTGAAGTGGTATTAGATGAAGTAATAGGAATTACAGGCCAAGCGGCAGGAGATAGAATGTTTGCTTCAGCAATATTTTTCCCCGATATTCCAGTTTCTCATGAATTGAAAAAAGGAAGAGAAGAACAATACGTCGTATTTGTCGGCGACGTACACATTGGAGCAAAACTATTTTTAAAAGACGAATTTGAAAAAATGATACTGTGGTTATCAGGACAGATCGGCACAGATGAGCAAAAAGAAATAGCAAAAAAAGTAAAATATGCAGTTTTTTCAGGAGACCTTGTAGAGGGTGTTGGAATTTATCCAGATCAAGAATTTGATCTTACAATTCCTGACATAAAAAACCAATATACACAATTTGCAAGATATGTAAAAATGATTCCTTCTCATATACAAGTGGTTCTTATAGCAGGAAACCACGACGCAGGAAGATTGCAAGAACCACAAACAGCAATCTACAAAGATTTTGCTGAAGAACTCTACACAATGCCCAATGTGCATAACTTAAGCAACCCCTGTATGTTTACAATAGGGCAAACCGCAACACACCCAGGTTTCGATATATTATTGTATCACGGATATAGTCTTATTTATTATGCAAATAACGTTCAACCTATCCGTGACGCGGGCGGATTAAAAGCAACAGATAAGATAATGAAACTTTTACTTAAAAAAAGACATCTCGCACCTACACACGGATGCAACACATATGTTCCAGATCCCGATGAAGATCCTCTTGTAATTGATAGAGTACCTGATTTTTTTGTAACGGGACACGTTCATTATGTAAATTTTGCAAATTACAGAGGAGTAACTTTATTAAATATAAGTTGCTGGTCCGAAGTTAGCGAATATCAAGAAAAGAACGGATTAGTTGCATTGCCTGCAAGATTGCCAATAGTAAATCTGCGAACAAGAGATGTGACAATTATGAACTTTTATCACGGTAGTGAAGAAAAACGTAAAGCAATTCTCGACGCGGCAAAAGATAAAGCCGAACAAACAGCCGCTGAAGAAAAAACTAACAAAGAAAACAACAAAAAAGTCAACGAAGAAGACAATAAAGAAGAAAACTTGGCAAAAACAAAGGTGACTGTATGATTGATTATAAGCACACAATGAGTATTACCATACAAGAAGGTCAAGATGTTGCACAATGTTTTGCCGCAGGAAATCCATTAAGTTTTGTTGTAGAATTTGCAAAACAAGGATTAGTCCTAAATAAAAATAAATCCATCGTACAAGGAACCGGGAGTCTTTCTAGCGGGAACAATAGATTTTCTTTAACAATAGATGATTATTTTTTAAAAGAAAAAACTGTCAAAAAAAAGATGCAGATTAACAGATACATTTTACAAGGAGAAAAAGATGGATTATGTTATGTTTGTATAGCGCAATCAACTCCAACAGGTGCTAGCATAACAATCGATGCCAACAATCAGGCAGCTCTCGACAAAACACTATTGGCGTTACAAGGAGCATACAATTTTCCTAAAAAATACAACGTAATCATCGAAAAAACAAGTTTTGAAAAAAAGAACACATAATACATTAATAAAAAATAAAAAATCAAAAAAAGAGCAGCAAAAAAGAGTGTGTTGAGAACAATGAGTGATAAAATGGAAACTGAAAAAATAAAGTTTATGACACAATTGAACATTCATAATACTTCCCGAGATCAAGAAACATATTTTGGCGCAAGAAGCGTTGAGTGGGAAGCAATAAAATTTTCATTACAACAACAAGGAATAAATTTTAATGTACAAGATTCACGAAAAAATCTTGTTTATACTTCCAAAGAAATATTGTATCAAGTAACTGTTCCGATGGCGACAACATTTCCTCTTGAAAATAATCCTAAAGTATTAGATTACACCTTTGTTGCTAGTAATTTCACCATCAACATCACATCAAAAAATTATTTATTAGATGAAGGTGGACATCAACAAGTTGTAGAATGCAGAATAGCTTCCCACGATAAAGAGACGTTAGAGGGTTTAGTATTAGGCCTTGTTTACGTTTACAAAAGAGAAGAGCACCACACTTTAGAAAGAAAAGATTATCCTATAATAAAAAGAGATTAAAAAATACTAAAAAATGTTAAAAAAACTAAAACTAAAAAACTAAAAAAAAGATGCGCACATGACTGAAATAAACGCAAGTCCACAAATGCAGGAATATTTCGCACAATTCAAAAAAGATTGTTACGATGCGTATAATATTGCTAATAAAGCAAGAGCGTTAGGATACGATCCGGAGCAAGAAGTTAGTGTGACATTAGCAGAAACTCTTGCACAAAGAGTTATTGGTCTTATTGCAGTTATTGCCCCCCAGATTAAGAATGCTGGTGTAGAAAAAAGAATAGAAGATCTTGAAGCACAATATGGTATTCTCGATTGGCGAGTGGCGTTGCAAATCGCACTTGAAGTGGCGCAACAGAAGTTTTGTACATTTAAAGATGAGCTTGAAGCGATTGTTATTGGTGTAAGAGTTGGATTTGCCTATAACACTTTAGGTGTTGTTAGCGCACCTCTTGAAGGACTTACTACAATAGAACTTAAGAAAAGGCTTGATTATGGAACTGAAGGCCGAGATGGAAAAAAAGGATATTACTTTTGCATAGATTTTGCCGGACCAATTAGAAATGCCGGCGGAACTGCTGCAGCAATAAGTGTAATTATCGCAGACTATGTTCGCGTAAATATGGGATATGGAACATACGATCCAACAGAAAAAGAGATTAAACGTTGTCCTGCAGAGTTGGAAGATTATCACGAGTGGGTCACAAACCTACAGTATTTTCCTAGCAAAGAAGAGAGTTTATTTCTTCTTGAACATCTTCCAGTGGAAATTGGCGGAGACGGTTCTGAGAAATACCAAATAAGCAACGTAACACTAAAAGATCTTCCTCGTGTCTCTACAAATATTATACGTAACGGTTATTGTCTTATTCATTCAAGTTGTATTCCTCTAAAAGCAGCAAAGCTTTGGAAAAATCTCGATAAGTGGGCAAAAGATTTCGGCATGGAGCACTGGAATTTCCTAAAAGAGTTCCTCGATATTCAAAAGAAAATGAAGGCCGCGGGTAAAAAATCCGAAGGATCAAATAAAATATCTCCCGATTATACTTACATTAAAGATTTGGTTGCTGGGCGCCCAGTTCTTGGTTATCCTCTTCGATCTGGCGGGTTTAGACTTCGTTATGGACGAAGTAGGGCATCAGGATATTCCGGCCAAGCAATTCATCCTTGTACAATGCACGTATTGAATAATTATATTGCAAGCGCAACACAGCTTAAAGTAGAGCGTCCGGGAAAAGCCGCAGCATTTACTCCGTGCGATACCATAGAAGGACCAATTGTGCGCTTGCGTGATGGAGAAGTGATGCAATTGCTCGATGAAGAAGAAGCAAAACGTGTTGCGCCCAAAGTAGAAGAAATAATCTATATCGGCGATGTACTGATAAATTATGGAGATTTTTATAACAGAAATCACGCATTAGTTCCTGCAGGATATTGTCCTGAATGGTGGATACAAGAAGTTGAAAAATCAGTTGTGGATTCTGGCAAGGAGTGGAATGCACAGTCGTTAAGCGAAATAACAGGATTGTCTTATGCGCGAGCAGAAGAATTTATTTTAAATTTCTTTAAAGCAATACCAACAATCGAAGAAGCAATACAAATTGCGCAAACAACAAACACCCCATTACATAGCGCATGGACTCCTTACTGGTCGCAAATAACTATAGAAGATATGATAGATTTAATGAATTCTATAACTCTTATCGACGGAATTCTTATTATATCATTAAAGCCTAAGACACAAAAAACACTAGGAATACTTGGAATTCCTAATAAGCCAATCGATGGTGTTTTAGTGGTTAATGATCAATGGACAAAATCGATAATTGCAACACTTGGGTTAAAAATACTCGATTCTAAAGAGACAATAGCAATTCTTGAACGATTCCCTAAAGACATGCCGTTATACGAAATAGTAAGTTCTCTTGGAGGAATAACGTTGCGAGATAAGGCCGGAACGTTTATTGGTGCGCGTATGGGTCGTCCAGAAAAAGCAAAGATGAGAAAGCTTACTGGTAGTCCTCACGGCTTATTTCCAATAGGTGAAGAAGGTGGTAGAATGCGTAGCATACAAGAAGCGCTTGTGGGGGGAAAAGTTACTGCAGATTATCCTCTACGTTATTGTGAGACTTGCAAGACAAATACAGTTTTTGGTAGATGTGAGACTTGCGACGGTAGAACTGCGCAACACACAGTTACAGTTACAAGAAAACGAGATGGTGTAGAAACACAAGAAGAAATGACTTATTCTAAACAAGAAGCGCAAATTCGTAAATTGTTTGAAGGGGCGCTTAAGAAATTAAATTTCAAAATATATCCTGACATTATTAAAGGTGTTAGAGGTACAAGTAATCGCAGTCACATTCCCGAGCACATAACTAAAGCAATTTTACGCGCAAAACACGGCATTGCTGTAAATAAAGATGGAACGGTGCGTTATGATTGCAGCGAAGTAACTCTTACACACTTCAGACCGTGCGAAGTCGGTGCTAGCGTAGAAAAACTAAAAGCGTTAGGTTATACAAAAGATTGTTATGGAAAAGATTTTGTAGATGAAGATCAAATCTTGGAACTACGCGCGCAAGATATAGTAATTCCTTGCTGTCCAGAAAGCCCAGAAGATCCGGCAGATGTTGTTTTGCTTCGCGTTACAGCATTTATCGACGAATTGCTAGTAAAATTATACGGATTAAAGCCTTTCTATAAATGCAAAACACGCGAGGATCTTATCGGGCAATACGTTGTTGGTTTAGCACCACACACTTCAGCAGGAATAGTGGGTAGGATTGTAGGATTTAGTAAGACACAAGGATTCCTGGCGCACCCATTATATCACGCAGCAATGCGTCGTGACTGTGATGGTGATGAGAGTTGCATGAGTTTGCTCATGGATGTATTCTTGAATTTTTCAGCAAAGTTCTTGCCTGAATCTCGCGGCAGTACAATGGATGCACCACTTGTTTTGACTTATCTATTGAATCCTGCAGAAGTAGACGATATGGCCTTTCACGTCGATACTGCTTGGAAATATCCACGCGCATTATACGAGCTTGCTTTAGAATACAAAAAACCATACGATATCAAAATACCATTGCTTGGAGACGTCTTAGGAATGCCTGCGCAATTTGAAGGAATGGGATTTACACACGACACATCTAGCATCAATTCAGGAGTTTTATGTTCTGCATACAAGACATTGCCTTCAATGGAAGAAAAATTAGAAGGGCAAATGGCCATTGCAGTAAAATTGCGAGCGTGTGATGCAACTGATGTTGCACGTCTTGTAATTGAAAAGCATTTCTTGCGCGACACAAAAGGAAATTTGCGTAAGTTTACACAGCAAGAGTATCGTTGCGTTCATTGCAATGAGAAATACCGCCGTCCTCCATTGCAAGGCAAATGCTTTGCTTGTTCAGGAAAAGTGATTTTTACCATCAGTGAAGGTAGCGTCATAAAATATTTGCAATTATCTATTGATCTTGCAGCAAAATATAATGTTCTAGGATATTTGAAGGAAGATTTGGAGATATTGCAGCGTAAAGTTGATGATTTGTTTGGAAAAGACAAGGAAAAACAAACAGGCTTAGCTAATTGGGCTTAAGTTTAGAATTTTAGAAAAAGTCGCCTTGAAGCAATCCTAAAAAATTTACCGATTGGTGCAGGTAAATTTTTATAAAATCTGCCCGGGCAATAAATGCTTCGCGATTTTTTAAAATTTAATTATTTAGAAATTAATTATTTTTTATTATTAACTTAATTTATTATTAAATCCTATTACTATTTCCGGGAACTGTCTTTAAAATTATTATTTTTAATTAATTCTTATCTAGATTTCTTGCAACGTCTACTATTTCTTTCCAATCTTTAACTCTGATGTGTCCCTCACACCCTTTTTCATTCATACAACAGTTTCTATTCCAAGATTTTGCTAACAAAAGCGCAGGAATATTTTCTTTAGCATATCCTTCAATATGATGAATACCATCATCAACTGCAAGTCTTGCATTGAAACGTTTTGCTATATGTTCTTTGAATTCAGGTTTCTTATCTTGTAAGTATAGTCCTGTACAAATTACCTTTGATATCATTCCAGGAAAAAACTTTTCTGCTTGCAGCTCAGTAAGTTCTTGAATTCTTTGATCTCTATATGATATTACAATAAGCTCGTCAGTCTCACTTAATTTTGAAATGCCTTCTTGTGCGCCTTCAGTTACTGGCAAATTATGAAATTCTTCTGTTTTATAAAATTCTAAAACTCTTTTTAGAAATTCTTCTCTTGTAATATTAATTTGTGTATAGAAATTGATTGTTTCTAATTCTTCACTATCGAGGTTGGTGTTATATAGTTCATTATGATATTTACAAAATGCGTGCGTGAAATCTACACAAACATCATCAAAGTCTAAAATTATAACCATGAGAATTCCTAGAAGTTAAATTCTGCTTTTGATGCTGTTTTTAGCGCCACATGCCTGGCAAACTACAAAATAAACACTAACTTCTTTACTGAGTTTTGTATCAGGTTTTCCACAAGTCTTGCAAAAAACATACTCATTAGCATATTCTTGGATCTTTTCATTGATTTTTGGAGCAGGAAGCTTTGTTCCGAAGATAACGGAATTTTTGATAATTTCTCCTGGTGTAGCCAGTTCTTTTTGAACGTATTTTAGAAGATGCTCTGGTTTTCGTCTAAGAGCGTCAGCAATCTGGAACCAGTTGTTGATGATTGTCTTGCTACCTTCTACGTGGCCTTTTACATTAGGAACAGTAAATCTACTAGTCTCTTCTGATTCATCAGGCAAAATCTCTTTTGCGCGCTCCAACATATCCTCGTAGGACTTCATAACTCAGAGAATCCGCGGGCGTTTATAAAGGTTAGTGGAGAAGACGAATTGGTAAATATCGTCGATGGTAATTACATATCGTGCAATTAAGTCGTTTAGTTCATCAAAAAATAGATAAAGAATGAGAGAAAACTATCATTATGGAAAATAATATTGGATCAAAATATGTTTTTGGAGCACCAACCCTTGAAACTAGAGCAACAGTAAATCATACTGCGCGATTTGAAAGTTCATATGTTTCTTCAAGGCTAAATTCTCTAAATATTCTAGATATCTTGCGAACATGTTCTCCCGAAGAATTAGCAAAATTCAAGCCTCTTACAGATGCAGATATACGAGAAGCATTAGACCAAGGAAAGCGAGAGGCAGACGCCATGCGCCCAATGCTTAGAATGAGCAGAATGCCAAGCGGAAGATATGCTCTACCTATAGCTTATTCTATTGCGGGAAGATAATTTATTATAAGAAGATAGTTTTTTATCTTTCAACCCATACTTTCTCAAGAGAACACTTATAAATACAGAGAATCGGGAAGATACTAATGGTACTAGAGAGTCTTTTAACTGCATTCCAAAGTGAGGAAAAACCGTATAAAACAATGTTCTTAGGATTTATCTATACCACTATTGCAGTATTTTTGTCTTGGATGGTCTTCAAGTCCAATGCGTCGACCACCATGGTGTTTTTAGTAACAATGGCAGGCATGCCATTATTCTATCAATTAATTGTTGCTGAAGAAGAAAAAGACCTCGAAGGATACGAAGAGAAATGGCTTCTAAAAGAGCACAGCAAGGCAATCCAAGCATACATGTGGATGTTTCTCGGAATGAGTCTTGCATTCACACTATGGTATGTTGTACTGCCGTCCGATATGACTACAGGATTATTCCTAGCACAACACGATACATTGACCGCGCTCAACGGAAGAGCAACAGGCTATGTAAGCCAAGATATCAGTATATTCTCAAAAATATTCCTGAACAATGTTCGTGTTTTAGTATTTTGCATATTATTCAGTTTCTTATTCGGAGCAGGAGCATTATTCATACTGGCGTGGAACGCAAGCATAATTGGTACGGCCATAGGGATGATTATACGTTCAGAAATAACTAACATATCTAACTCGATAGGTTTTGTATCGCTTGCTAGCTATTTTCAAATAGTGAGCTATTCCTTGTTGAAGTACGCAATCCACGGGGTTCCTGAAATAGCTGCATATTTTATTGCAGGTCTAGCTGGCGGCATCATTAGCATAGCAGTAATCAAGCACGATATGGGAACTAGGAAGTTCGAACACGTCATACTAGACACTGCAGATTTGATGCTGATTGCATTGCTAATAACATTTGTTGCAGGCATCTTAGAAGTCTGGGTAACTCCGGTGTTTTTCTAGAATAGTTTTGAATAGTTTTTATATAATCCAAACGTGTAGTGATTAAGGATTGAGATGGATATACAAGATTTTTATAAACAATTTAGCGATGTAGATGCTGCTCTTTCTAAACTCACAGATGAACATCGTTTAAAAAGAGAAGAAGTAGATTCTTTAGAAAAACGCATCGATCATCAGCAATTTATACATCAAGTTATCGCAGGATTAACATCAACACCACAACAACAAGATCCTGGAAAATACGAAACAGCATATTATTTTGTCAAAGAGATAACACCAACAAATATTTTACAAGCCGACGTGCCCACATTATATCATATTTGTCCAAATTGTAACACCCAACAACCAGTAATCATGAGCTATGAACAAAAAGGAGATGTTATGGGGGGAGATTGGGTGAAAAACGCATTTATTTTATGTCAAGATGAAACAACAATTCTAGATACAAAAACAAATATCAATAGATTTTAAGTTTTTAATATGAAGAGATTTCTAAAAGTAATTTTATTCTAAAACCATTCTATTCTAGAACCTTAACTCTTCCAGGCTTTGTTTCGAATATCTCTCCTTCATCAATAAGCGTACGGACATACTTTTCAGCACCATCAATTTTCAATGTAGCAATTACTTCTTCAATATCTGCTCCGCTGCCAGAATCTAATTCACGAATTTTTTCAATAAGCAATTCAAATGGATTTTTAGTTGAACTTATAGGAACTTCCACCTTATGAGCAACAGGAGTAAACGCAACAGAATCATCTACAATAGGCATTTCATAAATTTCTACACCAGATAATAATTCCAATTCTTTTTTCCTGTATTGTATCCATGCAGGATTTCTTAATCTTTTTACTATTTCAAGAACTAAAAATCTTTCATTGTTATATTCACGAGGTCTTCCTACAACTAAAACAAGATCGCCGATGCTGGCATAAATTGTCGGCGCGGGAGTATCAAAACTTCTTACACGAATAATACTGGTGCCGTCATCAATAGAGAATGCGCCTTCTGATTTATCTATCATTACACCGATAGTGTTTACTCGAGAAATTGTTCCGCGAATTGTTTTTACACCACTAGGAACAAGACCATCGTTTTGCATCCACACACCATTTTTTAGTTCAAATAATGTGCATGGCACGGCAGTCTGGCGTAAAAATTGTGTAACCATAAATAGAGAATCTTCTTAGTATTCTTAACGCTTACGCTGTAGAAAGCAGAAAATGCAACCCAAATGCCGCTTATGTGCCAGTATTTGCGTTTGTTTTTAAATAAATTGAAAAAGCCTTTTTTAGAGGCTGTAACCCTTGATTTCAATGGAAATGGTGGGGGGGTGCACAGGCCAGAGGCGCGAATTTCTTTTAAACAAGAGCACTACTCGTATCGTATGGTAATGGAGTGGCCGGATCAAATTGAGAAGTTTAAAGAATTCTTCGAGATGAATGACCAATACAATACTGATTTGCACGATCAAGTGCGAAACGGTAAATCTTGGATTAATATAGAGTTCTCAGATCTAGCTAAACATAGCCCGGAGTTAGCAGAACTTCTTCTCGACCAACCAGAAGAAATTCTCAAAGCTGCGCAAGCAGCAATAGAAAAAATGGATTTGCCAAGAAGTTCTGATGAGCAACCAAAAAAAATAGAACCACATTTTTTACACTTACCACAAGAGCACCAAATCGCTGTTCGATTAATCAGAGCAAAACATCTCAATAAATTAATTGAATTAGTTGGTATTGTCAGACAGAAATCAGATGTGCGTCCACAAATGACTTCTGCAAGATTTGAATGTCCAAGCTGCGGAAACATAATTCCAGTATTGCAGCTCGACCAAAAATTCAAGGAACCATCACGATGCAGCTGCGGACGAAAAGGAAAATTCAGATTACTTAGTAAAGAGCTTGTTGATGCACAAGGAATTACTCTTGAAGAAGCATCAGAAGATCTCGACGGCGGAGACCAACCAAAACGCCTTAAGTTGTTTTTGAAAAATGATCTTGTTGCACCATTCAACGATAAAAGAACAAATCCTGGTGCAAAAATCAAAGTGGTTGGTGTTGTAAAAGAAGTTCCTATTACATTACAAACCGGTGGACAAAGCACACGCTTTGATCTTATTTTAGATACAAATAGTATCGAACCAGTACAAGAAGATTTTACTGAAATTAATATTTCCTCAGAAGACGAGCAAGAAATAGTTGCTCTTAGCCAGGATCCTGATATTTTAGAAAAACTCGTAGTTAGTGTTGCTCCATCTATTTACGGTCTTGAACCAATCAAGCAAGCATTATTGCTTCAGCTGTTTGGCGGAGTGCATAAACAAAGAGATAAAGGAGTAAAATCTCGTGGAGATATTCACATATTATTGATTGGAGATCCTGGTTCTGGTAAATCTCAACTCCTAAAACGAATGAGTAATATTGCGCCTAAAGCACGTTTTGTTTCTGGAAAAGGTGCATCGGGAGCAGGACTTACCGCATCAGTTGTAAAAGATGAATTCCTAAAAGGTTGGGCGCTTGAAGCAGGTACTCTAGTATTAGCAAACAAGGGTCTAGCTTGCATTGATGAGATGGATAAGATGTCAGAAGATGATACTTCTGCAATGCACGAAGCCCTAGAACAGCAGACTGTTAGTATTAGCAAGGCAAATATTCAAGCAACACTTCGTTCTGAAACAACAGTACTTGCTGCAGCAAACCCAAAATTCGGAAGATTCGATCCTTATGAACTCATTAGTAAACAAATCGATTTGCCACCAACGCTATTAAACAGATTCGATCTTATTTTTCCAGTACGAGATATTCCCGACAAGACAAAAGATGAACGTCTTGCAAGTTTTATTTTAAATTTACATAAAGATGAACCGATGCAAGAAGGAATAATCAAACCAGAAACTATCAAAAAATATGTTGCATACGCAAGACAACGATGCTTCCCCAAACTTACCGAACCAGCAATGGTAGAATTAAAAGATTATTACGTGAAGATGCGCGGCGGCGATGAACAAGGTGGAGGAGCAATCAAAGCAATCCCCATTTCTGCTCGTCAACTTGAAGCGCTTGTTCGTTTATCAGAAGCATCTGCACGCATGAGATTATCTGATAAGGTAACGAAGCGTGATGCACAAATCGCAATTGAACTTGTTCACTACTGCCTCAGTCAGATCGGTATGGACCCAGAAACAGGAAAAATTGATATTGACAGAATAACAACAGGAATTACAGCATCGCAACGAAGCCACATCAGCGTCATTAAGGAATTAATTCATTCGCTCGAAGCATCTGTTGGTAAAGCAATTCCAATCGATGATGTCGTGCGAGAAGCAGGTATAAAAGGCATAGCTGATGATACCACCCACGAAGTTATCGAGAAATTAAAACGCGGCGGAGATATTTATTCACCAAAGCATGGATTCATCAGCAGATTATGATTGGTGAATTTATTTAAAAAGTATAAAACATTTTTTAATATTTTTATTTATTTTTTCTATTCTGTATTGTTCTTATTGTTGCCAATCTACCATTGTCGTAGTTAAATTTTTTTAGGTCAGTGAGTAATAATTTTGCAATGACCATAGCAGATACTTCGTCTTGTTGAGGATTAGATAGTATTAGTTCGTGGCAGTATGCTACGCAGTTGAGGCGCTCTCCATATGGGTAATTATAGTTTAGTATTTCTTTATTGAATTGTCTTAGTACTGCTTGTATGTATCTAGGAATACTATCTGAAAGGGTAAGCTCTTGTGGTTCTGCGAGAGGAAAGCATTGAGTTGAATTTTGAGGGGTAAATTTTTTCAATCCATACGGAGGTATTGGAATAATTATGGGAGTTGTATATGCATTTTCGTCTACGCGCACTTCATCTACACGTGCTTCAAGATCTTTTGAGATTACACAAGTTCCATCTATAATCAATTCTTGTGAGATATTTTCTGGTGTTTGAAACTGTAAAGGAATGGTTTTTGGTTGATTGTAGTCTGATTGATTATTTTGTGTTGAAGAATTGTGTGGTGTTGAGAGTATTGGGATTTGAAGATTTAATTTTTGAGAGTTTAATGTATAGAGTCCTTCTCTTTGTATGTAAAAGAGCGTTTGGAATATTGCCCCCACACTAATTGTACTTCCGTCGGATAATTTTGAATAGATTATATCTCTTAGACCAATTTTTGTTATGTGTTTTGTGAAGGCTGTCGGCAATAAAGACATATTATTTATAAAATCTTGATATGATTCACAAAATAAATCAGGATGATGCTTTTCAAATACTTCTCGCACACGAACAACGAGTTCATCTTTACTTATCATGTTTGGTTGTCCAGAATTCTTTTTTGTGGTTGTTACACTAGATGATGTTTTAGTCATGTGTTTTTGAGTTTTTGTTTAGATTATATAATTGTTATGGTAATATTTCCACTATCGAGTGAATACTTTTTTATTTATTATTTTATTCAATCTTTTATGCTTGAAGAAATAGATGAATTAATTGTTGAAGAAGTAATGGCAGAAGTAATTTGTTTACTATGATTTGTTATGAAAATGGTTGGGTATTTGTCTAGAACAATTTGTTTTGAAGCATTTTGTAATTGTTCTATACTCGGCAAAATAAAAGTATCTTTTTTAAAAAATCCACCAACTTTTTTATCTAATAAAAGTAAGACATTTTTATGAGACGCAGATTTTTCTGCTTTTAAAAATACATTATGCAGTTCAGCATAAGGCGCTTTTCCATAAGAGATTGTCGTAAGAATTGAAAATTCTTCTTCAGCATTTTTATTGGATTTAATATCAAAATATGTTGCATGAAAAAAGACGTGCGCCGATTCGTGCAATAAAACATCATCAATAATGTCTTCCAAAGTCGGATGACCTTCTTTTTTATTATCAAGCAATTTGAAATCTTCATCATTTTTTATTGCATAATCGAACTCTTCAACATGCAATTTACAAGTTGGAACATAAACAAATATTTTATTATCATAAGAAAACCCATCGGCCAGATTCTCGATTTTTTCTTTAATATCTGTTTTTGAATTTATTATGTACGCATCAAGACTAAGAGGTGTAGAATATATATTGATTAATTTTTTTTGAACAGGAATAGATGCCGTTATTTCAGCAATTAAAGGTTTTATTGACGATTCATCGTAAGACTGTGCTTGCAAATAATAAAAACTACCAAGTATCGCTGTACGAACAAACTTATTTAACATAATTATTTTTAGAAATTTTGAATTAAAAGGTTATTGACCAAAATCATGATAAATTTTGTGATAAAATATTTTTTATGTGCTTATTTGCATCATGCAGGTCTTTTGCAATATAATCCGCCGAGGAGTAGTCTTGGCCGTGTGTCCATTCTGTTGGTACAGCGATTGCATAACAACCAGCAGCTTTTGCCGCAAGAATGCCGTTTGATGCATCTTCAAGAACAATGCATTGTGTCGAATCAACATCCAGTAATTCTGCCGCTTTAAGATAAATATCTGGCGAAGGTTTTCCTTTTGCGATTTCTTCACCAGAAACAGTTGCATTTAAGTGTGTTAAATGGAATTTTTTAGTCATTAAATCAACGAATTCACGCTGTGAACCTGACGCAATAGCAAGCATAAGATCCTTATGATCATGAAAAATTTCTTTAAATCCAGGCATAAGCGCAACATCTTCAGCATAATGTTTACGCATTAGGTTTGTACGTTCTTCAAGCAAATCTTCCGGAGTCTCGTCTAAATCAAGATCTTTTTTTAAAACACGAAGTGATTCAATAGAGCTTCTACCCATTCCATCCCAAATGGTTTGTGGGGTCACAACCTTTCCTCTTCTCACTCCCATTTCTCTAATAACTTCACGATAATATCGCTCGCTATCGATTATAAGACCATCCATATCGAAAATTATTGCTATAAAAGAGCTCATATTACACATAAAATTGCATCACCTATAAGAGCTTTTGTTTTTTTAAGAAAAATAAAAAATTATTCCCCTTATCCTCTTATTACATCAAAAAATGGTATACGATAATCTGTTTTTAATCTAAACATTTCAGGACTTTCAGGCAATTGTTCTAGTTTTATGCTAACAGATCTTACGAGACCATCTTGGCGTATTGTTCCAAATGTCAAAGAATATATTGCTTTTAGAGCATCTTTAAATTCATATTCAGGATCACTTCTTGTAAATCCTCTTTGTTGCAAGAATGTAACTACATCTTCTTGAGTTCTTGGAGCATTGCCGAATTCTTGAGCAAATCTCTCTGTTGCTCTAAATCCTGCAAGAGGTCTTTGCCTTTCTCCGGTTGGTAATATGTTTGTTATATCAAATCCTGGATATTTGTAAATTGACATTACTTTAGAAATTTCGTTTTGTTCAAAAAGGTTGTGTTTTGTGAAAATATGTTTTATGACGACAAAATAATTTAACAATCAAAGAACAGAAGGATAATAAAAAATTATACAAAAAGATTTTAAGAAATTAAAATATAAAAAAGAAATTAAAAAAATGATTTAAGCTTATTTGACCTTCTTTAGGACTTCGATCAATTTCTTGATTGCATCCATTACTTGGTCCTTGCTTTTTGTACCAGTACAGACAATCTTTCCATTGCTGAATAACAAGAATGTTGCTTTTGCTTCGTTTAATTTGAAGACAAGGCCTGGGAACTGTTCAGGTTCGTATTCTGTGTTATCGAGCTTCATTGCAAGCTTGTTTAGGTTCAAATCCATACCAATGCTGCCGGAAGCTACAACGTTTTGCACGCTGATCTTTGGCTTTACAGTGATATCGATGTTAATCTTCTTCAAACTTTCAATAATGCGTTGTATAGATTTGTCTACATCCTCAAGTGTTCTAGCGCCCGTGCACACCACCTTTCCGGAGCTAAAAATCAATGCTGATGTCTTTGGTTCTTTAATTCTGATTACGAGACCAGGGAATTGCTCTGGATTGTATTCAGTATTTGGCAAGACTGCTGCCATTTTCTCGAGCGGGATATCATGCTCAAGACTTGTTGAGACGACAATGTTCACAATTCTGATTGTGGTATCGTCTACGACGCCCGGCTTATCGGTTGCGACGTCGAGCTTTGCTGTCTTTTTCTTAGTAGCCATTAGCTAACCCCCAAAGGCGCGGTGGTTGCGCCGTCTCTTTATATACAGAATTCATTTTCTATTTATAAATGCTTTTATAAATGACCTTCAAATGGCTAATTCGCCATTCTGAGGCCTTTATACCGTCGTAAAAAGAGTTTTAGTACTTAAATGATTTTCTATATAGAAAATATATGCTTATCGACGAGCGTGACTACTAAAAAGGAGTGCTTGTTTTAAGGTTTAAAAATGAATTAATAAAAATCATTCTAAAAGTTGTAAATTTTAAAAAATAAATAAAAAAAGGAAAGGTGGTTGGTGTCATGCAGCGTTAAGGGAACGCTACAATTGGTAAGTTAGGGGTTAATGGTGGGTAGATATTTCTTAACCAGCCCTTCTTGTTGCAAGCCATTCTAATTCAGCAAGCTCTTCTTCTTCAGCTCTTCTTGCATTCGCTCGAAGCTCTTGCAGCCAGCTTGAATATTCTGGTCTTTGAGACTGTGCTTGTTCTGATTGTAGTAATATTTGCGTTTGTGTCATGTGATTCACCTTGTTTTGTGTTTGTTTTTTTGTATTTTTTTCTTGAATTGTTCTTCATTCTCTTTTGTCGCGAGAATGATTCTGTCGTTGAATTAGTAGTCAGAGACGATATAACGAGCGTCTTGCTCCCAGCCTAAGTGTTCTAAATCGAAATTAAAGAACATCAGATACTCGGCAACAAGAGAAGATTTGCTCTTCACAACGTCAAAGACATCTTTTGTATAACAATATGTGCAGACGTCCATGGGGCTATGACACTTAATGCACAAAGTATTGCCGTGCTCGTTTTTGTCGAGATCATGCAAATCATTTTTGATATTACATTGTGTAATATCAAGTACTTTTTGTGCAAGCCGTAGCTCTTGTTGCTCGATTAACCACTGTCTGACTCCGCTATGGAGACAGTTAGGGCATACTGGGTTTGTGATGGCCTCATCGCACATCACGCAGGTCGTCATATCGACACCTCATGTGGATGTTTTTTGTTTACTCAACTCGGGAAGAGAGGAGTAAAGACGCCGTAGCGTCTTTTTTTGGAAGGGTTAGAATTACTAGGTGTTTAGCCGTGCCATCCTGCCCTTCCGCTGTCGTTGCGGATTTTAGGCAGTTAGCACGCAATTCTTAATGTTCATATCATTAGAGAATAGCGTACGAGCTACTTCAGAGACTGGTGTATACCACAAGTGCTGTTGTAGCTGCTGCATAGGATAAACAATCGACCCGGCATATTTAAAGATATTCCATGTTTTCTGTAAGTTATGGAAGTATTTGTACAGAAAGATGCTAAGACTCTCGAGGTAGACTTTCGAGGGACGGCGCAAGAACTGCTCGCAAAGCTCTCTATCAATCCAGAGTTTGTTATTATAGTAAAAGATGATGTGCTTATTACTATAGATGAAGACATATCTGATGCTAAAAGAATAGATTTGTTATCTGTAGTTAGTGGTGGATAAAATTTCTACGTTTAGTGAGTTAGGATTTTCTAATAATTTAGTTTTAGTTACTTAGAATTTTTTTTAACTTCGTGCTACGGAGAATTACTGTGATTCCATCACAGCAATAGCGTCGAAAGGGTTGCATAAATCACCCTTTCTCCTGATTATACTCCAAGGTAGCACTTTACTTTAACGTTTTATTATTTTATCAAATTTCTTTGCTCGACGAAACATATTTAAACGTCCTTGTGGAGGAATTGATTTATGGTGGGTCGTGGAGTTTTCCTAACAGTTATTCTTATTCTACTTGCATCATTTGCATCCATTGGTATCGTGCATGCAGCAACAGACATAGGCGATACTGCCTTACACGCAAAACTTGCAGCACATATGCTCACAATTCCAGCAGAAGGGCAAGAATATACTATGGATTGTGGGCAATCAAAAGATGTTGTTAGCGTAACTCCGAGTACAGTACCGCTTCGCGGAGATTATTATTGCGTCATGAATACTAGTGGGATAATAATCTTCGGTACATTTAGGCATATGGGCGATACAAGTTCTAGCGAAGATATTAGTGCTGAAATCATCAGCACCTATCAAGATAAATTGTTTAATGATCATATCGCTAAAACAGATATTGACCCAAAGGGATGCGGCAATTATGCAGCAGATCCTAATAATCCATTATTTCAGCCTTGTAAATCAACAACGATCAAAGGTTTGAATGCGTATGTCTATGAGGACATCGACATAATGTATGTGTTAGTATCAACTAAAACATTAAGCCAATTTGATTCTAGCATCATTGACAACATCCTTGATTGGATAAAATCATTCTTTGGTGTAGAGGGTGCTGCAACTACACAAATCGAAGTTCTTGACCATTTTGAGTATGCATATTTTGCAAATGTTGCACATAGACACATAAGTGCGCAATGGTACGATACAACCGCATTCATAATCTATCAGAACTTTTCTACAGATATTAATTCCATAAAGCCAGAAGGAAGCGATTATTATCCTGGCCACGATCATAAGCAGATAATATCATTCAAAGATTTTGCAACTACAGATAAGAATATTCTTTTATGGAGAAAATATACTGCCGGTATTCGCATTGCTGACGATGGAAAAAATCCATTCGCCGGCGACGTTTGCGGCGATGGCAATGTAGGATTTGATGAAGAGTGCGAACCAGGAAAACCAGGAGATTTTGTTTCTTGCAAAACGTATAATTCGGCATTGTATACGACAGGAGTTCTCAGCTGCAATCCTGTAGGCAGTGCACAACAATGCATGTATAATACAACTAGTTGTATTAGCTGTATTGATAAGGATCGTGACGGATATTCTGGAGGACAAGGAGCTACCGGCGCACTAAGTGTAGTATCTTATGGAAAATTCGGTATGGGAATTCCTTACGGACCGTTTGAAGCTTTTGATCCAGAAGTTATGAGTTCAACAACTCAGCTAGTTACAAATAGAAAATTATCAATGCATCTTGGTTATGAAGTCGTACCTATTACTTTTGATATGGCAATTCCTAATGGAACATCAAGCGATATTCAATTTACGCACGCAATTGCATTAGCAGAATCGTTATACGAAAACTGCAAGCAAAAAAACGGCGGAGTTGCAGCAACAGAAGAAGCAAAATTAATTTGTGAACGCCAAGCATACGCCAACATCACAACATTTAATCCAGCAATTGCTGCAGAAATGCAGCAGATAATCCCAACACCATCCACAGAAGCACTCTGTTCATTCAAAGAAGTTTACAATCAAGTAACTTCAAAATATGAAGGAAAATTCTTCTGCCCAGAAGGAGAAACTCCATCAGCATTAGGTGTTGAAAGTTCAATAAAAGATTTATTTGGAAATATGAAAATATCAAATGTCAATCCTATCATCAAAATAAATCTAGGAAAACCATCAGATATTCCTGCGCAAGGAGCATGCGGCGGAACGCACCAAGCGTGCAGTGGATTTTCTGCAACTACTTGCAGCGTGCACTCCGGATGCTCCGTTGCACAAACATGCGGCGGAACTATAGATGATTGCGGAGTATTTGCTACAAAATACATATGCAATAAACATAATCCTGTTTGTTCTTGGACGGGAACTGTCGCAGATGGATTTTGTGAAGGAAATGGTATTACCTGCGATCCAACATGGAACACAGCAACATGCACGGCAAATGATTGCGTGCCGGAAAATTCTTGTACCGGTACAACACACGCGTGCAGCACAATAACTGTTGAATCATCATGCAACGATTTGGAACATAAAGGCTGTTCGTGGAATTCAGGAACTGGTCCAACCGAAAGCAAACTACCAACAAAAGATTCCTATACAGAAGTAGAATTGCGCAAGATACGAGGATATTGTTTTGTTAGCGCAAAAGGACTTGGCAGTTATTGGAACGGCATTCCCTTAATCAACAATCCTGATGTAAAAGTAAAAAACTTCATTATTGTTGGCGATCCCAAAATGGCAGGAATGTCGGGACAAACGTATAACCAAGTTTACCAATCGTGTCGTAGAGGAATAAAAGATGCAATCGGAGATAGTGCAAGAGCGTTATATGGATTGCCAAGTGATGAAAGTTTCTATAACGAGTATACACAATTTATTCTACAAGGACCATCGGCATATGATGGAATCTATATCGAACCAAAAATCATCTGCGATGGCGATTGTACAACACCAGACGCATCAACTCACAAATATAAATTTGCAGACATGTCTAAAGCAGATTACGATGCTAGATATGAAGCGCTTAAAGAAACAAATCTATCTATAACTGCATTAGCAGAAATATCTTTAGATGATCCAAGTACAAATTACGGAACAAAACAGCTTTTAGATTTGACGCTTGCAAAGACAAGACCACTAATATTTAACAAAGATTCATCTGGCAACTTTAAAACATTCAGTTCTTTTGAAGGTGATGAACCCGACGTGACAGAAATTATTACAAATAAAACGCTTTATTGGAATGCTACAATCTATGGTTTGCAAGGAAAAGTTGTTTACGCCTTCAAAGACAAATTTGTCAACGAAAAAAATATTCCAAATTCAAACACAATTCGTTTGTTTGTTGCAGATGTTGGCGCACATAGTTCTGTAGTATCAATACATAACTTTGGTGCAGCAACGCAGTTTAATCTCTCAGATTTCAATTTATCAAAATGTGTTGAAAAAGGTACGCGAACAATATCTCAAAAAGAGATAAAATCAACAGCAAAATTCAACGGCACCATTCCTGCAAATTCTGTTGTAACAATAGATCTTGGAGAAAATGTTTCTTGTATTACACCAACTACGGGAACAATGGCCGCGTGCACTGTTCGCGTAGATTGTAATGATAATGAAGATCCTGTTGGAAAGATAAATCCTGGCGCAATAGAGATTTGTGGCGACGGCATTGATAGCAATTGCGATGGTCAAGATTCTGGTCTTGGTTGTGTTGCAAATGGAAATGATATAGCAACAGATTTTATCTGTAATTATGATAATGTTTGTGACGACGGAGAAAATAGAAATCTATGCCGCGATTGCGCCGAAGCACAAGATACTTGCCCCAAAGAAGTTTTATTCAAACAATATCCCGGATTCAATGTTTCTTTACGTGCAGACAATAATAATAATCCAACATTACACATCGTAAGTAAAGTTGCTGCTTGCAAGCTCTCAGGGGGCGCACTTGAAGCAACATACCAAAAGACCGGAACCAATGTGGGAATATTTACTAATGGAACATCAAGCGTTAATATTTCTTATCTGCAAAATAATTGGCGCTTAGAACCAAAAGGCGATATTGTAAAACAACTCAAGCCATGTTGGGGATCAATGACTACAGTCGACATAACATTTGTAAGCGTTCCTGTATGTGTACCGGGGACTGGCAGCGGAAGTTGTATAGATGATACTGATTGTAATTTGGATGGAGGAACTCGCTTCTCTTGTGTTGATGGGGTGTGTGAACTTAAGATAGGAACTTGTAATTGCGAACCAAATGAATATTGTTTTAAGAGAGTCTGTTATCCAAACGAAGGCAATTGTGGCGGTTATGGTCAACCACTTTGCTATAATTAATAAACTACTATTAATAAAATAATAGTAAGTAATTAGTTCTAAATAATTAGTTTTAATTAATATCTAACCAATTTTTCCATAAAGCACTTAACTGCAAAAGATTTTCTTCTATTATGGCAACATGCACTCTTTGCAAAGCACCCGCAGTAATAGAAAATCCACATTATTGTAAAGAACATTTTATCGAGAGATTTGAAGCCAGAGTTTCTGAAACAATAAAAAAATACGAACTTATATCACAAAACGATAAAGTGGTAGTTGCAGTTTCTGGCGGAAAAGATTCTCTAACAGTTCTTACACTTCTTCATAAATGGAGCTATGCTGTTACAGCGCTTCTTATTGATGAAGGAATTCCAGGATATCGCGACCACACAATAGAAGATATGAAACGAGTCTGCGTTGAAAAAAATATACCTTACAAGATATTGTCTTTTGCAGAGTTGACAGGACACACGCTAAACGAAATGATACAAACAAAAGCATCATACTCATCACATCCATGTACAACTTGCGGTACATTGAGAAGGTATCTTCTTGCAAAAGGAAGCAAGGACTTTGATGTTATAGCGACAGGTCACAACGCAGACGATGAATCACAAGTGGTGTTGATGAATATAATTCGTGGAAATACGGAGTTGTTTGCAAGATTAGGGCCAGTATCAGGAATAGCACAAGAAGGATTTACTAAACGTGTAAAGCCATTATATTTTTGTACTGAAAAAGAGATAATGACTTATGCATATTTGCAAGGGCTTGTAAGAGGATTTAATGAGTGCCCTCACATAGGCCTTAGTTATCGTAATATTATTCGTGAAGAACTGAATAATTATGCACAAGCGCATCCTAACGCAAGACGAGAATTATTAGAGAAATTTTTATCATTTAAAGAATCGATGACTATTAATCAAACATTGGCAAAACTTTGCAGATTCTGTGAACAGCCATCAAGTGCGGGAATTTGTAAGGCATGCGAACTTATCGAACGCATGAAAAAACAAACACAATAACCCAAAGTATACACAATAGAAAGATTTTTGAAGAGTATAATTATCATCGTTATTATATCATTGCTATCATATTATTGTTACTAGGTATGTAGATTTATACGGTTGAAAAATATGGTTAAAAACAAAACAATTCTAAACCTCATTCACAATTTTGTAGAACTGCATGCAATGGACATGCTTCGTATAGCACTTGCAATAGTTTTTATCTGGTTTGGACTACTTAAGATATTTTGGTTAAGTCCAGCTAATGCGTTAATAACCGAAACAGTATTCTGGTTTGATAGCAGTTGGTTTATTCCTCTACTCGGAATTTGGGAAATAATTATTGGAATATTCTTTTTAGTACCAAAATTAACACGTTATGTGTTGTGGATAATGCTTCCACAGATGTTTGGTACGTTTTTGCCATTAGTAATATTATTCGAAAAAGCATTTCACGGAAATATTCTTGCTCCGACAATGGAAGGACAGTATATTATTAAGAATTTGGTATTGATTTCCGGCGCTCTCGTCGTAGTTGTGTATACTAATGTAAACAACGGCGCTTATGCTTGTAGCAAAAGTAATTCAAATAAGAATTCTAATCAAAATATGAATTCAAATTTAAACAAGAATTTAAAAAATATTAAAGATCAAGCAAAATCTGCAAGTCGCGACAAGCGCGCATCTGCAAAGGCTCGCACGCGCCGCTAACAACAATAACGCGTGGAGAATATTTCTTATAAAACTCATTATTTTGCATTATACGGCCCAGCACAACGCCGGGAGCTATTTGTCCAGCAAAAAGTTGACTTGCATCTACAAGTAACGTCTTGTCATTATTATTTACGTGCTGTAAGAAGACTTGGTTAAGTCCGCTATTGCGGTGATGAATAAAATCGTCACGTTTACCAGATTCCATATCGATGATATGGCTTACTCGTTTATCTTCAAATAATTCAGGCCTTGCCATTCCAATAATGGTTTTTGTAAAGTTTTTTGCTTTTGCAACATCTTGTTGTGAATTTACAATAATTGCAAATTCAGTAGTAAGATTTTCTTGTTTTAGAAGTTGTACTTCTTTTGCTCGCATCTTTAGGAGCGGATCAGATAATTGATAGCATAAAATGAGGTGTTTTGTACCAAGACGTAGCGCCATATCTACAAGATGCTTCTCATTTCCATTAGGAAATACAACATCAATTTGCGCATTTTCACGTGTCATGACCATAGAAAAGAGACACACCTTTAAAAGGAGTACGCTCTTCTCTGGGACTATGGAAGTTCGTTTACAAAAGGCTATTGCTGAAGCCGGAATTTGTTCTCGCCGCAAGGCTGAAGAGCTCATCCAGCACGGTCATGTACGCGTCAATGGCGAGCTAGCAATCATTGGAGCAAATGTTGATGTTACCAAGGATAAGATAATGGTTAGTGGGGAATATTTGCGTCCAGAAAAGAAAATTTATCTCATGCTAAATAAACCTCGAGGATATATTACTACGTCGAGCGATCCATACAACAGAAAGCACATAATGCAATTAATCGACGAAGATGTTAGAGTATTTCCTGTAGGAAGACTGGATAAAGAAACAACAGGACTTCTTTTATTGACAAACGACGGCGAGTTTGCAAACAAGATTACACATCCTCGTTATAATGTTCAAAAGACGTATGAAGCAACTCTGGATAGAAGAATCGAACCAGAGGATTTAGAGAGTATCAATCACGGCGTTGTTATCGATGGCGTAGTTGTAAGAGCCTTTGCAATGCGCATAGGTCCTAAAGTTGTAAAGATTACCGTTCATACAGGCATGAATAAAGAAGTCAAGCGTATTTTCAAAAAAGTAGGTTATTGGGTAGAAGCTCTACGAAGAACAGAAATTAAAGGCGTAAGACTCACACCAAAAGAAGGCAAGTATAGAACATTAACTTCTGCCGAACTTACAAAGTTACTAGCTGACGAAAAGCGAAGATGAATGTTTAGTATTCTTTGATTTATTATCGTTTAGTTATTGATTATTAGTTAATTTTTGTTTTGTTAATCACTTTTAATTATTCTTTTATTAGTGCTGCGAAGAATTAGTCACGTAGTCGTTTTACGATCCGCGTCGCCTACAGCACGACTCGGATCTGTTTAACTTCAAGGCAGCACAGGATTATTAACTATTTCTTACTATTTTTGAACTATTGATTCTTTAGTTATTAATTTTTAGTTAGTTATTTTTTTGTTATTAGTTATGTAATTAATTATTTTTTAGTATTATTTTTAGCAGCGTTATTTTTATTTAATATTTTTAGAAATCTTATGCTCTATCAAAAATGACTGCGGCGTATGAAACACTATTCTTGTAATCTCCGAGGATATCTCCACTAGTATAGTGTCGCAGAACACGAGGTGCAGCGCGGTCTATTATTCTTAAAAGAAGTTCTATTGTACGAAGGCCTTCTTTTGTTTCAAAATGAGTTTCTACAAATTTTGCGTACCCATCAGGATCACGTTTTTGTACGAACGCAAGCAGTTCATCATCCAGTTCATAAATTCTTGAAGCAATCTGCGTCGTGAAAGGAACATAGTGAAAAATTGGTCCATAGTGCGTAAGATCGGTACTTGCAATAACAATTATTTTTCTCTTCAATGATTCTGCAGCGCTTTTTATGTCTGCTGCAAGTTTTTTTAAATCAATATTTTCGTTAATGATGATTGGCAAGATTCGTATTTGTTCTTGTTCTTTGTATTTTGCGTGCAGCAAAAATGGCAATTGCACCTCAATACCGTGATCTTTTGCATGTATGTTTTCATTCAGTTCTATGGTTCCTTTTTTTATGATCGCCGTAGCAAGCTCTACATCCGGCAGTATAAATCCAAGGGGTGTATTGAATACAGCAGTACTTAGGCCGGATTCTTGAGAATGATGATTTGCGCTTATGATAATATAAGTGTCTGGTAAGGGCGTTTCTGCAATTGATTTGTAGCTCCAAGCCATACAGTCTCCGCAATGACTATATGGGGAATTAGGAGAAATGCAAGCAATAGTATCTTTTGATTCTCCTTTAGGAAGATTACCAGGACTTCTAGGGCCCGTATAGTGCGCAACAATCTCTTTTTTTAGAAGATCACGATCACGATCATAATATGCTCCTAAAGATATTGGTTCTCGCATATTATTTTTATCTTAGAGGTGTTTATATTTCTTCTCCTTTATCTTCTCTAATATTAATATTTTTATTCTCGCCGACACGCTTTTAAACAAGGCTTGCTACAAGAAGCAGATGAGGGGTGAAAACTCATATGAGTTGTGAAAAGAGGCCGGTAAAACAAGGGCAAATAACGCTCTTTGTAATAATAGGTCTTGTAGCACTAATCATAATAGGAATTTTCTTTTCCCTTGCAAAAATGCCAGTTTCTAAAGAACCTTCACAAGCAATAGAAAATGTAGCAGATAATGCGATTTTGCAACAATATTTGTCATCTTGTCTTGATAGCGTTGTAAATGATGAATTGTATAAATTAGGTCAAAGCGGCGGACTTCCAAATGATCCAGGATACCCTTCGGCAGAAGTTGGAGATGGTGAAAGCATAAGAAAAGTATTGTACGGTGTTACACGCAATAGAGATGTAGATATCCCACAACCAGCAGTCGCTCCAGAATATCCAGATAACAGTTCTTCATTTGCTAATATGTCAATAAATGCTCGTACCGGACAACCATTCTTACCATTCAAAGATGGATTTTTCGGGGATACGCATTTTCCTGCAACATGCGAGCGAACAGGCGCAAATGCTCTGGGTGGAGCGCATGCATGTAGATATTATATTGATAATCCCCCTGGAACAAAAGGACCGTCAACACAAAAGCAATTACAGCAAAGAATTGAGCAGCGTGTAGCTGAGTGTGCAAGCCTTGATAGGTTCAATCGTGCAACAAACGGAGCAATATCTTCTGTTAATGTCCCCACAGTTAATCTATCTTTTTCATCAGATGTTGTAATGGTAGGATTTACTTATGATATAACTTTGAAAGGAAGTGCGCACAAACTTCTGCCAATTACAAGAAGATATGATGTGCGATATGTTTCAATTGCAGAATTCGCGTATGATCTTGCTCGTGAAGAGACAAGAAATCTTACTTTTAATCCTGCAAATCCTCTTCATTACAAGAACATACAATCGTATAGAAACGGATTTACTGTCGGAAGAAGCGAAGTTGTAACAACAGGAAATTATCTCATTCCTCCATCGCAAATTAAGAATGCGACACTCATTACAATTATTGATGATAAATCTTCTTTGCGTTCAGAAACATATGATTTTTCATTCCTAATAGAACATAGGACTCCTGTATTGAATAAATTGAGTGATATTTCGCAATGTGTGCTTACAAATGGAATAGACCCCGACACCTTACTCGTTATTGTCAATTTAGTTGAAGTAAAAGACATTAATGATGTTACTATTGGTCATAATTGTATAGTCACGGATACAGATGGTGAAAAGGATTGGCAGTATATTGCTTCTTAGAGGTTTAAGGAATTGGGTTAAGAACTTCAAAAGGAGGATTTAAGGGGTTAAATGCGAGTTTGTGGTGGATTATTTATTCTTTCTTCAACATCTTCTACGTCGTAAAGTTTATAAATGCCAAGACGGGAGAATTGATGTGGTGTGGCTATGAACCGTATGTTTGTTGCAGTTATAGCAGTTTTAACAATACTTATTGCAATTCCCCTCTGTGCTAACTTTGCTAGCGCAGTAGATCCGGTAGGCTGCTGTGTTCCTAAAAACAGTACAGTATCATGCTTTAGTGCAGCAGGAAATTTCATAACACAACCAGAATTCGATTCAGCGTGTATTGCTTTGCCCGGTCAGAAAAAAAACGTTGCAACCTGTAACGGTCTTAGCGAATGTACAACGGGTTGCTGTTGTGCTGATGCCGCAACTGTTCCTAACGCGGCAACTTTTAACAGTCTTGAAACAAATCTTAATATGACACAAGGAGCTTGTGCAGCAAAACCCTGGTCGGGAGAACAAGGCACTTATACTTTTACAAAAACTATTCCTACTGACCCAACAAAAGATACTTGCGTTGAAGTCTGTAAAGGCTCTTCAGGTGGCGGCTCAGCAAAATACAAAGTTTCTGGTGTTGTTCATAATGCAACAAATACCGCTAAACCAGGATTGAAAAATGTCACCGTATACATTCCAGTAATCAATGGATTCATCTCTTCAATTAGCGACGGGCAAGGTAAATTCGTGCTCAATGATGTTCCCAGTATGATAAAACCAATTTATGCAATACACCCAGCATGCATGCCTTATGTTTCACAACCATACACTGTTGATAAGGACATCACCAATGTTAATATAGATATGAATTGCGATCTTAAAGCGTGTTCTCGCATAAAACCAACAATAGAAAATCTTGCGCTTATTGCAGGAACCGACAAAGCATCATTTACTGCAAAATACGACGATAAATGCAAGGATTTTGTACGATTTATTGTAAAACGCTGTGATAAGGATTTCAAAAACTGCGGTATGCGAGGACAGATGACTGATCCCGATGTTACTGCTGCAAAAAAAGAAGCAACATTTACTGATTCTGGACTTACTAACAATACAAAACACTGCTATCTTGTAGATGTAGAAACATTCACAGGATATATAGAAATGAACGGTTCAGCAGATGGTGGAAAATGCATAGATGAAGGGGATAAAATTTGCATGACCCTACCTGCAGACCATCCAACTTCATGGTGCGGTACTAACGATGCTAGAAAACCTACAATTTTGAGTTGTGATGATAAGAATAAACTCGATAAAACATCTCACGTCTGTAACGATAAAGAAGTTTGCACAGTTGATACTGACGGACCAGTATGCATTCCAATGGAAGATTGTAGAAAATGCAATGGTATATTAGGATTCTTTGCAGGATTTGTTCGAGCAATTGGTGTTGGAGATTTTATGAAAACATGCGGGTCACAAACACCAACTTGCTATATTGATACTCGTGATGGTGATGCAAGCACAGCTCGAGCAAAAACAATGAATGTATACACATCTTGCGCCAACGTAACAGGATGCACTACTTATGGAAGTAAAAATGTGTGCGATAATAATGTCTGTACAACTGGCGCGGGATCATGTCAGTGGAAAGAAATTAGTAAAGAACTTAGTGCCGGCATTTGCATTTCAAAAGAAAATCCTGAATGTAGCGCATGCAATACGGTTTTTGGATATTGCAACAAAGCAGCATGCACTGCGATAAGCCCTGATTGCTATTATGATCAAGACAAAGGAGCATTTGCATACAATCTTGGTTGTGTTAATAAAAATGAGATGGCGTGCGCATTCTATGATACAAAAACTGATTGTGTAGGCAGCGGAGCTAATGAAAAAAGCGCTATATACAATATTACCTATACTCAAGACAATAGAACCGGCGGAACTAATAGCAGGATACGTCCAAGCAATGATATATTAGGAATTGGTGCATGTGTCTGGCTTGATGCAGAAGCGATTTGCGTAAAGAATACAGATAATCATTATTTCAAAACTCCAAGAGTTGATGATTGTAGCGATTATCTTGCAAATCCTCCAATATCTTGCTTTAAGGACAGTACTCCTCCTAATACAAGCATAGAATTACTCAACAAGCCATATTCTAGGGCGCAAATCAGAGGACTTCCATTTATCGTAATTGATGAAGGATCAGCACTAGACACCCTCAAGACATTTGCTTGTTTTAATATCACAGATAATAATTGCTATCCGCGCGAGGAGTTGCGCAAATTATCGATTAATAGCATTCCTCCCGCAGGAACATTCACATTACGTTATTACTCAATGGATAAAGGTGGGAATATCGAGGAGATCAAGAGCACAGTAATTACTGTAGTTGATACTGGAGAACCAATATTGGAGCTGCCAATTGATATTCAAGAGAATCCATAAGTACAAAGTGTACAAGGTATAACAAAAATAGTTATTTAGTAAAATAATAAAAATAGGTGAGCAATGAGAAGTAAAATATCATTATCTATTGTGTTGTGTGTGCTTGCAATAGCTCTTCTTGTTCCCTCAATCCACGCATCGGTTACAGTAAATGTTGGAAATTATAGCGTATCAAATCCAAAAATATTATTGAATTATTCTGAATTAGTTACATTGCAATCAGCAATATTAGTTGATGCAACACATCCTGATCCATACACTCTTTGTCAAGTACCAAAACAGGCAGAATATGCAAAAAACTTTGAGTTATACACAAGAACAGGAGCTAATATAGATACTTGTGAAGGCGGGGAGACTAAATTGTTAGAACCTGGCAAGTACTCTCTTACTCTACAGGCAATAAATAGGGATGGAAATTCAACCATTGATACTGTTGAGTTTAACGTTGTCGGATTGGATATACAATTCATTTCTCCAGCACAAGGTATTGCAAACAAAACTCCATATGATGTAAAATTCTGGACAAGTGAAGATGCTATTTGCAAATACTCATTTACATCAAATGATAATTTTGCATCAATGAGTCTGACATTAGAAGCAGATATGTATGTCAAAAATCATAACGTGCACGGCATTACTTATGTCGATAGCGATTTTTTTGTTATCTGCAAAGAGCATAACGGAAGAATGACTGCAAAAACAATGCGAATAGGATTTGATAATTCTCCTCCAGTATTTCAAGAACTTGCAGCAATACCGCAAAAAGTTATTGATCCTAACAACCCATATTCTAGCATTATAGCAAAAACAGACGATAAAACTGTTTGCAGTGTTAAGATGTGTGATGGCGTAGTTTTATTCATAAGCCAAAATGGAAAGCGAGAATCTCCAGAGATTGTAGAATTATACAATACAACACATGCCACAACATTCTATTATAACGAATCTCCTTGCAGCAAATCAACAAGCGATATGCGTCCATATCCTATCTATAATAATATTACTTGCAAGAATCTTGCGGGCTATAGTGCTTCAAAAGGCATAACAGTACTTTTGAATTTTAGCGAGTTCTCATACATCAATGTATTAGAACCATCCGCGCTCATTAGTAAAACAGTCTTTGATGTTGTTGTTCAACCAGAGACATTCACAGCAGACTCTTGTTTACTTGATGGCAGAGAAATGAGCCCCGGAGTAGATCCTAGCACTTTTACGCTTGAAAAAACATTACCAGTTAATCCTAAGAAATTATACAATGTGACTTTAAACATCACTTGCAGTAACAGCGTAAAGACTACAGAACGTTTATACAACATAACTATAGATTTGAATACACCTCCTGCGCCAGGTATTGACGGAGGAAATGCTATATGTTCTGGTTATATACCTGTAAAATTCTTCATGCCAGATGGTACATCTGTAGAAAATTATACTTATACATTGACTGATGGCGCAGGCCTCAATATACAAAATACAACAAGACAAAATACAATCGAAATAAAAATACCGGGCACAGCACCAACTCACGTAAAGTGGAGTGTTTATGCAATAACTTCAGCAGGTAAGCAATCACCTACAAATGAAACAGAAAGAGATGTTGAAGAGGGTGAAGACGAAGTATGTGGATTGCCCCCCTTTATTACAATAAAATCACCACCATTAGGATTTGGTAAAGTATCCCCTTACACATTAGTGTTAGGCACAGTTACGTCAAGCGAATGCAGATTCTCAATTGATAAGCAGGAAGCTTGGGAGAATATGTCTAAATTCATAGTAAGTGATGCTGGAAAAACTCATACAAAGCAGAAAATAGAGAATAAATCTACTATGTATGTGACGTGCATCGAAACTGCAAATAGTAAAGTTCATCATAAAAAAATTGATATTGGCATAGATGATACTGCACCCAGAGTTTCAATAAAAATATCTCCAAGCACAATACAACAAGATCCAAAGGTTGCAAGTATAGAAGTTATAACGGACGACAGAACATATTGTACACACACAAGTACTGCAGGGCCACAATTTACTACAATGCTCCCAACATCACAAAGCGCATATACATTAGAACATTATTCATCTTTCGATTATCGAGCAACATCAGACGATCCAACCGATTATGAGTTTGATGTTACATGCAAAAATCTCGTAGGAAAAGAAACAACGGTAAAAGCATTGCTTGCAGTAGATATAGCACCAGCAATAAAAATAACAGTACTTGCTCCTCCAGAGTTTGTTGCTAGATCAAATGGACAAAACTTAACCATACAAACAGACAAACTAACCGCAAATTGCTACTGGAGAAAAGCAGGCAATCCATCATCAACAGATTTTGAAGGAGCAAATGGAAAATATACCTCTTCAATTGGACCTTTGCTAAACGGCAGTAATTTCTTCTCTATTTGGTGTTCAGCAGATGATCAAACGTCAGTTCTTGCATACCAAGTAACTGTGGATGGCGAGTTGCCGGTAATCACTACATTTTCAGGACCGGCATCAGCTTGTCCAGAATCTACTATAAAATATCAATACACAGTTTCCGGACTTGACCAATCACCGACAATTTCTTACAGTCTTGAAAATGATAATGGCTTCGGAGTTAGTTTCCAACAAAATACTACAGATGCGATATTATCATTGCCACTCGTAGGTATTACAGCAGGCAATTATACATTAACAGCATTCCCTATTAATCATGCAAATGCAGAGGGCCCCAAAATACGAATTAAATTAAAAGTATTATCTGCAGATGACGCATCTTGTACTACTAATCATTGTTCTGATAATCAGAAAAATTATGATGAAATAGGTATTGATTGCGGAGGCATTTGCCCAGTGTGCATTTCTTGTCAAGATGATTTTGTTTGTCCTCTCGGAGAAGTTTGTACAGCACATGTATGTGTAAAACCAAATGCTTGCTCAACACAAACCGATTGTAAGTTAACTGAACGTTGCGAGAATGGAAATTGCGTAGATGCATCATGTACAAGAGATTCTGATTGTACCGCACCCACAATTTGTATTAAGAGCGTCGGTATGGAGCACGGAGTATGTAATAAACCTCCAACGTGTTCATCGACTGACGGCATTTGTGTCTCACCATATGTCTGCGATGCGTCAGGAACTTGCACAGTACCACATTGCGGTAATTTGAAAAAAGATTCTGATGAAACAGGAATTGATTGCGGTGGATCATGCAATGCGTGCGTTTCTTGTTCAGGCAATGATAGTTGTGTAGCACCACAGACTTGCTCGAGCGGAGTTTGCGTAAGTCCGCGTTGTCAAAGCACCGCCGATTGCGATATGAACCACGTTTGTAGCACAGAGGGTAATTGTGTTCCGGTTTTTGTATGCGGCAGCGATACACAATGTAATGGTAAGACTTGCTTTGAAGGCATTTGTAAAGAAAAGACGTGTTTAGCAGATACTGATTGTTTATCAACAGAATATTGCGATAAAACAAATAATGTGTGCGTTGATGCAACATGTGAATCCAATACAGAGTGTGTATCGCCAAAAATTTGCATTAAACAAGAAGGGTCAAAAGGAATGTGTAATAATCCTCCTCCATGTACGAAACCAGAAGATTGCGCTGAACCATATACTTGTAACAATGAAGTATGTTCTTTACCAATGTGCGGAGATGGTAGCAAGGACGGTACTGAAACAAATCTTGATTGTGGCGGATCTTGTCCTGTTTGTATAACTTGTAAGGATAAAACAGAGTGTCCCGTATTACAAACTTGTTCATCAGAAGGAGTTTGTATAAGTCCTGTTTGTACAACGGATATCGAATGCGATGCAAATCACGTTTGTAGTGCAGAAGGAAAATGCATTCCAGTTTTTGTATGCACGACAAAAGAAGATTGTCCTTCAGGAATATGTACAGAAGGCACGTGTGTTCCAGAAGAGGGTGGATGTACAAGAGATACGGATTGTACTGGTGAACAAATATGTAAAAATAAAATTTGCATAAATCCAACGCCTAAACCAGAATGTACTAAAGATGAAGATTGCACCACTGAAGGAGAAATTTGCAGTCCACAAAAAACTTGCATTGCTGCACCAACTGCGCCAAAAAGAAATCTTGTATCATATATACTTCTTATAGTTGGATTACTTATTATGGGTGGCGCTGGTTACTTCTTGTATCAGCAGGATGTTGAGAAGAAAAGGATTGCTGCAGAATATGCACGCATGCAAGCAACAAGAGCACCACCTAGAAAAGTAGTTATTGCGCCACAATTAGGCAGACCGCAAGCAGGATTACAGCAACCAACATCACAGCAATCAAGATTACAATCAAATACAATGCAAGGTTCAAGTACTGATGCATCACAAAAACCATCTGCAGATAAGTCGATAAAAGATAATAAACGTAACACTTTCTTTAATGCATTTGATAATGGTGTTGAGGGAAGTGTTGCTACAATTAAGGATAAAAAAATAATTGGTGCAAGTGCAAATGCAGGTTCTTCAGGAGATGTAGCAATAACAGGCACTAATGAAGAAGATGGATTTATTGATATCTCTGATATGAAGAGCCCGAAAACATCTAAGAAAAAAGATGATAAGACTGTCGCAGTTACAAAATCCTCTCAAGATTCAAAGGAATCTGGAAAAACAAAAGAAGATTCTAAAAAAGATGATCCTTTTAGCGATCTAGATAAAATTGGAAAGTAGGAAAATATGAATATAATAAAAATTCACGGCGCATTATGAAAAACGCACAGATTTCACAAATATTCTTGATGATAACTGCGCTAATAGTTATAGGTGCAACGATTTTTCTTGGCGGAAAATTAATTGGCGGACTTACTGGGACCGTATGTTCTGCAAATGATGCCGTTTTCTTAAAAGAGATAGTTCAAGTAATAGATGACAAAGCATCGTATGGCAGCAGGGACATTGTACAAATAAAAACACCCTGCGATGCAATAACTCTTTGTTTTGTTAATGATAGCAATATTGGTGATCCAGGATTTATTTCAGATAATTCAGTTATACAAAATGTTGTTCGTGTTGGAACACCAACCACTATTTTTTTAGAAGGGCATGATGGTGCTACAGTTCCAGTGGGGGATGAAGAACGAATAGAAGTAAATACTAATTATGCAGGAGATACTAATCCTGTTATTTGTATTCCCGCAGTGAGCGGAGAGTTTACTTTTAGAACGGAGGGGTATGGCCGCAAGATTAGAATCAGCAAGTGAATACAAATCGTGTTCAAATAAACAAATTCGTTCACATGAACAAATGTGTTCACGACCACACTTATCAAGATTAGTTAAGCGAAATAATAAATTCTCTCAGCCTAAAATTTCAAAACCAGTACTCTTCAAACCAGTGCATCCTAAATCAAATAAGGGACAAATGGAATCATCTTTTCAATGGGTGTATGTGATAATTGCTGGCGGTTCATTTCTATTAATATTTTTTATGCTTTTTAGAAGCTGTTCGTCTGCAGGAGAAATAAAACAAGACGCTCAAGCAATTACTGCTACAGCAACAGCATTATCGAGTGTTGGTTGGCAAAGTAATTTACAGAAAAACTTTTCTGTACCAGAAGTGAGCGTATTGTGTCCTGTGGGAAGTTTAACGCTCCATAGCACCGGTGCTAAGAGCATCGATAAACCAATTGATCGCGTTCCTATTTTCTTCTCCTCAAATATGGGGGGATTATTGCGCGTAATCATGCGAAATATTTCTATAGATATGGGTTCATCGGGGAGTATTAGTTATGGAACTGTTGGGTATGCAATAGATGCCAATACATATTATTTCTTGATAAAAGATGATGATGATCATTCTTCAGCATTTTCTCAAGGTAAAAAGTTTTATGAAAGTATAAATGGAACAAATATTAAATTTGTAAAATATGATTCTCTTGAAGTAGAATTAAATAAAATTCCCTCGAGTGCGCACGGAGTAGTTATTGTAGCATTCGATGCAAGAAATACTGACACAATAGATTCTCTTATTGCTAATATCGATCCAAAAATAACTTTTGTAAGGTTGCAAGGCAATTCGATAGAGTTTTTTAAGAAAAGTGGGACAAGGCTTGTTTCTGAGGGATCAACAACCAATATCGACAGCAGGTTTGCGTTAGGCGCAATAGTGAGTGGTGATAAAGTTTTATATCTGTGTACGAAAAATGTTATTCTTGAACGTGCAAGAAAAATTACAATAATTTATGGATTAAGAGCAGAACAAATAGCTCGGTCAGAATCGCCAGCTCTTAGCGACAATTGTAAAGAGCTTTATGGAAAATATCCTGGCGGCATTAATACTACACTCTTCAATCTTAATAAGCAATCTCAAACAAATCCCGATGCATATTTAGCAGAATTACTCCATCCAACAACAACGCGTTATTTGCAAGATGATGCATACTCAAGCAGCTGTCCGGTGATAGCATGATGTTTTTGCAACTTTGTAGAAAAGTATTTGAAAAAAAAGTAGTTCGTCGTGCACAGCTTCAAGCAATGGAACCCATCATGATAGTCATTGTTCTAGCGATTATTGCAGGCATTTCATTGCTTTTCTATGTTAGATTATCTTCGGGAGAAACACGAGCACAGATTAGAACAACAGAGTCTATCGAAGACGTACAAATATTGGGAGCGGTTGCTAGGATGCCGGAATTATTATGTCCCGATACAGAATCGGTGCAAGTAAATTGTATAGATTATGAAAAAGCAAAAATATTTTCTCAAAGCTCTAAACTGCCGGAGAATAAAATATATTACAATCCATTTTTTGGAAATGCAAACATAACATTGTATTGGATAGAGTCTATAAGCGGGTCTAATGATGTTACAATACAATCACAGCAACTTTTTGATACGATGGTAAATAGAAATAAAACCAAGACTTCGATAACGTATTTTACGTTGTATAAACCAATAGAAGACCGCAGATACATGGCGTGGATGCAAATAGAGCGTGAAGTGCAATGAGCCAAAATAAATTTAATCAAACGAGACGCGCACAAATGGAAATGGTTGGTCTTGTATTTATTGTGGTTATTATTGTCATAGGATTCATACTATACGCTCTGTCAATAGATAAAAAAGATACTTCACAAACATACAAGGATGCTATAGAAAAACAAAAAAGCCCGACATTCTTGACTGCGCTTGCAACAGCAGATGTTATAGATTGCAACAATATACCTCTTCAAGAAGTAATTGGTAAATGCATTCGTAACGAAAGATACTGCACAAGTGGAGATGCTTGTGAAGCGGCGGGAGCATTTATGACAACTATTGCAATTAGCACTCTACATACACAAGGCGAAAAGTACGACCTTTATGTTAAAGATCACACCGATAAGTTACGAGTGTATGATCGTTGTGATAGTATTGGTAATAGAAGCGCTTTAACATATGTGGGTAAAACATATCCTATGAACTTAGGCACTGGCGACACTGCAACTTTAGTGCTAGTTATTTGTAAGTAATAAATTGGTAATAGAAATCAAAAAAAATATAGAAATCATAATAAGCTACATGATGAGGAGAATATTATGCGCAAATCACGTAAGGGCGAAGAAGATCAGATGAATAAGACAACAATATATATTATTCTCGCCATTATTGGAATAATCATTCTCATCATTGCAGCAACAAAAAGCATGAAGTTCCTCAAGACATAAATATATTGAGAGAACGTTAAAAGTGTTATAAAATGCTAAAAAATGCTATATTGTAGTAATTTGTAGTAATTGATAATAATTCGGTAAAGCATGAAACTCTCAAAAAACAAAAAAGGCATGGAATTGCAATCAGCACTTGTTGTCCTGATAATCTTTGGTGTCGTATTATTGATGCTGATATTCTTTTACAAGAATTTCTTGCAAGGATCCAGCAAGGAGATGGATGTTGCAAAATGCCAGAGTTCATTGCTGCTCACAAAAGCAGTATCAGATAAAGCAAAAGGCATAGCTTGTTCGGTCGGCTCTCTTACTCCCTTTACAATAGATTGTCCAAGACAATTTGTTAGTGTTAATAATGGAGAAGTAAATAAAAATGGCAAGAGTGCAACGTCAAAATATGATGCTAAATGCCCAACTGGAGAAAGCACCTGTTTGCAACAGAATGTTGTTGCATCAGAAATGGCTTTTTGTTCAAATCTATTCTTTAATGGCGAGCAAGTAGTCCTACAACAGATGGAGATGAGTGAATGGAGTTTGTTAACCCCAAAAGACCACATGACTACTTGTTTTATCTGTTCAGAAATTACTGTGGATAAGGATACTGGAGATCTTCTGTCATTTCTGAAGGCCAAAACTCAAAAAAGTGGTAAAACCTATTACGATTCTTTAGCAAATAACAAAAAAGCTTGGTGCAACAATTATTATGAAAAGCAAAGCACGACTTGCTGGGACGGTATGCGTACGGCAGTTGATACTTCTACATTAGGTTGGGCAAAAAATAAGCCAGCTTTAGATTATACATTAAAACCAGGAAAATACGCAGTAGTTTTTGTTCGCGAAGGATTGAGCAGTTGTGATGGAGAGACTAATGATAAAAAGGGCGATGAATATTTAACAAATACCGTCCAGCTCATTCCTGCTGATAAAATATCTTCATATTGTAATACGGTGATGTCATGAAGGTGATGTTCTGATGGTGATGTCATAATGAGGTTTGCATAATGAGCCGTATGATGGGTCGCACAATTGGTCGTATTACGAATCGCCGAGCAGAAGCGCTCACGATGGTAGTTGGTTTTGTTCTGCTTACAGTTTGCATATTAGTTGCAGTTATGTTTTTTCTTAAATGGAAATCTGCTGTAGCAGATACTGAAGATACTGCTCCATGTGCAACAGCCATCAAAGCACATAGCGTTGCAATTAGTTTATCTAAACAAGCAAGCGATGCAGCCAATCTTCCAATAGTTTGTCCAACAAAAATAGTTTCATTAAGCACTAAAGACGAAGATAAGGTAAAAGAAACGCTCGCCAAAGAGATGAAAAATTGCTGGTCGATGTGGGGTCAAGGCAAGAACAAATTATTCACACAAGATGGAGTTTATTGTCATGTTTGCAGCATTGTTCGCGTTAATGGCGTAGATAATGTTACTGGATTCACAACATATCTTGATACACACACCGTAGCAAAAGGACAGTCTTATACAGATTATTTATCCGGCGCAAAGACAGGATCATACTTCAATAAAACTGATTTTCCAGGAATTGATTCAAGCACCATGCCGGTCAATCAAACCGCCATAATATTTTATCATGCCAATGGCAAAAAAGCAATCGATAAAGTGTGGAATAGTGTTTTTGGCAATGTTCCTGCTGTTGCAACAACCGGTGCTGTGATTGGAGCGGTGGCCGGTATTGCTATAGGTATTGCTCTTGCACCTGCAACTGGCGGCACAGTAACTGTTATTCTTATTGCAACTGCTGCAGGAACGTTGGGTGCAGGTATTGGCGGTGTAACTGCGGCGGCTGCCGCATATAAGGCTCGCATAGAATCTGATTATATGAGTATTGTCGTGATAAAACCACTACGCGAAGAAGAACTTACAAGCATGGAATGCAAGTATGCTCCTGTACGCAATACTTGAATTTTGTAATAGATGATTTAGCAGGAGGATAATCTAATTAGAATTAAAGAATTAAACAAAAATAACTAAGGAAATGATTAATGAAATAATAAGGTCTTACGAAAATTTTTAGTTAAGTACATTCAGCTAAGCATAAATACTAGTTATGAGTGGAGAAGGATATGATACTTAATATGATATTTAATATGAAATTTGCAAAGATGAGACTTGCAAAGAAGGGAGATGTTAATTGGACAGTAATTTCTATCATATTAGCAGTATTTTTGCTTCTTGCAATAATTGGATTGGTGTTGAAAGGACGCAGTTCAGAATCATCATCGCTAAGTCTCCTTTGCCCATTCTTACCATCGTTCTGTTAGATTTGAGGATATTATGAAAAAACTACGCGGAAAAAAAGGAGCATTGTGGGATACAATCGCTATCATTATAGCACTTTTTGCACTCGGTGTTTTGTTATATCTTACTATCAAGTGGATAGTTGTAGGCGGTAGTAATGTAGTACCTACCAACGCGTCTGAAGTTGCTAAGACGATACTTTCTAAATAGTTCCTAAGTAGTTTCCGTCAATAACCACCATAACCTTTAAATAGTCTTAGAGGAGAAAAATATCATGCCCAGAGGTGGTTTATGAAACGACATGGCGAACTCTCAATGGAAGTAATTATCATAGCAGCAATAGCATTACTTATTCTCGTAATATTAAGTGTGCTCATCATTAGAAGTGGCGGTAAGCTTTCTACTGATTGTACTAATTCCGGTGGAACTTGTGGTACAAAAGGAGGTTGTGAAGCTGGAGCACTCGAAACGCCAAACAGCGGCGGATGTCCTGGTGGTTCAGAAGCAGTCTGTTGCACATCGCTTGCTAAGAAAGAGTAACTCTTAGCATGAAACGTCGAGCACAATCGGCAGATATCATGATGAAAATAGCATTTGCTATTTTCGTTTTTGCCGTGCTCATTTTTGTTTTCAAAAAATATGCAGACAAAGCTGATACTTTCAACACTTGCGAATCAGGTACTGGGCAGTGCAAGGCTTCTTGTATTCCTGGTGTTGAACGACAAACAGGAGCATTTTGTAAAACCACAGCACAAGTTTGTTGTGTTACAGGATTATCCGGCGCAGGAGGTGGAGGTACAACTCCTGGCGGTGGCGGTGGCGGATCTGGTACAGAATCTACTCTGCAAGCATTATCGATACCAACTATAAAGTTCTGGTATAATACTGAAAAAAGCCCTTCAAGAGTACCAGTAATTGGCGGTATGGAAAAAGATATTGTGCTTGTAGCAGATATTACAGTTCCATACTACGATCCTGCTTTAGTGCAGAGTTCTAAAACATTATCTGTTGAAGATAAGAAAATCTGTACTCAAACTGATGCTCAAACAGCAGGCAAGCAAATATATGATCAAAAAGGCGTTTGCGATAAATCAAAATGGGTAATCAATATTACTTTAGAGACTATATCAACAAAACGCGTAATTGAATATAAGTACGATTTGGTTGGTCCAACGACTGAAATAATAAATTCTTATAGAATTGGACCGGATGGAAAAACACCCATTTCTGGCCCTAAATATTTGATTGGCGAAGCTCAACCTCAAGATGATTCTGCAATAAAAGGCGTTGCTTATATGAAAAATGCACGAGAAATTATTACCTTGCACGTAGATCCTTCTTTAGCAAAAGACTTCTCCGGGCAATCAGTAAATCTTGTAATTACTGTGCATCCGGCAGGCAATCCTACAAGTCCAATAACTGCACAATACCGCGTTGCATTAGCTTCAACATTGCTTGCGCGTTATGAAGGACTCAGTCAAGTATGGAGTCAAGAAAAATCCATCAATACTTATTGTGATAAGGATAATGTGCGTTGCGACATGATGGCATTCTCTACACAAGCAAACGTTGAATGCCCCGACACTCCGGGAACGAACGTAAAACAATCACTAACCATTATCAAAAAAGTCTATTATATAACAAAATCAGACGGCACTAAATATTCAACAGTTGCATATGATACTCAGACTTCTTGCGAAGGAGCTATTAATACACTAGGTGGATCAATCGAACAACAATTAATCTCTGCAGCTTCAGTAGTCAATAAAGTTTCAGGAACAGGTTCGGATATCTTCCAAAATAAAGATCTTGCAAACATAATAAACCAACAGAATGGCAATCTGAAATGTACGGATGGCTCTTCTGTTAAGACAACATCTGAAGATGTAACTGGACCATACCTTACCGACACATTCAATTCAGATCCAGCAATTCAAAAAGGTACTATCCGTCTTGCACAAGCAGGAATGGCGGGGCGATATCTCTGCGTTTACGGTCACGACAATAGAACTGATAAATGGTTTAGTGCAGGAAAAGGACAGAAAATTATGGTAGATAGAACTGCACCGCAAGTCAATATGACTTATTATCCTTGGACAGGATATCGCATTGTTATTGATTGCATGGATGGAAAATCTGGAGACACCACAGAATCCGGTTGTAAACCATCCTTTGAATATGCATACATTAGTGAGCCTATGAAGTTCCTTTCAGCTCTTGTTAGTGGACCACAAACCGCAGCACAATGGTGTCCTACATCTGGTTATGTTACAAGCTCTCAACAACTAATAAACTACAATTACGTTATGAACATAACAACTGGCGCGAATATAACGGGTTCGCAGCAAACAATGAATTACAATTACGACGGCATACGCGTTATGTGTGCGCGATGGCAAGATAAGGCCGGCAATCAAGGATTGTCTATGGTAACCGTATACAACAGTTATGAATTGCTAGCAAAAGCCATTATGATGCAGCAACAGCAAAAGGCAAAATAAACGAGATGAAAACGAATGGGACAACCAGTAAGACGACCAATGAGACAACAAGTAAAAGGTCAGATGGCAATCATCGGTAAAATCGTCTTCATTCTTTTTGCTCTCGGAATAATGCTGTGGCTAATCTATAAATGGTCATCAAACGCAGATGTGGGTGTTGAAAATCTTCAAAAATGCGATGGAGGAACATATAGAGTGCTTTTAGGCGCAACACAAGGAGTATGTTCTGCTTCAAAGGATTGTGTTGGTAAAGAGCTTCCTACAATAAAAAATTCTTATTGGTTTAGTGTAGCTTCCGGTTGTCCTTCTGCACAATTCTGCTGTCTTGCAGTTCCAAGCAATGGAGATGGGTCTGATGTTCATAGCGGTTGTACTGCGAGAGATAATGCTGATGGAATCTGGAACGGATTATGTGCACAAACATCTTGTACAACAGACTTTGTATCAAAAGGTCAAGGAACTTGTTCAAGTGGAGAAGTATGTTGTACAACTAAAGATGCAAAAGTTACAAGAACTCTGCAAGCTTGCTATGCATATGTAAATTCTCAGTTGACACAACCAGGTGGAACGTTTAAAGATGGCACAAGTACGCTCAAAGTAGATGGTTATTGTTCTCAAAAGGGTTGTGCTGATGAGTCATTCCCTACAAATAAAATATATTTATTGTTTAGTGGCGGAGCAATAAGCAATGGAAAAAGCGCATGTACTGATGGTTGTTGTGCTGCATGGGCTTGCAATGCAAAACCCACCCAGCTTGATGCAAGCACAAATACATGGGTAGAAATTCCCAATGCACAATTAGCAAATGGTTTTTGTTCAAATAATAATTGTAAACATGCTGCACCAGTAGGACAAAAATGGGAGAAATATGGAACCGGTACTTGCGGTAGCGGATACAACTGTTGTGTATTGCAAGCCGAGTAATCTTTAGGTCTTTATGGTAAATCGTCGCGGATCGCTCGAATGGAATCTTGAAACAATAGGAAAGCTCTTCATAGGAGCAGTAGTGCTTATTTTCATATTTACCCTTACAATTGCAATTTTTAATATCTTCAATCAGCAAGAGGACATACAAGCAAGAAAGAACTTCGATATGCTAGTTAGCAGAATTGAGCAAGTTCACAATGCTGATTTGAAAGGCTCAGAGGCTTCTTTATTGTTTACTCTTCCCAAAAAGTATACAATTGTCGGGTATGATGGAGTTTCTACTCGTTCCATGTTTTCAGATGTTGATTGTACTTATGATAGTGGCACCATGGTATGGATGTATTCTAGGCCAGTTGCTTGCAGTGATAAAACAGCATGTCTTTGCATGTATAAAAGTCAAGAGGATAATGATGCAGCATTGATTCAGTGTGAGAATATTCCTTATAAAAGAATATCATCTTCTATTAAAACCGTTTATTTGCTTGTTGAGGAACATTCGCGATGGATTCATCCCATCAGCGGTAATACAATATGTACGTTTAATCTTCGACCAAAACAAAACGAATTATACCCTTTACTTCTTACAGCAAATTCTTGCGGTTCAGAAGATTGTGGTAGTTTGGCCGATATTAAATTCGAGGCCGCAAATGAAGAGCTGGTTGCAAAATGGAATTCAACTGCTGTACTAACATCTTGTACTGCCAGGGATGCTCAAAACAAAGTTTGGTCCGGTACTTGTTCAAAAAGCTGTATTAAAGGAACGCTTGATAAGGGCCCTGGCACATGTGCAAATAGTAAATGTTGTGTTGATACGACTATAAAATCAGCCGAAACTTTGAAAAGTTGCGAAGTAAAGTACGAGTATAAGGATGATGCAGGAGTAAATACTGTTTGGAGCTTGACTGGGTATTGCGATGCGGCACAATGTGCTAATCCAGCATTCCAAAAAGATATTCTTTTTTCAAATATGGGTTCTACTGATGTTTGTAAGCCAAACGTTTGTTGTGTCGGGTGGTCTTGTAAAGCTCAAGATGCTAAAGGCGTAGCAAAAGAGGGATTTTGCAAACAAGGAAATTCATGTGGAACAACAACACCTTCAATTGGAAAATTATGGACTGCTTATGGTAAGGGCGATTGCGAACAAGGTTATGTTTGCTGTTCTTTAGAAAATAAACCCTCTCCTTAAGCCACAGTAAGCTAATTTTTTAATTATTTTTTATTTTAATTATTTTTTAATTCATTCTTTCCTTCTAAACATTGTTATGAACACTACTACGAAATACTTCTATAAGAACATCTTATTCATGCACAACCTTTATAAGCTCTATCGTCGGTGAAGTGGTGTGGTTAGGTAGGTGACTTACGGTGGCGCAGAATCGCTCTTCGTCCCTCAGAGGATTTGCGAAATCGTGTCTGCAAAATCGACACGATTTCTGGTCTTGCTGCAAGGCCATAACTAACGAAATTTTTTTTGGTATGTAGAGGATAATACATGGTGGGATTCAGTTCGCGTAAAGGCAGCATACCTTGGATGTTCGAAGCACTTTTTAGTCTTATACTACTAGCAATCTTTGCGTACGGAATTTTCACATACATATCAACACACGCTAGTGGCGAAGCGTATTTTTCTGACGTATATTCAATTGATTTAGCTACAAGCACCGATCTTGTCAATGCTGGATCTGGAGATGTTGTATTGCGTTATGATTACATTAAACCAGATCTTGATTTGGGCTTCTTATTTTCAGCAGGAAACATTCTCGTTGGAAAACCCGCGATGGGAGGACCTCCAGTATTAGGAGCTAGGCGTTATTACGGAATTGCGAAGAAATATCCCTTTGCTAGCACCGCATTTATTCATTCAAAATATCTAGTACTTCGCAAAATTGGACCAAACTTTGCCGTAACCGAAGATATGACTACACTAAGCTCATGCAACACAGTAGAAACTCCTGTAGTCAGCGCGCAGAGCGCAAAAGTATTCATTGATGTAAAAGGCGGTTCGCAAAGCGATTCGCAAAAAGTACGTCAAGCATTTAGCGATACACTAAAAACTATTTCTCTTGTCGATGAAAGTTTAGCGAATGTTAAAATATATATAACAACAAAAACCGGCGACGCAAACACCCTAGATATAGATTCAACAAGTCCTGATGGCGGAGCATTTGCTTGCGCATTCAAAGCACAATTGCCCGCATCAACACTAATACCTTACATAACAAACGGTCCAAGTTCGGCCACGAGTACTACGAGCACTACAAGCAACAGCATGACTGTGAGAATGACCATCACTACTTCAAACAAAAACAATCTTACTCCTGATAAATTAGGCAGAACTATTGCAACAGCATTTGCTGCATATTTGAGATGAATTTAGCTAAAAAGATGATCCTATGAAAAAATACAAAACCATTCAACTAGCAAGAAGGGCGCAAGCAGAGATGCTCGAATGGTTCCCAAGATTGATTCTTCTCACAATAGCGACAGTTTTGATAGTGGTCATAACTTTGTATTATGCCGGACGTGAAGTTGATTCGGCTCAAGTTGAGATGAATGCACACTTTTATCGCATTTATTATGATGACATTATTATGTACAAGGATCCAGCAACAGGAAGAGTATATCCTGGAATTATCGACAAAGCAAAATTCACCGAACAACGATTAACAGATATTTTCAAGACTAAAGATTCTACTGGCGAATCAAGAGTGGCATCATGTTACGAAGTAATTCATTTTGATGAACGCGGAGAACCAATTCCTGTAACTGATGGTACAAAAAGCAAAATCTGTACTGATAAGGGTATGGTTGAACATTTCCAGCCGATAGCCGAAACTGAAATGATAGGTGCTGGAGCAGCCAAGATAATGCATTTTTCAATGCCGATGACAATTAGAGATACTGAAAACGCTGAGAAAGCTGTGAACACTGAGAAAGGAATTGATGAACAGGTACTTATCGAGGTCACAATTGTTAAGCGAAATACTTAGCAATGATTTTATGGATGTATGAGCAAAATGAATAAACTGAATAAAAATCTATTCAATAGAAAAGGAATGTGGACGCAGGTTTTCCTAATAGGATTCTTCTTGCTGCTAGTAGTCCTTGCTATCATTCTGCTCACCATTGAAAAGGATAAAGGTGTTTTTGATTCAAAGCGCGAGTATATTAACCAGGATCTGCGCGATCAACACGCGAGTACAATGTTAAATGATATTTTGCGAAGAGAAATAAAAGTAAATAATCGAGACACATTAATTTCAGACGCCATTATGCTAAATTTTGATGGACGTTATGATAATGAAATAATGAAAGGGCTTAGATCATCATTAATCCCGACAAAAACAAGCGTTATATCGATAAAATATTCTGGTCGAGAACGATATATAAATTTAAAGCCAGCTTCTTCGTATAAATACAACGATAATTATGGTGCTGCAAAAATTGCTGGAATTTTCAAAGATTATGAAATAGGAAAAAATCCTTTGTTTGAAGCAAATTGCGAAAAAGATAATGGCGGTTATGCTTCAACAATCCTTCCTGGGCCTGGAGGAAATATCAATATAGCGTTTAAGCGCTGTGAAAAACCACTCTATATGTATGATACAATTCTCGACGAGTCTGAAAGAACTTGGGAACTTACTGCCGGAGCATCAGAAACGCCCGCAGAAGGAAATAATTGGGGGGACTCAGGTTCTGCAGCAAATTGGGGAAGTAAAATACTGCTTGTCGGAGACTCACTCACTGTAGGATATTCAGCACAGTTCAAAACTTGCGGCACGAAAACTATAACAACTTATGCACAAACAAGCAGAAAAGCAAGTGAGATGGTTTCAGGCATTAGTAATTATGTTTCACAAAAACCAGACGCTGTAGTTATCTGGGCAGGAACAAATGATATCTTTAGTGGTTCAGCAAATGTTGCAAAAACAGAGGATCTTATTTTGCAACTCAAAAAAGCAGCAACTGATCAAAATCCTAATGCAAAAATAATCCTTATTACTTTGCCTCCAATACAAGGATATCCTTCAACAAACCAAAACATTCAAGCAAGTTTTGATGCGATTAATGCATGGATTAGGCAGCAAGGCGATTATATCGATGCAAAAGCTTTGTTAGACACAAATAATGATGGAAGAACCGATAGTGATTATTATGGAGATGGTCTTCATCCTAATTCTAAAGGATTCCAGCTTATTGCAAACCAATTAAGTCAAAAAGTGGGGTGCACGATATGAACTTGCATAAACGATCCTCACTAAATAAGTCTCGTAAAGGAGATCTTTTCATGTTGGGTCTTGACATACTGTTCTTCATAGCAATAATACTCATATTTTGGAAGCTATCCGTAGCATTCACGCCAGCACAAGATCATGAAGGCATCGGCACGCGTCAAGCAGCAATTCTTAGTACTTATGCTGCAACAGAGCGTATGAACACATATCTTGATGCTGCAGCAAAAGCAGCAGCCTATGAATCAATCTATACTCTTTCTGAAAAAGGAGGAAGCGAAACAGGAACAACCCCTTGTGGTAGTTATGCAGAATATCCGTTATGGACTACAAAAGATAAAAAATGTTTTCCAGAAAATCTCAATACAGCATATAATCAAGAGTTCAAATCAAATCTACGAAAGTTCTTGTATTATCCAGGACTACCCTCCGGAATAAATTTTGCTATAAAATCAACATTTTCATCGACGATAAAATTAATTGGAACAACAACTGATGTAGTAACTCTTCCAATTATCGTAAATAAAGATGGTGTTCAGCGTAATATACAAGATATGATTGCAGAGCAAGGAGCTGCAAAACTCATATATTTAGGATTTACTCCAGATACAAAAATTAAAGCAGCAGTGGTTGTATCTCCTAATAGTAAGGCGCGCACAAGTTCAATACTACATATTGTGATTAGTTCAACTAATACTGCCGATTTAGCTTTAGCAATAAAACAACATACAGAAGGGCTTTCTAGCGTGCATTATATCATTGATAGAAAAGGAGGTATAACGCAGCTTGTACCTGAAGGACAAAAAGCATTCTTCTTATCTTGCGCCGAAAAAGCAGATAATACGAATTCACGATGTAATCCCGAAAATATAGAAGATACTGCTATTAGCATATTCCTTGTAAATCAAGGACGTGTTGATAGAAATATTAACGAATGCGATAGCGGAAGAAATTATGTAAAATATCAAAATGAATGTTGGGAACCATATTCTAAAGAGCAGTATGATATGTTAAAAAACCTTGTAGGAGATATTATGTCTCGTCGTAATATTGAACAAAAAAATATTCTATTTGAAAATTCTGTTTATGCACCAGGAATTGCTCCAAGCCCAACTGCAGATGATAACTGGAACGCGAAAGATTTTTCACTAAATGATTTTAGGGTTGAATCAATGCAAGCAAAAGCACAAGCATTGCAACCAGTTCAAGCAAATGTTCAAAAAGATCCAGCTCCGCAAAAATCAGATGTTCCTAGTACAACTAATGCTGCACAATTTTCAGTGCAATTTCCTATAAACAATATCCCTGCAAATAATGTGCAGATAAGTTCTTGTTGGGGCATGAGAACATTGGCGGGAAAAGAAGATAAACACGACGGCATCGATATACAATCAAACGATAATAATGTTTATGCGATTGCCGACGGGGTAATTAGCAATGTATGTAATGATTGGCAAGGATCTTGCAAATGCTCTAGTGCAAATGATGCAACTTGTAAGCAGCAATGTGCAAGTCGTTGTAGTAATTTTGGGAATAATATCATAATAAGTCATGCGCCTCAAACATTTTATTCAAGATATAGCCATCTCGATAGCATCGAGCCTTCGATACAAAAAGGTGCAACGGTAAAGAAAGGACAGTTAATTGGTACAATGGGAAATACCAGGTATTCTTTTGGAAAACATCTCGATCTCAAGATATACAAAGATTCAAGCAGAATAATAGCAGATGGTGCTGATAACGCATTCTGCTATTTCCCAGATAGTGTGCTTAAGGACATAAAGTTGGTTGGAGATAGTTGCAAAAAATACGGTTCTTCTACAATTTCAAGAGATAATGCCGTATTGAAAACAGAATGTGATGGTATAACTCCTCTTGCGGCAGCTTCTGGTTGTGGATTTAGTGAACAACCGATTGCAGCAACGGGCGACGCACAAGTAACAAAGACACTCGAAAATATAAAAAAACAACAAGGATTGTATGAACAAATACAGGCTGCTGCAACAGAAGAAAAAATTGATTATCAATTAATATTAGCTATCATCTCACAAGAGAGCGGCGGAGTGTCTAATCTTGTCTCTTCATCAGGCTGCGCCGGTATTGCGCAATTCTGTTATACGACAGCAATATTGCCGGATTATAAGGCCGTCTTTGGTGAAGGCTTGAAATCATGCACTTGCAACGATAAAGGAAACTGCGCGCAACCACAATCAAATTGCGCAGCATCAGACCCTAGATTTGATACAAAAAAAAGCGTGCGTGCCGAAGCAAAATTACTCGCGAGCAACATAGCTGCATTCAGGGATAAGAAGGCAAAAAATGAGTTTGCAATCGCATCATATAATGCAGGATCTGCAGTAGTTACTCTTGCAATAGCAAAGACTGGAAATAAAGATCCTACTTGGGCAGAAGTTGCAGCAGTACTTGATGAAAAAATTATTCAACAAGCTTATCAAAAGTCTGGATTTTATGAAAAATATTTTGGTCAAGTAGAACAGCGCAATAAGAAAGTAAAAGAGATTACTGATTATGTGGCAAAAGTCGGCGGAAGATATGCCGCACTCGGCGGTAGCGTCGGAGCGCTTTCTAGTATAAGTTGTGATGGCAAAAACGTAAAAGAACTCGGATCATATTCTTTCTCTCCAGCGTTCACTACAGACGTTCCAAACACCTTTGCTGTCGGTACAGTTGTTGAGCAATTTGCAAAGAAAACATACGCTGAATGCGATGGCATCGGAGATAAATCCACTAGTGATTGTTTGCAAGAACATATCAAGCAATTTAACGCTGCACAAAAAGGATTGGAGATAAATTCTTGTGATGGTGAAGGAAAGCAAAGGCTTAGCGATTTCTCGCAATTTATTTCAGATTGCAAAAACAACAAGCAGGATCTTTGCACATGTGCTTGGATGCCTAAAATTCCTACAAATTCAATAATGGATATATTGCTTTTTGAAGAGTACGGACAAGTATATTCCGGCGGAGCAGCAGTCAATGCTCCCGGTCGAGACCCAGGCGCGTATGTAAAAATGAAGGACAAAGATGTTATGTATGCGAAAGTAAAATTAACTCAAAAGGATGATTTGCGAAGAGTTATCGTCGAGCCAAGTTCTGGTTGGGATGATGCATCAAAATCAACATTCAGTAATCAAGACATTTCTGTAAAAAGTTTTGTAGTATTCAAAAATTCAAGTAAGCTTGTGTGGCTCGCATATGATGCAGAAGATAGTGATGTTAATTATCCTTCATGCGGGGCGTTTAAGATAACCTATCCTATCTGCGTTGAATCCAAATCTGCCGTACCTCGTTTATCGACTGGAAAATATGAGAATCCCAAAATAAGATTTGCTTTGACGCTTAATGATAAAGAAGGTCCTTCTAAACCAGAGGATGTGAAAGCATCAAAAGATATGTCAGGACTTCTTACACGAAGTATAAAATTAGAATTTGGAAAGTCAAAAAGTACAGATATAAGTTATTACAATGTATCTTGTGCAATATCCAAGGTGCAGACGCAAGATGATGCAACAAAAGGCATAGTAAGAGATTGCACCCCCTCTAAAGGCGCAGTACGTATTTTAGCGCCGATAAATGCTGCTGGTGTTTCAGCAGACGCGTCTGTAAATACTTTGGCGAATAAAAATACTATAACTACCAAATTATCTGTAACATTAGATTCTTGCGACGACAAACCAATATTGCCAAAGACCGTATATGATGTAGTGATTGTACCGGTGGATGCAAGTGGTAATTCTGGCACAACGCCATACGCATGCCAACGAGCAGAAGATTCAACTGATACTGCAGTAGTCGATACAGTATTATCCTCTTAAGTTTTTATTTATTTTCAGTCTTTTTTGTTTAAAGTATTATTTTAGAATTAATGTTAATTAATATTCACTCGCCATCGTATGCCGAATGAAACAAAATATTAGAATCGGTCTTTTCATGCTCTTTAATTTCTATTTCTTCAATACCACGCTCTACTATCTTGAAGCAGACTTTTTTATCTTCAGGTAGACTCCTGTGCTTTCGCAGAATTGCGATGCGATTGCCGTTGGTAAGTTTTTTTATTTCAATAAGGCATTTGCTTGCATATCGAATAAGATCTCCCCCAACAATCTTTACATTATTTTGGTCATCAAAATCTGCATAGATTTGATTTGTTATGATAACGGGGATTTGTTTTCTTCTCGCTATTTCAGTTAGATAAGAGAGCTGTATTCCGAATGCACGATTTACATCATATACATCACGGCCACGGCCAAGCTCTAAGCGATAGAGCATTGCAGCCGAATCAAGCACAATAAGGCCTATTTTTCTCTCGTCAGCAATAGTGCGCAGCTTTTCCACAGCTTTTGCCTGTTCATCAAAATCCATTGGACGCAAAAATATGATGTTTTGTAGTGCCTCAGCATGATCTGGGCATATTTGCTGAAATCTCGCAATGGAGAAATTTCCTTCAGTATCAATATAGACTACTTTCTTTTTACTTGCAAGAATGCTATTGACCATGCAAAGCAATGCTAAATTGGTTTTTCCGCTACCAGGGGGGCCATAGATACAAGTAACGCTATCCTTTTCATAACCGCCATCTAGGAGAAAGTCCATTGGTCCTGTTCCAGAAGGTATTTTTGTATCCATTCTACTTCGAAAGATGGCTTGATTTAATATGTTTGTGCTCTCTTTAAGCATAATAATACCGGTGGCGCCAAAAACATTCCGGAACTGAGAACAAAGCTCATCTAAATGCTACTCCATTTGCGCCATTATGTTCGAAAGAAAAAATACTTTTCCAAATCACGCATCAAAGATGATGTCACTAAGAGTACTATTCTCTTTTTTATGTTTATTACTTTTATTATCACTAGGTTTCTTTTCAGTTTTTGCACTTGAATGGTCTGAAATAATGTTTAATCCTATTGGTAGTGATAATGGCGGGGAGTATGTGGAGCTACAAGGCATCGAATCATTAGAGGGTTGTACTGTATCTGATGCATCAAGTACTGATAAGCTTACTTTGTTGCAAGCAGGAGATCTTACAAAAGGTGTTATTGTAATTGTAGAAAATGATACTTTACTGCTAAATGAGTTCATGGCGCATGGCGCAACAGTTTATACTGCTGGTAGCGCCATAGGAAATGGTCTTGGGAATACGAACGAGACTGTGAGTATACATTGTGTCATGCCAAATGCTTCGCAGAATTTATTATTATATACATCCTATGCGGTGAATGCTATTAATGGACTTAAAGAAGGATTATCAATAAAATATGATGTTGCAAATCAACAATGGGTGGCTGGAGCAATGAATGGAACTCCGGGCGTTCTTGATATTATTAGTGATGAAGTCGGTAATATTAGCGGTGATCAAAATAGTTCACAAGGAAATAATTCTACTAATGTTAATTCTACTAATGTAAATGGTTCAATAAATTCTTCAGCAATGAATATATCAAATATCTCGAACATTTGCAGCGATATATTGCGGTTATTTGTTTCAAAAAGTGTTATCACTGTCGGAGATGCGGTGATTATTACTGTGTTATCTCCAGGATATGCAGAAATTGAAGCGAAAGATTTTGAAGAAAACGTGTTGTTGTTCAAAGACAATCTTGAAGGGAATGTATTTGCTGTTAGCGCACCAAATACTTCTCAAATAAAGATAACTGCTCGTGCAAAATTATGCGATAGCGAACAAAGAATGGTGCGCGTAGTAATGGTAAAAAAACCTTTAGTGGTGCTCGAAGAGCATTCTTCTCAAACTCTACTAAAAACTAATAATGGTGTTAATGCTGTTAAGCGCAATACATCTGCAGGGTTATTAAATAATTCTTCAAATATATCAAATATATCTACTACGCAGATGAACATGCAAAACACCACCGCGGTCCTTGCAATTGATGATCCTTCTACAGACAATTCTAAGATAGAAAGTCCATATATTGCGTCGCAAGCAACTGGAGCAGTTTCTTCTAAATTCGTATATGACGCAAACGCGAATATAATCCCTTGGATATCGCTATTCGGGGTCGTTACAATACTCTCTTGTACTGTAATATTCTTTATGCTCTATAAGAATAAACAAATCTGATAAATAATTTTAATAAACAATTTGTTCAAAAAAGCAACTACTGCAAAAAAGAATCACCATATTCTTTAAAACTCTTTTAAACGCTAAATTGGGGGGTTTTAGACGTTCTTTTCTCTGGGGTAAAGTATTTAAGGAGTGTTGTGAGCACAATTATTATGAAAGAAAGCCATATTCGCGAACATTTACAAAAAGGCTGGATTCGCTGCATAGTCACTTTTGAGATTGTCGGTAAACCAGAAAAACACGTTGAAAGTTCACTTAAGGGATTCCTTGAGAATGTAAAAAAAGATCATCGCATATTAATAATCCAAGAAGAGATTCTACCTCCCGCGGAAATCGATGACGGGATGTTTAGTGTTATTGCAGAAGAGGAGATGTTGGTAAAAAGCTTGGAAACATTAACCTGGCTTGCTATTAATTTTAGTCCAGCTTCAATTGAGATTCTTGAACCAACAGAGCTTGAAATACAATCACGCGACATTACTAATTGGTTAAACGACCTTCTTGCAAACCTGCACGAGATAAGCACCAATATACGCGGAGATAGAAACGCAGTTGAGCATTTATCGATTGCGATGAATCAGCTTATACAAAATTCTATTCTGCTTAGCATACGTAGCGGATCAAGAACGCCTGCAGAGATTAGTAAATCAATAGGCGTTCATATAGAGCAATTAGGACCATTTTTATCAACGATGACTGAACGAAATATAATTGTCGAACAGAGTGGAACATACACTATTCCTCCAAATAAAAATGCAGTATTGTTGACACAGCCAACTATGCGCATACAACAACCAAAACAATCTGAGAAAATAGGTTCTGCAACTAAACAAAAAAGTACAAAAGAAGCTAAAACGGTTGCAAAAAAGAAAAGATAATCAGAATTAATGAGATAATAATATACTAAAATAATAATATAATAAACTAATAATATACTAATATAACAATATGATGAGTTAATAAGTTACATAAGATAATTGAAAACGGTGCAGTGTGGTTCAGAAAAAAATAAAGGTTATTGAAAAAGAAAAGTCAGTAAATGAAAAGCTTCTTCATAAAAAGTCTCAGAAAGAGCCCACAGTAAGTAATGTTCCAGTAATCAGTAATATTCCAGTAGTTGATGATTTAAAAGAAATCCCTAAAATAACAAGTACACCGAACGTAATCGTAACACCAATAACTAAACCAGTTGTAACTCCTATTGCAATACCTGTTAAAAAAATAGCCTCATCATTCTCAAAACTCCAAATGGAGGCATTATTATTCTCTTCAGGAAGAACAATGACTGAAGAGCAACTTTCTTTGCTTGCAAAAGTAGAGCTTCCTGTCGTGCACAAAGCATTAGTTGAATTGCAACAAGATTATGCAAACCGCGAAAGTGCTATTACTGTTTACAACGATCCGACTGGTTGGAAAATGATGATTAAAGAGCAGTATGTCGGTGCAGTAAAACATATTGTTGCAGATACTGAGCTTACAAGAGCTTGCATGGAAACCCTTGCAATCATCGCGTACAAATACCCAAAGGTATTGCAGAGTGAAGTAATTGAGATAAGAGGAAGCGGAGCTTATGAGCACATGGCAGAGCTTGAACGCCTTGGTTTTATCAGACGTGATTCAGAAGGACGCAGCTACGCAGTAAAGCTTACCGAGAAATTCTTTACATATTTCGATGTTGCCGGCGGAAAAGACATCAAAGAAGTTTTCAAGAATGTCAAATTAAAATCAAAACAAGCTAAACCATCACAAAAAACATTAGGAGATCTACAAGTAATAGATGTCGTGCCTTCTCATGTGCAGAAAAAATTAGGTCAATTAGAACAATTAAGCGAGATGGATATGGTAGATATAGTAGACGTTCCAGATGCGCAAGTTGCATTACACACTTCAACAACGCAAACGCAAAGTGCAACAATTCAAGAAAGCGATTCTCCTCAAGAAGATTATACTCCTCATGCATCTGCTATAGATCTTTTAGAAAATGAAAAGCATCTTGAAATACATAACGCATTCTTAGACGATTTGGATAGGAGAATTGCAAGAATTACAGAACGTAACACTGCAAACGAGCAAGACGACGGTCTTAGACGAAAACCACTTCCAGGAGCTGAAGAACTTGGTATAGATTCTAAAGAACCAGACGAAGAAGGAATAGATACAGAACACGATGCAGTAGTTGATAAAGATGAGAAGTAAGTAATAGATATTTTGTTTTCTAGATAATTTGAATAAAACATTTGATTAGTAATAATTAGTGATTGCTACCTTGAAATAAAATCAGAAAAGTCGTCGATTGGTGCAGACGACTTTTCGTAAAACCTGGCGGCGCCCAGCAATTTTTCGTAGCAATCACGACAGTGATTTTTAGAAGTTGATAGTTTAATAAGTAGTTTAGTTAGTAACAATTAAATTAAATTAAAATAATAAAACAAAATAATAAATCAAACTAAAAAATAAGTTAGGCGCAATATTATTTTTCAAATATTCTTTTTGCTCCCCAAGAATCTGCAGTACTATTTTCTTTAGGGCGATCATACCAGATTCTAGCACTTGCAACATCACACATATGCACAAATGTAGCTAAAGGCAGCATAAGCCTATGATTGGCGCTATATTGCGCAATTTCGCCGTGCGCATATTCAAGAGCATTATGTTCATCATCATTTAATGTAACTTTATATGCTTCAAGCAAGCCAATTATGAATGCGTGCGGTTCTTCTCTTGGAAATGAAAGAGGTTTTTGATATCCTTTCTCTTTTAATCTTTCATTTAATGAATTCAAATCTTCATTGCTAGCATATTTCCACGGTTTTTCTAAATCATGCATGAAGAGTGGAAATACAGTTTCATTAAACAAAAATGGTAATTCTCGACGAGAGTTCATAGTCTCGTATACGACTTGTCCAATATTCATAACTTCTGTTGTATGATCCCACCAACCACCTGGCCAATTTTGATGATTGTTTTTTGAACCAGGTGCAGAACGCAACCTTAGATAATTATCACAAATTATTTTTTTGCAAGGAAATTTTCTGTTTTCCGGCATGATATCAATAAATTCCTCTAACTCTAAATATTCTCTTTTTGGTATGCATTTCATGGTTTCACCAATATCTAGAATCAATACCATTTTATATTACAATAAAACAACTAAAAGAAGTTGTAAATATGTATGATATATTGGTGTAATATGGAACTATCAGAGTTTTTATCGACAATAAACCTCTCAGACTATGAACGTCGTGCTATAGTAGCTTTGGCATCAAAAGAGCACGCTACGGCAACGCAAATAGTAAAGTTTGCCGGTATTCCTCAAGGAAGAGTATATGATGTTTTAACATCGCTACATACCAAAGGCATTGTGGAAATCGTGCCGACACGACCGCAACGTTTTCTTATACACGATGTTAAGCTTTCACTGCAACGCTTATTGCAAATACAACAATTAGACCTTAAGAATAAAATGAGTTCACTTTCTCATCTAAAAATCATGCAACAAGGCGTTGGATTGCAGATTCCGACGAGCGTTTCGTTTTATACTAGTAGAATTGAGCATTTACAAGCGTTGATAAAAATGCGCGATAATTCTCATAAAGAATTATTACAAATGGCCCCGATATTCATCGGCGATATTGTGTCTAATAGAGCAATTCATTCAGCATTATCTAGAGGAGTCAAGGTGCGAGTAATAACGCTTTCAGTTAATCCTGAAAATAAAGCAATAATTCACACAGTTGTACGTAAAGGCGCGCAAGTACGAACATTATCTGTGGAGCACTTGCCGAGCTTTTGCATCAGTGATAAACGAGAACTTCTTTTCGGCGTCAATGATTATACTATGAAAGAGGACCGTCTGTATGTATTGACAAAAAACCACAGTATGCTCTTAATATTTTCTGAACATTTCGAGACTTATTGGGCGAAAGCAAAGCCTGTGAAGATCTGAGGTTATTTATTAGTTAAGCGAAATACACCTATTCGTCTTCGTCTTCATTATCTTCTTTATTCAGGTAGCTTTGTTCAAGGAAATTTTCCATCGGTAAAAACAATGGTGTTGGTAGTTTCTTCCAGCTAAACCAGCTAAGATTGCTGCACTTATCTGGCTCTAATATTTTTGGAGTATCTTTAGTTACTGCTGCTATGACTACTGTGATGTAGTGCAACTGTTCTTTTTCAAAAAAGTCATTGGTGATACCAACAACTGCTGCATCAGTGATTCGAACGCCTATCTCTTCGAGCGCTTCGCGCTTTGCAGTTTGTTCAAATGTTTCTCCAAATTCAATATGTCCGCCTGGCGGAGCCCAAGTTCCTGCACTGTGCGAACCTTTTCTTTTTTCAAGAAGAACCTTTCCATTCTTTTCAATTAAAATGAGAACACCAACTTTTGGTCGTTGAGTTTCTGCAGAAGTTGTATGATTATTAGTTTGATTATTCATGTTATTTTTTGGTTGGTTCTTTGCAAAAGGTTTTGGGAAGTTGTTTGCGTGTTTCATAATATTATGATTATACCCTAGTTTATATGATTATAGTTTGATTGATTTTCTATTTTTATTGTGGCTACGGGCTTCTTTGACGCAGTCGTTTTTCGCTCAATCGAGGGCAATAGCCAATCTCGATTCGCTGGTAAATCCCTTGGTAGCCACAACTTTTCTTTCTATTTCGTTCTATTCTCTTTCTAGTTTGATTTCTTCAATAATTTTATATAGTCCTGACGGGGATTATTTTCATACTGAGGTGACATTGTGCAATTGATATTCCATGGAGCGGCTCAAGAAGTCGGTAGATCATGTATTGAGATAAAGACGGGTGGAGATAGATTCTTTCTCGATTGCGGCTTAAAGTTCCATGAAGCAGGATTTGATTATCCGGCTAAGATTTTCGAGGTAAAAGAAGTCGATGGCGTCTTCTTATCGCACGCACACCTTGACCATTCTGGAGGGTTGCCTTTCTTTGAGCATTATCGCATGCTTTGCCCAGTATTTTGCATGCCGGAGACAAAGCTGATAACACAAATTCTCTTAAAGGATAGTCATAAGATTGCAAGAATCAAGCACATGCACGAAGCATTCAACAATCTTGATTTGCAAGAAGTAATGAAGCAGATGCAACCAGTGCAGTATAATTATCCAAAACAGTTCAGAGGAATTGTATACACT
>CAVRUV010000007.1:0-43871 GCA_963724455.1 uncultured Candidatus Woesearchaeota archaeon
TCCTGGCCACTTCAGTCAGCGCATTGTTGGCACAGCGCAGGTGCGGGGGTGCGCGCTCCGCGGAACGCGCACAAACTTCTCGCCCAACGCCAACACGGATGATGGCACCTGTGTGTTTGCCAACCTGCGGCGGGGCTGCACATACTGGATCGCTTCAAACTACGACCCGCTGGCGCAGTTCAATGGTGTGTTGGGGGGGGGGGGGGTGGGGGGGCAAGGGGGGGTCATTGAGTGGGTTTGCAGTGCAGGGTGGCAATGAGCACATCGCAAACTGCGTCAGCATCCATCCCCCTCCCACGGCACTCACTTCTGGCGCAGATGGCAGCTGTACGCTTCCAGCTCGCCATACGCTGGGCTGCACGTCGCGCTGCGCTGCAAACCTGAATCCGCGGGCCACGTTTGACGGTGAGGGCGGATGGAGTGGGCGATGTTGATTTCAGCAATGTCGTGTTTGTTGACAAGACGCATGGATCTTGATAGCATCCCACAATCTCCCCCCCCCCCACCCTGCCCCAACTGCGCTGCAGATGGCACGTGCGTGGCACCTGACGGTGCAAACCCGGGGTGCAGGTACTCTTTGCAACCAATTTCGACTGGAACGCTACGATGGACGATGGCAGCTGCCTCTTCCCTGGCCTCAATGGCAACTGCACCGACGTGGGGCCTTACAACGCAACCATCGCCAATCTGACCGCAGAGCGGGGATCGCTGCAGACCCAACTGGCGGCTCTGGTGGCGCAGCTTGCGGCGCTCACCAGCCGCTTGGAGGCCACCAACATGACGCTGCAAGAGACGCGGGCCAATCTGACTTCCACAACGGACCAGTTGGCTGCAACCACGAGCGCCCTGCACAACACGACTGCTGTGCTGAACGCAACCACTGCCACACTGACCGCAACAAGGGACGACCTCAACGCGTCCAGGTGGCAAGCGGCGGTGCTGAATGTGTCCCTGGTGCACACAGGGGCTGCCCTCTCTGCAGCGCTCAGCGATGCCAGCGCTCAAGCATCCGGCTGGCGGACTGCCAACGCGACAGTGGCAGGGCTGCGCAATGATGTTTCCACCCTCAACACGCAGCTTTTGTTGGAACAGGCGGCGAAGGCGTCCTGCGAGGCCACACTCGTCTCCACGACTGCCACGCTGAACAACCAGCTTGCAGATTGCAACGCCGCACTGGCATCCAGCGAGGCGGCACGGAGCACTGCCGTTGGGAACTTGGCAACTTGCTCTTCCGACTTCTTTGCACTCAACACCACCATGGTGGCTTGTGAGCAAGCAACGATCATCCCTGCTGGGCAACGTGTCCACCCTCACATCTGCGCTTACTGCGTCGCAGACGCTGGCGTCCAGCTTGAACGCCTCCTTCGTTGCCACATCAGCTTCCATGGCATCTCTCAACTCTAGCACTGGGGCGTTGATTGCGAACCTGCGTCGCAACCTCTCGGATTGCAGCTCAGAGCTGTTCTGGTGCAGCCTCAATGTGACCGCCTGCAACGCATCGTACCAATATGATCTTGCCGCGCAGCTTGCCGCCTGCTCTTCCGCGACTGCTGCTTTGCGGATCGATTTGAACGTCTCCGCGATCACCACTGCCGCAATCAACGCGACGGCTGCATCGCTGACCCGTCAACTGGTCGACACCAATGCCGCGCTTGCGACTCTGAACGCCACGCACATCGCCACCGTCGCTGCGCTGCAGGCCAATATCTCTCGCCTTGCCATCGCAGCTGAGCAGTGTGATGCAATCATCGCCAATGCTTCCGCGGCCTGGACAGCAGAGCGAGGCGCGCTGCAGAATGCATGGAACGCGACCAACAACACAGCGATGGCGCTTCGGGGAGCCCTTGCGGTGGCCGAGGCAGGCACAATCGTATTGAATGCAACCGTTCACAATCTCACTGCAGTCGCAGCTGAACTCCGGGCGGACGTTGCACATTTGGCAACTGCATTGAGCAATTGCACAGCTGGCGGCGGCGGCGGGCTGCAATGGCGGCAGTGGGGACGCAGCTCTGCAAGCCTGCAATGCAAGTCTTACAGAGGCGCAGCAGAACAGCAGCGCATGGCGTGCGGCGGCGGAGGCGCGGGATGCGGGCTGGGCTGACGCCAACGCGACGGCGGCGACCCTGCGCAGCGAGCTTGCGGTGAGCCTGTCGAACGCGTCGTCGCTGCAGGGCGACCTGGTGGTGGCTCGGTGCCACGCGAGCGTGCTGCTGGACCTGCTGTCGACGCAGAGCGGCAACAGCTCTGGCCTGGCGGCGTCGCTGGCGTCGTGCCGCGTGGAGTCTGTGCTGCTGAACGCGTCGCTGTCTGCGTCGCTGAGCGAGGCGCAGCAGAACAGCAGCGCATGGCGTGCGGCGGCGGAGGCGCGGGATGCAGGCTGGGCTGACGCCAACGCGACGCTTTGCAGTTTGTTCAAATGTTTCTCCAAATTCAATATGTCCGCCTGGCGGAGCCCAAGTTCCTGCACTGTGCGAACCTTTTCTTTTTTCAAGAAGAACCTTTCCATTCTTTTCAATTAAAATGAGAACACCAACTTTTGGTCGTTGAGTTTCTGCAGAAGTTGTATGATTATTAGTTTGATTATTCATGTTATTTTTTGGTTGGTTCTTTGCAAAAGGTTTTGGGAAGTTGTTTGCGTGTTTCATAATATTATGATTATACCCTAGTTTATATGATTATAGTTTGATTGATTTTCTATTTTTATTGTGGCTACGGGCTTCTTTGACGCAGTCGTTTTTCGCTCAATCGAGGGCAATAGCCAATCTCGATTCGCTGGTAAATCCCTTGGTAGCCACAACTTTTCTTTCTATTTCGTTCTATTCTCTTTCTAGTTTGATTTCTTCAATAATTTTATATAGTCCTGACGGGGATTATTTTCATACTGAGGTGACATTGTGCAATTGATATTCCATGGAGCGGCTCAAGAAGTCGGTAGATCATGTATTGAGATAAAGACGGGTGGAGATAGATTCTTTCTCGATTGCGGCTTAAAGTTCCATGAAGCAGGATTTGATTATCCGGCTAAGATTTTCGAGGTAAAAGAAGTCGATGGCGTCTTCTTATCGCACGCACACCTTGACCATTCTGGAGGGTTGCCTTTCTTTGAGCATTATCGCATGCTTTGCCCAGTATTTTGCATGCCGGAGACAAAGCTGATAACACAAATTCTCTTAAAGGATAGTCATAAGATTGCAAGAATCAAGCACATGCACGAAGCATTCAACAATCTTGATTTGCAAGAAGTAATGAAGCAGATGCAACCAGTGCAGTATAATTATCCAAAACAGTTCAGAGGAATTGTATACACTTTCTTCAACGCAGGACACATTCCCGGTAGCGCATCAATTAAAATAGAGACTGAAGGATTATCCTTGCTTTATACTGGCGATTATAATACTCGAACAACCGAGCTTATGACTCCTGCAGACCCGCACAGTTGGGGGCATGTTGATATCATGATAACAGAGACCACTTATGGCGCTCGCGATCTTCCCGATAGGCAAAAGCTCGAAGAGGATTTTATAGCAAAAGTTACTGAAGTCATTAGACGGGGTGGCAGGGTTCTTGTTCCAGTCTTTGCAGTTGGACGAGCGCAGGAAATACTTATCATGTTATCACAAAAAGAGTGGCCAGTACCAATTTTCTTAGATGGTATGGCAAAAAAAGTTACTAGGGTTGTTCTTGATGAGAAGAGTCCGTATGTAAAACACCGCGATACTCTCGAACGATTATACAGCAAAGTAGAGTTGGTCTCATCAGAAGAGCACCGTGCACAAGTATCGCAAGAACCAGGTATTTTTATTAGCACAAGCGGCATGTTGCAAGGCGGGCCCGCAATACATTATCTTGAAAGTATGTGGTCTGATAAGAACTCTGCAGTCTTGCTTACTGGTTATCAAGTTAAAGGAACAAACGGCTGGCTTTTAGATAACGAACAGATGGCGTATATCGGAGGTTATCGCACCAAAGTACAATGCGAGACGCACCGTTATGATTTTAGCGGACACTTAAGTTCGCAAGATATCAAAGATTCAGTGCTTGCAGCGCATCCAAAAATATTAATTTTAAATCACGGCAATCGCGAAAACGAGAATAGCATTTTTGAATGGGCAAAATCTCTTGGTTGGTGCGAGGTATTTGCGCCAGAAATCGGCGAGGAGATAGTTATAGCTTCAGACGGATCATCGGCAAAGACACAATCCTATACTGAAGGGGACAATGCAGAGTACCTAAATGAGCACCAGCACTCGCACGATGACAGAGAAGCTCATCACGAAGAGAACGATGAGTAAGTAAAGAAGAAATAGTGAATGTAATGACCCGAATAGTTGTTGCCTTGGCATAAATTCAGACGGCGAGCGATTTATGCAGCGAAGCCGTCGTAAAACCTTCGAGGGACGAGAAGTAATTTGCCGCAGCAGAAGTTCAAAGTAATAGTAAGCAGTTCTTTTTTCAAATTATTATCAACTAATTAACCATACTAACTATAAAACTTAGAAATAAATCCTTTTACTAAATCCTAACTATGGTTTTTGGGGGAATTTCATTTTTAATCATTTTTATCGTTATCGTCGTAGATATCTATTAACTATTCTCAAATGGTAAGAAACGTTTTTATACGTACTTTTGTGTTTTCAGTCGTAAGGGGTGAGAATGTTATTCTCAGATGTATATGGGCTTCCTTGACTTCCTAAAAAAACAACCTCCGCAGCCTATAGAGGTTGCTATGCCATCAAGCCCTTCAGATAACTCTTCAAGCATACAACCACCGAGCACAACGCCAGAGGATTTACCTCCAATTCTAGGACCGGCCGATTCAAAAGATTGGGATCCATTCTCAAACCTTAACAACGATCTAAACAAAACAACTGCTTCTTCAGCAAATCCTACTTTAGCTATGAAGCCGCTTGAAGAAATAGAGATTCCGCTTCCACAAGCACAATCAGTTCCTTCAAACGAGGTAGATATACCTTTGCCGCCAATGCCTCCTCCATCAAGACAATCAGAGTTTGCATTACCACAATTGCCAGATATTGCTTCTTCATCAGACTTTTTTGCAACAGCTCCGATATCAAGTACATCATTAACAACATCGCAACAAACATCTTCACAATCATCATCACGATTATCACCAGTAGCGTCGTCAATATCATCGCAATCAATAGACTTGCCTGATTTTACCGATGATGAGATTGCAGCGCTTGAAGCAATACAAAAATCAATACATGAAAATACTGCAAACACTTCAGCAAAAAATAATTTTGCAGCACCTCTGACACCATTACCTTTTACAACGCAATCAACGAGTACAAAAGCATCGCTTCTTGATATGCAACCAATACAATCATCATCAGATTTGAAACCTGCAACAGTCATACAAAAAGACGTTACAAAAAATGAAGCGCTAAAAACAATGAGCTTTTCTAGCGAGGAAGAAATAGTGCGCGCGCCAGCAAATGCTGTTGCAATGCCAAAAGACACGCTTACTCTTCCCGTCGGCATCACTGTCGAATCGGAAGATCTTATACCTGCAAAATTCATCTCAAGCGCTGATTATTTTAATATTAAACTAGAAATAAAAGCGCTGCGTAAATCTTTACGATCTAACGACGACATCACAAAAGATGGCGTATTGCGACATGAACAGCTTGATGTGTTGTACAAGAAAATATCTCAAGACTTTAATAATTTTGAGAACAGCATTATGAAGATTGATCATGCACTTTTCGAGGAATGATACTATGGAAAACGTCCCTATCTATGTCAAAGTCGACAAATACAAAGAACTTGTGGATACGCTTAAAGCGATCACAACAAAAATAGAGAGTATCGATAGAACAATTGAGAAAGTAAACCAGCTTAAAGCACAAGAGGACTTGCAATTGCAGGCATGGTCTGAGAATCTCGGCGACATTAAAGCGAGAATGGAAAAAATCAACAAGTCATTTTATGATTAAATTATAGAAAAATTGTAGAACTGTGAATATTATGGGAAATTATTTCATTAAAGTGGAAGACGGGCCTGATGTTAGGCGCAAGCTTCTTGAAGCAAGCAAAGCAGGTCTTCATGTATTGCACAGTTATCAGGAACTGAAAGTCATGCGAAGCCAGAAGCTTTCCGAGATGAATATCCTGCGTACTGAAATGAAAGAATTGAACTTGCTATTGAATAGATTAGATTCTTTATTGCCGGAACTTGCTGAATCTGAGCTTCGTGAATTCACACAAGCGCCTTTGCCAAATCTTCCAGATTTTAATGCACCTAGAAAGGATGTAAAGCTTGCAAAGAAGTCTTCAAAGACCGTCTATATCAAACCTCCAAAGCATACCGTAGTAACTGAAATTCCTATTACTATGCCTAATCTTGAACCTGCAGTTAAAGAAGTGGCTAAGGCAAAACCAATGACTGAACTAGAGAAATTGCAGAAAGCTCTTGAAGAAGTCGAAGGAAAATTGGATAAATTGTAGATTTTCTATTTATTTTTTCTTATTTCTTCTTGTTCGCTTTTTTTTGTTTATTAGTTTTTTTGTTCTTGTTTTTTTTTCAAATTCTTTTTTCTCTTCTTTAAGTTCTTCAAGACGAACTTCTCCTAATGGTTCAGCTTCTTTTACTTTGAAGCTGTCTTTTAGTTCTTTGCCGAAGTGTATATTGTAGCGCCAGTTATAGACCGCCGTTATTATCATAGTAATTGCCGCACCAAGTGATGCTACAGCCATATCTTTTTGCGCATCCCAAATATCACCTTGTGTTCCTAAGAATGCACTGCCCGCCGCAGGATTAATACTAACTGCAGTTATCCATTCTATGATTTCATAGAGACAAGAAAATGCTGCAGTAAGCTCGAATGGAAAATAGTATGCCCAAAATCCTTTGGTATTTGCAACACGTAAGAATATTTCTCTTACCGGATATGCAAACATAAGACCAAAACTGAAGTGTACAATTCTATCGTAGTTATTTCTAGTAAATCCAAATACGTCTTGTAGCCAAAAACCAAATGGCACTTCAGCATAGGTATATTTTGATCCTATTGTGTGTAAAATCATAAAGATGAGAATCAACGTGTATGATAGATTGCTTAATCTGAATTTGTAATAAGTCCAAATGAGAACTGGTATGAATACAAAGACCAAGATGTTCTCAAGCCACCAACCGTCTCTATATGTCGGTGCTATTGCTGCCCAAATCCAAATTAGAATATAGATGCCGAATAAGACGATTGGGTAATATCGATGAGATTTGCTTTCAGCACGCGTAGCATATTCCATAGCAACCTCTGGGGGGCGGGACATATAAAGGTTCACGTCATTGTATGACATTATCTCAGACGATAATCAATAAATCACTGGACGGAACAAAAATAGTCGGCAGTCTTTTAAATCAAATAAAATTCTTAATACTAATTACGCCGGGTATTCCTCACTTATTGTTCGGAGCCCAGCATTGAGTAGTAAAAACAACGCTGGGATTCCGGAGTGGTCAAACGGGACAGCCTCAAGAATTCGATGAACTCGAATTGATACAGCTGTTCGCCTTGTGCGTTCGCAGGTTCGAATCCTGCTCCCTGCACTTTTTATTTTAATGGGTTTTATTATGAAATCATTAAAATTTGCACCAAGAAAAGTGTTTGAACAGATTTTAGAATACTCTGTTATACCAACTTTCGATTTAATTATAGAATATGGAGATAAAGGTGTTATTGTTGTAAAACGAAAGATTCCTCCATATAATAATCAATGGGCGCTTCCAGGCCTTAGAATGATGAAATCTGAAAGTATTGATGATACAATTAAAAGAATCGCAAAACAAGAACTTGGTTTGAATCTTAACGCGAAAAATAAAATACTTCTCGGACAATATGTTGGTAGGTTTAAAACTGAAAATCAAAGACAAGATATCTCTACTTGCTATATCTTACACATCTCTGAAAATACTCCAATCATTCTTAATACAGAACATTTCTCTTCATACAAAATAACAAAATCTATTCCTGTAGGAACTGGTGCAATGTATCGTTTTTATCTAAAACAATATTTACGTAAATAATATTTTGTACTAAGTTATCCTGCTCCCTGCATTATATTCAATAGAAAGTTGATTTTGTAATCAAACTATTTCTTCTGTAACTTCTTTTTCTCAAAGTAATCGGCTGGACAGAAATTTGCAATTGCCATCACCAAGAATACAAGAGCGATTATGTATAGCCACCAGATGTTAAAGAAGTAAGCAATACTTGAAAGGATGATAGTTATTATGACTTTAGTCAATCTGTGATGTTCTCTTAGTTTGTTGCTCATAAGGAATTACTTCTATAGTTATACTTTATGAAATTGTATATAAATATTACTTTATTTGTAGATGCGTGTTTTTGTTTATTTTATTCTCCTATATAGTAACTAACAAGATTATTGTAAAGAATACAGTCAATAAAATTGCATAACCAATTGCTTGAATATGAAGAACTCTTGCTCGTTTTTTATCAAGCAATTGCGATTGTTTATCTTCAATAGAAGTCATCTTTCCTTTTACTTCATATTGTGCTTTTGCAGCATTGGCTACGCAGAATTTGGCTTTTGATTGTACGATTCCAAGCATTCCAATCCATAAGAAGATGAATGCTACTATTATCCACCACATTGATATTGTTTTTATAATTATTAGTGATATAAAAATAATTGAACCCAAAGCTACTCCACTAATTCCAAATATCATTCGTTTTTTCTGTCCGACAAGATCTATGTTGCATACCCCGGGAGTGTAATCTACCATACTTTTGCATAAACTCCTTCCTATTAAATAGTTTTTACAAAATTATGGCATTTTCGTGCATTTTTATATACTGAACACGTTAGCTATCTATCAATAGACCTTAGAAGGGTGATATTATGCCAAATGTCAAAATGGAATTAACTCCAGCAGCATACAAAGAATTTACTATGATGATGAAGAAGATGGGCTTCTCAGATGAGGATGCATTCGTTAAGTATTGCGTACTTAAGACTCTAAAGCCTGCTGTTGTAAAATCGCAGCAAAAGGATGTAGCTGCAGAGATTGCGGCAATCAAGAAGACTTCCTGCAAGATAGCAACAGTCAAGAAAACAGCTAAAAAGACTGTAAAGAAAGCAGTTAAAAAAACAATTGCTAAAAAGACAGTTGCTAAGAAAAAGAAGTGATTTTTTTATTTTTTACTAATTTTCTATTTATCTTTTTCATTCTTTTAGCATTTTGTAGTCATTTTCTTCCAGTCACAAGAATTTTTAAAGCCTAAATATTATAAGACACCATGGACGAGCTGTATACAAAGTCTTGGTTAGAGTTTTATGATAAGTACTCCTCTGAAAAAGCCTATGAGCAACGAGCCACAGAAGCAATTGCTATCATAAAAACATACAACGTAGATGCCAAAAGACTTCTTGAACTTGCTTGCGGTACCGGCAGATACACGAGATACCTTGTTCGTGCAGGATTTATAGTTATGGCAACAGATATATCTGCAGATGCAATAGCGCACGCTAAACAAAAAGGAATGTCGGTAACATTCGATGTTCTCGATATGAGGGACTTATCTTATAATGGCGGTTATGATGTTGTTGCATGTTTTTATGAGTCGTTTAGATACATGAAAAGCTATGCTGATTGCAAGCACACATTGTCAAGAATCCATAATACACTTGAGAATAAAGGATTGTTCTTATGTGATTTTTCGCATTTTCCAGAATCAAGAGGAGTTATGAAACTAGCAGCTCATGATGTTGATATGGGGGACGGACTTGTTATACGTCAAGAAACGACTTTATTTACTGACGGAGATTTTGATGAACGCAGAGACAAGATGAGTTTCATTCGCAGTGGCGTTCTTGAGAAAATACAAGATGTAAAGCGCGATCCGCTTTTACGCATTTCTGAGAGTCATATGCGCGAAATGCTCGAGAATGCCGGTTTTAAGATTCTTGAGATTCGCAGAGGATTTGGAGATTCTGCCGAATCAATATTATTTGTTGCAAAGAAGATTTGATTATTTTTAATTTGTAATTAATATTTTTTCTTTACCGCGCGTATGTATACTCGTCCCTCGTAATCTTGCGGTAACTTCGCTGCACCAATCGCTCGTTACCTGATTTTGTCGCAAGGCGGTGTTGGCATATTATTTGATGACTTAACTAAATTATCTCTCTATTCAAACTTCATTATTATCATTAATCCATTGCCGTATTTGATGTCTTTATAGAGAACTATCGAAGCATCATTTCCTGCAGCACCCAATGAAAAGAATAATGGATCGAAATGCTCTGTTGTTGGTGCTGCTTTTTTTGCATTAGGTGCTTGCGCTCTATAATCAAATAACACATTAAGTTCTTTTTTTAATATACGTTGTTCTACCCAGTCGCTAAATGCAATCGCCCAAGGTTCTGGAGGAATCTCTTTTTTATTACGCAATGCTAATTGCAGATTATGGATTAATGAGCCCGATGCGATGATAAGTACGTTCTGATCTCGTAATGGCGCAAGAGCTTTTCCTATATCATAAATGTTTTTTGGATCGGCAGCCGGTACTGAAATTTGCACTATAGGAATATTTGCTTTAGGGTACATGCGGTATAATGGTACCCAAGCACCATGATCAAGACCACGTTTTTGGTTCTGTTGTGAAGGAATATTAGCTTTTAGTAATAATTCTGTTATCTTGTGCGCGAGAGCTGGATCCCCTTTGTAAGGATATTTTATTTTATACGATTCTTCTGAGAACCCATAATAATCATAAATTATCTCTTGATCTTGAGCACTTGTTATTTGAACTATATCGTTGGTATGCCAGTGCCCCGACATGATTATTATTGCCGTGGGTTGTGGTAGATCAATTTCTATTTTGCTAAGCGCCGTAGTATATGCATCATTTTCATATGCAGGCATAGGACCCCAATCAGTTACAAATAATGCGGGAGCTTTTTTTTGTTTCATCATAACTCTTCTATTATTCTTGACTTGGTGTTGTTGTTAACTTGCTCTTGTTGTTGGCGCTGGAGCGGGAGTAGGTGTTGGTCTGTATACTGGTGTTGGTGTTACTGTTGGAGTTTTTATTACAGGAGGAGTATAGGTCGTTGTTGAAGAAACAGTAGATCCTTTACTTGGGTCTAATGTCGTAATATCTTTTTGTAGCTGTCCGACTTGTGTATTGAGCTTTTGCTGTTGTTGTATTGCAATTTGTACGTTTTGTTGCAACTCAGCTATTTTATTATCCATGTTGGTTTGTGATGCTAAGAGCTCTTCTTTTTTTGCACTAAGTGTAGCACTTTCTTTTGCCACAGTGTTTTTTGAGCCATAGTCTGCACTCAAGTAGTAAGCACTTGCTGTTACAAGTATTGCAATCACGAATATTGTACTTATTATTGTTAATCTAGTCATCATCTTCCCTCCTAGGAGTTGGGTTTGGTGCGGCTGCAGCATTTGCTTGCTGCGCTGCTATTGCATCTTGGTATGCTTGTTGTTGTGCTGCTATTGCATCTTGGTATGCTTGTTGTTGTGCTGCTATTGCATCTTGGTATGCTTGTTGTTGTGCGTCGAGTTGCTTTTGCTTTTCTTGTAACAAAATTTCTTTTTGTAACGCAGCTTTCTGCGCGCTAAGAGTATTCATATTTGATTGTAATAATTGATTTTGTGAATTTATTGAGGCTATTTGTTGTGCAAGCTCGTTTTGTGTAGCGCTAGTATCTTGTACTTTTTGTTCTAACAGGCTTACTTCGCTCTTTAGTTGTTGTTGCGCTGGCGAAATTGTAGCTCTATACACATAACCATCTTTTAGATTCTGCATTGTCATAGTAAGAAGCACTGCAACAATTAGCAGACCTGCTATGGCCATAGTGTGTTCTAGGATTCCTTGTAGTGAATCAAAATTAATGATATAAGCAGTACTTAATATGAAGAGCAGCAACATGAAATATCCAACTTTGAATGTCATGGATGATTGCGGGTCTGTTGCAAGTCCGAATTTTCCAAAAAGAACTAGGCTTACAAATAGGAACACGAATACTAGTAACGCAATAAATGTAATTGTTTTGAGTTTCATTTGAATTCAAACCTCTCGTCGTGTATTTTGTTTATTCCTCGATCTTCAAGAGATGAACGTATGCCTTGCTTGAATGCTTCAGGACCGCACAAGTAATACTCTTTATCTTTTAGGGGAGTACATTCTTTTTCTATATCAGTAATAGATATTCTTCCTTGCTTTTCAGAGAGCCATGTGCGCAGTTTGAAGCGTTTATTCTTTGTTGATAATTCCTGCAATCTATCTATGTGCAGTAGTTCTTCAGCATTTTTTGCGCAATAGAACAGGCATACATTGCCAGTTTTTGCATCTGCAAATTCTTCGGCAAGAGATAGGAATGGTGTGATTCCAATACCTGCAGCAATCCATACTTCCTGCGTGAATTCTTCTTTAGCATGGAATCTGCCGTAAGGTCCTTCTACTTTTGCACGATCATTTATTTTTAATTTTTCTAATGTACTTGTATAGTCACCGAGAGCCTTTACTATCAATACAATCTCTTTTTCGTTTGTTTTTGAGACAATAGAGAATGGGTGGCTTTCAGCAGATGTTCCTTTCCCATAGAATTGCACGAAGATGAATTGACCGGATTTGTATTTTATTTCATCACGTACTGGCGCAAGATGTATTTCAACGCAGTTTCCAAGTTTGACAATTTTTGCTACTCGATACTCTTTTTTCTTGTACAGTCGTCTTATGAAAAAACTGTAGATAAAGCCTGATGCACCAATTAGGCTAACTACTACTGCGTATACATAGTATCCATCGAATATCAAATCTCGCGAGCCATTGCCTCTGATGAGGAAAATGTGTAGTATTGCGAGTAAGAAAACAAGTCCGAAAAATTCATGACTTACTTTCCAGCGGTGATATTTCATTGTACTGTATAATGTTAGTATAATTAGGATTATCATTCCGCTAAGAGCAAAGATTCCAAAATCCACACTCCATAAACCGCCAGGCAATAGATATACTGCGGCTAATTTTACATTCTCAGGAAGGTATTTTACAACTAACAACAATGGGTGGAATAAGAGTGTTATGAGGCTTGTTGCGCCAAGCACTCCGTGCGCAATATACACCTTATCTTGTCCATCAAAAAGATTTTCTACCCATTTTGCGCGTGTAGATAATATGAATGTTAGTGCAAAAAACGTCATGCCGATAAGTCCAGCAATCTGTCCTAGGGTGAATGGTATAGAAGAGTAGTCTTGTGGGCCATAAGCTAGCAGTAAGTAAACAGGTGTAAAGCCAATGATAAGGATTGCAATCCAAGTTAGTATTGTTTTGGTTTTCATACTATATATTCCTCGAACTCGTTATAATATTTTATGTTTAAAGCATCATCGATAGTCATTGCACTTATATCTTCTTTTTGCATAATCTTCTCTTTTATATCGTCATTACAGACCATGAGTAATGTCGCATAGACATCTGCAATTGTTACATCATCTGCTATGACTGTTGCTGAAATGATATTTGTTTTACCTAGTATATGTGAATTTGAAAAACTCTTATGGAACTGCTTGTAATCTCCCGATGTTGCAACTCCTTTGTTTTCGAGTGTTATTGTGCCAATATGTCCTTCTTTTCTTGGGTGTTGTATATTGATTGTTATTTCTCCAATGCACTGCAGATCTCCTCTAGCATCTACATATCCTTGTTCAACGCCGAATTCTTCTAAATGTTCTGCCATACGTTTTGCAATGTATCCTTTCGCGATACTTCCCAAATCAAGTAATATGTCGGGGTGCTGTAACCTTACAAGATTGCCTTCAATAATAACATCTTTGTATGATGTATGCAACGGAGTTAGTTCTTTTCCTTGTTTTCTCTGCAAAAATTGTTTACCGTGCGTTATATCATAAGCACCGTTTGTTTTTTTGCAAAACTCTAAAGCAAGAGTAATAACTTGCAATAACTCTTGCGAAACTTTGAGTTCTCGTTTCTTATTTAGAGCTGATAGTTCACTTTTAGGGTCATACAAATTGAAGATGCTTTGTAATCTAACTCCTAGTTCAAAGCTTTCTTGTATTGCATCTTTTGCAAATTCCTCTTCAGCATCAAGGAGTGTTATTTCCGCTTGCGCGCCGAATAGTGGGTGTTGTTTTGTAATGTGAGACATAGTAAACACAGTTTTAAATTTTTATTTTGTTATTTGTTTTGATTTGTTATGTTGTTGTTTTGTTAATCATATGCCTAGCCATGAGAATAATCTTTTCAGGAATGATTTCTCAGGAACATCTTTAACATCATTGTTTAATGTATTGGTTGCAGTATCATTTTGAATATTCTTTTTGTTTTCGGATTCTTGTTTTTTGTCTAGGTTATTTGAGTCTAGATTATTTCCTTTGTTATCTTTCTCGTTATTTGTAGTGATGTTTGTTGTATTGGTTGTATCATTTGTTTGAAATGTGAAACTTGTTTTATGATATGATTCAGTTTCGTTGTTTTTTTTATTTATAGATTTATTTTCAGAGTCATGTTCTGTTCTATTTGTTCTATCATTATTCGTTCTATTGCCTTTGAAATCATCTCTCATATCCCAGAAAGATACTTCTTTATCGTGTTCTTTATCATTTTCTTCATTTTGACTTTTCTCATCATGATTATTACCTTCATTTTTACCTTCTTGTTCAGAGGTCTTATTTTCAGTTCCTGTATTGTTTGTATTACGAGCGTTATCTTCAGCATGAGCAGTAATTGATACTAAGTAAACAAACATGACTGCAATTGTAAGCAGTAGTGTAATCTTCTGAATGATGTTTTTGGTAATGTTCATATGACGCCTCGCAATGTGTTTTGTTTGTTATTTGTAATAATCTATTTCTTTTATTTCTTGTATTATTTGGAATATGTTGCAGGTATATCAATCATCTCTGCAGAGCATCGAAACGATAGCATTTTTATATGATTCAGGGATAGTATTAAATGCTCTAAGCCCTGTTTTAGGGCATATGAAGGTTCAGAACCATTATGGAAAAATGTTAGTAAAACAGAACGCTTTAAGGCTATTGTCCAGAACATTTCTGTTCTTTATTTTATTCATACTCTGTACTCTTTTTGTACACGCGACCATAGTAGATGGTGTTATTGTACAAGATACAATTGAAGGTGTTGCAGTACATGAGACGATGAGTATATTGCTAATAAATAACACATTGCGCGAGATATCATTTGGTTTGCCTCAAGGAGTAACTAGTATTACTGTAGATGGTAAAAGTGCTGTAGCAACTAATGGAACTGTTAATATTCCTCTTTCTTGTGACTCATGCAACATTACACTAGGGTTTACTCTAAATGATGCGGTAAAATCCAGCGGTACGGACACACAGATCTATTCTAGGACTATGAATGCTCCTGGACAGCCAAGAATGCTATCTTATGAATTACATCTTCCCGCTGGTGCGTTTATTAGATCTACAGAACAAGACCCTGCAATAGTTCCTGTACAAACAGCAATCAGCACCGATGGAGAGCGCATAGTCTTACGTTGGTTAAGAACTAATCCACAATTGCCAGAACAGTATGTTATTCGTTATATGACAACTGAACCAAGCAATGTAGGCGCGGCAACTCTACTAACAGAGTTTTCAGAGTGGGTGGTGTGGGTTCTGATGTGCATCACTTTAGTAATAGGTGTTGTATTGGGGTTATTTTTGCCGCAAAATATGCGCAAAAAATCCACGCAAACAATATCTTCATCATCCTCATCAACTGTTATTCCCGCTTCTTTATTATCTTCCGAAGAGCTCATTATAATTCGCGCTTTGCGTGGCAAACCGTTAGATCAAAAAGAACTCGGTAAGCAATTAGGGTGGTCTAAATCCAAAGTCTCTGCTATTATGACTGGCCTTGAACGTAAAGGAATTATCAAGCGTGAAAAACTTGGCAGAAAATTCAAGGCAGAATTAATCAAGGATGTTGAGGAATAGTTGAAGAGAACTATTTTTTCTGTATGAAGTTTATCTATCTAATTTGTCTACGGTGGCTTCGGGCTTCTTTCACGTAGTCATTTCGCGATTATCGAGGAGTGTTCTCAATCTCGATAATCTGGACAAATCCCTTGGTCGCCACAATGTAGATTTTTTTTCAATTACACATCCACAATCCTTAAAAATAGATTCTTTTACCAATATTCTATCAATATAACAAACATTACACAAAGAGGGGTTTTATGTTTAGCAATTGGGATCGTACCGGAAAAATAATCAAAGATACTTTCAAGATGGCAGGAAAGGATAAGTCATTATACATTCCTCCATTGTTAGAGTTAATTTCATTCATCATATTCGGCATCGCCGCAATGGTTGTATTCTTCATCGGTTCATTCCAAGGCGGTGGAGATATATCCTATCCGTTTTTAGCATTGGGATTAGGCATATTGTTCTTAGGCTATTTATTCAGTGCATTATTTAGTGCTGCATTGTCATGGATGGTTTTTGAAGTATACCATGGTAAGAATGCAACACTTAGTTCTGGCATGAATCGCGCATTCAAGAAATTCGGTAGCTTGATGACTTTTGCAATCGTTAATTTTATTGTCTCAATGATTGTTGCAAAACTACGCGATAATGAAAATGAAAGTTTCATCAAAGCAATCTTAAAGAACATCTTTGCAGGCCTTTTAGAAAAGGGTTGGGATATTGCAGGCAGTTTCATGTTACCTGCTATTGCGCTTACCGACAAGAATTTTGTTGGTGCTGCTAAAGAAGTTCCGATGCTCTTCAAACACTTACCAGAAACGCTTGTCGGCGGATTTGCCTTCGATATGGTTGTTGGATGGATATATTTACTTGATGCAATTGTTGCACTCGCATTCGGATTTGCATTCTTTATGATAAATCCGTTTGTCGGCATTGTTGTAGGTGTAAGCATATTCCTATTGCTAGCAATTGCAACGCACGTATTGTACGATTTCTGCAAAAGCACTTACTTTACAATGATGTATATTGAGCTGCATCCAGAACTTAAGAAGAAGGAAGCGCTTAAGCAGAAATGAAAATTTAGATAAGAAGTAAGGATTTTTTTATTTTCTTTTTTTAATTAAATTTTCTCAATATTATTTGTATGTTTTTATCGTCTATATAAATGACTAGCAGAACCTATAAAAACACCAGAGCACCCTCAACATCATACAATTCAATAATGCGCAGATAGATACAAATTCGTACTTGCGCGGAGATGTTTAATGGATAAGAATACTGCAGAAACAATCGTTAAGGTCTATGCTGTCCTTGCGTGGATTAGCGCCCTTATTATGCTTATTGTAGCAATAGCAATTATGATTGGCGGCTCAATGATGGGCACATTCGGTTCAATGATGTATGGCGATCTTGCTGTTGCAGGAATGGTCGGTGCTGTTGCAACAGTTGTAGCAGTAATATTGCTCGCTCTTGCAGCATTTGATGTCATCGTCGGCATTGGGTTATGGACTCATAAGCCTTGGGCAAGAATATTGACTATTATTTATAGCGTCTTGAGCTTGTTTAGTTTCCCAATAGGAACTCTTATAGGAGCATTTGGCATCTGGTTATTCGGGTTTGAATCAACCGTTAAGAGCCTCTTTGGCGTGAAGACAGCTAGAGTTGCAAAGAAGGCAACTAAGAAAGCTGCTAAGAAAGCAAAGAAGAAAAAGAAACAATAATCAGAAGTTATCTTCTGAACTTTCGCTTTTTCAAACCGAAAGTAAGTTTTCTTTTAATTTTCTTTTTTTATTTTAATTATGTTATACTACAATAGCTTTTATATACACAATTTTTAATTAAATAATATGGGCATCATACAACAATCATATAATAGGGAAGCGGAAAAATGGTCTTCTATAATGATAGCTGAACAAAAATACTCAAAATCACAAAAACCACTCTTAAATCTTATTTCTAAATATAAAAAAACAACTTTACTTGATGCAGGATGCGGTGTTGGTCTTTATTCAATATTTTTTGCAAAAAAAGGACTAACTGTCGTCGGTGTTGATATATCTAAAAATATGATTGCGGTCGCAAAAGAAAATGCAAAAGATGTAAAAAATGTAAAATTTGTTTGTTCTAATATGAATAATTTCAAATCAATAAAAAAATTTGGCGTAGTTCTTGCGTCGAGCTCTCTTCATAATATGAAATTGCCAGTTTTGAAAAAATCATTAAAATCGTTAGTAAATTTGCTTGAAAAAAATGGAATTCTAGCTATTATTATGAGAAAAGGAACTTTTGAAGGTTTAAAAAAAGGACAACACGATATTAAGAGATATTATAGATATTCTAATCCGAATGAGATAAAAAAATTATTAAAAGATTCTTCTCTCACATGGGAAAAAACATATTATGTATCTTCTCATAAAAATCAATATTTTGTAATTTTATTCAGAAACGGTTAGTCTTTCTTAATCCACTGGTCATGCACGCCCAGAGTATAAAAAGAAAAGAGTATTTTGTATTGTTATGTTGACTGTACGCTGCCCTGAATGCCACAATAATATGCTCTGCGATCCAAAGTTTGCGCAGACAACGCTAGTACTTACTTCCAAAAAAAAGCGTTGTGTATATTGTGGACACACATTTGCAATACATTCTAATCAGACGAGAAGTTGCGTTGTGCAGCTCGGTAAAGCAGAAGTTCATAATGCTCATTTTATGAGTGCTTGAATTAATTTTATTTTCTTAGTTTCCCACCCACCATCCCCCGCTACTCCTCCCTCTAAACTGTGCCACGCAAGTTTTGTTCTCCCTCCGGTCCGAGGTTCTACGAAATCAGGTCTGCATGAATCGACCTGATTTCTGGTATTGTTGCAAGGTGGCAAAATTACTTGAATTTCTTCATTTTTTCCTTCTTTATCAACTATATAGAAAATATATCAAAATATTCTCTCCAAAACCAAAGGCATATAAAGAAATTAGAAGACCGTATTTATTGACGATAAATGATGAGAAATTGATTCTATGGCAAAGGATAACAAGAAACGACAAGATGAACAGTCCGATGACCACTCAAATGAACAGCCCGATGAGTCGCTAGAAAACGCTTCTACAAACGGCTCAACTCCAAATGATTTTTCTGAAGAAGAGATGATAAAAGAATTGCATCAAATAATCCCGCGGCTCATAGAAGAAGAGTTGCAAACAAGTTATCTAGACTATGCAATGAGCGTAATTATTGGCAGAGCGCTTCCAGATATCAGAGACGGCCTCAAGCCAGTGCACAGAAGAATTCTTTACGCAATGAACGATTTAGCAATGCGCCACAACCAGCCATACAAGAAATGTGCGCGTATCGTTGGTGAAGTCCTTGGTAAGTACCACCCTCACGGCGATATGTCAGTTTACGATGCGTTAGTTAGAATGGCGCAGGACTTCTCTCTAAGATATCAACTAGTTGATGGTCAAGGAAACTTCGGCAGTGTCGATGGCGATTCGCCAGCAGCAATGCGTTATACGGAAGCAAGACTTGCAAAAATTGCAGACGAGATGCTGCAAGACTTGGAAAAAGAGACAGTATTAATGGTCGAGAATTTCGATGGTAGCCTAAAAGAGCCATCAGTCCTTCCAGCAAAGATTCCAAACCTTCTTGCTAATGGATCATCTGGTATTGCAGTTGGCATGGCAACAAATATTCCGCCACACAATCTTGCTGAAGTAGCACACGCAGCAATTGCTCTCATTGACAATCCAGAAATTGATACATTAGAACTTGCTAAACATATGCCTGGTCCGGATTTCCCAACAGGTGGAATTATTTGCGGCAAGCTCGGCATCATGCAATACTACGGCGGTGGACGAGGAAAGCTCATTGTCAAATCCGTAATTAAGCAGGAAGCAAGAAAAGGCGACAAGGGTCCAAATAAACTTATCATTACAGAAATTCCATATCAAGTCAATAAAGCGGATCTCATCACAGAAATTGCTGATGGCGTAAAAGAAAAAAAGCTCGATGGCATATCAGATATTCGCGACGAGTCAGACCGCGACGGTATGCGTATAGTAATTGAACTCAAAAAAGATGCGAATGCAGAATATGTTGAAAATAAGTTATTGCATCATACAAGATTGCAAACAACATTCGGCGTTATCATGTTATCAATTGTCGATGGACAACCAAAAATCCTCGGCATCAAAGTAATTCTAGAGCACTATCTAATGCACAGACGAGATGTTGTACGAAAGAGAACTGCATTCGATTTACAGAAAGCAGAAGATAAGGCGCACTTGCTTGAAGGACTTGTTATTGCACTCGATAACATCGACGATGTTGTAGCGCTCATCAAAGGCGCAAAGAATGTTGACGATGCAAGAGTAGCATTGATGTCTAGATACGATCTTTCTGAAAAGCAAACGAATGCAATCCTAGAAATGCGCCTATCAAGACTTACAAGTCTTGAGACTGCAAAAATAAAAGAAGATCTTGCAGCAACCATGATACTAATCACAGAATTAAGAGCAATCCTTGCAGATGAAAAGAAAATCCTTGCAATCATCAAAGCTGAACTTGAACAGCTTGCAATAACATACAATAGTCCAAGAAAAACGCAAATAGAAGAGACTGCGGGTCAAGAGATGAATCTTGAAGATCTTATCGAGCCAGAAGATGTTGTTGTAACAATTTCAAGCGAGAACTACTGTAAGCGCGTTCCAATAGATACATACCGCTCGCAAGGGCGCGGTGGCAAGGGCATTACTGCTGCTACAACAAAGGAAGAGGATTTCATCCAGCATCTTTTCGTTGCAAACACGCACGCATGGTTACTTGTCTTTACAGATAAAGGAAAAGTCTATTGGACAAAAGTCTACAACATGCCTGAAGGCAGTAGACAAAGCAAAGGTAAACCAATAATCAATATTGTAAAAGTAGCGCCGGGAGAAAAAGTTCGCGCTGTTATTCCAGTAAAAGAGTTTACTGACGATAAGTTCTTGTTCTTTGTAACAAAGAATGGAACAGTCAAGAAAACTGTACTATCAGCATACGGTAATGTTCGAGAATCAGGAATTATAGCAATCAACATTGAAGAAAACGATGATCTAGTATCAGTTCTACTTACAACAGGAAAGGACACTATCTTCATGGCGAGTCGTAATGGTATGGCAGTAAGATTCTCCGAAGAAGATGTTCGCTCTATGGGTAGAAACAGCACCGGCGTTATTGGAATCAGGCTTGATACTGCTGAACATGACGCGGTTGTTGGCGCATTCATTGCTCACGAGAATAAATCAGTGCTTACAGTAACAGAAAATGGCTTTGGAAAAAGAACAGATGCAGCAGAATACCGTCACATCAATCGCGGCGGCAAAGGTGTTATCAACATCATAACTAGCGATAGAAATGGAAAAGTCGCTGTAGTAATGGCAGTACCAGAAGATCAGGATCTAATGCTTATTAGCAAGAACGGTATCACTTTGCGAACACCAGTTTCTGGAATTAGCCTAATTGGAAGAAGCACGCAAGGTGTGCGCTTGATGAGACTTGGTGCAGGCGATAAAGTAATCGCATCAACGCTTGTCGATAAGGAACTCGACGAAGAAGATGATGAACCAAAAGTACATACAGAGACTACTGCTCCAAGTGAATAGGAGATTAACTAATTCTATTTATTTTTTTTAATTCACAACCTATGAATTTACCATCTTTCATGAATCTATCAGCTTCGATATTTACAAATCCCTTTGTATTAAGCACTGCATCTAACCAAGAATCGGGAAACCTTTCTTTTAATTTGAACTCTTCAACAGTCATCCATTGGTTTTCACCTTTGTGTGTGGATTTTCTTAATTCGCCAGATATTTCTGAAAGTTCGACGTAAAACATGATGTGATGATGAAGCATTTTTCCATCTTCGAATGTCTTTGTTTGATTAACTCCAAAAAATCTTGCTTGTTCTGCTTTTAAGCCCGTTTCTTCTTCAATATCTCGCTTTGCACATTCTTCAATATTAAACCCGAAATTTATCTTGCCAGATATGAATCCCCAATAACCATAGAATGGTTCTTTGAGGCGCTTTTGGACAAGTATTTTATCTCTATCTTTAATAATTAGAACGTGGTTGAATGTAGGAAATGCTGCTTTTGAACCAGTATCTCCTTCGATAAAAGAGGATATCTTCTTTCCTTCTTGCGAAAGAGAGTATTTTCCATCTTTTTTTGTGATGATATCATTTTTTTCCAGTACGCCAATATGATATGCAAATTTGTTAGAGTCTTCGTCACCAAGAAGTTCTGTAAAAGATGCTTCTGGTACGTGAATTAGCTTTAATAGAATGGCGCGTTGAATAGGATGGTCTAGTTCCATGTAGTTTGGGAACAGATATTGGTATATAAAAAGTTCCTCAAATTGACTTGAGTAGATTATAGAATTGTTGTTTGATTAGTGATTTTTTTATTCATTGTTAGGGTTTATTTTATTCTCAAGATAGTTAGTAGGATTTACTAATGGCGTAGTTAGAATATTTTTAATATATTTTTGTTGTTAAGAATCTCTTTAAAATTAGTTATAAGTAGTTATTGATATTTTAGTTGCATAGGTTTTCCATCGTGCAATGGCTCTACAATTCTTGTTTGACCGTTAGATGCAATCTTTACGTGCATCGTCATGTTTGTCGTGTTGAATTGAGCACCACGCTCAAAGAAGTATTGTTCTATGCCGTAACTAACAACCATTGTGTTGTCATAGGTATTTGTTCTTTCTAAAGTTCCTTTTAAGAATATTCCGGATGCTGGTCGTGTTGGGTTTACGCTAGTGTAGTTCCAAATGCCATCTGTTTGTTTAGTGAGTAAAACATACACATTGTCGCCTTGTGTTATTCCATCTAGTTTTGGAACTGTGTTGATATCATAGCGAATAGTTATGTATTGTCCTCTAAATGGATCGAATGGATCAACTGGTTGTGTATGCAAGATGACATCAGTTCCAGTCATAAGCGGCCAAGCAAGATATAGGATGAATACTCCTAGTATTGTAAACATTCCAACAAGGCCGATTATTAGTCTTTTGTTCATCTTTGTGCTCGTTTATTTGGCCACGACGCTTTTATTTACACCGTAAGGATTTACCATTTTTGTCCTGCATGAATCGGACAAAAATGGAATTTGCGTCAAGGTGGCCATCAGTATTTATTTCATCTTTGATTTTACAACTGGTTTTGCATCTACAACTAGTTTTCTTCTTAGTTTTTCTAAATAGAATCCGCCGCCGATTAATATCAATCCTCCGACAATAAATAAGACGCTCATGCTGGTGTAGTTTCCATAGTCTATGATAAATCCAATATATCTTGATATTATCATAAGAGCAAAGAATATGATGCCGATATTGATTATCTTTGGTTCGTGCTGCCACGTTCCATAAGCGATAATTCCAAGGATTGCCGCAAGCAAAACTAGATTTGCCCAGATCCAAATGAACCAGTGTCTTGTAAATAATGCTGTTCTACCATAATCCCCACCGTAATAATTATCTTGCCAAGTACACATATCCTTAGCTAGACAGGAAGTAGAATTAAGCGATGAGCAATCTGATATTTTTTGATCATAATTATTGAATGTAGTTTCACAAGCAGTATATGCAGAATCATTAGATTTTGTAATGCTGCAAATGCCATTCTTGCAACTTTCTACTGCTCGTACATTTTGCTGTACGACCCAATTGCAGCGCATTGCATCATTGGCAAGACAAGCATCTCTGGAGCTGTATTGATAACAATTTGGTTCAGCGCACATATTGTTTTGCCAAATACAACCTTTTTGTACGGCTGATGGAGACTTGCATGCGGATTCATCATTATATGAATAACAACTCTTTTGCATACAATAACCATTGGTACTTTGCGGTAATGCATTGTTTTTTTCTGCAGTGGTTTCTGGAATAACTGCAAGAGCAATAATTGAAAGAAGTAATATCGTTAGTACTGTTATGCCAATAACTTCTTTTCTATCGGGCATTTTCTTGTAGATACCGACTGAAGTGGTAGCAAGACCAAGAATGCCAAGGACAATTGCGAAGATGACGATTGAATTAGTCATAGCATATACTCGCCATAGTTCGCCAATGGTTAATTGGAAGCTTAATATGAATGCAAATAATAAGAAATATACTGTGCAGAACAATCGATACGTTTTATCGAAAGCATGATTTTTAGCAGCGTGAAGTAAATATAATCCATATAATAGTAATCCTGCACCCAGAAACCACAAGCTCATCATGCCAAAAGATCCTTGCACATACTCTGAGAATGCCATGAACTGTCCTATAATCCAGATTAGTGTTTCAATGAGGCCTACAGTGAGGATGATTTGCGATTCAAAAATGTAGCTTGCAAATATCACGCCGACTGTTGCTAGAAGCATGAGCCAAGCAAAGCCCTGAATACTAGTTGTTGTCGAGAATATTTGTGCTATTAGAAAAACGCTTGCAGTGTATAATATTGCACCAAGTAGGAATATTGCGGTTGCAGTATTATTGTATGCTTTTTCTTTGAGCTTGACTGCTGCAATAAAGCTTATTGCAATTGCTGCGAGCAAGATGATGATTTTTATTGCGGAAGGAATTGCATGCCAATTATCAGCTACAAGCCACAACACGCCAACACCGATAAGTATTGACCCTATTATTGCGACGATGCTAGAAAACGATGACATTCCTTTGCGTTCCATATGTTGGATTAAGCGTGTTTTGTTTATATGGTTTTGGTAGACTTTGATTGTTATTGTAGTATTTTTAGTATTTTATTTTCTCAGGTTGTAGTTAGTAGGATTTGTGGGTGGCGAGTAGTCAGGATTTACTAATAATAGTTTTAGTTAATATTTTTTAGCTCACTTAATAATATATTTCATATAATAGGATTTTATTTATCAAACCAGATTTTATTTTGTTTGTTGGGATTTCCGTTATAATTAACTACAATCTCTTCGCCTTTTTTTATCGATCTTATCGAAATGAAAGCCAGTGAATTGTTCTTGAAATCTTTATCATACTCGGCATTGGGTTCATATGAGTGATTGTATAAAGAGCCATTCCCCAATGCAATTGCACTACCTTTGTTTTTCCATGCGAAATAATAATTGTATAAAAAAGTCTTGTCGATTATTTTGGTATCTTTTTTATCTAATAATATAATATTACACAATTCGATAGTTTTTCCTTTGGGGATGTTCTCTAAAGCAAAGACTCCTTTGCCGTGAAGCTTGCTTTTCTTGACTTTTATTTTTACCACACGTTAAGTATAAAAGTTGCATTCATAAATTTTTGTATATCTCTCATTTGTGCTACGAAGAATTATTAACTATTTAATCTACTTTTTACTTTGTCGCGGAGCTCTTACCCTCCCACGTTCACTTCGTTATCTAGTTTGTCCACTTCGTAGACAAACCATTCGGTCCGGGATTTTGCGAAAAGTGCCTTGCACCAATCAGGCACTTTTCTGGTCTTGCTCCAAGGCGACATTTCTTATTATTTGGGTTGTTATTCTTCTTCTACTTGTTTTCCTTCATTTTCTCTTTATTTTACCCTAACATTTTTAAACAATCGACGGCATAGACTTGTTATGGCTGGGAAGCGGTGGTATATTGTTATTTTAGGCGTATTCCTATTAGCGCTTTTCCTCATACGCATGAATATTGCAATGAGCACACCATACCTTTCGTATGACTCCTATCTAGAGGTTCGTTCCGTAGAACACATTCAAGAGACTGGCTTTCCTTTGCGTTTAGATGCATTGCGTTCAGACGGAGCATCGCGTTTATTACGTCCATTATTCTCTTATTTTCTTGCGGGAACGATATTGTTATCTCCACTAATGTATAAGATAATACCAAATCTTTTCATGGTACTGGCGTTGATTCCTGTATACTTGCTTGCAAGAAAGCTTACAGATTCGGAATTTGCAGCGCTTGTTGCAGTAATACTAGCAGGCACTGGGCCGATATTTTTTGCTAGCTATCTTGTAACTCCTAGCGCAGTACCTCTTGTAATCTTCCTAATACTCACTATGGTGTATTTATTTCAGGATCCAGAACATCATCTTTTTTCGCTTATTTTATGCGCCATAGTATTGACATTCATACACCCGCTAATTTTTGTTCTGGTCTTAAGTTTGCTTATCATGATGTTGCTTTTGCGCCTAGAAGGATTTGGTATCGACGGACGCGTGAATGAACTGTTCTTTTTTACAATGCTCCTTTCAGTATGGTTCTATGTTGTCGTTTACAAGAATGTACTCTTTAATCTTGGCGCAAAAACCATATGGCAGAACTTGCCGACATCATATGCAACACCGATATTTACAGGAATATCAACATTAAGTTTAATGTACGGCCTTGGTATCATTACGTTTCTTCTCGGAATCTTCGGCATTTATTATGCGTTATTCGTAGGAAAAGAAAAGACAATGTATATCGTTATTGCACCAATTTTTGCAATAGCAAGTCTGCTATCATTACAGCTCATTCCATTAACAATCGGTACATTGATTCTTACACCATTCCTTGCAATTCTTGCATCATACGGCCTTTTCATATCAAAAGAATTTATAGAAAAAACAAAATTCCCTTGGGTGCAATATCCACTCATGGCAATTATTCTATTTTTCTTTATCTTTGGAGCAATTATTCCCGCACTCGCAAATGCGAATCAAGAATTGCAACAAGTTCCAACAAAAGCAGATATTGATTCGTATATAGGGTTACGTCAGGTTCTTCCTAATTCGGCAGTTCTACTAACAACACCTCATGAAGCATATGTAGTGCAATATTTTGCAAATCAAAAAACAGTAACTGACGAAGATTTTTTATTGGTGAAAAACTCTAATGAGCTCATTAGCGACATTGATACTGTATATACGGCACGTTTTACGTTAAGCGCAATAGGGAAGGCAGAAAAACTCGGAGCAACACACATAATTTTCTCATCTGATGCAAAAAAACAGTATGTGCGTGACCGATTGCTATTTGATGCTCCTGCTTGCATGCATGTTACACAAGTAAATACATTGATTTTGTATGACCTTACTGGTTGTATGGGGGCTAATCAATGAGCCTTATGAACCATCATGATCTTGAGTACAAAGCCCATAAGTACGGTATTTGGTTCCTTATAGGCCTTAGTATACTGATATTTATTCTTCCTATTTTTGTGCGCATTGCAAATGGTTCGCCGATAACTCCCGGCGCTGCAAGTTATGCGCAATTATCTCAGAGCGAGCAATTCCTCGCTGGAAAAGGCTTGCCCACCCCATATGGTTCGCTTCTTGCAGTAATGATTATTTTCGGAGTGCCTTGGTTATTGCCGGCGTTTCTTGCAGGAATATTTATTGTACTATTTGGAATATTACTTTCTAGGCACTTAAAATCTCGTTCAGTGCTCATTATGGCATTAGGATTTTTGATAATTTCTCCGACGATGAGCTTTCTTGGCACAACACACACCCCATTGCTTCTCGCAGGAATATTGGTGCTTTTGATATTATTAACTTACGAGACGCTTCCTATTATCGCAGGATTGCTTTTTGCATTGCTCACAATTACAGTTCCTATTTACGGTGTAATAGCCGTACTCATAATAGCAGTTTTTGATACATCCTGGAGTCGTAGAATAACATATGCAATAATTGTATTAGTGAGTTTATTGTGGTGCATTTTAACACAGCAAGCATTGCTTTCAGAATTATTATTTGCAAATACACATCTCAATATTATTTTCGAACTTGGCATCGTGGGTGGAATAAGCATATTCTTCTTCATCATAGGATCATATGGTCTTTTGATGGGAGTATATGGCGATCGCACAAAAATGTTTGTTGTGACATTATGTAGTATAGCTCTTGCAATATTATTTCCCTCATCAATTTTGTTGCTCACAGCATTGTTGTCATTGCTCGTTGCGTATGCGCTCATGCAACTGCTGATGGTGGATTGGCAGCTTGATATGTTGCAAGAATCAATGTTAATAATAATTTCATGTCTTACGATATTTTTAGTTATCACAACGATACGTGAACGAATTACTGAAGTGCCTGATGGAGAAATTTCCCACGCACTCATAGTATTACGAGAATCGCATAGGCTCGGTAGCGTGCTTACTGCACCAGAATACGCACCACTAGTAGAATATTTTGCAGGACGAGAAAGCGCATTACCTATGACTGACTCGGGTGGATTATTATTATTACGAGAATCCAACAGAGTTTATCCAGAATTTGAGCGCAAGCATGTTGCGTATATTCTAATAACACAACAAATGAGAGATACTATCTTTACAAAAAGCGATTCAGGAATCCTATATCTATTGCAAAACGATGGAAGATTCGTACAAGTAGGAGAATCAAAAAAGACAGGAACTTGGTATTTCATTAGTTTAACTGCAAAAAATGATACTGTAGGAAATGAAACAGTAGCACGATGAATTGTAAATAAAAATTTTAAAAATAATTATTTCCCTGGTTTTTTCTTCAAGATAAAATCGCTAATGCTCATTCCTTTTGGGGTTTCATCAACACTCTCTTTTCTATCCCAGGTTTCTTGTTTTTGAATAGCGATAAGTGGTATTTTGAGCATATGTTCTAGTTTTCTTGCAAGTTCAATATCCGGCAGCATACTACCGCTTTCAAAATGATGGTATGTCGAGAGTTTTATCTGAATGACTTTTGCAAATTCTTCTTGCGTCAATTTTCTCTTTGCGCGTTCCTGCTGTAGTACTTTTGCAAAATCTCTACGAACTCCTTCAGAAATTTCTTGTGTTGGTCTTTGTATGGGTCTTCTTTTCTGCTCGGTTGCTGAAGAAGGTTTTTGCTTTACTGTACTCGGAAGTTGTTTTACGTTCTTGCCGTGTTTAGCGCAATTATCGCAAACAGTGAGTTTTGCTCCTTCAATTTCAGCTACTGCTGTTGCCGTTTTTCCACACAAGTCGCACTCCATTGATTTCACCCATTGTTCTTTTAAATATTATTTTTTTAATCGTTTTTATCTTTATTATCTATTGTTTGTTTTTCACTCTTTTTTTACTTTTGCAAAAATGATTATTGTCATGTCTCTTTTTCCCATAAGTACAGTAATTTTCTTTTGAGGAATAAGATTATATTTTGCAGCAGCAGTAATTATCTCTTCAGGTTTTTCAGTAACGCAAGTCATTGTTCCCTTTGTTTTGAGAATATATTCTGCTTGGTTGAAGAGCTGATCTTGTATCTTTGCAGCGTCTTTTGCCATGAGGCTCTTTCCACTAGCAGGAGGAGAAGTTATGATGCGATCGATGCTTTTTGCATCAAGCTTTACATCCATCCAATCGACGCTTATTTTTGTTGCAAGAATCGCATCGTCTACGCTTGCAAGCTTGCTGTTTGTGCGTACAGCTTTCATCTCTTTCATATTTGCAGCGAATGCGAGAATATCTCTATCTTGTACGCGATCTTTTTCATCACGCCACGATTTGTCATCTACGAGTGCGGGAAATTTACTTGCAGAAAATACTCGCTGATGCTTTCGCGGACTTGTTCTTGTGCGCATAAGAGCTGCTTCAATAGCAAAAATTCCATCGCCCGGCATCGGATCGAGTATTTTGCCGCTTGTTGCTTCAGCGTATATGATTGTAGCAGCGGCAACTGTGGCTTTCATGCCGCGTTGAGATTGTAGTATGATGCGATACTCTCTTCTTGCAAGAGGAATTCCAACCACATCTACTCCAATATCTACACCAAGCTCGCTAACGAGCGCATAGAGTATGATATCTGGTCGCTTCAAATCTACTTTACGTCCGTTTTCAAGATTTTCAGAATTGTGGCTCTCAGAATCGAGATTTTTAGAATCTAACTCAGTATTATCTGATTTCTTAACATCGCTTGATTTCTTGCTTGATTTTCCAACAAGCTGTTCATAACACCAATTTCCTACTTCATCAATTACTTCCTGAGTCATTGGTTGTGGTTTTGGTCGTCTCCACTTTGGGTGTTGTGTTAAGACTTCTGCTTCTAATTTGTAGGTGGCAGTAGCTGAAAACATTTCATCAATAAGATTTTTTGGAAATACTTTGTCGTGTATATCTTCTATTTTTTTGAATGTTGGGAGTACACGCACAACAACTCGTCTTGCTGTTTGCAAGCGATAACCAAGCATTGCAGCATCGTGTAATGTGCCTTGTAATTCTACTTGATGTTCTCTTACTATTGCTTCTGCTTTTGGAAGCCATCTTTTTATTTCAAGAGCACAAGCATCTTCACAGCCAGAGTCCACGATGACAATAATAGATTTGAGAATAGGAGGTGTGAGTGGTATTGTGGTCTTTAACTGCGTTTTTTTTGTAATTTTTGTAATAGAGGGTGCAGTAGTCTCATGGGATTGCTGTTTTTGCATGATATTGGTTATTTGAGGTATTTTATAAACTAAATGGACTAATGGTCTTTAGTTGAGTTTGTGTAATTTTTTTGGTTATTCCACGACAAAGCTTATAAACTAGGGGTTGGTTTTATTAAATGATGGTGGCAGGACGACATTCTACATTGCTAGCAGACGCTTCTCGTCAAGTGCAAATAGCAGATCATCTTCTGACAGTTACCTATCCGATGGTAAAAGATGCAAAACTTTTGATGAGCATTGTTGAACATCTTCGTCGAGCAGTTGAGGACTCGGCTGAGGCAGTTGTTGATTTTCACGTCAATCGTGGAGAATATGAGCTGCCAACACAAGCAACAGCCGGGCAGCAACCCGGAAAACACGACACTCTTGCGGCATTTTCTGATGTAATGCGCGTTAGAAAACCAAATATTCCCGGAGCACTTGAAGCAATGGAAGTCTGTCGCGAACTTACTTCGACACTACAGCACTTTAAACAAGCACCTGTATCATTTCCTCGAGATGAAAAACTCGTTATTGCAGATCATGAATATGCCTTAAAAGAGGTAAGCGCGCCAGCGCTTAAGATTTCATTGCACACAGTAAAACAGTTCGTACACGCTGTGCAAAAGCACATAATGCTCACCGGCGAAGCCGTACGATGAATGCACGATGAGAGTACACTGAAAATACCATGAGCACAACACACCATCATATATACACCACAAAATTACCAACCAAATTACCAACGTAATTGCTTAAAATTATCAATCACACACTATCACGCACTAAAAAATACTTACAAAATAAAAAACATTAAAAAAATCCATACAAAATATGAATAATACTGAAGGTGAAGACTGATGAATGAGAAAATGAACGAATCGTATGAAGAACTCAAAAGAGTTGAGCACCTTATTTATGTGAGCTTAAAATATACTCGTACCGTCGATGTTATCCTTAACATACTTACAAGAATGACTGACGGATACGCACTCATGGTAGATGCACTAATCGAATATGAGGTTGAACAAGGCAAAGTTACTGTTGAACCAGAATCTATTATTGAGCGAGCAACACTTATCAAGCAAGTATTTTCAAATGATGATGTTGTTGTCGACAACATGGAGCTATACTTGCTTTTACGAAAGCTTCTACGTGCAAAAAACGTCGAGCGCGAAAATGAGTACCGCCGATATGTTACTATGAAGACAGTAGTTGATGGACGTGAAGAGATTGTGACAATTGATATTATCACAAATTATTGTTTATATCAGCGCGAATTCTTCAGCCATGTACGCACCATTATTGAAGGAAAATCCGCAGTAGAAGTCGTGCAGCAAGCAATGGAACAGCCACAAGCACCAGCATGGATGCGCGAATCAGCTGTTCGTGAGAATGAAGATGCGCTCGAAGAGGAGATTAATAAGTCAACAAAGACGAATTCTCCACCTCCTCCAACAAAGCAGCCAATGAAGGTTCGTCCAGTGACTGCACCTCCACGCAAGCGCGCACCGCGACCTAAAAAGTATAAGATACAGATTCCTAAAGGAAAGAATGCTATTATGACGCCGGAATACATGCCGGTGATTAGAGCGGCAATAGAAGCAGAAAAACAAAAGAAAGTTGCTGCTGCTATGAAAGTCGCAGCTAAATCTGCAGCAAAGGCTGCAGCAAAAGCAGACTTTGTTAAAAAGTCAGGCGTAAAATCTGCAGCTAAAGCAAGAAAGGTAGCTAAATCTGCAAAAGTAACAAAGGCTCCAGCAAAAAAATCAAAAGCTCCAGCTAAAACTGCAAAACCTGCTAAGCCTGCAAAAGCTACAAAATCTGCTAAGCCGGCAAAAGCAGGCAAGAAAGCATTTGTTAAAAAGAAGCGTTAAGCTCAATTATTTATTTTTTTAATTATTTTTTATATTTCTTTTCTATTTCTTATCAATGATTTTCTATTATTGTTATTGATTTATTTTTCAATTATAATTTACTCACATATAATTTATTCACATATAACTTACGCTGCTAGCTAATGATTTTACACCAAGCTCGAATTTTGCTTCTGAGATCTGGGAATGCGTGTGCGGATGTATGAGCCATTTCTCCTGCGTCTTTAGATTGACAAAGACCATGGTGAGACCTTGGTGCGAGGAGAACTCTTTCCAGTGCTTTATTAGAAAATCAACATTTTCTTTTGTTTGTAATGTTGCAATGATGGCTTTTGTATTGATTGCAGGTACATTCAGCTTTTCAAGCGCATAAACCTTAACAGGACCATCTTTATAGGTGAATAAAAAATGGTCTTTCTCGTTTTTTACGTCAACGATCTTTTTTGTCAGTACATCTTTATGCTTGACATAAAGAACAGTCCATTCAACTAAATCCATGCAACCTCCTGCTCGCTTGGTAGGGGATTATGACTCCGATGCTGAATGCTATTGCAATAAAGAAAGGGTTTGCGATTCCGCCATATTTTTGTTCTAAAAGAGCAATGACGAGCGTTATGCTCATAATTATTGCAATTACAAATAGGCTCATACCACGATGATGATGCTTCTCGTGGATATTCAGGCTGTGCAGCGCTGCCGTGATTAACAATCCTAAACATCCTCCTATAAGCATGAAGAATCCAATGCTTGCCCATAATGGCAACATGATTATAATTGGGAATAATGCAACGCTCGTGGTTACTGTTCCAGCTAGACTCATGATAAGCAAGCTCCAAAGCCTTACATGCACAGCAAACTTCATTTCAGGTTGCTTTGTTTTCTCAGCATGATCAAATATAGTATTAGCTTTTGCTATCTCCTCTTTTGACCATCCTTTTTTTGCAAGCTTTGCTTCGTTCATGATTTACCTTCATATTTTGCTATATTCTACTTTATTTTGCTTTTTACATATTGTTCTTTGTTTTGATTATTATTCAAAAATATGTATTTAAGAGCTTTTTGGATAATTTCTGGGTAAATTCTTTGCAATATTGTTTTTTTAATCGCGTCCTATCTCATATAGGAAGCTGACAAAACCGGTGACAAAAAATATGATGGTGAGCGAAAATAGGATAAACATTGTCGGCAGAATAGCGAATTGTATCCCTCCAGCATTGATGATTGATACAAGCACTTTTGCATAATACATGAATGCGCTCGTAAAATAAAAATAAATATATGCGCCAAAGAAAACAACGGCCGAGAAAAATGGTCCTAGCATCATTATGCGTCGCGTAATATCGTGGACCATTCCTAGAATCATGCAAAATGCGAAAACGCCAAGAGCTACAAGTAGTGTGAATGGAATGCTCGCCAATTGCTCTTGCAAAATTGGCGCTGTTTGCAAGTGTACGCCTACAATGTCATTACTGCGAATACTTACAATTTTGAAAATCGGCATTAGGAAGAATACTACAATACAGCTCATTACAAGGCCAATATGCCATCCTTTCCAGTTCGGCAGATGCTTGTTGCTTTTTGTACTGCGCAGCTTGTAGATCTTATACCAAATAAATGTTGGAAGAACAAGAAGCGTAATAAGTCCTGCAAGGCTTAGCAAGTATACTGCAATAATGCTTACTGTTGTGAACATGCTTAGTGCTTGTGTTTGCGATGCTGCTTGTCCTGCCGCTTGTCCTGCGGCTTGTATTGTCGCAGCGTGCAATGTTTGTACTATCATCTGATAAATAGTAAGATTTTGCGCGCCAATCTGCGCCGTTTGAGTATAGATTGTCTGATAGGTTCCTGTGATTGCCGGCACCAAGTAATTACCCACATCAGTAATGAGATGCAAGACAAGAAGACCTGAGATTATTAGTAGGACGGTTGTTTTATCTTTTAGCATAGAGAGTGTTTTTTCAAAGAATGTATCTGCACTTTCCATAGTCTCAAGCGCATCATCAGTACCACTCTCTTCTCCTCTCTTTTCCATTCTATCAATTCTATCCCCCATTGCGTTGTACGCTTTTTCATTGTAAGCTTTCTGCTTATTGTTTTTGAAATGCAAAATCATTGCAACTATCAACAAGACAATGACTAATGGCGCATCATCGCTCATTGTCATCCATTCAAAGAGCAGATTGAATACCATGATAAAAAACGCAAAAAGAACCAGCAGTATCATGAATATTTTTGTTGGCTTCGATGATTTCTCATCACCAAGCATCTGCAAGATGCTAGGCTTTCGTATCTCTATTGAGAACGCTGCATAAATGCTTATTCCTAGCAAAAAAAGCGTTCCTATGATGATGCTCGCAACTTGTATTGTCGGACTGTAGAATTTTAATGAATTATAGAACATGAGCATCATACCATTAGGTCCTGTCGGCGTTGCGCTAAGAGCAATGTTTTTTGCTCCGTCAGTTAGAATGACTATTATCTCTTGCTGGTTCATAGTAAAATACTGCGCAACATTCATTTTGAGTTGTATTAGATTAGGAATGTAATTAGTAAGACCGTAACCATTCATTTCCGCAGTTGTTATGGTGTATTTTATGCCGGTTGTAGCATTCGATGCAGTAAAGATAATGTACTCGTTTGCTTTTGCAACAAGACCGGGTAAAGACGTTATAGCATTGCTAATGAGGTTCTTTAGACTTAATATGACAAACGCCAAAACTATTGCAAAATCAGTATGAGAGTGCCTGTTTCCGAAGATGAGTTCTGTTGGGCTTACGACATAGATCATGTATGCCATTGTTGTCCATTCTACGAGAAGTACGATGTAGACCCAGACTGGAGGAAGCAAGTTTAGAACATCAAGAACATTTGCTAAGATGATTAGAATAAGAATAATCCTTTCTATCTCCCACCCAATGCGTTTATTCATGCCTCACCCAAAAATGAACATTGATTGTATAATTAGTAATAAATTGCGTTTTTAGTTATGGACGCCTTGAAGCACAACCAGAAAATTCGGTGATTTATGCAACCGAATTTTCGTAAACTCCCGGACCGGATGGGAGGGCAAATGCTTCGCGTCCACAGTTGTATAGTAGTTTTCTAGCTAGAGAGTATAAAAACGTTTAGCCTTTTAGGGAAAATAGAATGTCGAGCGCTTTCCTTCTTGGCAATTCCGGCTCATTGCAGAAATAACGCAGATAATTGATGGCCGTATCAATGTGCGGGTCGTACTTTGCTTGTCTTGTCCAAAGAGCGCTAAGATGCTTTGCATGCTCAATTGCTGCTTTCTTTCTTTTAGGAATTTCTGAGACATAATCCTCGTATAGAGCAATGAGATTTTTTCTTAGTAAATATTGATGCATGAAGTGCTCTATAGCAGTTCATATTTATGTATTTTTTGACGAGAAACTCGTAAAATCTACGGATTTTTGAATATAGGTAAAGAAATGTTTATGTTATAATTTTTTTCTGTGCTTCACTCCATTTTTTATTGGAGACTTTTTTTGCCACTCAACATATTTAGTTATGAATTCAAGACGTTCTTTGAAATTCTCTTCTTTAAGTTTTACAAGATCTTCGTTACTAATTACTGGAATATCGGAATAGTTCATAAGTACCTTTTTGCTATTTTTTCAACACCGTGGCGTTTGTAAGTTAGTAATGTAGTATGTCTTTTACTTCTAAGATGAATTGCTGTGCTTTAAGCCTTGTTTCATTGGCGATTATTTTATTGTATTGTTTACTTATATTGTAGCTTGCAAGTTCCCTTTTTTCTTTGAGATCTTCAAGAGTATCGATTGCAGTTTTTGATAATTGTTCTAGTGTTTTGATACTTTCTTTTGAGAGAATATATAGCTCTTTTATTGCAGCTATTGTTGCAGTGTGGCTTTTTGAAGAGTATCCTTTATTAGCCAATAAAGCTAGTGCTGCGTGATATGCTGCATAATAAGCGCTAATAATCACCCACGAAGGATGTTGTTGTATTTTCTCTTGTACTTGTTCACAAAAATCTAAGTTTTCTATGGCTTTTTCATAGTGTGCTTTAGTTAATTTTGCTGAGTATTGTTCTTTTCTTAATTGTTCTGTTTTTAGATATTGTTGAATTTTAGAGTCTGCTGTATGCATCATAGTACCTCGTATGATTCGATATAGGAATTGCTGTTTCTAATATGTGTTTTTCTCCTGTTGATGCTATTGTATTAGAAAATATTGGGTTTATTCTTACACCGTATTTTTTGTTTATGCCAATCATATTCGGTGATGTTGTAGGCATGTTTGTTGCATAAACAAATATGTCAATATCGCTATCTTTTGTTTGTGTTCCTTTGGCGTAAGATCCAAAAAGAACAATAAATTGGTGGTCATGATGGTCGCAGAAATCTTGAAGCGCCGCCTGTACTAGACGAGGAAGTTTTTTTATTTTTTGTTGATTGATTGTTTGCAGTATACTTTGTGTTTTAATATCTGCATAATTTAGATGAAATTCACGTAATATTGGAGTTTTTTGTTCTATTATCATCTCTTCTTTTAGTAATAGACTAAGAGTTCTTGTTATGGTTTGCATCCCTAATTGTGTTTTTCTTGCTAATTCTCGAAGATGCATTGATTTTTTTTCTTGTGCTAATACGTCAATTATTTTATATATTCCGGGTTTAAGTAAGTGTTCCATTTTTGTGAACAGGCGTTCTTGTTTTGTGAACAATATAAATGTTTCGGAAATCTTTCTTTTTCTTTCTTTTCAATATAGCTAATAATATTATTTTCTATAGTTAATTACTTCTAAATAGTAACAAAATACCAAACTATTTAAACAATAGAATAAATAATAAAGCCAGTTCAAGTAACTCTCTAATGAGGTGCGACAAATGGATATGAAAAACTTCAGAAACACAATCAACAGAAACACAATCAAACATTCAGCATTAACAGGTCTAGCTGCATTAGCATTAGCGTGCACACCAAGTTCTAATCCTGATCCAGTACCGCCAACACCGACACCTGAATTAGTAATTAGTAATCTTACATTAAAAGCACAAAATCTAGATAATCCGGGTAGTACAGATTACATGACTGGCGATCGTACACAATATACTGCAACCATAGATGTCTTGGTAAAAAACCCAACTACAGGCATGAATGCAGCAACAGTTAAAGAATTTGATTACAGATTCAATCCAAGTCAACCAGCATATGATGTATACTTATCAGGTAACGCAGTAAGCAACTTCAACAACGTATCAATAATCAATGCACCAAACGTAACTTCACCAACAGCAAATACACTTGCATATAACGTTGTAGTTAACGACCCAACAAACAATATCACAGGTTTAAGAACAATAGTCGGAAATGGCGACACAATGAACTTAAAACCTACACAAAGTTTCAACTATGTAGCTGCTGTTGCGAACCCAAACATTACTACAAACATGACGCCGATGTCTAATTTACTATCGACGGACTTTTACAATCCTGGAAATGGTGCGCATTTGACGCCTGCGCAGTGGACTACAATATTGAATGCTGGAAAAGACAGTCAAGGTGTTGAGACAACTTCCTATGACACAGATTTCATATTCAGCGTATACAGATTGAACACTAGCGATGGAAATGTCATAGTTGCAAAAACTGATAGACGTTCAAGTCTATATACTCTGCAAAAAATGCTCATTGCGCCCGCGCAAACTGCTCAGAGTGCCTACACCTCAGATAAATAGTCGAAGAATATATAAATGAAGCCTGGGAAAACTCTCTTATGAAAAGAGGGTGGGTACTACTTATTTTTTCAATCATTATATTCTCAAGCATATCAATATATTCTACAGCAATAAGTTGCACAAGTGGAGACTGCAGTCCTGTATGTAATCCAGGATATGCATGCAGCGACCCTCAAAACTACGGTATCTGTCAGTGTAATCCTGTGTGTAATAATGATAATATCTGCGGCAATGTTCCTGGGGAAAATTGTAATGTTTGCGGAAATGCAGGAAAAAATGACTGTCCGTGTTCTGGTGGAACAACTTGTTTAGAATCCACTCCTAGTGCAGGAGATTGGTCCTGTCGTGCTGGTGCTTGTATTAGTTCTCCTGATGGATTTTGTGATGTGGTAGGTGGTGAGCGACCGGGTATGTGTAGTGATTGTGTTTCTTGTCCTGTAGTCGATGCAGTAGATTGTCAAACAAGTCCTTTGCAATCAAGAATTTGTAAAAGTCAAGGGAGCTATCTTGTTTGGCAACAATGGGTTTCTTGTCCTGCCAACGCCAATGCTTGTTGGGCGCAAGATTCTTCGCATAATTTTTGTGCTGTTGCTCCTTCTTTGAATGTGCAAACAAATCCTCCTAGTTCTATTCTTGAGAATTCGCAGTTTAGTTTTGTAATAAACTCAACTGGTGGTATTAGCGGCGTTCAAGTTAGTGGCGGAAACAATCCTTCAAAAATACTTAATTGTCCCACACCGAGTGCACAAACACCTGTAAGTCTTATCAGTTGTACAATTACAATAACAGACACTATTCCTACTGCCGGTTCTTACACTTATACTGTTACTGCTATTGGTTATGATACTACGTCGTTGTCAAAATCTGTTTCTGTCAATGTCAATTGTCAGTCTGGTAGTTACAAGTGTTCTATTTCTCCTGTAACTGCTTCTTTTTGTAGTGGTGGTGTTTGGCTTTCGCCGCAGGCTTGTGTTTCTATTCCTGATCCTGTTTGTCCTACTAGCGTTTCTTTGAAGACTTATTCTGCGAGTTGTACTGGTGGTGGCGGTTGTTATTATCCTTCTAATACTCAGAGTTGTACTCCTAATGTTTGCGGTCTTGATATTTCTACTAATAAGAATGCTTGTGTTGTTTGTACGCAGGGCAGTGTTATGTGCAGTGATTCTACTCATACCCAATCTTGTAGTAATAATCAGTGGGGTGCGCCAACATTTTGTTCTAACGGTTGTAATAGCGCAACGGGCGCTTGTAATGGTTGTGTTCCTACTACTTGTGGTGCGCAGGGCGCGAATTGTGGTACTATTCCAAATGGTTGCGGTACTGGTAATTTGAATTGTGGCAGTTGTACTAGTCCTGCTACTTGCGGTGGCGGCGGTACTGCTAATGTTTGCGGAACTACTTGTACTCCTGAAACTAATGCTTCGTTTTGTTCTCATTTGGGAAAGAATTGTGGTACGGTAACTGGAACAGATAATTGTGGGAATACTAGTAGAACAGTTTCTTCTTGCGGAACATGTACATCACCAGCAACATGCGGTGGCGCAGGAACTACTAATGTTTGTGGTACTTCTTGTTCTAGTACTTGTTCTTCAGCGCAGTTTGTTGCTAATGCTCGGCAGTGTAATAATAATGTTGTTGAGCAGTGTTTGCAGCCTGTTGGTGGTTGTTATCAGTGGCAGTCAGTATTGACTTGTTCTGTTCCTACAGCGTATTGTCTTGCATCTAATCCTTCTTGTGTTGAGTGTCGCGATACTAGCGATTGTTCTCTTGATAAGGCGTGTGATGTTGGTTCTCATACTTGTATTAGTTATTCGTTGAGTGCTAGTGCGTCTTCTCTTACTCCTAAGGTTGGTGATACTTTATTGTTTACTCCAATGCTTATTCCTACCATTAGCGGTATTACTTACAATTATGTCTTTGTTGATTCTACTGGTGGTGCTACTCAGATTATTGCTTTAGTACTTTGTTGTCTAGTGGCCATGTTGGTTCTCATAGTGTGTTGTTGAGTGCGAAACGTGGTACTACTTTGATAGCGACTATTAGTGCGCCGATTAATATTGTTGTTAGTAATACTTGTGCTCCTGAGACTAATGCTGGTTTTTGTTCTCGTTTGAATAGTACTTATCAGAATAAAATTTGCGGTACTGTTTCTGCGTTGGATAATTGCGGCGTACAAAGAAATAATATTGTTTGCGGCAGTTGCAACCCGCCAGAAACATGCGGCGCAGTAAATCTAAATACCTGTGGAATAATAGCACAATGTACTCCGCCAGACTCGCAGTGTTCAATAACAACAAATGCATATAATAGAACTTGCAATACTAACAATCAATGGTCTACTACGTGGAACTTGTGTCCGCAACCAACTTCATCATGTCAAGTAGCAGGATGCACTACTAACGCCAAAAGCTGTTTACTAACAAACGTACTAGAATCACTGCAGTGTTCAGCGAACAATACTTGCGCAAGCGGAGCTTGTGTTTGCGATCAGGATTTGTGTAAAAATAATAATAAATTAGACTTTAAGTACAATACTTATCAACAAATCGGCTGTTTGAACTTCACAAAACCGGTTTATGATTACACCGAGTACTCTTGCCAATCAAGCAGTTGTTCTTTCTATCAAACAACACATAACGTACAAGGACCTAACTCCTCAGTACTTCTCAGCAACGGCCAATCCTGTACAACAGAAGATGACAAAGCTGGAAGATGTAGTTCAGTAGGATCTTGTGTAGCAAACCAATGTACAATAGATGCAGATTGCGCTTCAGATGCTTGTATGGCTTCAACGTGCGTTGCCGGACAATGCAAGTCAATTCTAAGAAATCAATCTGCAATCTGCAAAAATGCAGCTTTCGACGAACTATGGAACTCGAATCTCTCAATTTGTAATTCACAAATTATTGTTTGCAACGGACAAGTATTCTGTTCAGCAGAAATCTCAAATAAAACAGTCACAAATCACGCATGCAGTATAACCACCCCTAAACTCACTGCCGGTTATTGCGAAGTCATTAGTGGCAGTTACAAATGCCTTCCTAATTGTCCATCAATAGAAGCTCCTGGTTGCAAACTCCCAAGTGAAGTAGCAAATAATACTGCAATCAACAATGTAGATTATTCTTGTCCAACCGACAATGCTTGTTATGTTTGTAATCCTTCATACTACTTATTCGATGCGCAAACGCGCAACTGCTATCCTGCGACTGGAACCGTATCTTTCGATGTACACGACGTGCATGTAGGTGAATATCTTACAATTCAACCAGACACCAGAGATGAGTCTGGAAACCCGATTGGTTCGCTTAGTTATTACAAATTATCATACGCAGGAACAGATCTCGAGGATAATAAAGGATTTAGAATAGCATTGCAAGAACCGGGCATTTACAGCATCACTATAACTGCATACAGTGGCGGTTCATCAAGTAGAGCTATTGGTAAATCAACAAAAGATCTTGTTGTACTTTGCGATCCAGCTAAAGAGTGCTGCAAGGGAAGCTCTTGGAAAACAGACGGATCAACTTGCAGACAGGATAATATCGATGGCTTTTGTAAGAGCCACGAATGCCAAACTGCATGTATCAGGAATGCTCCGACAGAAACAGGAATATACCAAGATAAGAACCGCTGCAATAACGGCATTGATGATAACTGCGATGGTACGATTGATTGCGATGATAGTAGTTGCTTTGCATTCTGCAAAAACAACCGTTGCAAGCAAGGAACTATTTATTGTACAAATGCTTGTATTGATGCAAAAACCGATTCTAGCAATTGCGGATATTGTGGAACACTATGCAAGCCAAATGATGAACAGTGCATAGATGGCGCATGCACTAAAGTAGACAATTGCAACATCAAATGCAGTGTGGATGCTGAATGCCCTACTAGTTATGTCTGCATCAATCCTGGCGATTGCAAGAAGAGCTATTGCGCACCGACAAACGTGATGGTAGCAAACGAGACAAAAACAAACGAAATAGCACAATTAATAATCGATGGAAAAACCTATACTGTCATAAAAGAAATATTCGGCAATCGCATACGCATCATAATCAAGAACATGGCGCTTGAGCCATTGCAGAATGTCAGCGTTACAGTGGCGCTAAATCTTCCTAAAGACATACTCTCAAGCGCATCAGAATTATCTTCACAAAGCATGTACACAGCACAAGAAGATAACGAGACTATTTTTTTGATATTTGCGCCATTTGAGCAAATAAGCTCATCGCAAGAAATAGTAATTGATTTACCGCAAGCAATAGACCCGGGATTCATCTCTCTAGTTAATGTCGCAGTAAGCCACAATAAATTGTCCGGTATAACAAGCGCGCTTCAAGATGACCAATTAACAATAACAAATAATCTCATCAAAGAAGACGGAAAGACAAAACTGCGCATCGGTCTTGACCCACACGCAGACTTGCGAGGAGTGCGCGTTCCAGTACAGATTCCAAAATGCGTTGCCGCAAGCGCTTCTGAATTAAACCTGCAAGGCAATTATGAGATAATTCAAGATGATCCTCTTGTAGTATGGACATTTGATGCCATATCCACAAAAGAAAATATCGATATTGATTTAGGCACAAGAGAGATTGCAGAAGATTGCAGGTCAGGAATTACTGCTCTAGCAGTTGCAAGTAATGTGAATAAGCCGCTTAATCCATGGATACCGCTCGCACTAATCCCAATTATCGGATTCGTCATTATATTTTTCCAAAAATTCAGAGCTGGCGATGTAAAAGAACGCTTGGGCAAAGAAGAATTTGAGCGTTTGGCTAGCGAAGAAGGCCAGACAAAAGAACAAATAGAAGAATCGTGGAAGGACTATGAACGAAAGTTCTAGGAGGAGATTACTATGACAAACACAATGAGAAAACATGAGATGCTAGGGTTGTGCTATCAATTCCTTGGTGCAACAAGTATTGGCATTGGCATCTACAATGCAGTATGGTATGCTGTACGTCCATTAAAATTCGGAAGCCTATCATTCTTACCGACCGGTTGGGACTGGGCAGTATTCCCGCTATTTTTCGGATTAGGTGCAATACTATGGACACTCGGCACTATTGAGATAAAAGACATGGAACCAACTTCGAGGAAGAAACGATGAATAAGAAACATAAACGAATAGAACTTCCTAAAGAAACCGATATGATTGCTGAGGAAGGAAAAATCCTTGTTAAGGAATTCATTCAAGGTTTAATACTCGGATTTCTTGCTGGCGTTCTCATGTGCTGGTTTGCGCTAGGATGAATTGCAGTTATAGAAAACAACGCCAGTACATTCGAGCATAGATTACATTCATAGATACTGTGAGTTCTTGATTTGAACTTGTTTGGAATGCTTGTTTTACAATACTAACTGTTCTTGAATCAATAATGATTCCAGGAATGCCCTGTTCAGCTAATCGCGCATTAAACTCCAGTATTGTTTTTTTCAAATCATTATTCTTTTGAAAATTTTCCCTTGATAACAAGAGCTGTTCTTCAAATATATTCTGTATAGAGTCTGGCTCTTTTTTTGTGATAAATGATTGTTCGCATTGTTGTAATAAATTTAATAGATTTAGAAAGTCATTAAATTGCAGATTAAGAGGGGTTGTTCTTTTGTAGATAAGATGGTGTAGTGTTTTTGGGGAAGCTGTGGAAAAAGCATTCATTAATTCTAAAGTTGCACGAGATATTGTTGATAGTTTTGATTCTTGATCAAATGATTGTACATTGCGATGCCAATGGTGTACACATGAAGCAACAGTATCTTCTCGTTCTTGCTTATATTTTGCCATTACTCTTCTAACAGAGTGTGGAATTCTTATTTGAGGATGGAGTTGTTTGTATGAGTGTAGGCGTTCAGAAAAGTTTGCAGGATTAACTCCTAAGTATAGAAGATCTTTTGTTACTATCTTGCCTTGCGTGC
>CAVRUV010000008.1:0-12462 GCA_963724455.1 uncultured Candidatus Woesearchaeota archaeon
CATCTAAAAATATGTTTAGTATCAAATAATAGTAACAAATAATAATATTAATAAACTTCAATAAAATACTTTTTAAAATGTACATCCCGAGCAAGAATATAGCAGAAAGAATCTACAAAGAGCACCTAAGATGCATCGAGGACATTGTCGATGAAAAAACTGCAATTGATGAGAACTCAGTAAACCGAACAATAGAATTCTTAGCTCTTAGAATCTCAATGTTGAATGGAACATTTATTCGCGATTCAATAACAATGAACCCTCAAGAGACTCGAATGGTATACATTGAAGACGGAAAATTTTCTCAAGACTACAAAAGATTGTTGATGCAAAGATTATCATTTAATGAATCAGACGACACCTCAACATTGGATTCAATGGCGCAAGAGATGAGTGTGTGGATAAAAGAAAATCCAAATAATAATAGTGATAATGACTATTGGCGTTATGAGATGGCTGAAGATAAAATATTCTTGAATTATACCGGAGCCATTGAATTGCACAGACAAGATGTTGCAAAAAGAGCAGCACAACCGCCAAGAGAACGAGCAAGAGTAATATCATCAGGTAGAATTGTATAGATAATTAATTCAAAAATGATATAAACAGTAATATAGATATTAGAAATCTAGAGAAAATACCTATCATGGCAACCCAAACAATCTACTTACTAAGACACGGACAAACTCCTTGGAACGTGCAAGATAACATCCATCAAACACACTCTAATGGCAGTAACAACATGCTTACAAAAAAAGGTTTTGCTCAAGCAGACATCATTGCTGAGATCCTCAAAGATACCACAATTGACTACGCATTCCACACTCCACTAACAAGAACAAAACAGACATTATCAAGGATTCTTATATATCACCCCACAACAAAAGTTTTTGAAAACCCACACCTCACCGAACTATCGGTTTCATTTCTAGACGGTCAAAGTGAAAATGAATGGAAAGAGCAATTCCCTGAAACAAAAGAACTATACCTAGCAAGAAAACTAGATAAATTCAATTACTACCCAAAAGAGCTAAAAAAATTCCTTGCATGTTATGAACAATCAATGCAGATAGCTACAGCAAATAATGAACCAAATAAAATAATCCCTGCTTGGGAAAATTATGCAGATGTCATAAAAAGAACTAAGGAAGGATTTATTGATGAAATACCGCAGCTAGGAGATGCTGCAATATTAGTGGTGGGACATCAAGGAGTAAATAGAGCGCTACTAGGTAATTTTCTTAAAGGAACATCATACTTGCCGAGCGAAAAAATAGAACAAGAAAAAATGATTGCAGATTTAAAAATCCCTAATGCATCAATTTTTAGAATCACGACTTCCAACACAGGCGTTACTGTACATCACAACATCGGAAAAGAATGGGTCCACGGACTTATTAAAACAACAGAAGAAGAAGAATACGACAATTCTTAAGAGTAATATCTCCAATCAGAAATGCACATCAAAAATGCGCATGCTAGTACCACTGGACAATCTTGCAAATGGTTTAAAAAGCACCCTTCAGTCTCGCATATATGCGAGACGATATCGTAGTAAAGGGTGCACGAGAGCATAATCTGAAGAATATAGATGTTACACTCCCAAGAAACAAGTTCATTCTTATCACCGGCCTATCTGGTAGCGGAAAATCTACGCTCGCATTTGATACAATCTACGCCGAGGGTCAAAGAAGATATGTAGAATCGCTTTCAGCGTACGCAAGACAGTTCCTCGGCATCATGAATAAACCAGATGTTGACAGCATTGAAGGTCTTTCTCCAGCAATCAGCATCGAACAGAAGTCAACCTCAAAAAACCCTCGAAGTACAGTTGGTACAGTAACAGAAATTTATGATTATATGCGCCTACTTTTTGCAAGAGTGGGAATTGCACACTGCCCAAAATGTGACACACAAATAAAACCACAAAGCGCTGAAAATATTACAAACCTTCTATTAACAGATACAGGAAAGGACTTATTCATTCTAGCACCGATGATTAGGGGAATAAAAGGAACACATGAAAAAATCTTTGAGGATATAAAAAAAGACGGTTTTGTAAAAGTAAGAGTTGATGGAGCAATCTATCGTCTTGATGAGGAGCTTCCAAAACTTGCGCGATACGAAAAGCACTTTATTGAGGCGCTTATCGACAGAGTGCATATTGATAATGACAGCCGTGCAAGAATAAGCGAAGCAGTTGAACAAGCGCTAAATCGCGGCAAAGGAACCATCATCATCGTTGATGCAAATGCAAAGATTCCGCTTAACGCAAAAGAAATAGAACGCGCAAAGTTCGAACAAGTATACTCAAGTTTTGGTGCATGCCCAAAACATCCTGAAGTCGTCTTTGAACGGCCTGAACCAAGAATGTTTAGTTTTAACAGTCCATTTGGCGCATGCCCTACGTGTCTTGGTCTTGGAGAAAAACTCGATATGAGCCCGGATCTAATCATCCCAGATAAAACTAAAACAATAGTGGATGGCGCAATTAAACTCTACGGTCAAATGGATTTGTCATGGCGCGCAATGCAAATAGCTGTCGTCGGAAAACAATACGGATTTAATACAACTACCCCGATAAATAAATTCAGCAAAGAGCATCTTAAAATACTTCTATATGGAAGTTCTGAACCAATAAAAGGCCATTGGCCCGGCGGCGCCAATATGAATATGGCTAACGGGTGGGAAGGAGTAATTCCTCAAAGCCTTCGTTTATACAAAGAAACAGAATCAGATTATCGTAAAGATCATCTGCAAAAATTCATGATATCACTACCTTGCGAAACATGCAAAGGGCTACGATTAAAACAATCCATTCTATCAATTAAAATACAAAATAAATCAATTATCGATACGACCGATATGAATATTGCGCAAGCACTCGCATTTTTTACAAAGCTTCCTGAAAAATTATCTCAAAAAGATAATATGATAGCTAAGCAAGTGCTAAAAGAGATCAATGCTCGTCTAGGATTTTTAGAAAATGTCGGTCTTGGTTATCTTACACTAGCAAGAAGTGCGCGAACGCTTTCTGGTGGAGAATCGCAACGTATTCGTCTTGCAACGCAGATAGGCGCAAATCTTATGGGCGTGCTTTACGTCCTTGATGAACCAAGTATCGGCTTGCACCAGCGAGACAATGAAAAATTAATCTCTACGCTTCACCGTTTGCGCGATCTTGGAAATACTTTGATAGTTGTAGAACACGATGAAGATACAATACGCGCAGCAGATCATATTGTTGATATCGGACCTGGCGCCGGAGAGCACGGAGGCCATATCATCGCGCAAGGAACAGTTGCACAAATTGTTGCAAACAAAAAAAGCATTACTGGAGATTATCTTGCTGGAAGAAAAAAGATTGATGTTCCAAAAAGCAGGCGTAAAGCAACAAGCAATATAGAAATTTATGGCGCAAGCGAAAACAATCTCAAGAATATCGATGTGAAATTACCAACAGGGATCTTGTGCGGAATAACTGGAGTATCAGGTTCAGGAAAATCAACACTCATGAACCAAACGCTCATTCCTGCATTACAAAAAAGATTTGCTAAAGAAACAACAAACATCAAAATAGGTATGCACAAAAAACTTATAATTCCAGATACCATCAGAAACGTCATTGTAATAGACCAAGATCCTATCGGTAGAACCCCAAGATCAAATCCTGCAACATACACAAAACTATTCGACGATATTCGTGCAATATTTGCAGAGACAAAAGAAGCAAAGATGCGCGGATACGACGCAGGAAGATTCTCGTTCAACGTCAAAGGCGGCAGATGTGAAACCTGCGAAGGAGATGGAGTCATCAAAATAGAGATGAACTTCCTTCCAGATGTATATGTTCAATGCGAATCTTGCAGAGGCAAGCGCTACAATAAAGAAACACTTGCAGTGCTTTACAAAGAAAAAACAATTGCAGACGTGCTGGAAATGAGTGTAGAGCAAGCTCTTGGAGTGTTCATACATCATCCGCCGATGCGACGCAAGCTCGAGACATTAAGCGATGTCGGCCTAGGATATATCAAACTTGGCCAAGCAGCAACAACACTTTCTGGTGGAGAATCACAACGAATCAAGCTGACGCGAGAGCTCGCTAAACAAAAACGCGGTGAGACTTGTTATCTTCTTGATGAACCGACAACAGGATTGCATTTTGCTGACGTGCATAAACTCATCGAAGTACTCAATCGCATTGTTGAAAAAGGAAATTCCGTCTTTGTTATCGAGCACAACCTTGATATTGTAAAATGCTGCGATTACTTAATAGATCTTGGCCCAGAAGGCGGCAATGCTGGCGGATACATAATCGCACAAGGAACTCCAGAACAAGTAGCGCGTGTTGCAGCAAGCCATACAGGAAAGTTTTTGAAAAAAATGTTATGAAAGAAACTGCTATGATAATAGCTACAAATATAATAGATACAAATTAAATGGAATAAATATAAATAAAATATAATAAATACAACTTAATACAAATTTTACGAGTTCATGAATATAGGCACCTATGCTCGAATACACAACATTACCTACAAAACCAGGAGTGTATCTTTTCAAAAATAAAGATGCAGAAATAATTTATATTGGAAAAGCAAAATCTCTTCGTTCTCGAGTAAGCCAATATTTTAAAACAAAAAAAGATCAATCAGTAAAAACACAGCACCTTGTACTGCACATAAACGATATTGACTTTTTCGTTGTGCATAATGAGCTTGAAGCCCTCTTGCTTGAAAATAAATTGATTAAACAGCATAAGCCAAAATACAATATTCTGCTAAAAGACAGCAAGACTTATGCTTACATAAAAATAACCGATGAACAACTGCCAAGAATAGTATCGACGAGAATTATTGCTAAAAAGGGAACATATTTCGGACCATACGCGGATGGTTCTGCGCGCTTCGAACTGGTGAAACTTACCAATCAAGTTTTCAAATTGCGTACACAAAAGCAAGTTTGCAAAAAACCCTGCTTAAATTACCACATAGGATTATGCAGCGGGTCTTGTGTCGGAAAAATATCTCGTGAAGAGTATTTAGAAAGTATTGAAGGGGCAAAGAAGTTCTTGCGCGGCGATACAAAAGAAATATCTTCAAAACTAACTAAAGAAATGCAGGCCTCATCAAAAAAACATGATTTCGAGCGCGCATTGCTAAAGCGAAAACAGCTTGAAGCAATCGAAACGCTGCAAGAAAAACAATCTGTTGATCTACGAACAAAATTTGATCAGGATATCATTGGATTTGTTGCAGAAGGAGAAAAGATGCACATAAGCATGTTCCATATCAAAAAAGGGGTGATTGCTGGAAAAGAAGAGTATCATTTTGAAATGCAAGAGGACATTCCTTCAGCATTCGTAAAAGAGTATTACTCGACGAGAGTCATACCTCGCGAAATAGTCGTAAATGATATTGTAGAAAAAAGCGGAGAAGAAAAAAGCGTGCTAGAAGAGTATCTTTCAACATTGCGCCAAGGACCTGTCTCAATAACAATTCCTCAACAAGGTTCAAAAATGCAATTACTGATTCTCGCAATTGAAAATGCTAAATCAAAACTAAACATACTTGATGATGTGCAACGAGCACTCGATCTTCCTATGCAACCGCGAATTATTGAATGCTTCGATATCTCAAATCTAGGTCGTGAACACATTGTTGCAGGCATGGTTCGTTTTGTTGATGGAAAGCCGGATCATGCAGGATACAGAAGGTTTGCAATGAGAGAACAAAAAGAGCAAAATGATTTTGCTGCAATGCATGAAGCAGTGTTTAGAAGATATTCTAGACTAAAACAAGAACGCTTTGAATTACCGCAACTTATAATTATCGACGGGGGAAAAGGACAGCTCTCTGCTGCGTGTCAGGCTCTACGCGAAGCAAGAGTTGATGTGCCCATCTGCTCGATAGCTAAACACGAAGAGGAATTATATTTTCCAGACCGCGACAGACCGCTCAATTTAGATAATAACTCTAAAGTAATGCTCTTTATTCGAGGAATACGCGATAGGGTGCACAACTACGCGCTTTCGTACAACAAGAAAAAGCGATCGATGAAACTGAAAGAAGATATGAAAGATTGAAAAGTTATAAATTGTTGAAATTTAAGATTAATAAAAATTTAAAATAAAGAAAGATTAAAGTATAAATAAAAAATTTTGTTCTCCAGTTCGTAGTCAGGATTTTCTAATAGTAAAAAATAATCTAATAGTAATAAATGGTGATTAAAAAAAATATTAGCAATAATACATTCTAACAATAATATATTTAGAATACAAAATACAATAAAATTAATTAAAAAAATAATAACTAAAAAAAAATAATTAAAAATCACGAAATCCTAACTATCATGAAATCCTAACTAATTGTATTCATACATGAACGAATAGTTCTTTTTCGGATTTTCTGACTTTTTTAAGATGCGCATACTTGTCTTCAGACGATCTAAAGCCCACAGTCATAACAACTGCTGTAGCATAACCCTTTGCAGTTAAGCCAAGAATCTTATCATATGCTGCTGCATCAAATCCTTCCATAGGACAAGCATCTAAGCCGATAAGAGCTGCCGTAGTCAAGCCATTGCCGAGCGCAATATAAGCTTGTTTTGAGGTCCAAGCAAGAGCTTTCTCAGGAGAAAGCTTAGGAAGGCCCCCCATCATCTGCTTATAGGATTCGAGGCTTTCCACACTAACACCGCGAGTCTTTGCTATACGTGCAACAAACTCATCAATATCCTTTTCAGTAATGATTGTTCTAGCAGCAAAAACAAGCAAATGCGATGCATCAGTTATTTGCGATTGATTCCAAGATACTTTACGAAGTTCCTCGCGAACCTTTGGATTTGAAACCACTAATACTTCATAAGGCTCAATACCGAATGAAGATGCGGATAATGAGATTGCCCTTAACAAAGTTTTTTCTTGATCTGCAGATATCTTCTTTGTATCAAACTGCTTTGTTGCATAACGCCACTCCAATGCAGTAATAAGTTCTTTTGAATGATTTTGTACAGTATTTGTCATATTAATTCACCTTAGTTTAGATAACAGAAAAAACCATATAAACGTTCTCCAGAATCACTCCAAAATCATCATAAAAAATATCTGTGAGGATTCTTTCGTTTATACGAAGATTTCAAAAAACTATGCGACGGACCACTATGCAGGCTTTTTTTATTAGAAGAACTACAAAGTCCGTGCTCAATAATAGACTCGGATAAATGTGAGAGTGCATTTAGTCTTGAAGAGTATCTTACCCCATCAAGAGCTTCAGGAACACCAAATTGATCAACAACATGTATTACATCCCCATCAACCAACTTATCTATGGTCTTTCCTTTAGGGAATACTACTTTCCCAAAATCATTACCTGAATGCCCGCGAGTATTTGGAGTGAAATGAAATCTATCTATTGAATACCCCACCATGCGATACATGCCAGCATCCTCTGAGAGATAAATCTGTAAAGAACTCTTATCACTACAAGGCATAATTACTGGAAGAACAAAACACCAATTCGTAGGACCAAACGTCTTAACATCATTTGTCAACATGCAACACCCCTCATGCATACAAAATTAAAAAACAGATATATCCTATAGTATAATAATTTATTCCAAAACTAAAAATTTTATCTATAAATCATGCTTAAAGCCCCAATTAGAGCTATTTTTTCTTAACAGTAGTCTTGAGAACAGGTTTAACAGCCTTCTTAACAGCTTGATTAACAGTTTTCTTTTCAGCAATTCTCTGTTTTTCAACCAAAACAAGCCTTCGCAGCAGTATTGACGTTCCTAATATGAATATTCCGAGCGTTATAGCACCTAATACATCAGACAGCCAGTGAACATTGAGATAAAGGCGCGATAATCCCACAAGAATTGCAACAGCAGAAAACATAACTGCTGCTGTAATACGTTTTGTTAACGTTTCAAGGTCATGCCACAACAAATATATCAATAATCCAAAGAGAACTACGGCAGTGATAGTATGCCCACTAGGAAATGAATAACTCTGCTCAGTAATCATACCATTTTCTGGACGCAAACGTTCGATAATATATTTGACTATAAGAACCGTTATACCTTGAATAAGCATTACTGTACCAAAAAATATTGCATCCTTACGACGATCCACTAACCAGAATACCCCCACAATAAGACCTACTAACAAAGTCATCATAATAGGACCAAAACCTACGTCAAGCCCTCTTGCAATAAACGTCAACCAGTTAGAATGAATACCGTTCATAAAAGCATTTACTGGTGCATCAAGATGCACTCCAAAACCGCCATCATGAACATCGTCTAGAATAATTGAAAAGAATACTAACGATGTGACTGCAATGATAGCAAGAGTAAGCTCTGGTTTTGTAAGCAATTTTTTCTTTACCGCCAAATACCAGTACAAATAGTATAATAGAATACCTACAAGTATACCTGCTGCTGAGAATATGCCGGAATATTTTGCAATGAACGCATAACTTGCCCCAAATAAAAACCCGAGAACTGCGAATGATATCGCCCATAATATACCGCCGATGACATTGAATAAAAAGAATGTACGCAATTTGACTTTGTGCATTCCTGCAATGAATGGGGAAAATGCCCTGGTGACTGATACAAATCTAGAGAGAATAAGTGTCTTTCCGACGTGATCTCTCATAAGAGGTTTTGTTTTCTTAAAATACTCTTCCTTAAAGAAAAAGTATTTGCCATATCTTCTCAAGAATGATATGCCGTATTTTCTTCCCATGTAATAGGAAATTGTATCTCCGATAATCGCGCCAATTGTTGCAGCAATAATCACGTCATATAATCTCAAAGACCCTTGATGCGCAACAAAACCTGCAAGCATAACAATGGTCTGTCCGGGTAGAAACGCTCCGAACGGCAGCGCTTCAAGCAATGCTGCAAAAAATACTATAATATACCCAAAAGAACCTGGAAGGATATAACTTGCAAGTTGTTCAAGATTCATATTAAAGCATACATCCCTTGAGCTTAAAAAGATTGTGTGAAAATTGCATAAAAAATCATTCTTTAATCAAATCACTCTTTAATCAAATCATTCTTCAATCAAATCATTCTTCAATCTCTTCAATGCTAACCAACGCGTGCATAGATACAATTGCGCGCTCAAATAATCCTCTAAATCACTCAAGCATCTTTCAAAAACCCAAATATCTCCTACCAACAATCACACATAAGCACATAATGAGCACATAAATGATGATAATATTAATAAACAGACAGTCTAAAAACATAATGGTGAATTATATGAAAATAGGCTTTATCGGACTTGGAAAGATGGGACATCCCATGGTTGAACGACTACTAGCCGCAAAGCAGAGTGTCGTAATCTACAACAAAGATATTCAAAAAACAAAGTATCTTGCCAAGAAAGGAGCTATTGCGACCCACACCTATGAAGAATTCTCTAAAAAACTAGGCACCTCAAAAATAATATGGCTCATGGTACCGCAAGATGCAGTCGAAGAGGTCTTAGAACAGCTCAAACAATACATTCACCAAGGAGATATAATAATTGATGGCGGAAACAGCAATTACCACAATAGCAAACTACAATATAACAATCTTAAGAAAAAAGAGATCTCATTCCTAGATGCAGGTGTTTCGGGCGGAGTTATTGCTGCAAAAGTAGGCTACTGCATAATGATAGGAGGAGATGAGAAATCTTACCAAAAAATAGAGCCTGTGCTAAAAGCAATGTGTCAACAAGGCGGTTATGACTATGTAGGACCATCAGGTTCAGGACATTTCGTCAAAATGGTTCATAACTCAATAGAATACGGCATGATGCAAGCGATGGGTGAAGGCTATGAACTCATGCGCAAAGGTCCATACAAGAATCTTGACATTCTTGCAATATCGAAACTGTGGAACCATGGCAGCATAATAAGATCATTCCTAATGGAAATGACAGTACAAGCTTATGAAAACCATCCCGGCCTAAAAGATGTACCTGCTTTGATATCAGATACTGGAGAAGGACACTGGGCAGTTATAGAAGCCATGCAATATAACGTTCCATTTACCGTAAACAGCCATGCACTTTTTGCAAGATACAACTCCCGAGATAAAAATAGTCAGGAAATCAAACTAGTTGCGGCACTGCGTAATGAATTTGGCGGACATGGATTTGCTAAAAGAAAATAATAAACAGTATATGTTCAAAAGTTCCTTTTTAAAAGAAGCCACCTTGGAATTTAATCAGGAGAGAACCCGATTCGCTTAGCAGAACTTATTATTTCTGCTGGCGTGCTGAAAGCTTTGCTTTCATGCATATGCAGGGTTCTCGACGATCCTGTTTGTGTGGAACACAAATATAATCTCCGTGGCTTCTAAAAAGAAAAGTTGAAAACGAAGTTTTCAACAAAGCCAATAAAAACAGGATAAAATAAAGAATAAACTAGACAAAAAAAAATAGGATTGAAAGATTGCAAAATAGAGCCAACCCATGAAAACTCCTGCATCAAAACAGAAGATGAAAAAAGAAATGAAAAACCCTTTTACTACAGTGTATTGCACAAAACATGCCAGCATGGCAATACATGCTAAAGAAGAAATTCTAAAAAAAGCTAAAGAGCTTGCAAAAACACAAAAAACCATTACCCTAGGATTATCTGGTGGAAAGAGTGAAAGATATATTTACAAATTATTCGCGACATCAAAAGATCCTATTTGGAAAAAAATACACATTTTTTTTGTTGATGAAAGACTCGTTGCAGTCGGTAATAAAAACTGCAATTATACCATAACAAAAAAACTATTCTTAGATGCGCTCATAGAAAAAGGAGTGCTTCCAAAAAGTAACATCCATCATTTTATAGAAAAAAACACTGCAGATAGAGGAGCTAGCAACTATTACAATGAACTAAAAAAATACAGTACCTCAAAATGCTTTGATATCATTATTTTAGGAGCAGGAGAAGATGGCCACGTAGCATCTTGTTTTGCGCACCACAAACAACCAACAAAACAAGGTTATTGGTACATCAATGATTCTCCAAAACTGCCACATAAACGCGTGAGCGCAACACTCGCACTATTAGAACAATCAAAATTCGCAATCCTTATATTCCTCGGCAGAAAAAAACGCTTAGCATACAAGCAATTCATCAGCACAAAAACAACCATCGATGATTGCCCGGCAAAAATAGTAATGAATATTCCCGAAAAAATAGTGTTTAGCGAACAAAAGACTGTTTGCGATGAGACGGTTATTATGCGGTGAGCAAATAATAACTAAAGATAACTAATATAAAAATAATATAATTAAAAAAATAAATATAAAATAATTAAAAAAAATAGATAATAAAAAGAAGAAAATAATAAATATAAAATAATTAAGAATAACTAAGAAAACATAAAAAAAAGAGGTTGTATGAGAAACGTCACTATCGTCATTCTAGGAGCAACTGGCGATCTAGCAAAGCAAAAACTCATACCTGCAATAGTGCACTTGTTAGATAAAACTGCACAACATGAAGAACACCATAAGCGTTTACGCATAAATCTTGTTGCAGTAGGAAGGAAGAAACTTACAAAAGAAGAATATTTACAATTTGTTGAGCTGCACGATCTTGTGTATACCCTTGCAACATACTATTATAGTGCAGACTTCTCACAAATAGAAAAGCTAGACGCATTAGGAGAACTACTGCATCGCATCGAGGATCATGAAACAGAAGGCAGAATATTTTATCTAGCAACCGATCCTCAATATTTTGAACCAATAGCTAGAACAATCGCAATGCATTGCGAAGATAAACAAAAGCAAAAATTCACAAGAATCATGATAGAAAAACCATTCGGTTTCGATCTTTCATCTTCAAAAAAACTGGAAGCCTCCCTAGAAAAATATTTCACCAAAAAACAAATATATCGAGTAGATCACTACTTGGGAAAAGAGACCATAGAAAATCTTTTGATATTAAGATTCGCCAATCCATTTTTTGCAAGAACATGGAACCCTACATTCATCGACTCGATAGAAGTAACTGTAAGCGAAAATACCGGTGTTGAAAAAAGACTTAACTATTATGATAAATCTGGTGCGTTACGCGACATGGTGCAAAATCATATTTTGCAAGTTATTGCATTCTTAACTATGAAGACTCCGCGCACGATTGAACCAGAACACATCCATCAAGAGAAGACAAAAGCAATACAGAACCTAAAACTAGTAAGCATACAACTAGGACAGTACCAGACATATCAGCATGAACTCATTGTTGCAGGATTACCCCCGAGCCTAACAGAGACCTTTGCAACTTTAGAGTTAAAAAGCAAGCAATGGAAAAATACCAGAATAATCATAAAGACAGGAAAAGAGTTTGCAAGAAAACACGCAAACATCATAATAAAATACAAAAAAGAGCCTTGCATCCTTTATTGTGATACAAAAACAACACCTAATGAACTTGTAATAGAAATACA
>CAVRUV010000009.1:0-6386 GCA_963724455.1 uncultured Candidatus Woesearchaeota archaeon
GCGGTTTGATCAGATTTTCAATAAACTTACTGATATTGCCCCGGCCAACAACGCGGCATAATTCGTCGTAAACCAGCTCATTCAAGGATATGGTTAACTTTTTTTGCATGATGCGCCTCCATTTAAATACTGCCTACCACTGACGTAATACCACATACTACCATTCGTCTTTATGTGAAGTTAGCTATTTTTTATTCCCAGCCGGGCAAACAATAAGGGGCCGGGCGCAGCGGTCTGGCGGTCTGCCGCCCATGGTTGGCGCACAGTCACTTTTTTACGAATGTAAGTATAATTTGAATGACGAAGCTAAGAGTCAACATGATAAAACCAACCGCCAAGGAAAACTGCCTTCTCAATTCAAGTTTGACCTGCCCAGCCTTTTCCTTCGCTCCGACGTTGATAATGTCGGCAACAATCTGGTTCATTCTTGCAGCGTAACGTTGAATGTCCTCTGTCCGTACAGGAATATCTGGCATCCAAATGGCATTGCCACTTACTTTTGCTTTGCTATCCCTTTTCAAGCCTAGAAGAAATCCATAAGAAGCTAAGCTGGAACCGGTAAATCCGAAGTAGATAGATATTAGATTGCAGACCCCAACAGTGCTGTGAAACAGCAAGGAATGTAAAATTGATAAGGCTGCAAGTGCTAAGAGAGAAGCGGCCAGAAACTTTCTAATACCTCTGGAAAATAGTAATAAATCTCCTGAAATTCCATCAATATGTGCTCGATGGAAAGCCGCCTGGTTCCATGATAGCCCCAACATATCTGCCACCCATCGATTTTTAGAGTACCATTCGCTGTAAGCCTTTGATGCCTTTTCAATCGCTTGTTGAATCTGACTCATCGGTGGCACCTTGATTGCCCCTTATTATGACTGCTAACTTAGGTATTGATCGTTCACGCGTGAAGCGGTGATCCGCCCACATGGAACATTTATCCTGTGGGCTCCCGTGTTTATTTGGGCTCTTGCACATTATTAACCCTGACAACTTTTACCATTCAATCCATTTCAGACAGTTGAAGCTAAAGAAAGCCCGAAAGACAGAATCTCAGATAAAGCAATCGCAGTCTACAAAGATAGAGTAGTTCTTGATGTAGCAAATGTACAATGGGCAACATTCACAGATACACACAGCATGGAACCTGTCATTTTCAAAGGAGCAAATGCACTAGAAATAACACCAAAATCTGAAGATGACATAAAAGTTGGCGACATCGTAAGCTACAAAAGCGAATATGCAGAAGGTAACATCATTCATAGAGTAGTCTACAAAGGCCAAGATGAAAAAGGAATATACTTCGTAATGAAAGGAGATAACCTTCCAACTTCAGATCCAGGCAGAGTAAGATTTTCTCAAATGCAAAGAGTTGTAATTGGACTTGTTTACTGAGGCAAATATCATGAATAATAATTTTAGAGATTACTTAAGAATATCTTACGCAAATAAGTTTATTCTTGCAGGTTACTTAGGAGTTCTTGGAACAGGATACACTACCTTCAATGCCTTCAAACCCACTAATAAAGATATATTAGCACAACTATCAGGCATGGTTGGACTATTCGCAAGCATAGCATGTCTTGTAGACACAAAGTTCGGAAAAGAAACAGTTGAGACATATAGAGAAACAATAGATCATATAGATAAAATGAATACTTTAGACGAAAGATTTCAAAAAGTACTCCAACACCACTATTGTCTCAGAGTTGGCGTTGCACTTGCTGCAAAAGATCGTAATCTAGAACATTTGCTAATACCATCAATAAAACATAACAAATTAACCATGGAACGTCTTCAAGAGTGATTTTGACACTCATCTCTGACACTTATCTATTCTTTTTCTTAACAAATACCCCATCAATTACGCACAAGCTTTTTATAGGGACACAAGAGGCTAGAGAATATGTCACGAGATATTGAAATTAACGCAGATAAAGAAGTTATTGATTCTTACAAAAAAGCAGGAGCAGTAGCCTCTGCAGCACTTCATTATGGTGCGCGACAGATAAAGGATGGAAAAAGCATGCGTGAAATGCTCGATTCCGTCGAAGAGTATATTATAAAAAAGAATTGCGGCATCGCATTTCCCGCCCAAAGTTCTGTCAACAATGTCGCTGCACATTACTGCCCAACAGATGCTGAAGATATAATCTACGCAGATGGAATGGTTGTAAAAATAGATGTCGGCGTACACCATAATGGCTATATTGGCGACAATGCAGTAACTGTCTCTATAGGCAATAAGCACGATGAACTCGTTGCCGCTTCAAAAGCAGCACTCGATGCTGTTGCAAAGATACTTAGACCAGGCTGCACGCAAAATGAAGTTGGAGAAATGGTCAACAAAACAATTACTCAAAGAGGATTTTTGCCAATCAGAAACCTAAGTGGTCACGGCCTTGGCAGATTCAAAATCCACACATCTCCAAGTATGCCAAACTTTCCTACGGGAGAAAAATATTCGCTAGTTCCAAATCAAGTTGTTGCAGTAGAACCATTCGCAACAGATGGAAAAGCAGGACTCATCTACAATACACCGAATTCTACATTATTCACACTCGGACAAATAAAATCAATAAGATCGCCATACGCACGAGAAACACTAGAGCATATCAAAACATACGAAGGATTACCATTCACGACAAGATGGCTCACAAGAAAGCTCGGAAGTAAAGCGCTACTCGGACTATCGGAACTAAGAAAAAATGGCATGTTAAACGAATATCCTCCACTACCTGAAAAAAGTGGCGGTTTTGTTTCACAACACGAGAACACATTCCTTATTACAGAAAAAGGCTGCACTGTTCTAACAAAAGAAGATGATTAAAAAGAAAATTGCAGACAAAACCAATTATACTTTAATCATCATTTGATCACAATTTCTTGATAAAACTAACGTGTTCATACTGACAAGAAGAGCATGTTCCAATCTTATACATTGAATTAATATGCCACAACTCCCTAAAACTAATCTTATCTGAAGACGTGCATTGTACGCATCTTCCTTCAAGACCTGATAACATATTCTCTTCACGAAGCATCATAACCTAATTGCGTTCAACACCCCTTTAAAAAATTTTGTAAAATAAAATATTGTCACAAATACTGCCACATTTACTACAATCATACTTATTCTCATACTTATTTACATTCAGAAAAATAATCACTGTGAAAACATAACAAAAGAGACAATAATAGCGCATTGACAAAAACCTTCTATCAAAAACTTTAAATAGAATACAATTCTCAAAGGTCGCAGGGGAAGTATGGGGGGAATTAGTGGCAAAGATTAGCGTCGATACACCGCTCGCTGAGCTAACATTACGTAAATACGAGAAGCCGGTTGATTTATCAAAACGTGATCTCGTGCGTAAATTATGCTTATCGCTCGGACTTTTACAGCCTGGAGACTCAAGAGACGTCATAGTTGATGTACTACAAGTCATGCTCGAAACAGATACTGAGCTGACATCTACAGAAGTAGAAGCAAGAGTTATTGAGAAAAGAAAAGCAAGCTCCCTAGAATTACTTGGTATTGCACCATCAAATATTAGAAGGCAACTCTTACGATTACGAGACATATTCATCATTGAAAAAGTAAAGAACAACTATCGCTTGCGTGAACGCGCAAAGCTAAAAGTCATCTTTGAAGAGAACATCGAAAAATATTACCTGGCTTCAATAATGAGCAGAGTCAAGGAATATTTAGACGAAGCAGATCGCGTCTTTTTACAATAGGCAGGACCATTATGCCAGAAGATATGCCTATCTACCCTCCACGTGAGGACTCGGAATTTCTAGCAACATATGTAGTAGCACATGCAAAAGGAAAAACACTCGATCTTGGAACAGGAAGCGGTATTCAAGCAATAACTGCTGCTAAAAATACTCAAGTTACAGAAGTGATTGCCGCAGACAAAAATCCTTTAGCAATAAAAGAATTACGTGCAAAATTAAATGCATCTAACGACGAGAACATGAAAAAGATTCATGCAATAGAAAGTGATTTTTTTAGCAACTTAGCTGAAGAAAAATTTGATACCATTATCTGCAATCCTCCATACCTTCCTGATGATGCACGCCTAAAAGACATTGCGCTTGACGGCGGCCCACAAGGGTACGAATGGAGCTTAAGATTCTTAGAAGATGCAAAGCATCATCTTGCGCCTAACGGAAATATACTCTTCTTATTCTCGAGTCTTACAAACAAAGAAAGAGTGCATCAAATATTAAAACAAAACGAATATGTGCATGAATCTCTTGGAGAACTCTTTATTGGCATGTTTGAACACCTCTATATATATAGAATATGGAGGACGCATGAGTAATATAACAAATACAATGGACGTGCAGAAAATAGAATATACTGACAAGACATACCTTGCCAAAGGAAAACGAGGCATAGCATACACTGCAAAATTAGACGGTAAAACAATTCTTATCAAAGAAAAAAATCCTACAAGTACAGTCGATACTCTCGAGAACGAATCAATGATTTTGCAGCGTGTAAATACAAAACGCATTGGCCCAAAATTTATTGCGCGCAACTCAACTCAGCTCATAAGAGAATTTATTGATGGACCAGAAATTCTTGATTGGATAAAGACAGCAACAAAACCACAAATAAAAAAATGCCTTATTGAAATTGTGCACCAATGCAGAAACATGGACATTCTTGGAATCAATAAACTTGAAATGACACACCCGCATAAACACATTCTTATTGTAAAAGAAAAACCTATCATGATAGATTTTGACAGATCAAAAATAACTCAGCGACCAAAAAATGTCACTCAAGTACTGCAATGGATAACCAATAAAGAACTAGAAGATATCCTATCAAAAAAAGGAATCATGCTTCCAAGAGAGATAATGCTTGAACATGCAAAACATTACAAGCACACATACAGCAAGGTAATCTATGACCACATCATCGAAAATATCGAGAACGCCTAATTGGCCAGAGACCATATTCGCAAAACGCGCAGTGCTGCGTCGCATCGCAATAGATGACGCTCTCGAATGGAAAAAATTCAATAATGCAATAAAAAAAAGAATGCCTGAATGGCCGCAAGTTCCGAGCATAATCTATGCAAAAAATGAGATACTAAACTATATTGAAATGTGGGACGAAAAAGAACGTTTTATCTACACAATATCTGATAAAAAAACAGGAGAAATAGTGGGAGATTTCCATATCAAATTCTTTGAGCGCAAACGCAGGCGCATGGAATTCGGCCACGCACTTCACCCAAAAGTTTGGGGAACAGGATTTACTTATGAAGTACTTGATGGAGTGCAAAAGGTTGCAAAAAAACTCAAAATAATACTGTGGTGCAAAATTGAAGAAGAAAACATAAGATCTTGGAAATCCATTGAGAAATACGGTGCACAATACAAATGGACTAGAACATACATAATCCAAGGAAAGAAATATCGCATGAGAGTGTATGATTTATGAATTCCGTTCAACATAAAAAAAATATAAACATAAAAAGAAGAATTGTTGCCTTGCAGAAAAATCAGAAATTAGTCCGATTCATGCAGGACTAATTTCGAAAAATCTGCGAGGGACGAGCAGTAAATCTGCGCAACTAAAAAAAGAATCAGTAAATAAATTATCATTCGCAGATAAAGTATATACTGCACTTCTAAAAGTTCCAAAGGGAAAGTAACAACATATAAGGATCTTGCAAATGCAATTGGAACACGCGCGTATCGCGCAGTAGGAACTGCTCTTAAAAATAATCCATATGCTCCGAAAGTCCCTTGCCACAGAGTAGTCGCGTCAGATGGAAGAATCGGCGGGTTCATGGGAGAGCAGTCGGGCATTGCAATAGACAGGAAAATAGCAATGCTTAAAGCCGAAGGTGTTATCTGCAAGAATGGAGAGGTCGTAGACTTTGAAAAAAGACGTTATAGATTCTAAACCAATAGTCATAGCACATCGCTGCAATGGTTTTGGCCATCCTGAAAACAGTATGAGCGCACTACGCGCAGCAGTTATAAGCAATGCAGACGCAGTGGAAATTGATGTAAGAATCACTAAGGATCTTAAGTGGATAGTTATACACAATCCTCATTTTACTAATGAACAGAAAAAAGTTGAAAGAGTGAATGAAAAAAACTACGACGACATAAAACAAGATGCAATACTTCTTGAACAAATGTTATTTATTATCTCAAGATCCAATAAAGAACTATATCTAGATGTAAAAGATGCTGGAGAAGAAGAACAGCTTGTTGCACTTTTGCAAAAATACAAAATGGTAGATAGAACTATAATAATATCCTGGGAACCATATGTTCTTCAAAAAACATACAGTCTTGACAAGAATATAAGATTAGGATTTTCTTATGTACCAATACACCGCGTATTAAAGTCA
>CAVRUV010000010.1:0-13572 GCA_963724455.1 uncultured Candidatus Woesearchaeota archaeon
GGCAGTATCAACAAAGAGCATTTATTATAGAAAAATCTTGCTGCGATTTTAGAAAGAGGAATAATCGGACCACGAAATAATGGTTTTGAAGCAAGAGCTTTTGGTGCAAGCTCCCACTCAACACTATGAATATAATTTACTATTGGACGCTTGCAGCGTTTTGCAGCAAGGATTGCGCACACCCCAATAGATCCTAATGCTTGGTTGAACACAATATCTGAACGCTGCACAAGACGTTTTATTCGCTGATACTCAATTTTTGCAGGAGTATAGTCGCCAAAAGAACGTTTCTGTAAGGGGATCTGAATAATATTAACACCTTCAATTGCAATCTCACCATAATATGGCGCAACGACAGTGATATCATAATCCTGCTTTAAACGCGGAATAATCTCTGAAAGAAATCTACTAATACCATCCCATCTTGGCAAGAAATTGTCAGTGGTGATAAGAAGCATTCGCTTATTGCCCGTATTCTTTGGAACAGTATCTTTTTTCTGTTTTTCTTTTTGATCGTATGCCTTCCAATCAACCTTCTCTACATTCTCCATTTCATCGCGATCAATTGTTATACGAACCATACTTGCCACACAATATTCATCGTACCTTGCAGAATATTTCTGCATATCTTGCGCCATTACGCCATCCATGATAAATTGATTTTAAATATACCGTCCATAGCAGAGTTAATAATGCAACTTTCTGCGACTTGAACGCGGAAAGTGCGTCTAATTTACGAACAAAAGTCTTTGAAATATTAACTACCATTCTAGGCTGTGTTCTTTTCGTATCAAAGAAAGTCCATACATCAAAAGTATATACTTCGCAAGGACTAGAAAATGTTTTGTGCAATGACAACACTATCTGGTGAACTGCCTTATGATCAGGATGAGGATCATCAGATGAATGAGTAAATATTACATCTGGCTTATATGCTCGCAAAGATTTTGAAAGTTTATCTTGTAATCCGCGTTCTTCAAACTCTGCATGAAATTTTCCTTCAGCTAGCCCAAGAAACTGAACGCCATTGCCGCCAAGAATCTCATCTGCACGCTTGCTCTCAAGAACCCTTGTTCTTCTTATTTCAACAGGATCAAGATGCGGATGCGTCAATTCTCCATAACTACAAATTATAGTCTTTATTTCTGCACCTTCAAGAGCAAGTTTTGCAATAGTTCCTCCTGCTCCGAAGACTTGATCATCAGAGTGAGCACAGAAAATCAATACACGACGATGACGTTGCATATCAGTAACATCGCCAGAGCCATATAAAAAGCTTTGTGGAGAAATGATGTAGAAGAGAATAAAATATCAAAAATAATCCGAATATACAAAACATGTGCCCGTACAAGAAATGCTGCCTTGAAGCCAACCAGAAAATCGAGTGATTCATGCAACTCGATTTTCGTAAAACCTGCCGGCGGCAGTAGATGCTTTGCAGCACAGTAATTAGGGCGGAGGCGTAGGGGTGGCGGGCGGGAATAATTAAAATAAAAATAATAAAATACATAATAAAACAAATTTAATACCACTTATAAGTGATTACTAAAAGAAATCTTTATATGCACAACTAAACTCTTAAAACAATGCTCCTAACACCGAATGAAGCCCAAGAATATCTCGAAGTGATTGCACAATATCACACAAAAAGCAGTATAACATTCTCTTATGAATCTAATGAATTTAAGAAAACCTTGGGCATGATACAAATAAATTCCCCACAAGAAAAAACAAATAATGATGCCAAAAACCCAACTGTGGGTGGACTTGGCATCACTACAAGAAGTATTGAAGAGATAAATCGACTCATGCCATATGTAGCAGATGAATTATTACAAGAAAAAGGAAAAATATTATTTTTAGGCAATGGCTTAAGCTGTGCACCATTATCTGTGGCAGAAAATAATCCTACCGCAACAATCATCATTAATGACATATTTGATTACATATTAATACAACAAGATTTGCACAACATCAGTAAAGGATTACGGCATAATGAATTAATAGATATTTTTGCAGCAGAAAGACATGCAGTAAAAGCAATCAATGCTTACATCAGAACTGGACAGATACACTGTTGCAACTACCAATTTGGAAAAAATAATCTCCCAGAAGAACTTTTAGATGCAAGATTAGCAATCAATTGTCACGGCCCACCATTTAGCACCCTCGATGAACAATTGCAAACACTAACAATTGGAGGAAAACTATTTCGTACTCGCCAGCAGTACAACGAAGAATCATATCCTACACTAGACTCGCAAAAATTCCACACAAGACACTTCGAATCCTTCGATAGAACATACGGATACTGCATAACAAGACTACAATAACAAAAATAGCCCGATATTCTTATAAACTCACAGCAGGTATCAACCATCTATGGTACTAGACAAGCTAGGAGACAGTTTAAAGGCTACTTTGCGCAAGATTACTGGTGCGACATCTGTAGATGAAAAACTCATCAACGAGCTTGTAAAAGATATCCAAAGAGCACTACTACAAGCAGACGTCAACGTCCAACTAGTCTTTACACTCACAAAAAACATCAAAGATAGAGCATTATCTGAAGCCCCGCCAAAGGGTCTTGGAATGCGCGAACACGTCGTGCAAATTGTCTATGATGAACTAGTCAAATTCTTAGGTGGCGATAAAACACAAGTCAATATTACAAAAAAACCATTTAGACTAATGCTAGTTGGATTATTCGGTAACGGTAAAACCACAACTTGCGGAAAGCTAGCTAAACACTATAAAAAACGCGGCATGCGCGTTGCAATGATTTCCACCGACACATGGAGACCAGCCGCATTCGATCAACTCAAACAGCTTGGTTCTCAAATTGAAGTTCCGGTTTTTGGCGATAAAACCCTCAAAGATCCTGCAGCGATTTTTTCTAAATTTGAAAAAGAGCTCGAACAATATGAACTGATAATAATCGATACTGCAGGACGCGATGCGCTCTCAGATGAATTAATTACTGAACTGACATCCATCAATAATGCTGTAAAACCCGATGAGACACTTCTTGTAATGAATGCCGATGTCGGACAAGCAGCACAAAAACAAGCGCAAGCATTCCATGACACTTGCAATGTTACTGGTGTTATTATCTCAAAACTAGACGGCACTGCTAAAGGCGGTGGAGCACTCACTGCATGTTCAATTACTGGTGCACCAGTAAAATTCATCGGTGTGGGCGAGAAAATCGATGACCTAGAAGAATTCAAACCACAAGGATTTGTTGGACGCTTGCTTGGAATGGGTGATTTAGAATCATTACTTGAGACTGCGAAAGTTGCATTCGAGAATCAGGATGCTGAAGCAATGGGAACAAGAATGCTCTCCGGAGAATTCAACCTTGTTGACTTGTATGAACAAATGCAGGCAATGAAGAAAATGGGTCCGCTATCGAAGGTAATTTCTATGATGCCAGGCCTTGGTGGTGCGCAGATCCCAAAAGACATGCTCGACGTGCAAGAAGAAAAAATCAAGCGCTGGAAATTCATCATGGACAGCATGACAAAAGCTGAACTCGAAGACCCTGAAGAAACATTGAACCCTGCTAGAATCGATAGAGTTGCAAAAGGCAGCGGGCAAGATGTTAATGAAGTGCGCGCACTAATCAAGCAATACAAGCAATCAAAAAAAATGATGAAGATGATGAAAGGCGTGGGCTCGGAAAAGGACATGCAAAAAGCAATGCAGAAAATGCAATCCAAGATGGGTAAGAAAATGAAATACAGATAGAAAATAAATTCTAGATATAAATGTTAATCATAATAACATATTCAATTAGAAAACGTGCTGCCTTGGAGCAAAATCAGGAGCGCACCAAGGCGGAGCCGGGCGCGACGCTAGTTCTGCGTAAGCATAAAATCTCCGCAGCACAAAAAAAAATAATTAAATCAACTAAAACTAAATTAAATCAACTAAAACTAAATTAAGTCAACTAAAACTAATATTACTAGTAAATCCTAACTACTATTTCTAGGAGACCGCACCAACTTCAAATCGCAATATTTAAAAGAACATAATGGACTCTGAACTTATGAGCAGAATACAGTTTTATGGAACCGACGGTTCGATTGAGAAAAGACCACCAATAGGGGGAAGTGTTCCTCATAAGCTACATGAGGTAAAAGAGTTAGGCGATGTTGTAGAATTAGCATTCAGAGTCGCTAACCCTCAACATCTAAAACCGGGCGATCCTGAAGAAAAAAGACTACAAATACCAATAGAACACTACGCAAATATGCAACTGCCAGAAACAGATCATTATGATTTATTCAGATCTGTAAAAACAAAATGCTGCGCCCCGACAATACGCGGTTCACCGCAACAACAAAGCCAAGAAATCAAGTTCTACGTAGGCTTAGACATACACAGATAAACAAACAATCATGTGCAGAATTAGCTTAACAAGCTTATTTAGAGTTTAGTATCTTATCTGCATCTACTGGCAAGATCTTCAAAAGTCAATGTTTTTCTCGGAAACTCATTTCTTACCAAAGCAATAATTTGCTCCACGGTTTCTCCGGGCAGAACAATATCTGAAGTTGAAGAACAACCATCATAGCCCAATGCAATCTCTAAACGCGCAACCACCCTTACATCTTCAGAACTCATATCTATTAGAGATACTTGAGAAAATGGTAATTGTTGTACGCTATGACGTTTGTAAAATACGCTAAGAGAACTACTGTATACCCTATCAGGATAAGCTGCACGAAACGGCATAGCAAGAGCATCGGTAATCTTCTTTCTAGTATCTTGAGAGAATGCAAGCGCTCCTTGCTGTAAAGATCGTGTATTCATAGTACCAGAACCTTTTAGTTGTTTAAAAAATCATCTCTGTGTAAAGTTGCCTTTGCCATCTCCTAAGAACAAGTAGGAGTGAATTTCTTCCGCTCCAGGAATAATAGCAGACATAATAAAATCCAAATTACCATCTCTATTGAAATCACCCGCGGTAATAGATACTGATGAACTATAACATTTAGGTATATCGGCCACAGGAACAGGTTTAGAAAATCCCCCCCTCCCATTACCTAAAAATAAATATGCGCGTGCAATTTCTTCTCCCGGAAGATGTCCTACAGATATATAATCTAAATTATCATCTTTATTAAAATCTCCAGCTGCATTTGCACAACCAACATTTAAATATTTAGGACCCGCATTTGAAAATGCAGGAATATGCCCAAATGATTTTCCCATCGGAGATTCAATTTTAGAAATATTGTTTTTAGAATTATGAACACTATCACATCCTAATCCCATTGCTAAAATTCCGCTTAATGCAAGTGCGTGGTAAGTTTTCATAAGTGTAACCTTCAATTTTGAGTATAAAAGACAACACGAGGGGAGAGGGTGGTGGTGAGGTGGTAGAAGAATGAAAGATCATTCTTGCAGGTTCTCCCCTCAGCGTTGTTTACTACTATATGAGGGTACTCCTATATAAATGTTTCTATAAAATACTACTACGCAGTGAATAAAACAACAATTATTTAAACGCCCCTAAACTACCTAAACTCATGCAATACAACAATGAAACTATGTTACAATACGCTAGACGTACCTGTGAAGGTCTTAGTGTTTTAGGTGCAAGTGTAGGCACATACAAGCTGTTATTTACTAATCCAACAAATCCTATTGAGGCTGACACAGCTCCTCTATACATCCTAGGATCAATAGTCACATTAACAGCAGCACATCTAATATCACGATACCAAGAAAATAAAGCAAAAACAACCAATGTCAACTTAGAAGCAAGAAACGACCATCTAACTAGAAGAAATGACTTATTAGAAGAAGTAATAAATGAAGATATTGCGCAACGCCACGGCATCATCAGAAAACCAAAATCTATCGAAAAAAATACAACAATACAATAGAGTTCTCACAATCTAGCTTGCAAGATATCATCAAGAACCCTCTGCACATTCCTCTCAATAGGCAACAGGCCATCCAATATTAGGTCTGCTTGTTCTTTTGAAGGCAAGCCGTATTTTCTATATTCTCCAACAACAACTTCACGATAATACAACTCCTTATCCTGCAAATGAGACCTATTCCTTGCAAGGCGACGTGCCACAACTTCTTCATCAGGCACATCAACAAAGAACTTTCTATCAAACAAAGAACGAATGCACGAATCATAAAAAAGCAAGAACCCTTCAACAAGAATAATAGGTGTTGGATTCAACATAGCCTCTTTAACGTTACTATCGCAATTGTATTTGCGCATAACTTGCGGTGCCAAAACAGCACTACCAGTCTGCAATTTTTCAAGGACTGTATACAATCTGCTAAAATCAACGCAAGAGGGTAATTCCCAATTCTTACGACCATGAACCATGGGAAAGGTCTTACTATCAGTCCAATAATCATCTGTATGCACAATAAGAGGTTTACCCATGCTAAACATATCAGGTAAGCCTGTAGCAAGCGCATCGCATAGCGTTGTCTTTCCAGAACAACTTGAACCAGCTATACCAATCAAATAAGGGCGTTCTTTAACACATTCTTGCATACAGAATAGGATTTGAGCCGCAATATTAAACGTTTCGTGCGTATATCTTTAAATATTCATGAAAAGCTCAGAGCAATATGAGTAAAGTTCCTGAGCACGTCGCTATAATTCTTGACGGCAATAGAAGATGGGCCTCTGAAAAGGGCATATTAAAATATCTCGGTCATGATGAAGGCGCAAAAACTCTTGAAAATGTAACCAAAGCAGCAGCAAAACTCGGAGTAAAATACCTTACAGTTTATGCACTTTCAACAGAGAATCTTAAACGCGCAAAAGAAGAACTCGATCACCTCCTAGGCATTCTTGCAAAAATCTACGATTACGAAAAATCATTCCAAGAAAACGGCGTACGCTTCAACACAATTGGTGATTTAACAAAACTACCCCCTAATTTACAAAAACTCTTACTTGAATTGATAGAGAAAACAAAGAACAACACAAAAATAACACTAACAGTTGCGCTAGCATATGGCGGTAGAGATGAGATCATTAGAGCAATACAAAAAATAAACAACACACAGGAACTAACAGAAGAAAACTTTTCAAAATACCTCGATACAAAAGACTTGCCAGATGTTGAGTTGATGATTAGAACCGGCGGACATCAACGATTATCTAATTTCTTACCTTGGCAATCAACATATGCCGAACTTTACTTCACCGAAACTAAATGGCCGGATTTTACTGAAAATGAGCTTAAAACAGCATTAGAATGGTTTAGTCAGCAACAACGCAATGGTGGAAAATAAGTTCAAGACGTTACTTCCTAATAGTTTCCTAATCCATTCATTTTAAAAATAGCCCCTTATTGCTCTTAAGATGGTCGTCCCGCAAGAGATTCTCGAAAAAGCCCGCAATATGCTACAGCATGCTGCTAGGCCGCTAATCTTCCATGATGACGATCCTGATGGAACCTGTTCATTCACCATGATCTATCAGTTCTGTCATGAAGGCAGAGGTGTAGCAATAAAGAGCAGTCCGACACTTTCTGAAGAGTATATACGAAAAGTTGACGAATACGGACCAGATATTATAGTTATACTAGACAAGCCAAAAGTCTCTCCGGAATTCTTTGAAAAAATAAAGACTCCAATATTATGGATTGACCACCACGAACCACAAACTGAACTTACACAAAAATACAAGAATGTACTCTATCTTAACCCGCGAATATTTGATGATAAGGACAATAGGCCAACAAGCTATTGGGCATATCAATTGACACAAACAAATCTCTGGATTGCAACCATCGGCTGCATTGCAGATTGGCACGTACCAGATTTTATTGAACAATTCAAAGAAAAATACCCTGATTTAATGCCGGATAAATATGAACGAATCGAAGACCTATACCTAGACACGAAGATTGCAACACTTATACGCATCATACAATTCAACTTGAAAGGACAGAGCATTGAAACAAAAAAATCTGTACTCACACTAACAAGAATTGAATCACCATATGAAATCCTAGACCAGACAAGCCCTCGAGGAAGGTTCTTATGGAAGAAATACGAGAAGATTGCAACAATATACAACACAATGATTGAAGGAGCAAATATTGCAGCGCAATCATCCAAGAACATACTTGAATACATCTACACAAACGATATGGCACTCAGCGCAGAAGTATCCAATGAACTACTAATTAGATACCCAAAAAAAGTAATTCTGGTCGGTAGAAATCATGACGGATTCTACAAATGCAGCGTAAGAAGCAAGAACACAGAAATACCAATAAAGATTACTGAATCATTGAAAGGCTGCGAAGGCTACGGTGGCGGACACAAGTTTGCCTGCGGATTAGTCGTAGCTGAAAAAGACTGGGAAAAGTTCTTTACAAAGTTCTCAGAACTAGTCAATGAAGAGTTCGATAAGAAATAAAGAATTGTATACATAGCACAATTAAATACCCCTAAGTAATTCTTACAGCATGGATCCTGAAGTACCATCTGAATCATCAGCTTTGCCAGTAACTGAACCGCTTTCACAAGAGGAATTCCTAACACTCTTTACTATTGATTATCTTAGATATTACACCCCGCAAGAAGTGGCTAAGATAAACAATATGGATACTGAACTCTGTACAATGATTTTCATGAAGCTAGAAGACCTGGGTTTCATAAAAATCGAGATGAAAGATAATAAGATCCATTCAGCCATTGCGACAGAACAAGGCAAAACTGCACTAGAAGAAGACAGATATCTTGATTATGTTCCTGAGTAAAAAGAATCTGTTCTAAGTTCCCAGAACAAAAGTAGTAGGATTTTCTAATAAAAAGATTAGTCGTAAATCAAATAGAATAAAGTACTTATTACCTTTTTAAACCGCACCAAAACTGATTTAAACAATATTCTATTTCTCAGTGGTAACGAGGGATATTATGGAAAAATCATTCAGAACAGATAAACCCCAAGAATTAGCCAAAGCAGTAATTGCTACATACCCATTCGCATCTGAAGAGACAAGAGTATATTTGCGACATGCAAATATTGTATCTTATAGTGGAACATCTGACTCAATACCTATGTACTTGGCAACAAGTATCTCCAGAAGAATATTTCCTCTTTCAGATATGAAATTTAAATACAGTGAACTCAGTGGATTGTTTATAGGTACAGCAACACTCTCAAATGAAATTAGAATATCAGATGGAACACCTTCAGGATTATCACTTAATGAAAAAGTTGATGGCATGATACAAGGATTCCAGTACGAGCACATAAAATTTGAATCTGAGCGCAAAGAAGGATTTGCACAAATAAAAAATGCAATTGCATCTTGCCAAGGTTATAATATAACATCAGCATTTATAGGATCAGATGTTAGATCATTCGGTTCTCATGAGAATAAAAGCGATGAGGCTACAATTGTTGCTCATTTCAGCGGTAAAAGTTTGGATATAAGAGTTATGGAACTTGAAGGTCAAGAAGCTATGAAAAAAGAGCTTAATTCTTGGTATAACAAGCTTAAGAAACAATTCGAAAACTAAAACATCATTCTTTTTTTTAATTTTTATTAAACCTAGCACAGTAGTAGGATTTTCTAATAAAAATAGTCTAACAATAACCTCATAACTTAGAGAATATATTATCACTAACTTACCAGCACTAACTATGAATTAAATGATGCTAATGTCTAATAAAATGAATAAATTATCTGATAAATAAACTAAACAAAAATAAATTACGAAAAACTAAGTAAAAATAACCCGAATAGAAATAATAAACTCAAACCCCTAAATCTTTGTAACTTTGACTTTCATATCCCAGGCATCGATTTCATAGATTGCGCTGATTTTATCCCCGATAAGTATCTTCATAATTTGGGCAACAACAATGCTTGCTGCAATAGAAGTTACTGGCCCAAAGATTCCTTCTTTTTCCTGAGAAGGCAATTTGAGTTTTTCAAGAATTTTTAGAGTAAGTGCCTTGTGAGTTACTAGGATGCGTGCTTGCGTACCGCTGTATCTAATAAGAATGAATGGTTTCTTTTTTTTAGCAGCGTATGGAATAGTAACAATATTTACTTCATTATTGTTTGTTGCATCGATAATAACGCTACCATCAAGTAAGAATACATTGCTTTCTCCAATCTCTTCATGAAAACTCTTTACTTGCACATGAGGGTTGATAGCTGCAAGGCGTAATTTGGCTTGCTTTACCTTGAATTTAGTAATATCCTCTTCATAAAAAATAGTCAGGCGGTGCATGTCTTCTTCTTCGACACGACCCATATCTACAATGCGTAAGTTAATGCCTTCGCGAGCAAGCATGCTTGCCATTGTGCTACCAACTGCGCCTACTCCGGCTAATGCAACGGTCTTGTTTTGTAGCATTTTCTCTCCTTTATCAGAGATCTTTTTGCATTTGACTCGTGCATCGGTACGCATAGATAAGAGAGAAATGTGGCCTCATTTATATAGCTTTATATATAAATGCAAAAAAGTTAGTCACTAGATAATAAGTAATCTTTATAAATGCGCGAAACAATACACTCTCTTCCTCTACGATATTAATCATACATATCGCACCGTAGAATGAAGGCGTAAATAAATGCACAGACAAAGTAAGGTATATTACAATCCAGATTTAGGAAACCTCGAAGGCTCACTCAATTTATCTCCCCTAGCATATCATGATAAGAAAGTACAAGAAGAATACGAACATTTTTTCCCTGATGAGCATCATGGACCCACACACATGAGAGAATCTAGACAACCATACACGTTTCAAACATTATTGCCGAATTTTACTGCGACAATACATACCGCAACCGTGCACGCAATAGCAACCCTGCTTTCGCTGTACACATTTTTAGGCGGAGCTAAACCAATACAAAAAACAGAACCAGAATACAAAAGCCCGACTACAAAAGAACAAACTTTGGACAAATTACTTTAATCAAATATTATTCTCTGAACAAATTTGAATTGACTTGATAGCATAATAAAAGACCATCAAAACCAATAAAAATCTATAATTAACTACTTAATAATAGTAAAATTACCAAAACATTTATATATTACATTTGGCAATAGGCTTTTAAGGGGTTCCAAAACCCAATGAAGGTCTTGGATTATTAGAAGCGATTTCATAAATAATTACTAGGAGAAACGTAAGATGACACACACACATGAATTCACCATGGATGACCTCTTTTCGAAAGACCGTACTCCAGTCTTCCCTAAGGGCTATAAAGCAGGAAAACCATACAAGGCTCCTGGACCATCCGTACCAGAAGGCAGAGGTTCTGTTGTTGAACGTTCAAAAAAAATATCCTTAGAAGAAAGAATGTATGATGCAGTCCATGATGTAGTTCAAGGCACGGCAGATGTAATCACTCACGATACAAAAGCAGTTGCACATGCAATCGGACAGGGTAGTAAAAAATTAACTGCTGCAACATTTGAACTTGCAAAAGCTTTTGAAACATATATATCACTAAAAGAATTTCCAGAACTTCACGATCATATAAGAGCTCGCAATTTAGAGCTAGCAATGGAAAATGTGAACAAACTAGAAAATAACCAAGCTAAAATAATAAAACTTCCATTTCCAAAAGAAGAACAACATATCCATATCCCAAACATAATCCTCTGCAGAGAATTAACTCCACTACAAGCAGCAATAGCAGCACCAATCAATTACAAGACTGCAGTTCCTGCAGAAGATGATTACAATCCGCTACATGCATTATTCGGCATTGCAGTTGCTACAACAATACTAGGATATGCTGCATTCGCACCAAAATATATGAATGCATTAAGAACAACTGCAAACACAATAGAAAAAGTAATTATCTCACCATTCTCACATACTTCTTCTGCACCATCACTTCCAAAGATACCGGACTTGACCCCATCACTTCCAAATGGAAAATATATTTTGCTCGGGGATTTCATCTCGCAAGATAATGCTAAATCATTTGCACAAGACCTTACTCAAAACGGCATTGATACAACCAACTTAACACCAATAAAAACAACAAAAGGAAATAGATATCGTCTTTCCACATCAGAAAAAAACATTGAACGTATAGCAGAAGTATACGGAACACCGAACATCATCTCCATAAATGCGCAAGATGGAAAACAAAAAACCACCACACTATCTATTGCAAACAAATCACTCGGTCACGAACAACAAATAAAAAAATATCTTGCACAAAGCGCAGCACAATATCACGTACGTCTCAACCATTCACAGCTTAATGATCTTATATTACAAATAAAAGGAATCATAATGCAAGAGTCAGCTGGCGCGCTTGGCGTCAGAGGATATTCTGATGATACAGGAAGAATGCAAGTCATTCCTGAAACTGCATATCTAATCGAGTACTCAAAAGAAGACCGCACACGTATTGACAAAGACCCAAAACTCAAAGAGCGCACACTAAAAGAGCTCTCAGATAGGCTATTAATGCCTGGAGAAGATATTCGCATCGGCACAAAAGTATTCATGAGCAACTATGCTAACTGGTATAACAAGACGCATAATCATGCAAAATCAAAAAATATCGCGACAGCAGAATATAACCGCGGCAATGAAGGCTTAGCAGAGCTTTCAATATCAGAATCACGTGCATCGCGATATGTCGCGGGTGTAAATAAATTTTACGTACAATTCTTAAATAAAAAAGCATCATAAGTAGAACTATAAAAATGTCTACAACATATGAGCATATACACTTATTTAACAACATACTTGACGTAAAGCTTTTGAATCAATACAATAACTCTACTCCATGGCATGCATTTTCTGCGGCAGCAAGCAACACGATTATAGATCATGCACTATTCTTTACAAGCAGCAGAAAGAACGCGCAGTTCTAAAGAATTTCAAACAGGATTTTTTCGGCAAATCCCCGAATGTATTTATTGGAAAATTTGGTTATCCAAACATCAGAGTTGGCATTCTTGGAACTGAAGATTACAACAAGCATGATGACCCACTAGCATGGTCAAATGAAGGAACATCGATTCCAGACATCATACAACTTCGCTCGCAACTAATAAATTCACATTTCAAGACGAGCATAAAAGGATTTAATGATAGATTCTCAGAGATTGCAAAAGAAGTTAGTCTTGCTAAACGCCCGGTTGATATGGAAATAAATCTTGAAAAAAAGCCGCACGTTACAATAGCATTCAATAATGAAGTTGCTCCGCATGGACCTAGCGTTGCATTACAAAAAGCAACAATAACTGAGAACGTGCACGTTGATACAAGAGTCGATAAGGTAACGAGCGCAAATGATATTACAGCTGGAGATGCAATTCATCTGCTTGCCAGCAAAGGAATTGACGAGCATTATCTCACGCGTGCATTTAGCATGGGAAATTTCGGAATTCCTATAGAAAGAAAACTTGTTCCGACAAGATGGTCAATTACGGCAGTCGATGACATCAGAGGAAAACAATTGTTAGGCGAAATAAAACGATTCTCGCCGGGAAATTGCAGAGCATACATCGGAGGATATCTGGGAAATAATTATATCATATTATTTTTTGATGATGTTTGGCAATATGAACTGT
>CAVRUV010000011.1:0-31813 GCA_963724455.1 uncultured Candidatus Woesearchaeota archaeon
CTCCTGAAGAACTGGCAAATATAGGTGTTGCAACAGCAAATTGCGCAAAAGAGATGGGAATTACGCCAAACATTGCATTCTTGAGCTTTAGCACTCATGGAAGCGCAGATCATGAGCACGCAAGTAAAGTTCACACTGCAACAATGATTGCAAAAAAATTAGCTCCTAAGTATTATATCGACGGGGAAATACAATTCGATGCAGCATTCGATTTGGAAATTGCAAAAAGAAAATCAAATAAAAAAGAATCTGAAAAAAAAGATCATAAAATTGCTAATGTATTCGTATTTCCCGATTTAAACTCTGGAAACATAGCATATAAGATTGCAACACACATGGGCGGATGCCGCGCAATCGGTCCGATCCTACGCGGATTTTCTCACCCCATCAGCGATTTGTCGAGAGGATGCACAATTGAAGACATAGTTGACGCTGTTGCAGTTGTTGCAAGTCAAGTAAAAAAGAAGAAATAAAATAGAATAAAAACGTTTGTTACAATCCTCGAAATAGTAGTCAGGCTTTTCTAATAGTAATTTAAATTAGTAGAATAAGTTAATAGAAAAATTAATTGAATATGCTAACTATCTTAATTATTATTAAATGATGGATATCTATCTAGCAACGTTGTTTGCAATTTGAATTTAGAATATTAAAATTACATTAAGACGATGAAAACTAATAGATTTAAACTAATAAATTGACGCTAAAAAACTAAATAAAAATTAAAATAAAAAAAATTAAAAAAAGAATAAATTTCTGATTACTTATTTACCACAATTTGCTAAGCAATCGTCTTTATCTGTGCCGGTCAAATAGCTGCAGTATGCACATGCATCTGCACCAGCTCCTGCTCCGCCAATTAATGCATTCATATCTTGTGCTTTAGCTGGAGGAACAAACTCAGAATCAGATACTCTTGTCGAGTAGCTTGTTGCTTTCATCTCAGATGACCCGCCATCATACTCCATATAAATATACAATGGAACGCCATCTTTGAAACAGTATCTGCTGGTTAATTTATCCGCAACACCTGTTATCTTAAAACATGTAGCTGTAACTCCTGCAACCTGCATTGTTCCATCAGATATTGTACTGTAATCAGACGGATTGTCTTCGATTTTTGTTTCATATGCTTTTGTATCAGCAGCTTGCTCTTTTGGAGTATCAAGCTTGAAACAAGTCCATGCACCACTTTGCTTAGTACACATCGTATAAGTATCGCTTACCATGTATGTCTGCGATTCCATGCCTTGATATGTCGAGTCCATTCGAATCTTCTTTTCCGTCTTCATATATTGAGTATACTGCATTGCTACCGTTTGTTTATCTGCTACGGTTTTTAGATCATATGCAACCTTGTATTCAAGATTTACTTTTCCACCTAAGAGTTTTAAGAATTCTGCTTCACCAGACGATCCAGCACCCTTATCGACTTTATCTGCTGCTTTTGATTCACCAGTACCATTCGTACCGTTGTTTGCACCTTGAGAGCAAGCAACAAGAACTAAACTTAATGCTAATAATATTGCTATGAATGTTTTCATGAAAATACCTCCCCAAATAGGATATCAATGAAAAGATGGTATAAAAAGATTACTAAAAAAACGAATAAAAACTCATAATTTCTTCTGATATTCCTTGCTAGCTATTTCCTTGATTCGCTTTGCTTTCTTCTCGCCGATAAGAGGGATTTTCTTCAATTCCTCTTCGCTAGCATTCACGATGTTTTTTATAGAACCAAATTCTGCAAGCAATGGTTTAGCTAGTGTTGAGCCAATACCGGGAAATGATGCGATAATGTACTCTTGTATTTCTGCATCAGACAAAGGCTTAGCGGTGTGCTGTTGAAAGTCTTGGCCGCCGATTTGTTCGCGGCGAGCTAGTGCAATCAATAATCCTGCGCTCTCGCGCGGAGTTTTCGACCACAAGATTGGAACATTAAACGAGACTGCAATTGTTGCTAGCATTCCTGCTATTGCATTAGGATGGACTTTGCGCAGTGCATATATGTTCGCATCTCCTTCAACCAACAATATCGGACGAGTATATTGTTTTAGTTCACGCAGTTGCGCAAGCAACCTTCCATCGACCATGCTGTCGACAAAATCACCCACTTGCTTATACTCAACAACAACTCTATCAGAGACTTGGTAATCACCAATGCTGAGTTGCTTAAGCTCTAGCTTTACTCCGGATTCTACAATTGCTTTCATTACCGGGCTTGCTTTCTCACGATAATCAACAATGATCTTCAATTCAGACATCGTCTCTTCCTGCTTTGATTTCTTCTCAGCAAAATATTGTTGAAGAAGAGTTTTCTGCGGGCTTGTTTCGTTACTTTTTTTATTACTTGCTTCCTTAGAACTTGCCTCTTTCAAAGAACTTTTTGAGTGTGCACCCATCTTAAAAGTCTTTTTTACTTCAGCAATTGCTTTATACATTCTCTTTTCCTTGTAATGAGCAACCCACTTATGCGTAGCATCAGACGTTCCTTGCGTCATTAAGATAATGACTTTTCCTTTTTCTCCCCGGCCTGTACGTCCTCGACGCTGGACTGTACGAATTGCACTAGGAATTGGTTCGTAAAAAATCACGAGGTCCACTTTAGGAATATCTAGACCCTCTTCAGCTACAGATGTTGCAATAAGACAGCGGAATTCTCCTTGCGAAAATTCTTCCAGAACACGATGCTGTTCTTTTTGGCTCATCCCAGTATCTGTTTTTTTTGCTTGCCCAACAAAAATCTTGCTTGATATTCCAAGAGCATCGATTGCCTCTTTTATCTTCACTGCTTGATCTCTGAATTGATTGAAAATAATTATTTTGATATCTTTTTGCGCATGAGTCTCTTGAGATACAATTCTTCGAAGTTCTGCTAGCTTTGGATGCTCAACATTTTGTTTGACTAAAACTTCTACTTTTGATTTTGCAGCTTTCCATAATGGATCTATCATTATATTCTGCACAGCTTTTGATTGGCCGTTGCGAGCAGCTTCAGCTAGACCCTCAAAATATCTTTGTAATGCGCCAAGACCTTGTGTTTCAAGCAAATCAACTGCATGATAGATTTTCAGGGCTTCAGCTGTAACGCTAAGGCCCTTCATAACTTCCATATCACGCTCGCCTTTTGCAAGCTTTCCTTGCGATTCAGCCTGCAAAGCAAGCAATGTTCTCTTATTGATTTGGGAAATAGGAATATTTATTGCGCCTAACTCTTTTAGGTACTCGATTCGCTGCATATAGCATAATCGTAGCACTCTTTGTATTTCCTGAAATTCTGCCGGAAGATCGACCTTAACCCAGGTTAAGTCTATTTCTTGAACATAAGGACTGACATCGGGATCAGATTCAGAGCGAACTTCAATTTCTTCAATATGCAAATTAGTACATACTTGTGTAATGGATTCATTATCTGTTCCGGGACTTGCCGTAAGAGCTAGAATTCTAGGATTTTTTGCAGTCTCGTTGTAGCGCTTAGCAAGGAATACATAAGAATAATCACCAACTGTTCTGTGCGCTTCATCAACGACTAGAAGTGAAACATCTTCTAGAGAGCAAAGCCCTCCTAACGCATCATTTTCGATAACTTGCGGAGTTGCAAAGATTATCTTTGCATTCTTCCACTGCTCTTTACGCTTTTGCGGACCTATTGCACCGGTAAAGAATACAAAATCCTCTTCAGCTAAATCTATATGTTGTTTGAAAGTAGTAAAGTGCTGCTGAACTAGAGGTTTTGTCGGGGCAAGAACCAAGATTTTACTATTCGGATATTGTGTGAGTCTATGAATTGCAAGCATGACAGCAATCATCGTCTTACCTAGACCTGTAGGAAGGACTACGAGCGTGTTTGATTCACTGGCTCTAGCAAAGATAGTCTCCTGGTACCTTCTAGGAATAAACGCATCCTTTCCTCCCTTAATAGCCGACGATAACATTGACGAGAGTAAGATGTTGCGCTTTATAAGGATTTATGGGAGTTGTCCAGTGGACTGAGAGAATGACTATAGAATAAACACGTCTGAATATCGCTATTTTTACTGTATTCTTTTCTTTTTTTGTAAGAAATTTTCTTTTGACACTATGCTTTTTCCTGTTTTCTCTTCAAGTTCTACGCGGGCATTTTTTGCTATTCCCCCACCAGCTTTTCCAGCATCAACATTTTCTGGCAGTCCGGTTGCATCCACACTTTCAGCAATTTTTCTAGTAGATAATTCAGCTAATGCAGTAAAAATTATTTCTGCCTCACTCATGTGATCTCTCAAATTCTGCGTATTAAGGCCTTTTAATTGCTTATGAGTTTTAACACTTAGCCCAGTCCATTCTTCGTGTATGATATCCGTTAGTATCGCATATTCTTCTTCTTTGGTCACTTCGTGGTCCTTCCAATAATCAGTAAGCTTATTTCTCGTCTCTTGACCCATCATGCGTTGTTGAATCCATTTTTGAGAGTGTCCAACCTTTAACCAGTTCTCTCTTGCACGATTGATTGATAATGCTGGGTCTGCTATCTCTTGTACTCTTTCATATCCAACTTTAGCAAGCCAGAGTTTGAATGGTTCTGCTTTTGGTGATGGAATGGACTGAATTATTCTAAATGCGCCTTCGGTGTTGGTACAGTCTGTTTCTCTTAATTTACCATCTTCAGCAGGCAATTTCAACTGTCGACAAAATGTCGATAGTTCAATATTGCTATTTTCTAGTTCTCTTTGTTTTAATCGATACCAATAGTCTTTTGCATCAACACTATCTGTTAACGAACGAACTATATCAACAACTGAGAACCACCATTCATCCTTGTGCCAGATTTTCCTGATAGTCTTCCCTTGAAATACGGCTAATGTATTGTTCTCGTCCATTATTATGTGATAAGTTACAGACTTATATACTTCTCGCGAGGGTGTCCAGTGGACTGAGAGAATGAGAAAATAACTATAGAATAACTAGAAGAGAATTAGAGATGAAAAAATAAACAAAAGAAAACTATGTTGTTAACCACGTTCTAAGTTTACACCATGCGCCGCAAGTGTTGCAATCTTGAGGACAAGTTGTTCTTTCGCCAAAATCACAGACATTATTTCCACACACTTCAGTTGGTTGTACTGCTGCTGGAGTTTGCTGTTGTGGCTGTACTTGTTTTGGTGGGACTTCTTGTGCTGGTGGAATAACAGGATTGGTTGTCTTTTTTATTGTTGATTTTGGTGCAACTACTGTTTTTGGTTGCTGAACAGTTGGTTGAACAACAGCTTGTGTTGGTGCAATAACAGTAGTTATTTTTGTTGATGTAGGATTAATTGTTTTTTTAGGAAGATGTTGTACAGTCTGATTTGTTACATTATTTACCGGCAGAACTGGAGCAGAATCTGCGGGTGGTGGAAGCAAAGCTGTTGAAGGTGGTGCAGTTGCGGGTGGTGTTGATGATTGCGCTGTAGTTTGTTCGCTAGTTACGCCAAACCAACCCTTTATCGTGCACCAAACACCGCAACTAGTGCTTTGTTGAGCTACTTGTTCATTTGCTGCTTGTGCTGGCGGTTGTTCTTTCGGAGATTGTTGATTTTTTGCAGGAGGACTTTGTTGCTGTGAAGGTTGTGATTGAACATTTTCTTGTCCCGGCAATTGCTGAGCGACCATTATCGGCCCTTGTTCTTGCGTAGGTTGTTCTTGTGATGACTTTTGCGTTGTTGCAGGTTCATCGCCTTTTTGCGGAGTTATTTGTTCTTGTGCATACTCTGCTTGTGCACTTGACGAACCCGGTTGTAGACTAAATGAATGAACTTGACTCCAGGCATTGTTATTTTTTATTTTATAATTAAAATAAGCATCCTGAGTAAAACTCATATCTATAGTAAAGGTATTCTTGCTTGTTATTGCATAAACATAACCGCCCATTGTATCTGCTGCAAAAACATCATTTGGTTTGTAAACATTAATGTAAAATGATCCAGTACCTGGATAAGTTATAGTAACGATTTTGCCATTGATTGATTGTGTGATGCCATCACCTTGAATAGCAGGACCACAATTACCTTGTTCATCAACAACTGCACTATCTGCTTTAGCATCGTTACAATCTCTTGTCGTTTGAGATGCACAAGAGGATGGACATCCTGTTGTTGGTTTATCTTTTCCAGTTCCCCAATTACAGTATCCGTCATTATCTTTATCGGCGCATTTTACTTCGTATTGTTGCGGATTGCTCACAAGGAAAGGTTTTTCGATTGAATATGTTTCATATCTAACATCTGGCTCTATTATAATATATCCAAATCCATTTTCTCCCCATGTTGTTCCCCAACTATTCTTTATAATCCAAACTGTCCCTTCTTCAGATGGATAATAACCAACTATGGAAATTGCGTGGCCGACAGTATTTCCGATGTAATTCCAATATGTATCTACTGTAAGTGGTCCGTTTTCATATAGTGCTTTCTTTAGAGTAGCATCATTACTTACTCCATCTACATATCCCTCTGTAATGTAGTTTTTTATCTTCCACGATGTAGATGTGGGATTTGAACATTTGTTACAACTAGTTGGATCTGAAATATAGGGTAAACAGCCTTCTGTAGTAACTCCCTTATTAATCAAATCATCCATACTAACAGAATTAAATGAACCTTGTGAACAGATTTCCTTATGATTACAAGATATGTCTTGTTCTGATAAATCAACGTCAATGTGTTGATTGTAATATGTATTTATTGCACCTTCAGTAGTTGCAAGAGACGCAAAAATTGTGCATGTACCACAGTATTGTTGATCTCTAATTGGCGTTATCCAATTTTCACCGTGAGCATTACGCCAATCCCATCTATTAGGAACTCCGGGAAGATTCACTTGCGCTGCTTGCATTGTTGCTGCAGTAGTAGTACCCATTTTGAAAGCGCCCGATTTGTAATATTCAAATCCGCCAAAATTAGGCAATGTGGTTGTTCCGAAAAGATTTAGTTTCTCTTGATAACTCATATCAGATATCTTCGTTCGTCCCGCAATCCAAGATAACTGCTTTTCATTAAGCTTACTTACAATATAATCTTGTTGCGAGTTATCAAGCTGAGCTTCATACATTACAGGTTGTGCTTTTGCACCTTGATTTAGTTGAGTATTGCTATTAACATATGCAATATTAGTAAGCTTTATCGATGCCTCATTTACTTCTATAGTCAATGTTGTTGCAGAGATTCCATTTAATGCACAAGTCTCTTGACAAATATTATTAATAGTAAATGATTTTTTATCTGCAAGCAATGATGTTCCTTCATAGACTAAATAATTTTTTCCCGTCGCATCTTGGAGTGTTATTCTAACATATGAATTATCATTATTGAGTGTAACATCACCACTTATACTAATACCATATAGTGGATTGATATTTAATTGATATATGCCAGTACTAGTATATGCATTATTGAGTTGTATTGTTGTAGCACTATCGGCTGCTAAAGAAAACGCATCAAGTGTTTTTGATGTTGCACCTTCTTGTAATGTTGCTTTAGGTACAAGAGCCTGTGCTGGAGTTATAGCTAATAGTATTATTATTAATAAGAAGCTATATTTTATTTGAGTATTAACGTTCGTTTTCATTTGTCATCTATTGTAGCAAATACTCCGGTACTGGAAGTATGCTTATTTTGTTCTTGCTTTCCATATCTTGTCTGTACTGTATTTCTACAGCACTTGGTTGTTGAGTAATGGAGTTACATATTCCTTTTTCGCAATTCCCCCAACAAGACCATCCTCCCGGTTCTGCAATGACTGTTTTTACAAACATGCTAGGCACAGTTGATGAACCAGTAGGACTGCCACAATAATAATGTACATCTCTATTTTCATAATTACAACTATCTTTTACACTCAATAATGTTTGTTCATTATTTGATATTGTAACTGTTCCAACTACATTTGGACCGCCGTCTGAATCAGCACAGGTTAATTGTGTTGAGCCGTCTACTTTGAATGTTGAAGAACCCCAGGCCATATTTTTAGTATCAAAACATGGCGTAGCAATGCGATATTCACCATTCTCAAATATTTGAGTGGTTCTAAAACCTGATCCATCATAATATATTTCAAATCCGCCATAATCAACCCAGCTAGTTCCTTCTTTTTTTAATATAGAATATTGATTAGTTTTAGCACCATTATCTGTTTCGTCATTACAACTGATATCTATTTGAACAAGATTTGAATTTATCGTTCCTTGTGGTTTATTGATAATTGCAATAGGAGGAGTATTATCTTCAGGAGATATGCAACCAGTTTTACCGCAACCTAATGGACAATCATATATCTTTTTTACATATTGATTATTATTACAAGTTTTAACTTCAATAGTATTAGACCCTATACAGTTATTCATTCCTTGGAAATATCTTTCAACTCCTTGAGAATCAACGAATTTCGCAGCTAAATTCCCCATAGTATATTTTGATCCACCTGTATAATCAACACATTGTTCGCTAGATCCTAAATTTGTACAATCTTCCGGACAAGTAATTTCATTTTCTCCATCAAATCCATTACAAATTCTCTGTCCCGTACCGCACCAAGTATGTTCAACAGAAATAATTGCTTTATTATCAGAAGTTATTTCTTTTAATTTTGCAAATTTCAAGGCTCCATCATCATTAAGAACTGCAAGATAATCTCCGTTCAATTCAAAAGTTTGTTCTCGAGTTCCATCATATATTTGTACACTGTTTGAGTCCATACTGAGTAACTTGAGAGTGATTTTTTGCGTCATTACTTCATATGTGTTAGTTTCTCCAACTCCTAATTTTGCCATCACTTTTTTGTAATTTGCACAATCTTGTGGACAACTTGTAATTGTTTCATCATTTGAGCAAACACCATCATTATTGCATGTAGCTATTGGTTGCTCAACTTTGAAAGGAGTTATCAAATTTATTGTTTGCATTCTTTCATTTCGACAACTGACATTTAAGAAATGTTCTCCAGTACTAAGTTCATTTTTTAAATTTGCATACTTAAATGTGTGTAACGTGTCTCCCCAGAATATTTCTTTCGTATTTTCAAAATCATTATCGATTGTAATATACAACCTATTCAAATTTAATTCGTCAGTGCAAATGGCATCTATAAATATTGTTTTTTGATATGTAACATCTTTTACGGGGGAATTGACTGTAATTTTCAATGCTTGCGAAACTGCACAATCTTGTGGACAAGATCCTACCGTCTCTTTATTTGCAATATCACAATAATTATCGCCGCAAAAATTACAAGCTCCATTTTGACAAGAGTATGTACAACCTATTGTTTCGCTCTTTTTATCATTATTCTCACAATACCATTCTGTTAATGTATTGCTAGAACAGGAATCCTCATCAGTAGAAGTTGGTATACCAAGTACTTTTGTTACAGTTGTTCCTTTAGTATAATAATTTCTTCCACCATCAATAGAATCATCGCAAGTAGTTAATAATCCAGATGTATCTACAGTGAAATTTACTTGTATGCTCCCTAAATTATTGCTTGTGTCATTGCAATATGCAGTTAATGTATGTTTTCCATCCGCAAGTGCAGAGCCGTCAGCATTGAGGAGTGTTTCTGAATATATTTTGTATGTAGCTCCGCCTGTTGGCGAATCCATTTTCCTATCATCTAATATATATCCTACATTTGAGAGTTCATTATCAGAACAAGTAAATGAAAGCTTCACATCGCTTGATGAATACTTCTTATAATTCTCTGGTGAAGTTATTGCTAAGATTGGAACATTATTACTTTGACAAGTGCTTAAATCCCAACCATTGCAGGATAACGTACATTGTGCAGTTCCAGATAAAGTTGCATCAAGTTCAGAACATAATTTAGTATTACCATCGCAAGTTTCTGGAGCTTCAATTATGCTATTACCACATACTGCTGAATTGGTTGTCGTGAATGTTACGGAGTTCGATACAATTATGCTTTTATCGATAACGTTATCGCCATTTGTATCTATTGATATTTCGGTATTTACTGCATCAGATGTGTCTGTTGTTTTTTGGAATGGATAATTGTGCCCAGCAATCGTTAAAGCTCCTTTTCTGGTAATCGGATCCAAATATGCATTATGGACACTGCCATCATCCATGTTGAATATAATGGCTTTATTTGTTACATCATATGCTTGATATACCCCAGTCATTCCGGAAGCGCTTACTTGGAATGCAAAATTTACCGTAGCATTATTCACGCCAAGTACTGTGAATTTGGTTGTTATGTTTGCTCCGTCGCTTAATCCAAATGTCGGGTTTTGTGTTGTTGTTTTAGCCATCTCACCATTTACGCTGTATGTTACAGCGTATTTATCTGGAGAAGTTGCTTTAATATCGAGCAATATTATTTCAAAAGTTTTGCTATAAGAAATATAGGTTCTATTATCCCCTATTTTCATCCAATCATTAAATTGTGTGGTTGCATCAAAGCAATCGCGCGGACAATTATTTTGCGCTTCATAAACATCGCAAATATTATTCCCGCAATTTCCGCCGCCGTTGATTATTGTAAATGTAGCAATTCCATCTGTTGGATTAATAAGATTAGTAACTATCGTAATGTCGGAAGTGAATAATTTCTCATCTACGGCTCCGGGACCGATTATTTCTCCATTAATAGTATACATCGCAACTTGTCTTTCTTTACTATCAGTTCCAGTAAGAGAATTACGCACCTCATAATCCATGCCACCAACATATTCAACTTTTAGCTCATTTTCTCTCAAGATATCTTTGATCGCAATAGGATTTACGCAATCAACAGGACAACCAATCTCTTCTTCACCAATTGTTCTATCGCAAATGCCATCTACAGTACAGGTCGTAGGTTGACTAAAGTACTGCAATAAATTATTCTTATCTACTTCATTGCTTGCTTTTACAATAACGTGTATTGTTTTTCCACTAATGCTATAAGTCTCTAAGTATGTTTTAATAGCGTGAGCAGTCATTTCTTTATTTGTATTTGCAGTAGTTCCTACGATGAGTAAGACCTCATTATTGTGCGCTGCAATAACTAGAGTATTGCTAATATCCATATTATTTAAATCGCTAAATAATTTTGTATCATATCCTACTGCTTGTATGTCTGAATAATTTTTGAATGTAAATGTAAGATCTTGTATTAGTAATACATCCTCTGTTGCGCCAGAATCTGGGAATGTGAAAATATATGGTATTTTTGTATCAACAACACATGCACCATCTTTACAAACTTTTCCTTCATCTTTACATTCTATTATTGTTGTTTCTAAGTAATTGTCTTTACAATAGTATTCTACTACTGCATTGCTGCTATACGCGGGATTGCAAATCATTCCTCCAACTCCACAGCAGGTATCTGTTCTTGTTCCTACAAAATCAGGATTGGAGTGCATTAGACCAGTTGTAGTTCCTACTTCTGTAGTAACTATTCCACCATCTGAATCATAACAAGGCGATTTACAATCATTAGGACAATTCATTTCATTTTCTCCCGCATCGCAGGTTCCGTTGTTATTACAAACTCTTTGTGTAGATAAGAATACATAATCTTTGACGTTCAAGTCCTTCTCTAATAATCCGTCCCCATTAGCATCTATTTTTATCTCGCTATCTCTTTTATTAGTATCTAACACTTGCAACTGATATGTGTGTCCTTTTGTGATTAAGCCGCCTAAACCTGTGACTGAAGATACTGTGCTTGAAATTAATGCGCCTGTATTTACATCTGAGAACTCAATAGTTTTTGAAATTTCATCATATTGTTCATATCGATGTGTGGCAAGTGGTTTATCTATACATGCACCATCTTTACAAACTCCGCTCGGACATAGATATCCTTCTACGGAACCGTATTGTGATGATGGGCTTTCGCAATAGTGTTCTGAAACCTTGCAATTTGCACCTTCACAATCACCTATTATCGGCGTTGTGCCAGTGTCAGTATAACAGACATCATATGTTGGTTGTGCATTACCATCAGTTACAAATCCTTTATTAGTATAATTTTTTCCGTCGGAATCAATACAAGTATCAACTGAAGGAACGCAAGTGCTGGTACTGGTTTGACAAGTTGTTCCCGGAGTACAAGTTACAACTGTTTGACAATTATTATCAGAATTACCGCAACTATCTTTTCCAATGAATGGACCACAGAAATTAACTGGAGGAATATCATAATTGCAAGTACCATCAGGAATACATGTCGATTCACTAAATGATACAGATTCTCCTACATTCAATTCCTTATCAAATGTGCCATCTCTATTAGTATCTATTGCTAGTTTATTATTTTTTATATCTACATTTAATACCAATAGGCTATGAGTTTTTCCCTCAATAACCATCTCTGCTCTTCCTGCACGAACAGGGGGAATATCTGAAACTACAAATATATTTGCTACAACCGCGCTAATTGTGCTAAGAGTATTTACATCTGTAAATGATACGGTTCTTGTTATTTCATCATAACTTTCGTATCTGTATGCATTAACAGGCAAAGGAATAACTACGCAAGTATTTGTGTTTGAATCACAAGTTGACCCTCGTGCGCAAATTATAACTGTTTGACAATTATTATCAGAATTACCACAACTATCTTTTCCAATGAATGGACCACAGAAATTAACTGGAGGAATATCAAATTTGCAAGTACCATCAGGAATACAACCAATTGGAGTGCAATCAGCCGGACAAGATCCAATAGTCTCGTCTCCATTGCAAGTACCATCACCGCATTCTGTACCACAATCTTCTGGACAAGTAGTGGGGTTTTCTCTACCGTTACAAATGTCATCTCCGCAGAATGTTCTTATATTAATGCCAATAACATTACCGTGTACGTTCTTAGAAGGAACGGCATTTTGTGTTGGATCGTTTACAGCGCCATCTGCACCAGTTCCTGGTGTTTGTAAGGATTTACCGCTTGCTGCGCGCTGCAATGTATCTTGCCAAATGCTCGCTAAAGATGCATCTGGAGAATGAAGCATTGAACTAACAGAAAATGCTGCAACAAAAGCAACAAGAGCAATAACAATTACAATAGATAAGCTAGCAATATCAGGTTTATTCCTCTTAGTATCACTGTGCGCTTTCTTTACAACCACTAAACCACCACTATAGAATCAGCGCACAATCAAATTCTAATCTATTTCTTGAAAAAGAGCTTTATAAAAGTACCTATTCATAATTAGAAGTCAATTCATCCCTGATAAACATATAATTTTGCAAGGCATGTCGATGTATCGTTTTGCTGTACAATAACCCAATACGGAGTTCTTGAAACAAACTCTTCTGTTTTTCCGCAAGACCATTGCTTTTGCACGCAACCATAATGCACATCCTGTTTTATCTCATAACCGGTAACGCCAAGATATGTTATGCATCTATCTGTTGGTTCTATTGATTCAAGCTTTTTTTCAAGCAGCATCGTCTTAGAGTGTTGTGAGAGCAATTCGCTATAAAACGATTTTGCAGTCATTAGTTCATCAGATTTTTTTGTAGAACCGCCTTGTGTCTTGAATACCAGACCGTACAATGCAATAAATCCTATAACTGCAACCACTATAATAATGATAAGAATGAAAGTCGTGACTATCTCATATATGCCTTTACGGCCTAGCGACTTACGAACAGTCCTATCGCCATCCACTCTGTTCAATTGTCTATCGCTGTTCAATAATAATACCTCTATCATCTTTTATTATAGCAAGATATAGTACGGTGGACATTTCGAATGTCTTTTCAGTATTAAGCGTGCACGCAATCTCCTTGCACTCTGATCTAGTCAAAGTCTTCAAGCAGATAGTTGTTGCATTCACTTCTAAAATTCCTTTTGAAGTCAACGGATTGTACTGTTTTGTATATGTCTTGCTCTGACAAGCAGTAGTAATTGCGTCTTTTATCATCAAAAGATCCGCTCTAGCATTCTCGCTATCCTGTTGTATTGGAAATATTCTAAGAGTAAACCAGGAGATTATTATTATTACAGCAATGATGACGCCAATCCACAATATTACAGGAGTTGTTACATCGCCACGGCGTTGCGGTCGCATAACAGTTATTGCGCTTAACCTAGTCATTGCTGTTCTCCCCCACCGACTGATTTAATCGTATGACCTACAATAATTCCTACAATGATAAGCAACAACCCTGCACCGAGAGCAATCCAAAGATAATTCATATTATTCGCAGGCGATGTTGGCAATTGGGTATTGTTTGTATTGCTAGCACCATTATTATCATTCACGCCACCAGTCACATTCTTGGAATCTTTTCCAGGAGTAGCAGGCATTGGCGCAACAGGCGTATCTTCGGGAGGAACTACAGGAACTGCGAGTTTGCAATCAATAGCGCAATTAATCTCATCTTCGCCGATTGTTGCTTCGCAGATCTTATTCTGATTGCATCTAACAGTAGTTATGATAACAGGAGTTGAATACTGCTTGCCATCACCAGTTGTTATTCTTGTTGGCGAGAAGATATAATCTCCCACTTTATTTGGTTGAATAATATAGGTTACATTATTTTTAGAATGTGCATTGACAGAAATTGTCCATACAAATTGTGGTGGAGCTGCTGCGATAATACCAGAAACATATTTTTGTGTTGCGAGCTCTGGTGATATCGCTTTTGCATTGCCAATACCCTCTTTTATTGTGGCATTAATGTCGTTATCAAGATTATTTGTTACAAAAATAACAACAGGCAATGTTTCGCCATATTTGATAGATGCTGGTGCAGTTCTTGCTACATCAACATCTAGTGCAAATGCGGCTGTTGCAACAATCGTTGCAGTTATTATTGAAAACATGCAAATAAAAACTAAAAATGATATTCTAAATGATATTCTCTTTAACATCCAGACACCTCGGATCTTGATGGACACGCACCCATGCCGCCATCATTTGCACACATATTTGGTTCATAAGTACAATGCGTAGTCATGCCAGCACCAGGACAATCCCACGACCATGATGCATCTATTCCGCCACCAGTATTACCGGTTGTATCAACTATGTGCCATTTTGTAGCACCTGGGAATTTTACGATATTATATTCGTGGCATGGCGCGCTAATGCTGTATACTTCATTCTTCTTATACCCGACATAACGAAGCAATGTTGTGAGTGAAGTAGAATAATCGACGCAAGTTCCTGTTTTTAGAATATCAAGACTTGCGTGTGCGGGCTCATCAGTCATGCGGCAAGTGTTTAGATTCATTTGAGTATCACTCTCCCAAGAACCGTATCCTGGATCTAATTCAGTTCCTAGCCTGCAATCAGCTAATAATCCTGCTGTGATACCGCTAACAGGTACACAAGAGGGGGTTGGTACATCGGGATTTCCGCCAACACAGTTTATTTCTGCTTGGAAATAATCATGCATATATGTTGCAGCAGGTCCTAATCCATCAATAATATAGTATGCTGCAAATTTTTTGAAATTTGTTGTGTTCTGCACGAGGTTTGAACCAGACGCAGTATAATCAGACGTACATCCTGCATGACAATTGCCGCCACAATTTGATTTGAAGCATGTTGCTGTTTCTTTAGCGTAATCCAATAATGTTTGGTTCTTTACTTCGAATAAATCACAAGCATAATTTTCATTGTTTATTTTTATAAGGGCGCCTTCGCCTGGTTGTCCAGCCACCCAACCCCTAGTGCAAGAAGTATCAATAGGATATTTTACTAAATCCATCGGATCGATGCAGCTTGCACCATCATCTGATATCATCATTCCTTGCGCGCACACTCCGAATTGCAAGCGGCCATAGACTTCATTGCGTCCAACATCTATGACGGTGACATTTACTGCATAACCACCGGCTTCTAATGGAGATATTTGCGTCGTATAATCGCTGCCTGAAAAAACAAATTCTTTTTCAATCGATACTCGCGATGGGGAAGTGATGTTTGCTTTTACCATAAATATTCCAACAGCGTCGCTTGCTTCTACATGCAATGTCACTTTGGCATCCGTTGGTTTGGGTGCTGTCGGTTCAATCCAAATCCTGCTAAGTGTTGGAGGATCAAGATCTGTATTATTCACTTCAAAACTTGTTGCGTGTTCCAACTTAGCAATATTTCCTGCTGCATCAACAGCTTCAATATTTATCCAATAAGTTCCATTATCTAGAAGACCTGTTGTAAGAGGAACTATTTTCCACATGCCTTCAATGGGCAACTCATTTAGCGACCAAGATAATTCTGCATTGTTAGGCATAATAACGTGCGCGTATACATGATCTATAGTTGAATCATCACTTACATTTGCAAAAATGACAAGAGGTCCGCCGGTGCGTGTTTTTACTGGAAGAGTCCATGCTCTAATGATATTAGGTTTTGTATCGTCCTTAAAACTTTGTTCATAGACGCGAACAGTGATGTTTGTCCTTGTGCCATCAGGCAGCAATAATGTTCTATCAACCACATATCTTGTCCTATTATTGTCAAGAACGCCTATTTCGAATTGCATTTCATCGTACGCATTTTGTATTTGTTGAATCACACTTGAAGTTAATTTTGATGAATCTGAAATATCGATAACTGCATCAGGATTCTTGGAAGTTGCAAAGCTCTGCATTTGTGCTCTTACACTATTATGACATTGTGTTCTAAAGCAATATTGGTCAAGTTGTGGTTTTGCAGTACAAGCAGTCATGCAAGCAGCAAGATTGCATATTGAATCTCCTGGCGGCAAGGGAAAACTACCAAAGGTGCTTGTATAAGGAGTGCTTTTCACATCAGTATTCCAACTAGGATTATAAGTGAATGAACAGCTAAATGAGAATACTGGAATTACGAACATTCCTGTTTTATTCATGAAATCCTCTACATTTACAAGATTCTCATCTGATCTATGCACTGGACAAGTTTCATCGCATAACGCACACACTGTATTATCTGAAAATGCGCGTTCTGCTCCAAGGTTGTTGCTTATATTATAACAAGAATTTGGAATAGAGCCCGTCGATAATTGGTCTGTAACTGGTATGATAATATGTATGCTTTGCTGATCAGGCGCTTTTGTTAGTAAATCTAAATATTTATCTGCAGCATATTGCGTTCCTGCAACCCAATCTGCTTGTGCAAACTGGAATTCTTTCATAAATGGATTTGAAGATTTCCAAGTTGTAAAATTCGTATAACCAAAACCCGGAATTGAAAGTTCAACACGTTTAGAACTATATAGTCCGTTAAATGATACTGCTTTGCAATCTACATCGATTGGAAAATCTTTACATGCAGCAATTTGTTCTTTTGGTGTAAGAATATATACGTGTAAATGCGTCTTTGCGCCAGTTTCGTTAAATATCTTATCGACTTCTTTTATCAGAGGATTTACGCGTTGAGATAATTCAATACGTTCATCATTCATGCTCGGAGAACCATCGAATACAAAACTTATGTGCACATCAGTTATCTTGGGAGAAAGTTTTAGATAATAATTCCCAGGACCATAAACTACATCAAAACGTTTTCTAATTGCTGTACGCAAATTTACAGTGCCGTTTGGTGTTGGAAATATCATTCTTCCCGAAGCCATATAATCGCCAAGAAGAATTTCGAATGGTTTTTTGGTTATCTCTTCTTTCAAATGCAATACTGCGTCGAACGCTATTGAATGAGTATCGCGTAGTGAATCCTGATAAGCATCGCTTACAGTTGTCTGTTCACGATTCACAGTTTTATTTAGTACAAATACTCCTATTAGAATAATGAATATCACTATGATAACGCTTACGATTATATCATCGCTAAGTCCCATCTAACACCCTTGCACTGGACAGCATTCTGCAGCTATCTTACATGTATCGGTTAAAGAACAACACGTCTTTCCTCCAGTACATTCTACAGTACCCCCTTGACAACAATTGCTGAAAGGTATTGTCTTGCAAGTCCCGTCGTAAGAATTGCACGTGCTGTCTTTCATTATGCTACATACAGGAGTCTTACATGTTCCTGAAAAATCATGGCATTGCCCAGTATTCTTATCACATACTCCCGTACAAGTACCCTCTTTGCAAGCATTGGGTTTTACGTTTTTATCAGTACAAGCACCTTCACCAATACCGCCGTTGCACAAATTCTCTACGCAACTATTTATCGGATCATTGCCGCAACTAGATCCCTGCGCAGGAGCAGTATCGCACGCACCTACAGGACCACACAATGTACACACATCGCATCGTGCGGTTGGATTGAATTCTGTTGCTCTACAATCATCTTTTCCAAAACAAGTATATTTTGCAACACAAACATTTGTAGCTCCTTTGCACGGATATCCGGCAGGAGTTGAGTCTAAACATTTTATGACGGGCGCGCCTTCTCCAGCACCAATTGCGTTGCATTCAAATTCGCATTCAGGAGGAGCAATCGCATGACAATTGCCATCGGTCTTGTTGATAGTGATAATATCTTGGCCGTTCGGACAATGGCAAGTTACTGGCGGCATGATACAAGCTGGACAACATGGTGGTGGTGGCCCGATCCTCTCGCAAAGTTCATTTGTTTCGGGAGGTAATTTAAGAATTGGATCAGTGCAGCATATTTCTGGCGGAACACCGCAGCCACCTTGCTGGCAATTGCAATTGCCTGACGTGCAAGTCTCTTGCGGCTTTATTGGCGTCTCGCAGAAATATTTTACATTGAAACGAACGCGTATTTGCATAACTTGTGGCTTGACATAATCCTGCACATCATTTGTTTTTGTCATGCAGGTAATTACAACATTTGCGCCAGCCTTTCGCTGCAATGATAGCGCATAATATTTTGATCTCAATCCTTCAGGAATTGGCGGATTATTCGGCTCTCCAAAGTCGGCTGCTACATCGGTTTGCACATTGAGCGGTACACGATAATTCGGGCATTCAAGTGCGGGTAGTGTTGGAGCTGACCAATTAAACAATGCCCCCCTTATTGTCGGAATAGGGTTTATTGTGCAAGTGGGATTATCACAAGATTGTTCTGAATAATTAATGAACAAATCATTAGCTAATACAAAGACAGAATCAGATACATTCATGGTGCAAACAACATTTGGTTCTGTTGTCTTCGGAGCACTAGTGCAAGAATCAGCACCCGCAAATAATCTATTCAAAACTTCAATAGATTGATTTGTTGCATTGCGTATTTCTGCTTCCTTCAAACCATAACGTTCTATGAGCTTATTTTTTACGCCATCATCCATCGGCATCTTATTGCAACAGCATGCTTCAAAAGCGCAGAATTTTGGTACATTCACATCTCTTATGCGCTGCGTCAGATTACCTGCATTGCAGCCCATCCATTTCATCAATACTTGATAGTACATTGCAAGATTCGTATCAATACCTTGTGATGAAGATAAATCAAATGACCTGTTCTCATCATTGGTCGTAATTGTGACTGTGAAATTTGTAATATTAAGTCCTATAGAATCAATATCTTTTACATCAGCAACAACGCTTGGAATTGAAACTGTTACAGTAGATCCATCGTCGGGCAAAATATCGACTATTCTATCGTGGAGCTCTTTAGCATAACTCTCTCCAATCTCCGTTGCGTTTGGCGGCAATGGCTGATTACAATACCAAACTTCAGTATTTGTGGAGAATCCTTTTTTTAGCAACGCATCGCTTCCTGTGGCAATAAGCCTGCTCACGATGCTTTGAGTATTAGAGAGGACTTTTTGATAATCTACGCGTACAGGCGCATCTAGATTTCTTACTGCAAGAATCAAGAATGTTCCTACGAAAAGAAGAGTCAAGATAAGAACTGCTGCCAGCACATTACCTCTTCTTTGCATATCTACACCCAATCATTCTCCTGACGATGCCATATTTAAATGTATAGTAGAGAAAAGATGAAGAAAAGATAGAATGAAGGTATAAAAAAGGTGAAAATTGATTGTTAGAAAACATCATCCGCTGCAGCTTGAAGGCGATACTTTGAAAAGGAAAAACCTCAAAAATGATAGTTAAACTGGTGGTATCGCCGGGACTGCGAATTTAGCAGGCCGCTGCAAGGATGATGCCCGCGTAATATTAATTATTTGAGCGATAGATTTTTGAACTACTACACAAAAAATAACATATGGAAGATACAGTTTGGATTGTTATTGGAGTAATTAGCATCTTACTGCTCTTTGGAATAATAGGACAAGTCGTCTATACAGCCAATAAAGACAATAATGCCGCAACCGCTAGAGAAAGCGTGGGCTCATTATCCATACTCTGCAACAGAGTCTGTAGAATGCCAGACGAGACCTATTTATCAACAAAAGTAACGCTTGCGCAAGGAAACATCCTTACTGCAGATGATACAAAACTCTGCATATCGCAAGATAACTCAACAACCTGCGAGCGATGCGAATGCAAACTCTACTCGTACACACTCGACCTTACAAACATGACACTCTTCAAAACACACGAGTATGAATGCTTCTTCTTGAATCAAAAAAGCAAACTGAACTTAAGCTGTGTCGGATAAAAAAATATAATAAGTCATTATGGATACTGCAAAAATAATATTTTTTGTACTAATCGGAGTAGCAGTCATATTAGAGATTGTTGCAGATATTCTTTTCAAGAACTGGTCTGTTAGCAACAAGAATATTCTTCTCATTATCGGTCTTGTAATATATTTTGTTGGAACAGTATTTTGGGCATTTTCATTACGTCATGAATACTTATCAAAAGCGATTGCTATATTTACCATCTTAAATCTAGTAGTAATCTCTCTTGTCGGAGTATTGTACTTCAAAGAAGATCTTTCAACCACAAATAAGATTGGAATCACTCTAGGCGTAGTTAGTGTTATTTTATTAGAGTTGTAAGTGCCCTTCCGCGAGATAGTTAGTAGGATTTTCTAATAATAAAAAAATAAGTTAATTAATTGGGAGAAATAATATAACACTGCGGAGGCAACTCACAGTCTATATCAAGAGTATAATTGTCTTTCTTTAAAACTAAATCCACTGCGATTTCTGCTGAGCACGGAATAATTCTTTCATGAGATAAATATTTTAGAATACTATATGATTCTGAAGAAAAATCTTGGGATATGTACTGAGGATGTCTTTCAAATTTCATACCTACATATTTATTACCTACATCATCACGTTCAATTATTCTCTCCAACGTCAGCACATGACAATACAGATCGTCAAGAGTATATACTACATCAATACGATGCGGTATTTCAAAATATGATAGCACTCTTGCAACAAGAGCGGTTTGCTCTAGCATTTCAATTTCTTTTTGGGAAAGCTTGTCACCACAAATACCTTCATTACAAAATTTCAGTGTAACATTCCATCGCTTTGGATTATATCCTTTTTTAAGCAAACATCTTTCTATATACAAATCAATAGATGATTTTTCCGTCATAGAAATACTCTCCATCCTTTTTTTCAATAGTATTTTTCTCAACCGTTAGTGTCTTAATACCAACAAAAACATTCATGGAACCATGAAAGGGTTGACCATTTTTTCCAATTTCAAAATCTGGTTTACTTAAGTAATCTTTAATCACTTCTTGTTTTTTGTATTCGGCCTTTTGTTCGCTACTGTACAGTCCATGATCTTTTTCCCAACGACCATATAGTCTATACGCACCAATACAAGGAGAATCGTGATCAATGTGATTTCCGTTTTCATTTACTTCATACAGTGTAACTACAACTTTTTCTTCAAGTGTTTGATTTTCTTCTAGTTTCATTTTTTCACCGAATTATATGTGTTACAGAATCTTTTTATACTTCTGCGCACTTCTAACTCTATACTAGAGTGAAAATATGCATGATTTCAAGCAGTTTGGCCTATCGCACTACGAAGGAAAAGCTCTCGATATATTATTGCGAGAACAAGTTACACCAAAAATATTGAGCAAGAAAGCAAGAATACCTCTAGGAAAGGTGTATTCAGTGATTAGTTCACTGCAACGCCGAGGTCTTGTTGATGATACACAATCAAGACCAAAACAACTCTTCATTCAAAATCCTGGAATAATAATTTCAAAACTAATAGAGCAAAAACAAATAGAAGATGAAACAACTTATTCTGAATTGCGAAAAGTCGCATCACAAGCAGCAGCAGTACGCTCGCAACCATCGCAATTTTTCCAACTAGGAATTACTGTAGATGATAATAAAGAAATACAATTGCGAACATTTAGGGAAGCAAAACATGAAGTCTGCCAAATAATTAATATTCACCACAAACCTGATTCAAATAGGTCAAGTAAAATAACTTGGGAACGAGAAATAAATGCTACAATAAAACGCGGTGTAAAATTTCGTGCATTATACCCTACAAAAACAATATTGCCACAACTACTAAAAAATCTGCCAAAAGAAAAATTCTCTATTAGAAGAATAGATGTTGATTTTACAAGATGTGATATTATCGACAAGAAAAAAGTGCTTATTAAACTCATACATAAGGACCCATTAGCTTTCGGCGGATTAATATTTATTGAAGATGAGAAATTCGCCAAGAATCTTCAAAAAGTTTTTGAGCAATTCTGGGAACAGGCAAAATAAAACACTTCTAGCACTGGACAAAGCGCCGTAGCATATTTAAAATTCTACAATATTCCTTGGAAAATGAAGGAACGTTTAAATATCGAGAACAACCCTGTTGCATTCATGACAAACTACATCGTTTTGTTAGAACGCGATAAAGATGGTTGGATTGTTGCAAAAGTACCGGATCTTCCAGGATGCTATACACAAGCAAAGACTGTTGAAGAAGCAATGGTACGAATAAAAGAAGCAATCCAACTCTGTATTGAAACAGACAAGAAAAAACCTGTTCCGAATCAATTTATTGGCGTTCAACAACTCGAGGTGTAGTGATTGCCTAGACTTCTTCCCATTTCTGGAAAACGAATGTGCCGCATCTTGGAACTTGTTGGATTTGTAAAAATAGGACAACGAGGAAGTCATGTAAGATATCGCCACCCTGATGGAAGAATTACAGTTGTTCCAATACATGATAATGAAGAACTAGGAACTGGCCTATTGCAAGCGATATTAATGCAAACAGAAATATCTCGAGAAGAATATTTGGAATTAAGAAAGAAGACTTGAAATAATTTTAATAAAAAATATTTTATTGCTCCCAGAAATAATAGTTAGGATTTAATTATAAAAATTAGTCTAGTTGATTGTAACTTTTTACTTCTACTTTGTCGCGAAGAATATATTGCTCGTCCCTCTCAAGTTTTACGTCGAAGGGTTTGCATGTGCGTAGCAAAATTGGTTCTTTTTGCTAGCACGCCAGAAATTTTATTTCTGAGCGAATCAACCCTTCTCCTGAATTCACTTCAAGGCGACAATACTTTTACCGAATATCAATTTAGAAAATAAAAAATAGAATTAAAAAAAGAAAAAATCTTTAACTTACTCTTCGGTGAAGTCTTCAAGAGTTGACTTGAATTCCATTCCGCGCTTCTCGCAGTAGAGCTTTGTTAAGATGAAGAAGAATAAGCCAAGGCTTTTCTTTCCCTTGTTGTTACATGGTACGACCAGATCCAAGTTGTTTGCCTGGTTGTTTGTATCACATAGGCCAATTACTGGAATGCCGATTTTTAATGCGTCTTCAACTGCGTTGCGATCAGGCCACGAGTCTGTAACAAGCATTATCTTTGCTTCAGTAAAGCTCTTCAATGATGGATTGGTTAGAATTCCTGGCGGATATCTTCCTGCAAAAATGCGTGAACCAGTAACCTTGCCGAACATCTTTACTGCCTTCCATCCATTTTCACGGCGAGATACAACGATGATATCTTCTGGTCGGTAGTTGTTTAGCATGTTTGCTGCAAGTCTGATTCTCTCATCAATTGAGGTGATATTCAATACAGAAAGTCCATCGTTTCTTGTCTTGTAGATGAAGTTCTCCATATACTTGGTCTTGAACTTTGTTCCAATGTGGATTCCTGCTTTTAGGTACTCCTCGTTTGGAACAAGTAAATTTGTGCTTGTTTCTTCTGACATAATAATTCCTCCAATTCTGGGAAATACGCTAGAAACGTTATTTCCGCAGTCATTTTCACCCGCTGCGTCCGCATTTGCGGTGTCGAATCCATGTAGGCTCGACTGGGTAATACTTCTAAGAATCGCTATTTCATTTATAAAAGTATGGGGAATAAACTCTAATTAACCAAAAACTATAAATATAACTATAGTTATAGCATAGTATGACAACAACCATTCAAGTCAGAGATATAACAAGACAGCGTCTTGAAACCCTAAAAGCCAGATATAATGCTGCTTCATACGATGAAGTCATCACCAAAATTACTGAGCAAGAATTAGACATAAAAGATAATCAAGTCAAAAAGATGTTCGGTTCATTAAAAGGAATTGGCCCTTGGACAAAAGCGGATCGCGCGAGGTCAAAGTATGAATAAATATCTTATTGATACTTCAATGCTCGTTGAATTTTTTGATGGAACTGAACTAGGAACTCATGTTTGCTCGCTTACAGAAGAAGATGTAGCAATAGTATCCTCATTATCAATTGCAGAATTTACAGATATCGCTGCACGAAGAGGTATGTCAATAGCTTCACAACTTTCATTCATAGAACAAAAATTTCATATTCTCCCGTTATCAACAGCGAGTTGTATGCAAGTTGGAAAAATAAAGAATGAACAACGAAAAAAACAATCTTCATTTGGACTAATTGATGCATTAATATATTTAACCGCGCAAGAACATAACTTAATTCTTCTAACAAAAGATAATGATTTCAAGGGATTAAAAGGCGTTGAGATTGTCTAAAAATACTACAATCAGCAATATTATCGATCTCCATACAACATAAACATATAATTGTCAACTGCTGTCTTAAAAGTGTGGGTGTAATTATCAGGATTATGCCTCATATCATCATATAGTTCTTCGGGTTCTTGCCAAAAAAGCCTGCTTATCTCTTTTGGATCTGGAAAAAATGGTCCTGACATTTGCGTGAGAAATAAACAAGTATTCTCTTTATTTGTAGGTCTTGAATCATTCTTATATCTTTGTAGCTCGTTTAACATAACACCCATTGGCAAATCCAAATTCTCATGAAATAATTCTTCTCTATATTGTCTGAGTGCTGCATCGAGATAAGTCTCGCCGGCTCTTACATGCCCACCAACAGGACAATGTAATTTTAATGCACTGGCCTCTTGCTTTTTGCTTCTTTCAGCCACTAACATTCTAGAACTTTGAATTCTATAATCAGGATATTCAATGACTAGAATCTGAACACTTCTATGCCTTAATCCTTGAGAATGAACTACAATAAAATCTTCTTGTCCAATTACTTCGTCTTCTTCGTTAACAACATCTAATAAGCCCATAAATACTCACTCATACCAGTTTAGCATCTAAGAAATCGGTTATGAACTTCGCAACTTTTGGCCTGTCCTCGAAAGGATCCTTTCCTTTCCTATCATCGCAGAAAGTAAAGCCCATAAAGTATGCTGCAACGCACTCGCTGAACTCTTCATTAAGAGCAAGAATTGTATCATAATTTAGATTGCTGCTTTTGAACTCACGACCTTCTGGTCTGTGTACTGCGGAGTATTGCGATATTGGATCGTGCTTTTCAGCTAGACGTGTAAATTCTGCAATAGCATCAAGACCGCTCATAGTTTTCCCGTCTGGGAACTTAAGCATGTAATCATCAAGATATGCTGCTGGTTGAAAGACTGTGTGCGCAAAATTATGAATAAATCCATGTCGTAATATCATTTTTTTAAAATCATTTGATATACTTGCTGGCAATTCGTACAAGAAGATATCTGCGCTAGGAACTCCTGTTTGCTGCCAAGGAGTATAATCAGTATGCGCGTGGATGAATGATGTCGGAGAAGCTGCATTCTTTTCATCAGTCGTTAATACCATTGCTTCTGGTGTTGAATCTTTACTAAGCCAGCTTGTTGGTTGGCCCACAACATTACGCAGTATTGAACGCTCTCTTGCGTTATTGGGGAACAGATAATATGCTGCGCCAAGATCAGTATCAGAAAGCCCCACATAATTTGGATTCAGAATTTTTTTGGGAATTGCAACATTGCTCTTAGGAAATCCTAAATGCACATCAAGCGTTTGGTCAAATCTGAGCGTACTGTACCACTCGAATATTTTCCCCAAATCAAAGCCCGTAATTGTTAACATATAAGGTGAAATGTCTTCGCATTAAAAAAGATTTTCATTTTTTACTATCAAGGGGGAGTTATAAACAAAACACTCATATGGTCTAAAACCGCTATCGGGCGCCCTTATGGCCCTTTTTGTTAAGTAATTTCTTATGATTCGCGCTATTTTCGGCAATAGAGTACGCTATAGCGACAGCTAGTATCACAAGAACCACTTCTAATGATACAACTGTAGGTATTTCGTACCAGTGTTTAATCAAAAGCTTTACACCAATGAAGAGCAAAATGATGGCGAGCCCAGTTTTTAGGTGTGCAAACATATCGTGAGCTTTAGCTATAACAAAGTATAAGCTTCGAAGACCAAGTATTGCAAAAACATTGCTGGTAAATACTATGAAAGGATTTGTTGTAATTGCAAAAATAGCCGGAATGCTGTCAAATGCGAATATTACATCGGTGAATTCTACAACAACAAGAGCAACAAAAAGAATTGTTACAGCAAACTTACCGTTGATTTTTGTAAAGAACTTTTCATTCTTAATGCCTTTTTGTACAGGAAATATTTTTCTAACAATACGCACAGCAAAGCTCTTATCGTGATCAAACTCTTCGTCATCTTCGCGAAACATCTTGATGCCAGACCAGATGAGGATTACACCGAAGATATAGAACATCCATTCAAAACGCGATACAAGAGCTGCGCCAGCAATGATAAGAATGCCTCTTAGTACTAATGCGCCAAGAATTCCCCAGAATAAAATCCTGTGCTGATACATTTTAGGAACATTAAAGCTCGTAAAGACGAGCAAAATGACGAATAAATTATCAATAGATAGAGACTTTTCAAGTAGATATCCTGTAAGGAATTCTAAACCTTTCTGCCCGCCACATTCAAGCCAAATGAATACATTGAACGCTAAAGCAAGGCATACCCAAAATAGCGTCCATAATAACGCTTCTTTCATACCGACTTCGTGCGTCTTTTTATGGAAGAACTTCAGATCCAAAAACAGCATGGTTACAACAAATAGCAAGAACGCTAGCCAAGCCCACCACACGCCTCCGCCAGTACACATTTGCTCAAGCATAATAGGAACTCCTTTACTCAATTAAAAAGATTGTCATATTCTAGAACTGCAAACCACTATAAGCTACTGCAATCTACTACAAGCTTTCTTTGTTATTTGTAATATAATCTCCTCTTTATATTTACGATATAGCTCGCCTTCACCTTTTGCATGAACCACCGCTTCTCTTTTTATTGCAGCATACTTTGCAAGATCTTCTGGATGAGCACACAACCAATCTCTGAACGCAACTTCATGAGACTCTTTAGGGTTTTCAGTTATAAGATGAATATGCACTCTACGATGGATTGTATCACCATAATTTCTTTTGAAAAATAGTCTTTGTGGTGTACTCGCAATCTCCTTGAATTCATAACCTGCATGTTCTAATAATTTCTTTGCATCATCTAATGCCTTGACACCCACCAAGATATCGATAATTCCTTTTCCCCCAAGACCAGGAACTGCCGTACTGCCCATATGCTCAACAAGAGTATTCTTTCCTAAGATACTATAGAGTCTTTGTTTTTCTTCTAGAAAATATGTAACATATATAGGATCATAATCGACAAAAACATATTTATCCATGCTGCGCACACTACTACCAACACTAGTACCCATACTGCCACTCATACTATAATAGAATAAATACCCTACTTAAAATATGTTCCGAACATGTTAGACTCCAAGTTCAATTGCACTCTGGAAAGGGTATATATTAAGGAACACCTTACTAATTGCTATGAAGGGTAACTTATCAAATAATACTACCAAAACAAAGGTGATTTTCATGAGAAGCATTATCGCAACATTACTCGTACTCGCACTATTACTAAATGTGGTTGCGTGCGTACCACAAAATACAACCAACCCCAACAACAAAGGAACGTATACTGCACCAGTAACTCCTGAATTAAAACTTGAAGAAGGAAAATTCAATTCTAATGAGCAATTGCTCGCATTCATAAAATCGCACAGTGGCGGGTCAAACAACTACTATGCAAGAGGTGGCGTTGGTGGGGAAATGATGCTCACAGATACTGCGATAGCACCAAGTGCAGGCGTGCAAAAATCATTATCCGTTACAAGTGGTAGTAGCGCACCAACTCCAGATCATTCTGCAACCAACAATCAAGTAGCAGCAGTTGATGAAGCAGACATTATCAAAACCGATGGAAACTATATCTATACTGTAACTGAAAATACATTATTTATAGTTAAAGCATATCCTGGCGAAGATGCCAAAGTTGTAAGCAAGATTACACTAAAGAGCAGACCAGAAGGATTATTCATTCAAGATAACAAGCTTGCAGTCATTGGCAATTTCTACGATGCTGATTATTTCAAAACAATTGATTTTGTTCCAAGAAACGGCATGAGCTACCTTAACATCTACGATGTATCAAATAAAGAAAAGCCTAAACTTGAAAAGGAATTAAAGTTCGAAGGAAACTATATGCAAGCAAGAATGTACAATGATAATGTATATCTTGTTGTGCAATCACAACCAAATTATCGAACTGATTACCCGACACCAATTATTATCGATGGAACAACAATCAAGAGTGTTGCAATTGATAATATAAGATATATGCCAATACCATACAATAGCATAGTCTATACAACTGCACACTCAATTAGCTTGAAGAGTAATGAAGTTGTTGATTCGGAAGCAATGCTAACAGAATGGACTCAGACAATTTACATGTCTGAAAAGAACTTGTATATAGCAAGCAATTTGAACATCAACGAGTATGATATCAGACAACAAGTATTGATGGATGTGGTTGCAGATAAACTCAGCGCAAATGATAACACAATTATTTCAAAAATAAAAAGCGCTGATGATGATATACTAAGCCAACAAGAAAAACAACAAAAAATATTGCAAGTCTACAACGAATATGTACAGTATAAATTAAATGATTCTGAACGCCAAGACCTTCAAGATAAAATTGATAAAGAAACAAAAACCCGTCTTGAAAAATATGATGCACTAACATATACTGTAATCAATCGCCTATCGCTAGAAGGTGGAAAAATAACACTTGCGGCAACTGGAAAAGTTCCGGGAACTGTAAATAATCAATTTGCACTAGATGAATACAATGGAGTTTTGCGCATCGCAACTACACTACGCGAGAATAGATGGTGGATAGAACCAAGACCATTACCTGCAGAACCCGCAGCTGCAAATAGCAATACAGATGCAAAGATTGCAATAATGCCACCACGCCCAAGATGGCAGATAGATTCAACTAACAACATCTACACATTGGATGCAACAAATGCTGAATTGAATGTGCTTGATAAAAAAGAAGGCATCGCTCCAGGAGAACAAATCTTCAGCACAAGATTCATGGATGAAAGATTGTACTTGGTAACTTTCAGGCAAGTCGATCCATTCTTTGTATTTGATTTGTCAAACCCAAAAAATATCAAAGAGCTAGGATCATTAAAAGTGCCTGGCTTTAGCAAATACTTGCACCCATACGATAAGGATACAATCATTGGTATTGGCCAGGATGCAACAGAAGCGGGCAGACAAACTGGTCTAAAGATTAGTTTGTTCGATGTCTCTGATGTAGCAAAGCCAAAGGAGATTGCAAAATTCACTGCTAGCGGAGATTATAGTTCAAGCACTGCTGAATACGAACATAAGGCATTCTTGTTTTCACGAGAAAAAGAGTTGCTTGTAATACCTGCATACAGCTACAACTATAACAACCAATACGGCAGCTCGCAAAGCTACAATGGTGCAATGGTCTTCCATATAACAAAAGATGAAATAACATTGCGCGGAATTGTCGACCATACAAACGGACAACAGCAATGGTCGCCGCAAGTTGAAAGATCGTTATGGATTAGCGATTTGCTATACACTAAGAGCCCATACTTGCTTAGAATCAATAAGATAAGCGATTTGAGCAGCGTACAAAAAGTAATCTTAGAAACAGCAAACAACGGACCATACACAATATATTAAGAAGAAAAGTTTAGCACCCAAAGATCAAAATCCAATAGTGAAGAACATTGAGCGCGTAGCGAGGGGTTGCTCCCTTCGGGAACGCAGCGCAATAGCAAAACACCTTGAGGATTTTGAAGGTGCTAAGCTAGTAATAATAAAAGCTTCGCAACAATTTAGTAAAAAACTAGAATTTCTTTTTTTATTTTCTATTATTTATTTTCTAATTCAATCTGGCCACTTATCGCCAGATTGCGCAAGAACGATATTAGCATGAAAACTCCGAAGAATTTATATATTTCATGTACGTTCTTTATTTCATGACAAAAGAGAAGATGAATCTTTATTTTCATTTCTTTAGTTTCTAGATAATTATTGCTCTGGCAATAAATCCATTTTGATAAGCTGGTCTGAAAAACCATTGCTTGTTGGATGAAACGCCAGATTTCTTGAAAAATAACTCTTGAAGAAAACAACGCTTGAAAAAATATAACTACAGAGGTAGAAAATGGTAATAACAATATTAGTTGTAACTTTAATCGCTTTGATGTTCTGGCAGGAACAAATGTCGTCAGACTATGTGCCGATGCCGCCGCATAAACCAACAAAGACTGAAAGATATATCGGCAATATCAATAAATTAATTGACCAAGGTCATTACAGCATTGTTGAATCTTTGTTGGCTAGGACAAAATATTCTCGAGATCAACTCCCTTGGGATTATTGGAAAACAAGAATCAATACTGAAGTCTTACGGATTTCAAAAGAATCAGAGCGATTAGCGAGTCTTAAAGGTCTAGAGAAAATTCTTGAATCCTAATTTCTTTTTTTATTTTATCTATTTCTTAGTTTATCTATTTTTTATTTTTTATAACTTATCATAGAATTAACTTACCACTTCTTTTCCCAAGATTCTAGAGCTACAAGAATTGTAGCTAGCTCAAGGCCTTTTTCTGTTAAAGAGTATTCTACGCGAAGCTTGGCATCGGCATAGATTGTTCTTGTTACAAGACCCATTATAACAAGCTCTTTTAGCCTAGCGGTCAAAGTTTTGCTAGAAATGCCGAGCTTCCACTTAATCTCGGAAAATGTGCTGCCACCACGCAGCGAGAGGAGAACCTGCAAGGTCCAGGGCTTAACAATAGCCTTTAGGACATTAGACTTCAGCTTTTGTACGAGTACTGTGCGCTGTGCCATGTAAATAGGTAATGCGTGCTTCTTTAAAACTCTAACGGTCGTTTGGACAGTGGTTTTTACGGAAAATGTGGGAAAACTCCACTAATAGTAATTAGGATTTACTAATAATCCTAAGTCAATCATCTAAGTTAAGCGTCAATTGCTGGTATACACAAAAAGAATATACACAATAAACTAATTGTTAACTAATTACTAGCAAATGATGGATATGTATTCAACAGCTCTATAAGCAATACGAAACAAAATAAGTAATACGCAACAAAATTTTACAATTATATTTTTTATAGAATTTTAAAGATTTCTAAATCACATATTTTCTACAACGTATATCTTTCTTCTAGATTCACTCGTAATTTTGATAATATGGGATTAGCAATATTTGTTTTAACACAAACAATAACAACTCCCGGCAAAATCTTTTCTAGATACTCATTGATTTCTACAACTGTTTCTCCATTTGGTACT
>CAVRUV010000012.1:0-14663 GCA_963724455.1 uncultured Candidatus Woesearchaeota archaeon
CTCTTAAAGCCCCCGACTACGAGCTGCTAAAAGTCGGTGTTGCGTACGACATGCCTTATTACTCGCCACGCTTCTAACGCTAGGGACACGAAGATGATAATCAAAAATAAAACCGTGCTGAATGACGACTGGCAAGTGCTGCGCTTGAGTGAGGGCGAGTTGCCTGAAAGCGTTGCCGTGCAAGGCGCGCGTGTCATCGTGCCGCTAAAAGTTTGGCTGGCACAACGTGAGATTTTGCAAACGCGCGCCGAGTTAGGCGTGTGGTTGGCAAGCGATGAGCGTGCTGAATCACTCGCCGAGGACGTGGAAAAATTTGCCGTGATTGCGGTGGATTTTCCTAAATTTGCCGACGGACGCGGCTACTCGATTGCGCATCATTTGCGCGTGCGGCTCAATTATCGCGGCGAGTTGCGCGCGATAGGCGAGGTGTTACGCGACCAAATTTTTTATATGCAGCGCGTCGGTTTCGATGCGTTTGCGCCACGCGCGGGATAAGGATTGCGCGGCAGTGTTAAAAGGCTTGAGTGATTTTTCGGTGACCTATCAAGCCTCCAGCGACGAAGCGCAGCCGCTGTTTAGACGTGTGACACGAGGAGCATAAAATGAACGATTTGACAAAAAAAATTGAGCAAGTCAAAACGGTATTGGCAGAAGCGATACGCGATTTTTCGCCCGTGACGTTCGCCAATAGTTTGTTGAGTACTGGTGGAGTATTCAATAATGCAATCTTGATCTTGACTGTTCGCTTAACAGAAAGATTACCGTCGCTTGCAACAACATCAACATCGTATGTTCCAGCATCGCCAAGCTTTGTCTTCCAGCAGTCGCCAGAATTAAATGGCATGCTGTAAGTTATAGTGAGCTTATCCCCATCAGGATCAGTGATAAGACCTCTTGGCATCGTTATGATATCATTCTCAAAAGCATTGATTACTGTTGGGAACTTATCTCCAAATTGCGGTGGTCTGTTTACATTGCGTACAACAACATCTACATTCTTGGTAACAGTATGCAAGACCTTGCCAGCGCGCTTGTCGCTTGCAGTAATTATCACTGTGTGCGTACCTGCATCGTCATATGTTGTTGTGTAACGCCAGGAATCCATCCAGCCGCTGTAAGAAACAACGACTTCTGAATCGTCTTCATCAGTAATGGTGCATCTGTCGTGTAAATCGACTTGTTCAGCCTCATTAACAACAATCTTTCCGCAATCAATAACTGGCGGTCTGTTTGCGCGATGAACAATAACTCTGACGGTTTCAGTAGTTGTGAGCTTGCCATCGGATGCTCCGACAACAACATCATGTTTACCTTCGTCGCCGAGTCTGGTCTGCCATCTTCCATTCATATCGAATGGCTTTGTGAAAGTATATGCTACCTTCTCGCCATCAGGATCGACTGCTTCAGGCTTTAGTTGTATAAGGTCTCCTTCAGTACCTTCGACGGTGTAAAGTGCTTTCTTTTCTTCACCAGCTGGCAATTTATCAGGCACAATAGGCGCTTGCGGAAGTGTTTCTGCAGGAAGCTCTTGTACTGAATTACCCGTAGGTGAAGTTGCATTTTGTTCTGTTTGCGGTGTGCAAGCTACAAGTAATGCAAAAATTAGTGTGACAAATAGGACTGTATAACGCATGGATTACCCTCCACTTAACTTTATTACATTCGCATCCGGCGAGAAGTATAAAAACGTTTCCATTTGTCCCCATTTATAAGTGAATACATAAAATTAGCACATATATACAAGGGTCGCCTTGGCGCAAAACCAGAAAATGCTCCGATTCATGCAGGAGCATTTTCGTAAACCCTCGGACCGGAGGGAGAATAAACCGCCGCGACATATTAAAGTTAAACGACATAAATAACTAACATCAGAAGTAAATCCTACTAACTATTTCTGGGAACAGACAATAACTCAAGAAAAACTTAAAAAAACTATAATAAAAACACAAAGAACTACTTATCCAGTCTTAGATAATATGTCATCGAGATTAGATCTTGCAGTAGCAACATATTCTCTTGCTAACTCAAGTTTCTTTTGCACATCTTTCTCTTCAGCTCTTAATATTCCTAAATCAAAACTATTATTTACAGCACCCTTAGTAAAAGACATAGCAGAATAGGTAGCCGCAACAAGCCCAACAGTTAGTAAAACCTGCTTTTTTTCTGGAGCTATTTTACCTACATACAATATAGCAGCCGCAGCACCAGCATATAAAAAAGCTTTTAAAAAATTATTTTTTCTCTCACGTTGCATATCTGATACAGCATTACACGCTTGAAGAAATTCAGCTTCGAGATTACCCTGTGATCTCGCCTTGTGTTCATAATCTATTAACACTAAGCTTTTATAATTAAAACTATTAAAACTGCCAGTAACCATGTGAATATCACCAACTAGATAGTGAGATTACAGAGTATTTAAAGGTTTCTAAAATATTACTACTTAAAAATAGTAAAAATACTAAAAACAATCCATTCAGTCTTTCTTGAACTTCTCTTTTAGCTTACCAAAAAGTCCTTTTTGCAGCTTAGCATTCTCGTCGCTATCTTCAACGAATTCTTTAAGCATTTCGGACTGTTTTTTCGTGAGCTTATCAGGCGTTCTTAAGATGACACGAACATACTCATCGCCACGACTAGAGCTCTGCAAATGATGCACACCCTTATCGCGTAAGCGAAATACTGTGTGCGTCTGAGTATGTGCTGGAATCTTCAACTTAACCTTACCATCAAGCGTAGGAACCTCTATTTCACCACCAAATACCGCAGTGCCAAAACCAATTGGTGCATCGATATGCACATCATCGCCTTTGCGCTCAAATAATTCGTGCGCTTCGACATGAATAAACAAGTACAAATCGCCAGCAGGAGTTCCTCTTGGACCAGCATTTCCTTCACCAGGTACGCGAACCCTTGTTCCTTCATCTACACCAGCAGGGATTCTAACTTCAATTGATTTTGATTTTATAACTACTCCATCACCATCGCAAGTACTGCAAACATTCTTGATCTCCTGACCAGAACCGCCACACTGACGACAAGGCATAGTTGTTTGGAAAACACCAAATGGTGTTCGTTTTGCCTGCTGCACCATACCTCTACCGTGACAGATAGAACACTGCTTAGCGTCCTTGCCGCCTTTTCCTTTACAAGACTCACATGATTCGTGCTTGCGTAAGTTAATCTTTTTTGCCGCACCAAATGCAGCATCTTCAAGAGTGATTTCTAAATCATAACGAAGGTCATCGCCACGAATAGTTCTTGGCTTTCCTCCTCCAGTAAACATATCGAAGATATTTTCAAAGAAATCATCATCAGCGCCCGCTCCACCATATTGGCGATAATCAAAATCACCCGGTGAAGAGCCTCTGGATTTTGCATTCTGCTGATAATTATCATGGCCTAACTGGTCGTATTGTTCGCGTTTCTTATCATCGCCAAGAACTGATGCAGCTTCACTAACCTCTTTGAATTTGTCTTCAGCACCTTTCTCCTTATTCAAATCAGGATGATATTTTTTTGCAAGCTGTTTGTATGCTTTTTTTATCTCTTCCTTGCTTGAGTTTTTAGGCACTCCTAGAAGATCGTAGTAATCGCGAGTCATGTTTCACCAGTCATATGATATTAGGAAAATCATTACGAAAATAAAAAAATAAAAAAAGTATTGCTAAAAACGAGTTGAATCGACTTACTTCTTTTTAGTTTCGTCCTTCTTCTCGTCTTTCTTGTCGTCTTTCTTGTCGCTTACATCTTCATAATCTGCATCGACTACATTGTCATCATGCGATGCTTGCTCATCAGCAGAGTTATCTGTGTGTGCGTGAGCTCCCGCACCATCATCTTGCTTAACCTTACTATATAGCTCGGTTGAAGCTGTCTGTGTTGCTGCAACAAGTTTTTTTATCTGCGCATTGATTGCATCGACATCTTTCTTTTCAGCTTCAAGCAAGAACTTAAGCTTTTCGTGTGCAGTCTTTAACGTATCCATAACAGCAGCGCCTACTTTACCATCAAGTTCTGGCAAGAGCTTATCTGTGCTATAGACTAGTGCGTCTGCCTCATTTACAGTCTCAACTTCTGCTTTACGCTTCTCATCATCTGCTGCTGCAGATTCTGCTTCCTTTCGCATACGATCAATTTCGTTAGCATCAAGGTTTGTTGAACCAGTAATCTTCACGCTTGTTGCCTTACCAGTTCCAAGATCCTTTGCACCGACATTTACAATACCGTTTGCATCGATATCAAAACTGATTTCAATTTGCGGAACACCGCGCGGTGCTATTGGAATGCCAACAAGATCGAATTGACCAAGCAATTTGTTATCTGCTGCCATTGCACGTTCTCCTTGGAAGACGCGAATAGTAACTGCAGTCTGACTGTCAGCAGCAGTACTGAATACTTGCGATTTCTTTGTAGGGATTGTTGTGTTGCGCTCAATGAGCTTTGCAAATACTCCGCCAAGAGTCTCGATACCCAAGCTTAATGGAGTTACATCAAGCAATAAGATATCCTTGATTTCTCCGCCTAAGATTGCTGCTTGAATTGCTGCACCTAATGCAACTGCTTCATCAGGATTGACACTCTTATCTCCTTCCTTACCAAGAAGGTCAGTTACAAGAGTCTGCACTGCAGGAATTCTTGTACTACCGCCAACAAAAATTACCTTGTCGATAGCATCCTTATCAAGGCCAGCGTCCTTCAATGCTTTGATTGTTGGTTGCTTTAAGCGCTCGATAATTGGTGCAATAAGCTGTTCGAACTTCGCTCTTGTAAGCTCAGTATTGACGTGCTTTGGACCTTCTTTTGTTGCCGTAATAAATGGCAAGTTAATCATGGTTTTTGTCTTACTTGAAAGCTCTATTTTTGCTTTTTCAGCTGCTTCAATAAGACGCTGGTGTGCAGTCTTATCTTCGCGTAAGTCTACGCCGTATTGTTTTTTGAATTCTGCTGCAACATAGTCTACAATGAGATCGTCTACGTCGTCACCGCCAAGGCGATTGTCGCCGTTAGTGGATTTAACTTCGAATACGCCATCGCCAAGTTCTAGAATGGAGACATCAAATGTTCCGCCACCAAAGTCGAAGACTAATATCATGTGATCGTGGCTCTTATCTTGACCGTATGCAAGGCTTGCTGCAGTTGGCTCGTTAATAATTCTAAGTACATCTAGACCAGCAATAACACCAGCATCCTTTGTTGCTTGACGCTGTGCATCGCTAAAGTATGCTGGAACAGTAATGACTGCTTTTGTAACAGCCTGTCCTAGATAGCTTTCTGCATCGCGCTTGAGCTTTTGTAAAATGATAGCGCTGATTTCTTGCGGAGAATATTCCTTGTCCCAAAGCTTTACCTTGTAATCCTCGCCCATGTGACGCTTGATACTTCGAATTGTATGTTCTGGATTAGTAACTGCTTGGTTCTTTGCTACTCTTCCTACTAGGCGCTCGCCATCTTCAAGGATGCTAACGACACTAGGAGTTGTTCTTTCTCCTTCAGCGTTTGGGATGATGACTGGCTTGCCACCTTCCATAACTCCTACTGCGGAGAATGTTGTTCCTAAATCTATTCCTATGATTTTCGAATTGCTTGTTGCCATAAGTTTCACCTATATTGTTTTTGTATTTTTTGCTCGCAGTTATGCGGCATATTTCTTATTCGATGCATCATTTTTTTTGTATGCACCTTGAATGAGACTTTCGATGTTTTGTTTACCTGAAGCTGCACCCGGTTTGTCTAAAGTAATATTGAATCCGCAATTTGGGCAGTTGTGTGGTTTTGAACCGGGCATACCATACAGACCATCTTTTGTGTTATCAACACCATATACTGGAGTTGAAAAGTATGAGAGTAATTGATTTGACGATGCGCTTGAAGGTTTTTTTCCATCAATACCTTGCATTGTACCCATAGCATAACCAAGACCAATACCTAAACCTGCAAGGAAATCCTTGCTACTCATTGCAGATGAATTGTAGCTTGGTGCAAATGAGTAAGGTCCAGCTGAAGGAGTATTAGCATAAGCTGATTGTTTAGACCCGCCATACTCGCCACCATTCGTTGATGTTCCTGATGTTTCATTTGCCATGTAAATTCCTCCTACAATTTGTTATCTATTGTGCAACACTTACTTTTGCTGCACGAAATGGCTTGCCATTTTTTGTATATCCTCGTTGATATGTTTGTAAAATCGTTCCTCTAGCAGCGCCTTTTTGCGATACTGTCATTAGTGCTTCGTGGATTTTAGGATTGAATACGCCTTCTGCAGAAATCTCTTCTACGCCTTGATGCTCGAGCAAATTCTTAATTTGTTCATGAATGAGTACAACGCCGGACAATAAGTCTTCTCCTTTGATGTGCCCGTGCTCATCTTTTGCGTGCAATACTGCTAGATCCATATTATCAAGGATTGGAATTATATCGCGTAACAAGCTATCGCTTGCAGATGCTTTCATTTCTGAAGTTTCTTTATCTACACGTTTGCGGTAATTATCAAATTCTGCTTGCAAACGCTGTAATTGCGATAAGTACTCAGTACGTTCTTGCTGTGCTTTTTCAAGCTCGCTAAGCACTACTGGTTCTGAGGATTGTTCTGTTGCGTCTGAAACAGGAGAAGGAGTTTTCAGTTCTGGTTCGTCTGCGTTGAATAGTTTCATGTTTACACCAAATATTTTAGTTTATCTTAAATCAACCAAGTTGTAGTAAGAGCTACTCATTTATATAGTTTATGGAGAATTGGGCCAGATTTCAACGTCATAAAGCTCTTATCAAACACATGATTTTTCGTAGACTTTAAATAAACGAACGTCTATAACCCCTGTTATGCGCTTCACCAGCATTACAATCAATCGTATTGAGTACAATCCAACTGCTTTGCCTGATATGAATGAAGAACTACAATATTTTGGTAGTTGTATTGGATTGTTCAGCTTACGCGATAAAGACAAGAGCAAGTTCAGGATTTTTATTGCGCTATTAAAAGCGCTAAAGACTCATGATGGTTTATCTTCTGATGAACTAGCTGAACAATTAGGACTTAGCCGCGCAACAGTAATTCATCATCTAAAGCATTTGATGGATTCTAATATCGCTGAAGAGAATAGGGGAAAGTATCGCTTACGCAACGACAACCTTGAAGAATTATTAGAAGAAATACGTGTTGATCTAAACAAGACAATCGATGAGCTAAAAGATAGCGCAAAGAATATCGACCAAGAACTCAGTCTGAACACGCCAAGAAAACAAGTCAAGAACAGAACTCCATTCTAAGAAATAAATGAAGTAAGACGCACTTCCCAGAAAAAGTTTAGGATTTACTAGTAATAGTTTAGTTAATAGTTATAATATTAGCAATACATATTTCATCTAACTCACAATTCAGGTTGCTACGAAAATCTACTGGACGCGGCCAGCTTTTACGAAATCGTGGTTGCATGAATCACCACGATTTCTGAATAGATTTCAAGGTAGCAACCTTTGAAGATAATATTATTCTGATTGTTATCAATTTTATCTTTTCAACAAGTAATCAATTTAAAAACAACTACTGATTTCTCCTCAGTATGGGACACTTACCTTTCGAGAGGCGCCAAAAGCAAATATTGGAACGCATACAAGCAACAACCTCTCCTAAATATGGTAAATCTCCTAATGAGCGAACAACAGAAGAACTGCTCGTGAACGGAATTGTTGTAATCGATAAACCAGATGGACCAAGTTCTCACCAAGTCTCAGCTTATGTAAAACAGATCATTGATATCGATAAAGCAGGACATTCAGGAACGCTCGATCCCGGAGTTACTGGGGTCTTGCCAGTAGCACTTAGCAAAGGAACTAGAATCGTACAATCACTTCTTCCAGCAGGAAAAGAGTATGTCTGTTTGATGCACGTGCATGCAGCAGTGCCGGAAGAAAAAATACGCGAAGTAATCAAACAGTTCGTAGGCAAGATAAAACAACTTCCTCCGATAAAATCCGCAGTCAAACGCCAATGGCGATTCAGAAAAGTCTACTACATAGATGTGCTCGAGATAAAAGGCCAAGAGGTTCTTTATACCTGCGGAGTACAAGCAGGCACATACATCAGAAAACTCTGCCACGACATGGGAACAGAACTCGGTTGCGGAGCACACATGGCAGAATTGCGACGCAGCAAAGCCGCAGGATTCAATGAGTCGCACGCAGTCACCTTGCAAGATCTTACCGATGCAGTATATTACTTTAGAAAAGAAGGCGATGATACTCGTCTTCGAAAGATGGTTTTTCCAGTAGAAGAAGGAGTCTCTCATCTTGCTAAAATCTGGGTTCTTGATAGCGCAGTAGAAACGCTTTGCCAAGGAATGCAACTAAAAATGCCAGGCATAGTAAAACTTGATAACGACATCCAAGCAGATGATATGGTCGCAGTCATGACATTAAAAGACGAGCTTGTTCTCGTTGGAAAAGCACTCATGGCTAGTAAGCAAATGCTTAGTGAGCGCGGTATTGCAGTAAAAACAGAACAAGTATTCATGGTGCCAGGAACATATCCCAAACAAGACCGTGCATAAACTTGCATAAAAAAATTCTAGAATTTACTCATAAAAATTTTATTCAATTTACTTATCAAAACTTGAGTTTATGCCTCTCATCGATAAGACCTTGATAATTGCACACATACACTAGAATTGGCATCATTAAACAAAGCCATATTCTGTCTTTTCTTAACTAAAGCCTTTATTATCGGAAGGAGAATCTTATCAACATTAGAACTTCCATTAACATAAACTCTGAATTTAGACTGTGCCATAAACTCAATATCTCCTTTCTTACCCAATGCTTCTTCAAGAGGAATATCAACACAATCAATTTCAAAACCCATTTTAGGAGAAATAAGAGACATACCATAACCGCTATGCCCACAATCAAGATAAACATCGTAAAGGGTTTTCCTATCTCTTTTGAAATTATCTAAGAATCCCATTTGAAGCAGGACATCCCCCATTTCCATGGCATCAGTTGATACATAACAATCTACATAATCACTTACTGACTTGCCTAAATCTTCAACACCACTTACTCGTTGTAACATATCAAAATTGGTTTTATGCATTTCTTCATAAACTTTACTGAGCAAAATCATGCGTACATGAACGTGCTCTATCATGTGCCCCACCATATGCCCCAATCAACTCACGCGTGATAAGATTTATATAATCTCAAGCTGGATTTTACTATATGCCAGAACATCATGCACCAATAAGTGCTCCTAGCGCACAACCTGCACCATTCGATAAACTTCTAGATAAACATCCTGAAGAAATAGATCCATTAGGAAAAGCGCATCATCACGAAAAGATTTCGCATGAAGAAAAACGCATTGTAAATATCTTGCTCGTCGCAATCATTGCAACGGTTGTATTCATCCCCATCATTGCAGTAATATCAGAATCTCCGATGCTCAATGTGTTCATCGGATTATCGGCGCTTCTTGCAACACTAATAATAGACCTCATACTTACAAGACAGCATTACAAGGTCGTTACATTCTGGATTGTGCTACTCTGTACGCACATTTTAGCAATGGCGGTGATATACGTTGCAAACTTTATTCTTACAGACAAGGTAAATCTTGCAGGCAGCATCAGCACCTCAACAACACTCACGATTGTAATAACTGCAATCATCATGCTTGTTGACGCTAAACGCGTAAAGAAAAGCATGGACATAAAACATACTGTTGAATTCAAGCCGGAAAAAATTGAAGAGTACATCAACAGCATTGAAGACAAAGCAAAAGCGCTCAATTTTGCAATCGGCAGGGTATACAAGACTAGCAATGGCGGGACCGCAGTAATGCGTGAACGATTGAAGATATCATCTGAATGGTACAATGAATTCAACCTCTATAAAGATGAAGATTTGAAGACGCAACTAGACAACGCTAGAATCCTCGTACGTAAAATACGCGACAGACTTTCGTTGTATGTAAAAGAAGAACAAGAAGTATTCACAAAAACAGAACTTGCAAGCATAAAAAACATTGTGCGCAACAAAGACGGAAAAGATAAAATAATCGATATTCTAAAGACGAACGATAAAGACCCAATTGAACATTATTACGTTGCTGCATGCGACTTTTGCGATAGAATCCTAGAAGAGACAGAACGAAACAATAAGATATAGATAAACATAGATTTTACTTCTTAATCATCAACAGTAAAAAGTCTAGAATCGTGCACGTCAAATAATCCTAGTCTTGCTCCGCAGTCTAACCATCCGTGCGCATAATTGAGCGCAGCAAACGCGAGCACTAAATCTCCTTTAGAATGGAAATGGTGCGCATCAGAGACATAATTTTCAACCATATCAAGCACTTCTATTGCTTGCGCATGCTTATCTGGAACAATTGCTCCTTTAGCCATCGCAAGAGCCTCTTCTGTTATTGCAAAGTACTTTGCAACTTTTTCTTGTGTGACTTCGGAATTCATAATTATAGAATCTAAAACCCCTATAAAAATGCGTAGTAAATGTAATTCAAAAAACATCTACCATAAAGTTGCTCCGGGTTTTTATCACGTAGTCCTCATTCGATTATCGAGGAGTGATCTCAATCTCGATAATCTGGGCAATCCCTTGGGAGCAACAATAAACAAAACTTGACTAAGCTCAACTAACTTAATTAATCTTAACTATAGAACTTGAAAATACACAACATACTCATCTATTCTCCAACATTCGCTTAAACTGTTCTCGAGAGACTTTTCCCTGAGGATTCCACACATCAATACGTGTTTGCATGCGCGTCATATCGCTCTTCTTTACTACATCCTTGAATTTGCCAATAGTCTCTTTTATTCGCATAACGACCTTATCAGTCTCTTTACTGATGCTATCAACATCACGATGCAAAACAGCAATCTCATCGTGAATGTCTTCAGAAAGCTGTACAAGGCTAGCGTCGGTATGGTTAATATCTTGTCTAACACTTATTTCTATTCTTTCAAGACGAATAGAGCGTGCAGCAACCCTCTCCAAATATTGAGGATCGATAGCAGTAGGAGGAACATTAGATGCCAAAGAGGACGTATCCATGCAGTATTTGCAGCACCTTAGCACAAAAATGCTTCGTTTCTCCTTGAAAATAGTGACGAAAAGTATTTAATATATCTTGGAGGAGCAGAACTAACGAGCATGTGCTCGTAGAAGAGGGGGAAGTATGGGAGATTTTGATTTAGCGCCACCACCGATGCCCGGTGAGCATGTTGAAGAAAAGAAAGGTTTTTTGAAAAAACTATTCTCAAAAAAACAAGAACCCACACTATCAACACAACAGCCTGAACAATTACAAGTAGCATCCGCACCAACCCCTAATCTGGATGATATCAAAAGAAAGCTAGGCATCTTTGACAAAAATTCTACTAGTTCAAATGAAACACAAAGAATTAATCAGAACACAAATACTGTAGAAATAATCTTGCCAACTGAAGAGAGCCAAACAATACCAGAACCAGCTTTGCAAGTTAAAATTAATGATTGGTCGCAAGATGCACCTACAACAGAACCTGCAACAAAAAATTCTACAATCTGGGCAAGACCTAATAACACCATTAGCATTCCAGTACCTCCTTTGGCAGAAAAATCTTATACAGCAAAATCAACCACGCCAGAATTTACCGAGGACACATCATCTAAGAGACAAAATTCACAAGCAATTGAAGCAATACCTGAACATCATGCACTCATAGAACAACATTTGGCCAGTCTAGACCGTGAGCACGAGAAAATTGAAAAAAGACTCAATGAAATAAGTGCAGAAACTCCAACTGTTTCAGATTGGAGCATGCAAGCTCAAGAAATAACACCAGACCAATATTTCTTACTGCGTAACGGCCAACCCCTAAAATCCATTGCTGAACTCTGTGATGCACTCACATTTATAGACGATATAACATTCGAACATCACGTTAATGAATACAGAAATGATTTTGCAAACTGGATTCGCGATGTAATAAAGAATCCAACACTCGCTGACAAAGTCCTTGCAGCAAATACAAGAACAGGTATGAAAAAAATACTTCTTGACCAAAAACAAACCGCATTAAAAACAATTGAGAAAGAACAAAAACAGATTCAAAAGACTATTGTGAAACGAAAAGAAGCAGTTCAAGAACTACTCGGCACAGAAAAGAAACTTTCAATCCTACAACAACAGCTCAGAAAAAGAACTGAAGAGCTAATAGGAGAAAGAAAAAAGTATGCTGAATTGATCAAGAAAAAAATAAACTCCGAAGTTGCAAAAAAAATAGCTGAAGAAAGTCAAAAAATAAAACAAGCAACTGCCGACATGCAACATGCAACACAAGAGTATGAAGCAAGAACACAATCACTACACCCGAAAGAAATGCAAATTGCTGAGGGAGAAAAAAGAATATTGCTAGAACAAAGCAAGCTCAGAAAAGAGAAAGGAGATTTGCAAGAGCAACGACGTGAAATTGAACCATTGTTGCAAAAAAGCGTTACAATAAAAAAAGATCTTGAAGAACTAAAAAAGCTCTCTGAGAAGAACGAAAAGCTCGTAAAAGAAGTAAAGACTCGCGAAGATAATATCACAAGAATAGAAGATGCAGTGCATGCAAAAGAAAAAAAGCTTGCAGCAGATCTTACAAAAAATAATGCGCTTCATGCAGAGCTGACTACACTTAAATCTGAAATTGCAAAAAGAAAAGAAGAGCTTCAGAATATAGAAATTTCTAGCAAGAAAATATCTGCAGAAGCAAAATCTCGCAGAGATGATGCGCTCACTATTGAAAGAGCATCAAGAGAAAGAATCACTGCTGATACAAAAAGACTTCAAGCGCTAAAAAATGAAATCGAAAAGACTCTTGGCAAGGTTAAAGATGAGAAAACAAGAGTCAGCAGAGCAGTATCATTACGCAAGAAATATGATGATGCAATAGTAGAAACGAAAAAAGATGTTGTAAAAGAACGAGAGCGTATGGAAAACGAATCATATGCTTCGCTTCTAAAAGAAAAAGAAGATACAACACCAATTGGACAACCAGAAAATCTTACTACAAAAGATGTTCTTAAAATAAAACACACTGAACTATACGAGAAGATAATGTCTTGTAGACAAGCACTCGAGATAAAAGATATTTCAAAAGCAAAGCAAATCTATAATGAGCTTCGAGATGCATACGCAAAAGCAGATCTTGGTTTGCAAGAACGCGAAACCCTATATGCTGATGTGCGCGAATTATACGACGACATCCACTTAATGATGCTCGGATAGATTTATTTATTTTTTATAATTTTATTTTGTAAGTAATTATTATTTCACTTAACTATTAAGCATATATAATGAATATTATTATAATCAATATAACAAAAAATTGATAAAAAACTGCTCCATCATAAATAAGAAATAAATAATTCGTATAACAAAACTCTAAATCAAATAATCTAGTTTGACTACTTCAATTCCTGATAACTCAAAAACTCGAATAGCTGAATTATCCATAATTGATGTGATAATAGGATCATCCTGATCTCTTATATTGTGCAAGTCTAGAAAACTTCCATCTATTGGAATTTGTCCCGTATATACTTTTGATATATCAAACATACTAAGATATCCTGCGGCATTTTCAGCTGAATAAACTGAATTTCTATTAGGCATCACTAAATATTCTTTAAATGAATCTCCTTGTCTTAGATATAATTCAATTCCTTGACGTTCATTAAGAGTATCCTCAGTACTGAACGCATATATTTGTCCTGACAATTTCAATTTTCCAAGTGTATCGATTAATTTAATTGCCTGAGTTAATTGTTCAACAGACATAGGAAGTGAACAGCTCGACGCTAATATATCTAGAGTTGACCTGAAAAATCAAGCAAACCTCTATCAAAAGGAGACAAAGATGAGCGCAATTCCCAACAACTATCTTGGTGCCAGCGCCAATGATGCCTACTCGCAAGAAACCCGCGAACGGCCGGACGCCTTGTCGGCCGTCATTGGCTCGGAAGGCGAGTGGCGCGCCCAGACCTGCTCGAAGAACTCGATAATCCACGCCGAGAAGCTGGTATCGATGCTGGTGGCTTCCTCGGCGAACACCGCTTACGTCAACACCATACCGCCCGAGCAGGAGGAGCGCTTCGCCGGCAATATCGAGATCGAGGAGCGGCTGCGCGCCTATATGCGCTGGAACGCGATGGCGATGGTGGTGAAGGCCAATCGCATGACCAAATTCGAGAATATGGCTTCCAGTCGAAATAAAAATTTAAAAAGCTGTGGCGCAGGCTGTACGTGCGCCACAGCTTTTTAAATTTTATCGTTAGAATAATCTAAGCAGAGTGAATGGTTAATACATGGTTCTTACTGTTTCACCACCCGAAATCCAAAATCCCCCTTTAGAAGCTACTCCATTATTGTTAGGCGAAAAACGAGTCGCCCTGCGAGGCATTAGCTGGCAGTCGTATCAACAAATTCTCCATGCCTTCCTCAAAGCCGTGGTGCAAGGCTTACCTACGATCGCGGGGTTTAGAAATTACTATGCCTCTGGAAATTCATGAATTCTACTACGCCTGATCGAGCGTTTCATCCTCATTTTAGTAATGGAGATGGGAATGAAAATTAAAACAATGGGATCGACAACGATGGATCGTGAAGATTTGCAAAGGGG
>CAVRUV010000013.1:0-62431 GCA_963724455.1 uncultured Candidatus Woesearchaeota archaeon
GCTTAGTCTTAACAACTTGAATAATATAGGAAGAAATTCTGCTTCATTATATGCAGGAATTATAATAGATAATGCAGGAACTTTTGATGATCTTTTCACGAATAGAAAATCACTCATACATATTTAAACATTACGCACTTTATACAGTTTAATACCTTTATAATTTTACTTTTTTAAATAATACCACAATATATTTCACTATTAAAAATATCAATAAATAAATAATGATAATACTCACTAAGAATAATATTATCCAATAGTTTGCTAAATTGAAGTAATCCATTATCTTTCCAGCAAAGAACCCAAAGAAGAATCCTATACAAACTAGAATAGTAGTTCTAATGAGAGACCCTAGAAATGCATAGAACCAAAATGTCTTGAATGGAACTTTAAATGTTCCAGATAGTACCATGCCTGGTTGTGCAAGCGGCGGAGTTAATTTTAGAAGAAATAATGTACGTCCAGGATATTTTTTGAATTGTGTATCAAGATTATCCGGAAGTTTTCCAATCCCGAAAAATGAACTAAACTTCTGCACAGTAGACCTCTTAAGAAATCTTCCTATGCCGTAATGAATTACATCACTAATATTATCCCCAAGAAGAGATAATAAAAATACTAACCAAATATTGAGCCACCCAAGTGATGCTGCATACGCTGCTGCAGCAGTAATTACCGGACCTTCAATAATCATAATAAGAAATATAATACCGTATCCGTGCGTCTGCAAAAAAGGCATGACTACATCAAAATTACCCAAATCCATACTAGCTCAGAAATAATTGTCTTGATAAATGTTTAGGTTAAGATCATAACATGCTCACAAATACACCCACAGATATCACAATTCAAGTGCACTAATAAATCCTTGAATCTTCTCGTATTTTTCTAAATACCTGAATCCCTTATCCGTCAATGTGACATACTTTTTGTTGTCAGCGCCGCTCATCTCTTTGATGAACTCTTTAGCAAGCAACTCGTTATAATACTCATAAAAGCTATTTGAAGATATATTTGATAAACGCAGCAAGGGTGTGGGTTTTATAGAATTATGATGATCGCAGATAATCTTCAAAATATCGTATATTACCTCAAGTCGATCTCTTTTTTTCATTATTTTACCCATTTCAATATTTTATAATAAATATACCCAAATACGCTTAATGAAGCTATCCTTAAGAAAATACTCCACTCAAAATCATGAGGCCCACGTCTTCCTAAAATAAACAGATTTAGAATCCACAATACTGCGACTAATAAATATAATAATTTCATCTGTGATAGAGATTTATGTTTCGTATCATTCTTCTTGTTACTAAATAAAATAAGCAATACTGCAACTATCAATAATAATAATTGTACTACAAATATTATAATGTGTGATCGTGTAATAAATGCAATTACTGCTAGTGAAATTGCAACAACGTGCCCGAGAATAAGCATGTGCTTGTTGTTGAAACGCTTCCAAATTGAACTAAATATGAGATATAATATCGCCATTGTACTAATATAACTAATAACAACTAGAAATGGTGCAATAAACTCCCTAGGTATGTGATAATCTAATGTAGCTGATGAGAAAAATAATAATCCTAAAATAAAACTAATAACATATGATATTCCGAAGAATAAAAATGCTCCTCGAAAATATCTTATTCCTTGATATTTAGTAAGATCATAAATGTCTTTGGTCTTAAAATATATTAATGAACAAAAGATTACTGCAATAATGCAAAAAACCATTTCACTAATCAATATAAATGGTTCAAATACAGGAATTGAAGGAGGTATTGCCACAAATATCACCGAGTCTAACTCATATTTAATCTTATAGTAGACTTTCTCTGACTATATAACTGAAATGGATAATGAATCCATCTTACTTATAAACGAACAGCTCATATACAATCATAATAGTAACAGTAACGTGTGACCACTATGAATAAAATATCTACTATTCCCACACATACGCTAACTAAACAATCAAAAGAATCAATAAAATCTAAAGAACCAATTATTTCTTTACGTGATGTTTGGAAAATCTACAAGATGGGAGAAGTTGATGTCCCTGCACTAAAAGGAGTGACTGTTGACATTGAACAGGGAGACTTTGTTGCAATAATTGGTGCCTCCGGCAGTGGAAAAAGCACCATGATGAATCAAGTCGGGTGTCTAGATATACCAACGCAAGGAACAATACTTCTCAAAGGGCACGACATAACCAAACTTAGCGAAAGCGAACTTGCAATGCTGCGCGGAAAAACAATTGGATTCATTTTTCAACAATACAATCTTATCCCCAACTTAAACGCATTCGAAAACGTCCTTTTGGTATTAGAACTTCAAGATGTTCCTGATGCTGAGGCTAAAAAAAGAGTTGAAGATGTATTAGCCCTAGTTGGGCTTAGCGATAAAATGCACCACCGTCCAGCACAACTTAGCGGCGGACAGCAACAACGTGTTTCGATTGCGAGATCTCTTGTAGGTAACCCTGAAATCATTCTAGCCGACGAGCCAACCGGAGCACTTGATAGTGTAACTGGCAGAGAAGTTATTGAAACACTGCAAAGATTATGGAAGAACGGCAAGACAATAATCATGGTAACACACGATCTTAATCTTGCACAATATGCACACACTCATATTGAACTTAAAGACGGAAAAGTCTTGCGAAAAGAAAAAAACCTAAAGGTGAAAACATGAAGCGAGAAAAAATGAACAGTCCGAGAATAAACATTTCAAAAATAAATATTTCAAACATAAATATTTCAGAAAAAATCATATTACTAGTTGTAGTAATGATGCTAAGCATGCAAACAATACAATTTGCATCTGCAGCAAGCGGTGATATTTCGTCAAACGGACCAGATATACGTATCAGTCTCGTCAATCAAAATCCAGATCCTGCGGCAGCAGGAGATGTGGTCGAATTGAGACTTAGCGTAGCAAATCAAGGTAAGACTGCAGTAAACAATCTTGTAGTACAAGCAATACCAAGCTATCCATTTGAAGAATTAAACGGCGAGAACCTAACAACCACCATCGGAGTGCTTGGCCAATACCAGATAGGTTCAGATGCACAGACCATAAAAGCAAAACTACGAGTAAATGACCAAACAACAGCGGGAACATATAACCTGAAAGTCAGAACATACATGGTCGGTCAAACAAGTACATACACTGAAGTTATGATTCCAGTCATTGTTGATACAAGAAAGAACGTACAAGTAATATACGTGGACAAAACTGTAATTGTCCCAGGACAAGAAACACCAATCACATTTACGATAAACAACGTTGGTAAATCAGAATTAAAAAACATGCAATTCACTTGGGAGAACAAAAATGGCATCTTGCTCCCAGTTAGCGGAACAGCAGGAAGATACATTGATTCTTTAGGAGTAGGCCAGAGTGTAAATCTTACATACATGGTCATTGCAAGTACTACAGCAAATGCAGATCTTTACCCATTGCAGCTAACGTTGACTTATGACAATCCTTCAGGAAACACCAGCTCATTTAGTACTGTTGCAGGAATCTATATTGGCGGAGAAACGAACTTCGATGTAAGCTTTGGTGGGAACAACAATGGAATGATATCACTCAATATAGCAAATACCGGTAGCAATCCAGCAACTGCAGTTTCAGTCATCATCCCAAAACAAGATTCATGGAAAGTAACTGGTGCAAAAACTGCAATGGTTGGCAGCCTCAATAAAGGAGATTATACCATTGCGAGTTTTAGTCTTATACAATCTGGTAAGCCTGCACCTCTTATTGTAAATGTTGATTATACCAGTACAAAGGGCGATCGCGTCTCAAAAGAATTTTCTGTAGATGTAAACAGCGATAGTGCAGGCAATGGTACAGGATTTGCTGGACGAGCAGGCGGTGCGGGAGGTGCAAGATCAGCCGCTACAAGCACCAGTAGCAGTCTATTTTCGACAACCAACATCATCATTGCAATACTTGTAATTATCATTGGAATATTTGTCTACAAGAAATACACTGCAAAAGATGGCAAGAAAAAGTAAGAATGCAAAAAATTACTAAAGAAAAATATAACTAACAAAAAATATTACTAATGCGAAAATATGACTAACAACTAACGAGGATACAATGAAAGTACACAAATCGCTCAAGCACGCATTCAATATGGTACTGCATAGTAAATTGCGTAGCTGGCTCACTATCCTCGGCATAGTAATAGGTGTTGCAAGTGTTATTGCTATTGTCGCACTAGGTGACGGTATGCAAGCAAGCGTAGAATCACAATTCAACGGCAAAGGTGCAGACCTATTGACTGTGACTGCTGGCGCAGCTAGAGGCGGTGGCTTTGGTGGAGGAGGAGGCGGTGGAGATAATGGTGGAGGAGGAGGAGCTAGTACTACTAACGTAACCCCCCAGCTCACAGATAGCGATGTACAAACAATCAGAGGAGTTAGTGGTATAGGAAGTATTGATACGCAAATCAGCGGTAGAGTAACAATATATTATCTTGGCCAAACAGGATCTGTTAATGTAAATGGAGTTGATCAAAGCGTTTGGTCGCAGATGAATCAACCAGTCATTAATCAAGGAAGAACTCTTAGTACTGCAGATACTAATGTTGTTCTAATTGGTGGCAGATTAGGTTCTGGATATTTTGATAGACCCGTTGGTATCAGCAGTACAATCACATTAGATGGAAAAGCATTCAGAGTCATTGGTATAACAAACGATTCTAGTACTACAATATACATGCCAATCAACATGGCCTATCAAGTGCTTAGCGATAAAAACAGAGGAGTATATGATAAAATAGTTATCCAAGTAAAAGACCCTACTCTTGTAGCTGAAACTGCAAATGTAACAAGAGAAGCTCTTGCAATAAAACGCCATGTTATTGGAAAAAAGCAGGACTTCTCAATTTCAGATCCATCGGCTCAACTTGCAACACGCCAGCAAATGCTCAGTTCGATAACAATGTTCCTAACAGCAATTGCAGCAGTAGCTTTAATCGTCGGCGCAGTCGGTATTGCAAATACCATGTTCACTTCCGTTCTTGAGAAAACAAAGCAAATAGGTATCATGAAAGCAATCGGTGCAACAAGACAAGACATTCTTCTCATCTTCCTATTCAATGCAGCACTAATTGGCCTTATTGGCGGGCTGATAGGAGTAATCTTCGGATACTTGCTCGCACAAGTGCTGCCGATGTTCATAAGCATAGGTCCTGTTAGAGGAACTACTATTGCAATCGTACGATTAAGCACAATACTCATGGCACTAGGAGTAAGCGTTGGCATAGGAGTTATTGCAGGCGCAGTTCCGGCGTGGAGTGCAAGCAAGCTAAAGCCAGTAGATGCATTAAGATATGAATAGACATCTAAAAATAGACATCTTAAAAGTAAAATCCGTATTGCTGCCTTGGCGTAAACCAGATTGTCGAGATTTGACAGCAGTCCTCGACAATCACAAAATGACGACGTGACAGATACGCCGCAGCAAAGTAATCAAAAAAGTAATCAATAAAAAAAAAATTAAAAATAAAAACTCCCAAGTTCAAACTTTAAGCCGGAATTCTAAACTGAACTAATTTTAAACTGAACTATAAATTCCAGTAAATCCTACTAACTGTCTGTTGGAAATAGACATACTAACTAGATATACTAACAATAAACATACTACAAACATCATTAGAACAATATATGCGTCGGCTGGGAATCGAACCCAGGTCAGTAGCTTGGAAGGCTACGGTCCTACCGTTGAACGACCGACGCGTCTTTACTAAGAACATTCTAGGTATTTTTAAACATACCGCTTGAACTAAGCAAAAAACTAGCTCTTCTTTGGCCGACCACGAGAACGTTTTGGGTCAATATTCAAAGGCGCTAAATTGAGTTTTTTAAGCAATTGCTCAGTGGCTGCAGTGCCATTTCCTTGCACCAATAGCTTTCCAGTAGTATAACTGATGATAGTAATACCTGCAGCATTCTTCATGCGCACGACTTCATAGGAGTTTGTCGGTGGAACAAATGCAAACCCGTGTTCTTTTAGCACTTCAAAAGTCTTAATTTGAGCATCGTGCTTTGCAGCAGTATCTTGCTCATTTGCAAATGAATCAAGTGATGATTGTGCGGGTTCTTTACTTGCTCTTGCAAGCCTAGCATAGCTCTCCCAACTCTTTCTGAAAAAATCGTGCCCCTCTTGCCAATGCTTATCCAAATATGATTGAGTGTAAGGATCAGCCGGGTATCCGCTACCGAGAGGGCCGTGTATTTTTACAAGCGAAGCTATTGCCCTATCTCTTGTGACTTTAGCTAAGATGGATGCTGCGCCAACAATGACATAATTATAATCTGCTTTTATCTCGCATTGCAATTTGATGTGCTTTGTTTTTCCTTGTGGGTCTAAACGCCCAAGATATGAGCGCACATCATTTTCATGCTTAGAAACAGTCTTTGTTGGCGAATCAATAATTACCTTATCCAGCTCTATTCGTTTTGATAAATTGAAAATAAGAAGAGCAGTAGTTCTTGCTTCTAATTGATTGAGGTTGTCGCCGTGCGATTTTCCATTAACTGCAGCGTCAATTTCCTGCGGCGATAGACTGATTATCTCATGAGATAGCTCGCTCATAACCTCGAATAGCTCATCTCGCTTTTGTGGCGTAAGAAGCTTGCTATCTTTTACCCCTACGCGTTCAAGGCGAGAGAACTCTTCAGTCTTGCACCCCGCAATAGCCATGACCATAGGACCAATTACTGGTCCTCGGCCCGCCTCATCAATTCCTGCAACATAGCCCATAGTTCATCTACATATTTCTTATACATGCGTTTCATTCACGTCTAGTCTGCACATTTGCATCTCTAGTCTAGTTTGTCTTCACAATATCAGCTATAGTGATATCAAAAACAAGGTTCTCTCCAGCTAGAGGGTGGTTGAAATCAACAGTAATTGTCCTATCGTTTTGCGAAGTGGTTCTTGCCACTCTACTACCGAAACGATAACTCTGTCCCATCTCAAAGACAGTGTTCATAATTGCGTGAGTGCTGTTAGTAGTTGAAATATATGGCCCTTCTGACAAAATATATGTCTGATTATTCTTTATATCCTGTCTAAATACCATATCATCAGCAGTCATATTCACAAAAGTACTATTCCACATAGTCTTATCGAAGACAAAAGTATTCATTAATGGCTTTAGCATGAAAAGCTCTGCTGAAGTCGAGTTGATTTTTTTGATTGAATAAATGAAATTTTTCGTTGTTATATTTTTTCCAACAGAATCATTTGTTTGCAAATTTGCAGGAATCTCTGCAATAGGAACCGATACTGTACGTTTGTACACCATTTCTATTGGGTAAACTATTATCTTTTGAACCTTAACTGCGTCATCGGGATTGTAACCGCCATAAGCATCAACTGCTTTGATAGTAACAGTCTTTAATTCGCCTTTTTTCATATCAACAAGTGCTGCATCAAATCCTGAAATAACCTGTCCTGCGCCGACTTTTACCGGAAGAGAAGTAAAGCTCTTTTGAGGAAATTGCGCTTTGTACTGAATATCGTTAGTATCAAAGATAGTGCCGTTTGTGAACTTACCGGTGTAAGTTATTAGCACATTGTCGCCGCGTTGTACTTTCTGGGCAGTACAGCCTGCTAGCAACACCATCAGTAGGATTCCGATAATAGCATAGGATTTCATAATAAATGCAACTATCCATCCTTTTTATGGTTTGTGGAGGAATGATGCAAAAAACAAGGAACCATACAAGTAAAAAGTAAAAATATGACTAGGAATAAGAAAAGAAAGACAATCTATAGAAGATAACTAAAGAATATAAATAGAAAATACGAGAGTCGCCACCTTGAAGAAACCCAGAAATTGGGCCGATTCATGCAGGCCCGATTTCGTAAGTCCTGTTGGCAACAGTAAACGCTTCGTGGCGACTCGCAGCAACAGACAAAGGTTTAAAAATCACTTTCCGCCCCGAGAATATAATCGCCCCTGTGGCTCAGCGGTAGAGCGACGGTTTCGTAAACCGTAGGTCCCCGGTTCAAATCCGGGCAGGGGCTTGTTTTTAACGTAATATTAATTAACTAACCATTCGAATTCATAATATGCTGCTTTTCAAGGATTTAAAATCAATAATATTGCTTCTTGAAAAAAATAAAATAACTTACTATGTATTTGGAGGAATAGCTCTCGAAGGCCTTCGTGAGACCATGAGCCGCGAGCATGGCGATTTAGACTTGTACATAAAAGATAAGGATTTAGAAAAATTTTGCAAAATAATGAGTGCGAAAAAATATTCGTGTAAAAAACGAGAAAGAATGTATTTCTTTGAAAAGAATATGATAAAAATAGGCGTTGTAATATTGACAAAAGAAAAAAGAGCATATATCTCTAATGGCAATAAGACTCGTGCAATCTATCCAGAAAAAATATTCGCCACAAAAAACTATGGCAAAATCAACAAGATTATATTCTGCATAGCGCCTAATGAAGTTCTTGCTTTTGAATCAAAATACTCACGATATCCTGAAGATAAGAAATATGGAACTAAATTGCCCAAAAACAAAATATTATTCAAAAAAATAAAATACGAAATATTACGTAAATAATGACATACACAAATATATTCTTAAAAATAAATTCTCTTAACATTTTAACAGATATTCAACAGAACAGCTATCCTAATGATTTTAGGGCATCATCCATTGCGACAAAAGTATCATTTGATGTGTTCAAATTGGTGTATTGTGTTGATGGTTGAACGGCAGTGTTTGCTGTTGGAGGTGGTGTGGGTGGTGATTCTACAGGTGGAACATAAGGGGCGCGATTATTTTGCACTGGTTGTGTTGGCGCGCACGCAACAGCAAATACTCCAAGAAGTAACGCGGAAAGCAGGAGGAATGCTACAACGATTATTCTCATATATTCTCCCTCCATTTTTGTTTCACAACAGCAATTGCCGCTTTAGTATCAGCAACAGACTTGCCTTGCAGTATTGTTTGCTTTGCAACAACGATTGCTGCAATGATGCCTGCAGATTTTTCTGCACTTAACTCGCCATTGTTGTATTTTTCCTCAACTTTATCTTGCAGATCATACAATAAGAAGACTAAATACTTTCTAACAGCAGTTTTATCTTGCTCTTGACCAACAGACATCTTTGAGAATCCAGCAGTCTGTTTTAGGCATTGGTCTTTTTCTCTTCCGGCAATCTTATAGCACGGCTGGACTTTATCATAAAGAATTTGACAGGATTTAGAATCCGGTAATCCTCTGCAAGACTCTTCTACAACATGAGATCCGGTTTTTTGTTCAAGACGGCATTGTACGCGCGCGTTCATCATAGGCATTGATTCGCAATCAGGCTTTTCTTGTACCAAAGGAGTGATTGTTGAATTTGGAGGAGTAGAATTTACTATTTGTTTTGGCGGAGGTGTCCAGCCCGTACTAGTGCCTGCTGCATAAGCTATATTCGCACTCAAGAGAACAAATAATAGAATATATGCAATCTTCATGATATTTTCAAGAAATTAATGTATTAATAGCTATTCCAAAATTTATCCAAAATTGAGCAAAGAAAATAATATAAAAAACTATTAAGACGAATTATTAAACTATTAAAAAATAAATAAACTATTAGAATATTAAAAAAATAAATAAACTATTAAAGAATTAAAATTAAAAAATTGAATTAAATAAAAAAAATTAATCAGTTAATGTTTTTGAATATGCATCTTCACATGCAGCACGAATATAATTTCTATTCGAATCAATTCTTGCAGCGGAATGAAATGCAATAAGTACTGCTGTTCCCAAAAAGCCTTCGGTTAGTTTTTCCGCATAATAAGAAACAGACTTATTTTTAGATGTATGTTGAACTGCAGCGCTTAATCCTGCTGCAAGAACAAGGGGTAAAACTCCATATAAAAGCGTCTTAGTTATTGATTTGTCTTCTGCTCTTGCAACAGATTTTGTTTCAGTTCCAAGATTAGAAATATTATAACCAAACAGAGTATTTGAAATATTTGTATCATCAGCTCTCATAATTTTCACCTTTTCATTTATACAATTTTTCTGCTGCAATAACTGCATCATCAATTGATCCTCTTGCAGCATTTGAAGAGAACTCAGGTATCTTTTTCATTTCAAGTGCAGTAAGATATGAACCATTTCTTTGTCCGAATAATGGATAATGTCCTTCATTAGTCTTAACACATAAATCAGCAATCCCATCTTTATTGAAATCAAATGGTTTTCCTTGCTTATCTGCGGTATAAACAACTATTGGTGTTACTGCAGCTCTTACTTCTTTTTCACGATTAGGATCTCCAACAAGATCATTTAAAGCACTCATCAGCATTAGCCGGAACAAAAACCCATCAATGTAGTATAATTCATCTTATCTCTTAAACTTTCAGTCATATCATTCACCTTTCATTTTTTCAGTAATCTAAGAAGAACTCATCCATCTCATGTTTGGATAGTTTCTTCTTGTTTAGGATATTGACTTGTTTTTGCTTTCGTCCTGTAACAGGATCGACTGCTTTACTGTGGTGCAATCCTTTGAGGACTTGCTGGTCGTCTTCGGAGAGCGCTCCTTCGTCATCGTAGATAAATCCATCATCGTTTTTCATGATTATCACTCGTATTTTTTTGCAATCTCTTCTAACGTATTCTTGTATGAATCAGAAATGAACGGAACGCTAAAAGTCTTATTTGCGGCTGGTTGTCCGTTTCTTGTATAATTTCGTTGGTTTCGTGATTTTACCTCTTCACCAAACACTTCAAACTCTACTTCAGTATGGTATCGAGATAATTTACCATCACTCGCTTTTGATGCAAGAAATTCTAGTCCACGACCAAAGGGTAATTTGATATTATCATTAGGAGCGTTATGAAGGTACTCTACTGCAGCTGCTCTGCGTTTTTCCATATCACGCGCTTCTTGCTTATGAGTACAAGCAACATATGTACCAATTGAACCAATAACTGCCGTTGCACCTGCATAAAGCAATAATTGTTTTGTTAGGTTTTGTGTCATAATCATATAGCATACTTTCTCATTTATATATCTTTCGTTTTGATACTACTAACAAGAAGTAACATTTAGACATGTGTGTTTAAAACGGCTAAAAGCGCTGAATTTGAGGTTTGATCATAAATAACTCATTAACTATGCCACGGAGAATTACTGCTCGAATCCCTCGCAGGTTTTATGAAATTCCTCTTGCACCAATCAGAGGAATTTCTTGATTTTATTCCAAGGTGGCATTAAAATTAGTAGGTTTTCCAGATAATATTCACAAATCATTCTCCTCTGCAATACTTTTTTATACACCACACAACTCGTCGATAGTATGGAAAACCCTAAGATGCATCTGTATAACACCATGACAAAGAGCAAAGTGCCTCTAGTCCCAATCGATGGCAAGACTGTTAAGATGTATACTTGCGGTCCTACCGTCTATAACTACGCTCACATCGGCAATTTAAGAACATACATTTTCGAAGATGTCCTAAAGCGCGCAATAGTATACAACGAATTCCCAATACTGCACGTCATGAATATCACTGACGTAGGACACCTAACTTCAGATGCAGACAGCGGCGAAGATAAAATGCTAAAAGGTGCAAAGCGCGAAGGAAAAACAGTCTGGCAAGTAGCAGAGTTCTACACCAAAGCATTTCAATCTGATATCAAAAAACTAAACATACAAGAACCAACTATTTGGTGCAAAGCAACCGATCACATACAAGAACAATTAGATATGATAAAAACTCTCGAAGAAAAAGGTTTTACATATATTGCAGGAGGCAATGTATATTTTGATATCAGCAAATTTCCAAATTATGGAAAGCTCGCACGAATAAGCGTAGAAGATCTGCAAGCAGGAGCAAGAATCGATGTTGATGAGAATAAACGCCACCCTGCAGATTTTGCACTATGGTTTACTAAATCTAAATTCGAAGACCAAGATATGAAATGGGACAGCCCATGGGGACGAGGATATCCTGGCTGGCACATAGAATGCTCAGCAATGTCAAGAAAATATTTAGGCGACCAATTTGATATACACTGTGGCGGAATCGATCATATTGCAATACATCACACTAATGAGATTGCACAAACTGAAGCCGCAACTGGAAAAGAACCTTGGGTTCAAATATGGATGCACAGCGAATTCCTAGTCATTGACAAAGGCAAGATGGCAAAATCAGGAGAGAATTTCTTGACGCTACAAACTTTGATTGACAAAGGATACGACCCAATCATTTACCGTTACTTCTGCCTAACAGCACACTACAAACAACAATTACAGTTTAGTTTTGAAGGACTTGATTCAGCCAAAGGAGCATATGAATCATTAAAAAATAAAATCCTGCATTTGCATGAACACAAGACTGAAGGAAAATCTATAGAAGAAAAAGAGCATAAAATAAAACAAGAATTTGTAGAAGCAATCAATGATGATCTTAACATTCCGCAAGCACTTGCAGTCATGTGGAACATGCTAAAAGATGACGAGCTTGCAAATGAGAGAAAAATTATACTTGCAGAATTATTCGATAATGTACTTGGTCTTGGAATTAAAGAAATGGGAATCAAAGACGAGATTCCTGAAGATATAAAAGTTCTTGCGCATAACAGGCATGAAGCAAAGCTTGCAAAAAACTGGGCATTATCCGACGAACTCAGAAACAAGATAAATTCCGCAGGCTACACTATCGACGATAAAAAAGATGGAACTTATACGATTAGGAAAAGTTGAAAAAATAACAACAAATAACTTTACTTAACAAATTTTAACGAAACAGCCCGGGAATATAAACCCAATTCTTTTCAAGAAGCTTTTGTTTTAGCATTTCATGGTGACGCAGATCATATGATGCAATCTTCTCAAGTACAGTATCAGCATATAACATCTCTCCATTTTTTTCTCTTAGCATTGCAGAAGCATTTATTCTTGCTACACAAGCATCAAGAGTTGCATCAACAAGATCAGGCATCTGTTTGCAGAACTCATCTTGCACTGCTTTTGAGGCATATTCTTTCTTTAAAATAGGTAATGCAACAAAAATAGCACCAAGAGATTCTGGCACTGCATCTCTAAAAGAATACCAATCATGGTGAACCAAAAGAAGATTTTTTGTAGACTGGAAACCTGGCCAATATAATGATTGATGACTACTAATATCTCCCACCAATCTAGGTTCTTGTATTAATTCAACATGATTTTGAGAATAATCGTATCTAAGACTGTTAAGGAAAACCATACATTTTCTAAATGCAACTTCCTTCATAGTTTTATCAAGAGCAGGATATACAGAACCTACAACGTTAAGAATCTGCGATGTCCAGTCATGATTTGGACCACCCACATATGCTTCATAACTACTGTCTTGATTGACGTTGCGCATCGCACCCATAAATTCGTCAAACTGCAGTATCGCAGCTTCAGGATTAATAAACATCCGCTCTGCATAAACATTTGCAACTGCATCTGCAGAATCATCCATATACAACAACTGCTGCGCTATGCGATTTGCTATCTCCACTAAAGATTCTCGCTTATATTGCTTCCAACTATCATTCATATAATTGGGGGTCTATTATCATTTAAAAAATAATATGTAGAATAAGAAACAATTTAATTTTTTACACCGATTAATCCATACTCTCTTGCAAGTTCTGCTTCAGAATCTTCTTTCTTATCAGAATCACCAGAATCAGATATTAGAAAAATCACACCATTGCCCTTCGGAGTTACTTGATATATAGGATCGTTTGAAATCATAGCATAAGTAGAATTTCCAATATAATTATTATTAATATTCAATTTTTCAAATACAGACGCATAAGTTGTTTTTTCAATAAACCCAAACATTAACAATTCATGCAATGACGAGTGTTTAAACAAAAATGAAACATCTGATGAATTTGCATTAAATTTACTATCCGGAGTTCTCTCGTGTTTCTTTGCAATAACTTCATATAGAGTGAATGCTGCAAATAATGTTCCTTTTGTTATATTCATATATAACGTATCATTAAATTTTTGTTTTTTAGTAAAACTACAACTCACATATCCACCCGACGATGTAGTTAATAATTCTAGATCAGAACAATGTCCCCCAGATGGAATATGTAATGAAGGTGCAAAAATAGTATCTTGTGGTAATCCGCAACCAGCATCTTTTTTAAAATACATATCAAATAACGATTTAAAATTATCTTTCTCCGCAACATTAAATATGGAATAAATGATACTAGTAGCGTGAATCAAAAAATTTGCCATACTTAATACACCATTACATATGACATTAAGAATAGGATGTCGTTTGGTAAGCACAAATTGATTACGTTCTTCAACACTTATTGAGTCCCAATATTCTCTTAACAATTTTGATTGTTCTTTTGCAATTTTTTCATCATCGTCAAAATGACTCCTATCTAAAAAATATTTTCCTTGTTTAGAATATAACAAAACACCAGAAAATACTTCTTTCAGAAGAGGAGCATCATTTGACACAATAGATTCTAAAGATTTCTGCCCTTCATCTGAGAGTTTATCATCCATAATATCAGAAATTAATAGTTATTTAAAAACAATATGAAAAAAATCAATTCACTCAACTAATTCTTCTATCTCAACTGCAAACTCGCCTTTTTGATGTTCTAGACCTTGCGCTTTAGTTGCAGACAATAAATCATTCTCAACAAGAGTTAAATCAACATTAGTAGTAATCTTTAATTTTGCAACCGGTTTATTGAGCGCGAGCTTTCTTTCAGACTTATACTTTCGTACAACATCAATAATCTTCAAGACTTCAGCCCCGATTATTTCTGCAGTTGTATCTGAAAATTCTGGATTGGCAACCGGCCAAGGCGCTAAATGCACGCTTGTTTGACCTTCATGCTTTGCAAATCTCAAACCATAGATTTCTTCTGTAATGAACGGCATGAATGGCGCAAACAATTTTAACAACGTCGACAAAACGTGCGATATTGCAAACTGTGCGCTGTGCTTTTGCAAAATATCTTTAGGATCGTACAATCTTCCTTTGACAATTTCCATGTAATTATCACAAAAATCCGTCCAGAAGAATGAATCGAGTGCCATGCGCGCTCTTGCATGTTCATAATCGTCGAATGCTTGTGTGCACTCAACAATAACCTTATTGAGCTTAGAAAGAAGCCACCTATCGATTACTTCAAGCTCATCGAATCTCCCTTGCCAATCATTATTATAGTCCGCAAGATTCATAAGTGCAAACTTGCTTGCATTCCAAATCTTGTTAACAAGTTTATTTCCAACTTGCATCTCTTTTTCATTAAAGGGAGTGTCATCACCGAGCTTGCAACTAGCTGCCCAGCATCGTATAACATCTGCGCAATACTTATCCATCATTATTCTTGGATCGACTACATTTCCCTTGCTTTTGCTCATTTTCTGTCCATGAGGATCAGTAACATATCCTGAAATCACGATATTTTTCCACGGAACAACACCATGATGATAGTATGATTTTACAATAGTATAGAACGCCCATGTTCTGATGATATCTTGTCCTTGCGGACGAAGGCTTGTAGGAATTAATTTCACTGCAGCATCAGGATTCTTCTGCCAATTAGTAATTATTTGAGGAGTAACCGAGCTTGTTGCCCATGTATCCATAACATCTGCTTCTGGAATAAGGTGCGCAAGAATATCGGCTGAAACATGCATTGGTTTATCCTTTGCAGGATCTACTGGTAATTGAGACTCATCTGCAACATATGCTTTTCCATCTCGGTTATCATACCATACTGGGAACGGAACCCCGAAGAATCGTTGACGGCTAATACACCAATCCCAATTGAGATTTTCTACCCAATGCTTGTATCGTATCTGCATATGCTCTGGATGCCAATTAATCTCTTCGGCAATTTTAACAAGCTCTTCTTTTTTATCCATGACATTAATGTACCATTGCGGCGTCTTTAGGAATTCTATTTCTGTACTGCATCTTTCGTGCACATTAACAGGATGTGAAATTGCTTTTTGCCCAACAAGCAACCCTGCTTCTTTAAGATCTTCAATAATTAATTTTCTTGCATCCTTAATATTAAGCCCTGCATACTTTCCAGCAAGATCATTGAGCTTACCATCTTTTGTGAGAATAACACGAAGCTCTAGCTTGTGCTTGAACCATTTTTCAATATCTTCCTTATCACCAAAAGTGCAGACCATCATAAGGCCTGTTCCTTTTTCCAAATCAACTTTATCGTCAAGGATTAATGGAACTTCATAGTTCATCAACGGAACAGTTACTTTCTTTCCATGATATTGCGTATAACGTTTGTCATCTGAGTGCGCCGCAAGAGCAACGCAAGCAGGTATAAGTTCGGGTCTTGTTGTTGCAATAGTTACTGGATGCCCTGCAATGTGGAAATGAATATCATTGAAGTGGCTTGATAGCTCAACATTGTCAAATTCTGCTTGTGCAATTGCAGTCTGGCATTGTACACACCAAGCTGCAGGAGTTTCCTTACGATAAACAAGACCTTTTTTGTATAAATCAATAAAACTTTTTTGACTAGTCGCCATACAATGTAAATCAATGGTGCTGTAAGTAGTATCAAAATCACAGCTCATGCCCATACGCTTCCAATCAGAAACAAAATCCGCCTTAATTTCTTGAACAGTTGTATAACATAACTGGCGAAATACTGCGCGCTCCATTTTTGTACCTTTAACGCCCTTTAGTTTTTCAACCAATTTTTCAGTAGGTAGACCATTGTCATCAGTACCAAATGGGAAGAATACTTTACCACCAGTCTTCATGCGCTGATAACGTGCGTAAAAATCCTGTTGTGCATATGAGTATGTATGACCAATATGCATCTTTCCGCTAACAGTTGGTGGAGGAGTATCAATAATAAAGCTCTCAGAAGTAGGCTCGTGTTTGTAGATTCCTTCGCTTGCCCAACGCGCTTGGATTCTTGCTTCTGCTTCCTTTGGGTCGTATCGTGCAGGCAAGTCTGATTCTATTACAGCAGTCATATTAATTGGTGCGAGAGCTTAGCTTTTAAATGTTTATGACTAAAATAATAGAAAATAAGAGAGAAAGAGAACTAAAACCCTAAAAAACTAATTAAAAAAATCCTACTCTTGAATTCATGAGCTTTTCTTCGTGCTAATTCTTACGATAGCTTCATGCGCCCTGACAAGGTCTTTTTCATCTAAGAATATACTGACTGACGGGCTTACTGAGAATATCATAACGATATTGATACCTTGTGTTGCAAGCTCGTTTGTGATTCTTGAAAGGACTCCTTTTGTATCCCATCCTTGTGCAGTAAGCTGAATGCTGACCTCGACAAGGCCTTTTCTTGTATCTTCAACTGAGGACTCTGGGAAAAAACTCTTTGCTTTAGTCAAGCTATCTCTATCTACAACAATTTGTGCTTCGTGGCGTGCTTTAATGAGCCTAAAAACGTCATTTTTTAGGAAATCATCATTACTCATCATATTAGTAACATACTTGTAGGTGTTGCTAGTATTGCGAAGTGTTAGAAGGCTAATATTTGTCTTTGTACTAATGACTGCTTCTTGCAATGCTCTTGCAATCTTGGCGTAATCGTCTTGAATAGTCTCATCTGCTTTATATCTTCTGACTGCTGAAATAACGCTGTCGAGGCTGCCTTTAATTTGATAATTGTCAATAATATGCTGTGCTAGAGCGCTCACGTTAATGATTCCGCGTTCAAGGTCTTTTTTGATAGTAATGTCATTATCTAGGATTTCCCACACTTGTTTGGTTATACTTGTCATATAATGACCGAAAACGGCCATTTATTTATAAGTGTTGCGTAGAAGTGTCAGAACAGAGTAAACTCATATCAATGACTCTCTTCAAAACCCCCTCAGATAACTAGATTTAAAAAAGAAAGATTCTATAATAAAAAATTAATAAAAAAAATCATAAAAAGAATAAACAATTTCCGAGGCAAGAATATGGGCGCAAAAGAACATACAAAAGATGCTAGTGTTTCAGCTAGAGACCTTGAAACACATATGACCAAAGCCGCAAAAGATGCAACTGTTATTATGAGATTACTAGAAGATATCCACTCGGATCTAAAAGATGAAAAGATAGAAGCAGCAGTAAAAGATTCAAAGATTTTCAAAGATATAGCATACCAATTGGAAGTAAGAAGCAGACAAGCTCACATGATGCAAGAAGGCATTGAAAACATGAGAAACAGCATCGAACATCTCAAAAAACAAGTGCATGATATAAAAAAATAATAACCATACAATGCATATTAGATGCAGTATTCTAGATGTCACGAGAACATTTAAAAAGAAGAGTGACTAATAACAAAATGCGTATTCAAAATATATATTCATAATAGGTGATTATCATGGGATTATTCGGCTCTGAAGAAACTGAAGGACAGAAGTGGAAAAAATCAGTACGTTCACAATTAAAAGCAATTCTTACAGTATTACAAAGTGTACAAACACAAATTGATTCAAAGAAAGGATTTGGTGACGGGGATTATCAAGTAATGGTAAGAAATATAGAATATGCTGCACAACAGTTAGTGTTAAAAATTGAACCAACCACAAGAAATAATCCTGTATTACTGAAAAGATTAGGAATTACTGCCAATGGACAAACTCTGTGTAAAAGCCTCAATACAGATTTACAAGTATTATGGGACAAAATAGGCAAGAATGATCTATTGCGTTCAATACCGGATATAATGTTCTTCATACTAAATATGCTAGCAAAAATAGACAATAAAATTAATGCAAAAGCTAAAAATGAAATATACCGCATAGATGTTGCAGCCATCGATAGAATACTCGACATGTTCACCACATAAGTTTTTAAATAGTCAATGACTACCTAGTAGTAATGACTAATACTAGCTTATTTGGAAGAATGCTGCGCAAAACGCAAATAAGAGCACTAGAAAAAACAATTTTCGGTGCAGAATTCTCATTAGTTGGATCATTTGAAGATTCCAGCAGACAAACACTCAATTTTTTTGCACATACAAAATACCATCACTGGCAAGAACCAATCAAAGTACACTCAGCAGAATCAGCAACAAGAGGATATCATCACGATACTGCACCATATATTCTAGGGTTCGAAGAGCTAGATGCATTAAGAGAAAAAACCATATTGCTCCTCCAAGAACATGGCTTAACAAAAGGAGTATATCTTTTCTGCAATGAAATAAACCCGGAAGAACTTAAAGAATTTGTAAAATATAGCGCAAAAGATAAAATGCTAATAAAACCGCACATCATCCACGAAGAATTCTTAAAACAACACTTCAAAAAACAACTAACAACAGGCAACAGTACATCTGCAATACCTCAATACACATTATTCGATTACCGATAAAAAAATATAAAAATCTTCTAGTCAAAAAAATAAATAGAATTAACAAAAAACATGTGATAATATTCTTTTCCACAAGACAAACTACAGACAACCATAAATACCCCACTCTCTTCACATAAGTTAGAACGCGGAGCAAGTATTCTCCCATCCGGTCCGAGGATTTACGAAAAGTCGTCTGCAAACACTCAGCAAACAATTTTTGTCTGCTGGTGCGCCAGAAGCGTTGCTTCTGAGCGAATCGACAACTTTTCTGCATTTACTCCAAGGCGTTTCATAAGTTAAAACGAAAAATACTTACGAGAAAACTACAATGAAATTCACCCATACTGCTGATTGCCACATCGGAGGACACCGAGATCCTAGACTGAAAGCTCTAACAGAACAAGCATTCTTGCAATACGTTGACCAAACAATAGCAGCAAAAGTTGATTTCACAATTATTGCAGGCGACCTATTCAATACGGCAATTCCAGGAATTGACACGTTAAAGTTTACAGTAACACAACTAAACAAATTCAAGCAAAACAACATCCCAGTATATGCAATACCGGGAAGCCATGATTTTTCTCCAAGCGGAAAAACAATGCTCGACGTACTAGAAGAAGCAGGACTTCTCATCAATGTTTGCCGAGGAACAATAACTGCTGATGGAAAACTCAAACTCGCATTTACCCAAGATAAAAAAACTGGTGTGAAACTCACAGGAGTTATAGGAAAAAAAGGCATGCTCGATCGCAACATCTACAATGAACTGGATCAAAGCATTTCTAATGAACCTGGACAAAAAATATTCTTGTTCCACACGTCCATTTCAGAACTAAAACCACAACACTTGCAAGAAATGGAAAGTTATCCAGTAAGCTTCCTTCCCAAAAACTTTGAATATTATGCGGGTGGTCACGTGCATATTGTTCAACGCTATGAACAGCAAGGCTACAAGAATGTGATCTATCCTGGACCGTTATTTCCAAATAGTTTTTCAGAACTAGAAAAATTACAACACGGCGGATATTACCTATATGAGAACAGCACCGCGACATATCAACCAATAATCCTTAAACAAGTAGTGCAACTATCAATCGATGCCGATGGGATAGATGCGCAGAATCTTAGAGTAAGACTAGAAGAAAAATCAAAAACTGCACAAGTAAAAGATGCCATCATCTTATTGCGTTTGCACGGAACGCTTTCGGCAGGAAATGTTGCTGAAGTTGCACTCGCGGAAGCGATAAGAATACTAGAAGAACGAGGAGCATTCATAGTGCTTAGAAATATCGGACAATTAAACACAAAAGAATTCCAACAGATTGCCATAGAACAGCAAGATACACCGCATGAACTAGAAGAAAAATTATTGCATGAACACACAAAAGAGCTTGCACTAAAAGGAAAAAATGGCGCGCAAAGGGACGGCGCTATGCTAGCAAAAAATCTTCTTAAAGCACTTGGACGTGAACCAATAGATGGAGAAAAGGTTACTGAACATCAAGATCGCATGATAAAAGATGGTCTGCAAATCATTGATACACAATAACTATCCCAACACGAAAAAAATACCATACGAGAAAATACCTTATACAATATAATCCTAAACAACGTTAGTCTGCATTGCAATATTGTTCTGCATTGAATGCACCTTTCTTCTAACAAGTCTGCTTTTCACAAAAGTAGAATGCGGTATAAGAAACAAATCACCATTATCACGCAAAATGCGAGTATGAATTATACCTATCTTGCCAACTGTACCCGTAAGCACTCCGTGTGGTGTAAAGACAGTCAATACTTCACCTTCCTTAACGCGATTTCGCACAGAAAATCTCGAATGTGCATTTGGATAAAATATTAATAAGAACTGTATGAACTTAAAGAGCAATAAGAGAACGATTACACCTACTAGCACATACACAACATACAACAAAATCCCCAACTTATACAATGCAAAAGTAATAGTTGATGCATAAATTAAACGAACAATCGTATGCCTTGTTGCGCGTGCATAATTTCTTTTTGCACGAAATACTGAAGAAATTTTTTCATCAAATTTTATTTCAGAAAAAAATCGACGTAGTATACTATCAACCACTCCACCTAAAATAATCCCCACGAATACTATTACCACAATAATTATGTAAGGGTCAATATAAGCAGACATCACCCTAAAGCTTTTATCCGCCGAATGAAGTACATCAATTAATGCCATGCACTAATGACCGTTTCTTGCTATAAAAAGCTATCGTAGAAAATCGACAGATTATGACTAAAATAATAATAAAATAAAAAACATGAATGGATTATGACAATAACTTGATAAAATAATAACTTGCAAAAATAACATGCAATCCTGAATTATGAGAAATATACTTCAAAAAACAAAATAATACAACAAAACAATATTACAAAATAATACAAAAAACGCAAAATAATATTTCTATTAGCGAGTACTGCGAAGTTTAATCTGCAATTCTAAAAGAGTACTAGCGCTCCAAGCTTGCGCATAACAACCGGCTGCTTCCTGTGATCTTGCACTTGAAAGCTCACTAGAGTGGCCTGCAAATCCTTGCGTAAGCAAATCATCCATGCTTGCAGCACATATACGACTAATACATTCCTTATAGGCATCAGGATCTACTGCAAACATCGCTTGAGCAGCCATATTATTCACAAAATACCAGGAATCCCCGCGATGATATGAAGCAACATTTTCACCAGTATAAATATCATGGAAATTCGAATCATGCACGCTTATACTGGATAATCCGCCCCAAGAAAGCCAAAGCTCTGCTAGCGCGCAATCAAATATAATCTTCCACTCCGATTGTGAGAAAAGCTTTGGCGCAACATACCACGCAATAAACATGTTTGGCCGTACAACAGTATCTAAAGATCCGTCTGCATGCAATCCATCCATAAGCATTCCGCTAACGAATAATTTTGCATGTACCGCATCAAGTACTTCTTTTGCAACACGAGATTTATTCTTATCTACGACAGTTTTGGTCATCGTGCATAAATGAACATGCGCATCAAACAATGCCAAAAATAATGCTTGAATTTCTACTCTGGCACCGGTTCTTCCATCATCGGCATAACTCGTATCCATCCAAGTAGTATTATACTCATTCCAAATGAGTCCATCACGCAATCTGCTCATGCAATTATCAATTATACGGCCGGTAGAATCCCGCCAATGATTAAGAGCGTCTCGTGGAAGTAGATGCACTAAATTATCGTCGGAGAGCTTTATTATCAAATCTCTCGTGCGTTTTCCGAGCCATCCTGATGCATCCGCACTAGGCAATCCCTTATCAGGATAAATGGCAGGAAGAGTCCCATCCTTTCTTACAGCACTAAACCATTTATCTAAAATTGAAATTACTTCCGTATAACGTTTTGCAGCAAGTAATCCTCCGACTGAAATGAGCTCATCACGGCTCCATTCTTGAAAAAACCACGGAAGCCCCGCCATAATACCAGTTCTTGTATGTAATGACTCGAGCGCTCTCCAAGTTAAAAGTTCTCTAGGGGGTAATGTTGGCAATCCTTTTTGATAAGATGACCTATACTCGTTTACAAGAGAATCTTTTCTTGCAAAAATTTCTAATGCTGATCTTCGTGCATCTTCAGGAGATTGTGCTGTAGATATTGTCACATGACCTTTTCCGCTTAACACACCTACATCGTACACCCAAGGAATGGTGTGTGTCCCCCTACGAACATCATAAGAATAATTAGCTTCTTTCCACAACTCCTTTTGCACAAAATCCATATCTGTTGCAATAGCAAGATATGTACGATACTGTTGATTAGAAAGAGAAGAATCTGTATATTTAGTATACGTTACCGTGATTACACTCATTCCATTCAGATTCATTCGTTCAATAGAGTACATTCTTCCTTGATCAGATTCATCATACAATTTTTTACAATCAAGAGATACTACAAAATTTCCTTCAAGTTCAGATAATATCCCTTGCTCAAAAAGAAATAATTCTTGTTTTGCACAATCATATCTTCGCTCAACACTCGTACCATCTAATACAAGAGCATGCAATTCTGATTCAGCAGATGCTAGAGGAGCAATATCAAAAAGAATCTTATGATAACCATCTTCTTTTTTTACAAAATATCCATTGTAATTACTTGTATTCGGAGAACCTAACGAAAAATAATCACCATGCTTATTTGTTAACAAAAATATTCCATTTGAGGCATGAGCAGGAATAGATGCATTAGCAATTTTGTGTTTAATCTCGACAGTCATGAAATGCTCCAATAATTAAATAATAAATTTTTTACGTTAAATTTTTCGGTTATATTTTTTAAGTTATATTTTTTAATTCGTTATTCTTAGTTCATGATTTTGTCATGCGTTGCACAGCAAGGTTGTGCGCTGTGATGTAGTGCTTTACAAAATTACTCCAATCACAAGTATTAGCCATCGCCTTTGAAAAGAATCCTAATTGTACTCGTTCAACATGACCGATGGTAGTATACCAATACAAACTTTCTGTAAGTTTTGCAATAACTTCTTCTTTAGATTTCCCAAGACGTTGTAAAATAAATTTATCTTGCGTAGGAGTTTGTTGTTGAGATAACAAATACCTTCCATATCCTGCTAAATCAGTAGTGATTGCAGGAATTCCAACCACAGCATTTTCAAGTGGAGTATACCCCCACGGTTCATACGCACTAGCGAATACTCCGAGGTGCGTTCCGACGATTGCATCATAATAAGGTATATTCAAAAGACCATCGGAACCATCAAGCGTTCCTGGATACAACAACACTTTTACAGTATCCTCTTGCTTATTTGTTAATCCATTTGCAATACATGCGCGAACTATGAGATTATCTTCCCAATTTCCAATATCATGCGTAACTAAAGTTGGAGTTCCAGTTCTATGCAACATCCTAACTCCAGCATACAAATCTTTGACAAGCGTGCTTGTAAAAATATCATCTTCACCGGGCCTATGTCCGCTCAACATATCAAGCACGAGTCTTTGTGTAATCTGCTTTCCTTTCCACTCAACGCTGCTTTTGACGTGCTGATAGAAGCTTTTATTCTCAAGCAAATCATCACGTACACCGCCACGTCCCATAAGAACCCAAAAGAAAACAACTATCGTTTTGTTCGATCCTTCTTGACGCAAGCGTTGGTTTAATCGACCCAAAGACTCAATGAATACATCCATTCCTTTATTCTGGAATTCATATCGTCCGCTTGTAAAAAAGAATAATGTCTTGTCAAGATCGAACGAATAATGTGGAAAAAAAGTGTATGCTATAAGCTCTTTTAAAAGTTCCTTACTCTGCAGATGACGAATGCTTGTTTCTTCAAACGTTGGAAAACTATCAATATGAAATCCATTGTACAACAGTATATCTGGTTTTTTTCCAAGCAGTTTTTCTGCTTCCATACCAGTTATTTCACTAACGGTAGTAAAGACTTCGGCAGCATGAGCGCAAGCAACTTCGGCAGTATGTTTTTCCTGAACATTTAATTTGTATGCCCACTCCATTGGATTAATAGTATCGATTATATCATACAAAGAATAACCATTACCTGCAATAGAACGTCCGAGCATTGTTGCGTGCGTCGTGAAAATAGTTGCAACAGGAGCATTTTTTAATTTAAGATACAACAACGCAAATCCAGCAATCCACTCATGGCATTGCGCTACAACTTTTTGCGGCATCGGTTCTTGCTGTTGTTTTTCATACTCTTCAATCAACATGCCGGCTGCTGTTGCAAAACATAATGGTTCTTCAAACTCCCAGCTTGCGTGTAACGAATCAACTTTGAATCGCTCCCAATACTGAAATTTAAATTCATCTTTACGATGTACAAACCCTTTGAAATCGATAAGAATAGTTTCTGGTTCACCGGTAATGAGCCATACCCCGTAAGAACAAATTATTCCTCTTGGTGCAAGCACTGCAAAAACTGCTTTTAGATCGTCGGGAACAGGTCTTGGATCAAACTCCTGATTCGGGCGATCAAATGCAGGACCTACAACAATATAACGCTTATAATAATTCTGCACAAAAGGAACTTTGCTTTGTACAACAGTATAAATGCCGCCGACTTTATTGCAGACCTCCCAAGAGACCTCAAATAATGTATCCCCAAGCGCGCTATCTGCTGGTGCAGTTACCATGTGCTCACTCACATCGATATTATACGTCCGATAATCATGCCCAAGATGAGACCGAAAATAAGACCGTAGATGAAATCTTTTACTATGAGACGAGTCATATCGGATTCATCGAATGCACTATGTGTTTTCTTCTGCGCTGTACCTTGTTCAGATTTATGTTCTGGAGAATCAGAAGAATCAGAAGATTCCACATGTTTTTGTGCATAAAGTTTTTGACGTGCAGCATCTTCATGACCAAAAAGCTCTTCACGAATCTTTTTTTCTTCAGCAACAAGAGTTGGAGAATTTGTAGCAAAAGAAGTTGTAGAATGATTGGTTGGTTTTCTAATGCCTAACTTTTCTTCAATGATTGATAGATCAATCGGTTCTGGATCGTGCGTTGGTGCAAAAACTGGATTTACCGTAGGAACTTCCTCAATAACAGCAGGTTCATCGGTATCAGCAGAAAATTTTACATGAAGGTCATCATCTTCGATTCTTGATTGCATATCAGTCCGCGAAGAAAGAACGGGTCTTGGATGTAAACAGTCTTCGATTATTTCAACAGTTTCAACAATGCTGTTTATGTGTTGCAGATCATCTGCTAATCGTTCATCCTTTAGAACATATTTTATCCAACTAGCAAAATCATTCTTATCTGCATTCACATGATGATAAAATTCTTGATAGCTAATTGTTTCTAGTTTTGATTTAAGCTGTTGTAAATTTGCAGCAGTCGCACCATCTCTGAAGTGAAACTGTTTTTCGTATGGAACGTCCATGTAATCCCCCCATTGCCCTTCCGGGCGCGATATGTGATATGAAAAATATAACAAAAAAATAATTCAAAAAAAATGAAGAATGATAATCTACTTCATCATTTCAAATGAAGATATTACTCATGCCCTGCCATATGCCGATAAATGACAAGCTGCAAGTGCTTCTTATCATTTATACCTGAAATTTTTCGAGCAAGCTCAACATCTTCAAATACATCTTTAACCCAGTTATGGAAATCGTTCCTGTCTGCGTTCACGTGATGATTGAAAACATGGTCCTCTAGCTGATCGAGAATTGCTGCAAGTTCAGCGACATTTTTTATAGGCTGGCCATTTGCCAAGATGAAGTGTTTTTCTGTCGGAATATCGCGTGTCAAATTGTATACGCGCACTCTTGAAACAACTGGTTGTGTTGTCTTTACATTTCTCTTTGGTACTGACTTCTTTGCAGTGCGTTTTACTGCTTTTGGCTTTACTACTTTCTTAGGAGCCCTAGAACTCTTGACCTTTGAGGATACTGACTTTTTAGATGCCATAATATCTCACCCTTTTAGATATGATTTGCGCACTTCATATTTATAAGCATTTGGGTTTTTTAGAGCAATTATCGTCGAGAAATAGGTAAATTAGTTTTCATTATAAAGTAGATACAGATTTCTGAATCAAATAATAAACTAGCTAAAAAAAAGAACTAATAAAAAAATAATCATCTACTAAAATCAAGAATTTAATCCTAGACCTAGCAGCGACTACCGCACATACCACAGCATTTTGTCATCTTCTTCTTTGAAGCAACTGCTGCCTTTTTTGCAACTACTTTCTTTACTGTTGCAGTTTTTACTGCCGCAGTCTTTATTATTACTTTCTTTGGAACTGCTTTCTTTACGCTTGTTTTTTTCTTTGCTGCCATATATTCACCTATTGAATTATTTGAATAGAATAATGAAAAATCTACTCCGAAACTACTCTTCTAAAAGAAACTTCTCTACATGGGAACTAGGACGCATCTGCACAAGTCCCGGCTTTGTTAATCGATTAAGATTCACTTTTGCACGCAGAGCAATATCGTTAAGTACATTCATAAAACTAATATATCCTTCATATGGAGAATCATAAGGATTGAAGTACTTGTGCACGTCTCCATCTGAAAACCACTTCGTACACATATAATAATAATGATCAGAGGTTGTGAGTCTACGCCAGTCTTCAATAAGCTGCAAATCGCCGCTTGCTTTGATTGCTCGTCCAAGTTTATACAACTCCTCAATAGAATTAGTCTGCATAGCATTGCCAAGCCATGCTGACAAATCACGTTCAACATCTGCCCAGCTGATAAAATTATGAACATCAATTTCATCTCGTACAGAATATGATTCCGAAACTTCACTCACTGTCTTGAAATCGTTATGCGGATGCTTCAATACTTCTCCAGGAAGCGCACGCAGGAAATCAAAGATGCCAGTATCTTCCCATTGGTGTTCGCCAAATGTTTCGTAATCCATAAATAAGTTTACGATGTCACCATTGCCATTTACTGACGAAAGCCAATCTGCATATTTTTCTGCAGTAAGCGGCCAGCTCTCCCAACCGCGATTGCTAAAACGAAATGCTACATCATCAGAAAGACTGTAATTCTTCATAAGAAGCTTAAGGCCAGAAGTGGTTTTTGCATGATAAACAAAATTGCTATTGCGCCAACCGAGCACTGCGTCCCACCCTTCAGCAAGAATTGTCTTAAAACCCATCTGCTCAACATACCATGCAAGTTCATTGTTATAGATGAGTTCAGTATTTCTGAACACTTTAGGAGTCTGCCCAAAAAGATCATGTACTAAAGCCATTTGCTTTGCTACTTGCTCTTTGAACTCATCTTTGTCATAAATGAAAGATAAGCTGTGATAATATGTTTCAGCAAGAAACTCTACTTGACCGGTTCTTGCAAGTTCTTTAAAACTCTCAAGGACTTCTGGAGCGTACAACCCCATCTGTTCTAAACAAACTCCAGAGACAGAAAAAGATATTTTGAATTGCCCGGGATAACGATGAATGAGATCAAGCATGACTTTATTTGTTGGCAAGTAGCACTTTCGCGCAACTTTACGCATAACTTCTGCATTTTTTTCATCATCAAAATAATTGTGATTACGACCGATATCAAAAACCTGATAGCGCCTCAGTCTAAATGGCTGATGTACTTGGAAGTAGAAACAGATACTGACCACATAATCACCCTATAGAACATAAAACTTATGTCCCTTCATAAATCTACTGTTTTTATTGATATTTATTGAGAATATACTTTAAAAATTACTTTAAAAATTAAAAATTTGTTAATAAATATGTGCGGATAATGAGTTCGATAATGATTCCAACAGACTCAAACAATAATCATCTTGTTCTTACTAGAATTTGTTGAGAAAGATGATTGTATATGTTGATGCATTCTTGAGCTGGACTCTCCCATGAGAAACTCTGTATTTCAATCATACCGTGATGAGTGAGCATTTGATGCAAAGGATCGTACGCAAGCGCTGCAACCATCTTATTTGCCAAATCATCTATGTCCCAAAAATCTACTTTGAGCGCATTTTTAAGGACTTCAGATACGCCAGATTGCCTGCTCACAATAACAGGAGTTCCCTGCTTCATTGCCTCTAATGGCACAATGCCGAATGGTTCGCTAACGCTCGGCATAACGAAAAGGTCTGCCATTCGATACAAGCGATCACCTTCTTCTCTGGTTACGAATCCTGGGAAAATAACACGATGACCAATTCCTAATTGTGCTGCGCGTTCAATCATACGCGGCAACATATCGCCTGTTCCTGCAATAACAAACTTGACATTAGGCAGGATTGCTGCAACTTTTGCTGCAGCTTCAACAAAATAATCAGGGCCTTTTTGCAAAGTAACTCTTCCTAAGAAAAGAACCATCTTCTCGTCTTCACTGATACGTTCCCTAGATACACCCATATCTTGATCGTTGAATTCTACACTGTTGTATACTACTTGGATCTTTGCTGGATCAACATGATAATTATTAATCAAACGTTGTTTGACAAAATTACTTACTGCAATAACCACATCTGCTTCATGAAATCCTCTATGCTCAACTGAGTATACTTCAGAATCGGCGTGCATTCCGCCAGTCTTATCGAACTCAGTAATATGACAATGCAAAATAAGAGGTTTTCCTGTTGCTTTCTTTAGCGCAAGAGCGGCAGGAATTGTAGTCCAATCGTGCGCGTGGATGACATCAAAATCTTCTGTTTGTGCAATAAGGACTGCTGCTTGTGCAAAACGGGCCATCTCTTCAAGTAGGTTTTGGCCATACAATCCTTTTTGCTTTTTATCTTGTGGCATGATAACTGTGTTTGAGTATGTCTGTTGCTGCATCCAAGTATACTCTTCTTTTGAAGTATAAGCAGTAAGGGTGCTGGTAATTCTGATTGGCTTAATGCCCATTTGTTCCATTTTTCTGCTTGCAACAAGAAGTTTAACATGAGAACTGGTTACATCATCTGGGCCTTTTGGCATGAGATAAGTTATATGAATTCCTTTTTTCGCAAGTGCTCGCGTAAGTTCAAAACAGACTGTTCCTACGCCTCCTGCAAAATAGGGTGGAAATTCCCAACCTAACATTAAAACTCTCATACTTTTCTCCCCTCTTTTGAACAATAGTATTGACTCGGCATCGATGTGGTATCGACTATATTTCTATAAATCCGATACTTAATCAAATACCTCAGTTTACTATCAATTTTGACAGTTTCTACTACCTGCGCAACATTGTTAGCGCATTACCTCTACTACCATTCATAAACGCTCTAGTTTAATCGATATATAAATCTATGCCCCCCCTAATTTAATAGAGATTCGCATAAAACCCCCAAAGGCCTTAAATTGAGTATTCGCCGTTCGTGAGTTCTAAAAGATATGTTAAGTATGTTAAATACTTATTAACTATTATTAGTATAATACTAACTAAATAACGAACTAAAGGAAAAGTATATTAATGAGTTATGCTTTAAAAACAATAATGCAACAAGACCAACTTCTGACAAACATACGCTGGGAGATAATAAAATCAATTTCTAGCAATAAAGCATCAGCTACAGAACTTGCAAAGAACATAAAAAGCACCCTTCCTAACGTCAGCCAACAGCTAAAACTTCTTGAAGCATACGATTTTGTAGAATATGTAAGAGACCAAAAACGATCCCAAGGAAAGCCACGACAAATCTACGCCCTCAAAAAAGAACTCTGTCACATCACCTATGCAAGACACGGCTTGGCAGAAAAACGATTGTTCAACCCCGATGTCTTCCATACTATGCTTCTCAACATCTTATTCATCCCAAACCTGCAAGACCATCCATACACCATCAAACATCTCTGCAGCAACGATGAACTTGTTACCAAATGCGCGATTGCGTATCTGAAAAGCACAGAAGCAGAACTTCATATCCTGCAAGTAACAGATGAAGTAGAATACATTCGCAATAAATATAGCAACTTGTTTGTAGAACATAATGGAAAAACTCGCAAGATTGTTGCATGGACTCATAGTATAAAGGAGATTCAAGAGGGTTTAGCAAGGCATGAACCGTATTTTGAGGGCCTAGTAAAAGACCCTATCATAATACATGATCCAAAAAACTTCATTGAAAAAGTAAAGAAATAAAGAAAAGAGAGAAAGGAAATCATTTAGAAAAAATGGCACCTTGGAGTAATTCCAGAAACTGCTCCGATTTATGCAGGAGCAGTTTCGTAAAATCCCGGACCGTTTCGGTTCGAAGAATCGAAACCGCAGGAACGTAGTGACGAGGTAGGGAGGACAGATACTCCGTGCCAAGAAAGATAATAATCATTTGGGAAAGAGGTGAGGAGCTGACCCAATGAACAAACTCGCATCACTCATCAAAACACTCCCGCCAGAAGACATTCTACTTATCAAAAAAGATATTGAAGAAGGCAATCTACAACAAGTCATACAAGAAAGACTTGCAGAACTAGAGCTGCCGCAAAAGGTCTGTCCAACCTGCAATGCTCCATTAGATGACGATGCACCATACGTTCTATATTTTGGCGTAGGAATCAGAAAAAAAGCAAGGTTTGATGGAAAAGATTGCTTGAAGACATTTTTGGATGAAACCGATGATTCATAACATGCCGTTTAAATGATCTTGCAATAACTTATATTCTGTAGAAACTTTAGAACTATCAAAGGCTAATGGGACTTTATAGTTATTACTTGCACTCACGAATGTACCATTCATTTGAAAATGCCTATAAACTGGATTTTGTTCAACTTGACCCAATGGAGTCGCAGAACTTCCTTCAAGTCTAGCTTCAGAGAGCTTAGGTAATCGTGATTTAGATGGTTGTGAAGCAAAGTGGGGTGAAAATGATTGTGGTAAGAATAATTGTTGTAAGAATTCTGCAGGTTCCATAAAGAAGAGAGATTCTATAATGCATAAAAAACTATCCAAAAATCAGTTTGACCTTCTTAAATCAGGCACATACAATCTTTTTATTGGAGGTAACTCAACTGACACAGTATTAAGTGCAAGATTATTGTGTGCAGATAATGACCCTGACATGCGAGAACTATCAATTAATCTTCTAAAACTATCCTGCACCGGATTTTGCCAGGAATCGTGCGGGTTAGCTGTTGCGTTTTGTTTGCTTTGATTATTTCTATTACCTAGAACATAATCTGGGAAAAGCGATGGCTTTATCGGAGCTAAAGAGCGTATTGCCGAATAACCTGGTTCATAAGATCCTGGCGTGTAATAGTTGAAATCCATATATGTACCCATATCTAGAATATTTAGAAATGGCAGATAGCATAAAAAGATGATGATTTTGTAATAGAAAACAAAAAAAACGTCATAACTCTCAGCTTCAGTCTAGGATTTAATTCTAGAAAAATAAATAAAACATGAAAAATTTCAATTCTTAATCATATCATCATCAAAACTAATCAAATTGAATTTCTACGACTAAAATCCTCTAATGCATCAAACAATAAAAAATATGCTTTTAGAAAACTAACTAAACTAGATTATTAGTAAATCCTAAACTACTTTTCTGAGAGAAGAAACATACTATAATTATTAAAAAAATATAAAAAATAAATTAAAAAATAAAAATCACATCTAACGGTTTTATCGGCCCCTAGTGTTTTTCGTGCCTTTTTGCTTACGCTCATGCATCTTTTTCATATGACCCTTCTTAGCCTTCAAAGACGGTCTTACTCTTGCAGTCTTTGGAGGCATTGGAGCCATTGGTGCTTCACGCTTCTCGTGAGATTCAATAACTGCTTCGTGACCATTAAGCGCAACATAACCACTAACTGCCTTAACATCAAGTTCTTGATGTGGGTTCTCGAGCACAAGATGCGGGTGTTGATGTTGAGATGTTTGTTGCGGCTGCATGCGGCGTCGCACTTCTGTCTCAATTTCTGCTCTAACGCGTGCTTCTTCGCGTTTTCTATCGAAGTAATTTGTAACTGCTTGCTTTGGCTTGTTGTATGCCTTCTTTGCAGTGTTTGGAATGTGCTCAGTAAAGAGTCTCTTAGTACTCTTTGTGACGTGAGTTACCATTTTATTTGTCTTCTCGACAAATGGACTTGGTTTTTGACGCTCAAGATCAACTTGAATGTTCTTATCCTGGTCAACGCCGAGTTGATAATCGATTGTGCGCAAGAAATTCTCAATCTCCTTTATTGCACCATAAATCTGGTGTTGTGTTGCTGGATCAAGTTTTGCGTTGTTCTGTAATTGTTGCACTAAAGCTGCTCTACGCTCTTCATATTCTCTTTTGAGATTTGCGAGTGACATGTATAACCACCTATTTGTTTATTGTAAACGACTCAAGAGGAGATATATAAAATATACGCAAAAGTAGCTGAAAAAATGTAGTATTTGGTAGAAATGTGCTAGTTATTTAGAAAGTTGAGTATTTGGAAATCTTACGGAAAATCCTAAAAAATGTATTTAAACAAAATTGACTTAGTAATATTTATGGTATGTATAGAATGTGGCGGCTTTGACTGTTATGCAATGGGTAGATGTATTAATCAACCTAATTCTACAGAACGAAGATCAATAAGGTTATGTGCAGAATTTGATGCAAGTGATTCAATAGAAAGAAATAAAAAATATTCTTTAAAATCACCTAAACCAACTTCTATATGCGATTTAAGAATAGATGAACAATATGGTTGGAAGTCTATTCGAGAAAGAATATATAATGATGCATACAACAGAGAAATTACTAGAATAAATTTTAGCACACCTATGTCAGATCCATTAGATCAGTTACCTAAACTAAATAAACCTGAAACCAACAACGATAATTTTTTTGGAATAGTAAAAATTGACCTATCAAAATACAAATAATACAAAGATGATTCTTATTCTAAAACAATTCTATAATACAGATAAGATCAATTCTATATGAATTATTTATTCAAACTCAAACTTTCTTTTTTTAGCTCGCATGAAAACTAAGCCATCACGCATCTCGATTTGTGTGCGCGTCACAGCATTCTCGCTCAGCGTCGCAAACTCGAGGAATCGTGAGCCATTAGCTTCACGCGTCAGTGCTGTTTGCAGCATGACATATCACCTTACCCAAGATGATACCGGTCTAAAGGATATATAAAATATTCTATATTTCAATATTACAACAAAAGTATAACAGATATTACAACAAAGTTATAACAAATATTAGCACAAAATAAATACTATTCAAATTCTTAAAGAAACATATTTCGTTCAACATCGAGAATAATTTCCAGACGATAAAAAGATTTTCAATATACACATTAGTATACTGCACGAAAACTATATATACTATGGATGAGAATACACAACTAAGGGGTAAGAGAAAATACGTTCAAGCTTTAAGCGAAAGCTACAATGCTACGTATGTCTCGATGAAAATGTTAGAAGACGTCGATGAAATAATGAGTATGCATCGTAAGCTAGCTAGCAGAGTAATACAAGAAAATGAAATGGAGACACAGCTCAAAGTTCTTGAAATCATACAATCATTACAGCCTAATCAGAATAAGCAATTGCAGAAAGCAAAAATTCTTACTGTAGCAGAACTTGAAGGCGTTGGTTATGATGATACTATTCGCGCGCTTCGATCTCTTGAAGGAATGGGATACATAAAAGAAGTAACGCCGGGATATTTTAAGAGGACGTGAATACATGAAACTCACTAGTGTCCAGCAATTCATGCTGTATGCCCTCGGCACCTGTTATGCTGAATTAGACGAAAGATTTTCTAATAAACCGGTTGAGATTACAATGAGCAAGGTCGATTTTATCGATCTTATCCATAAAGCAGAGATTGTTGCAAAAAAAGATCGTGCTGTTTACAAAAATTTAGAGAGCTTAGAAAAACTAAAGCTCATCGGGTATAACAATAAAGTAATCAAGCTTACAACTAAAGGAAAGAACGAGTACGATAAGATAAAAATCGTAATCAATCCTTACATAATTGTAACAAACACGCTTACTAGCGACGATATTTTAAAATACACTAATCGTGCACAGACTGTTTTAAAATAGAACTACACTGGCTACGGAGAATTGTTCTTCGTTCCTCAGAAGTTTTATGAAAAATCGTCTGCATGAATCGACGATTTTTCTAGGATTTACTCCAAGGTAGCCTTAACTAAAAATATTATGATAAAAACTAAATAAAAAAGAAATTATAAAAAATAATGTATTCACGCAATTCTTTTAACAGCGTGTTTTTTTGCAAATAACCAAACTACGAACTTACTTGCTTCCATAATCAAAAAGCAAATGATTGATATCTCAATTATTTCGAGCCAATCAGCACCAGTTAAAGGCACTGTCTCGAATACTCTTTGCATCACATCCCAATAGATAACAATCAACTGTATTACAACAGATAATGCAACTGCCGCGAGCAATCGCCAATTCGTAAAAGGATTTAATTTCTTCAACGATGGATACATTGATCTGCTGCTCATTACTGCAAACATTTGTATTATCACAAGCGTAGAAAACGCCATGGTCTGCGCGTGACGTAAATCAATATCTTTGTACTGCAAGAAAACATATATCGCTCCAAGACCCATTACAATGCCAAATACAATTATTGAAAAGAGCATCTGCATATTTACCGGTTTTTCATTCGGATCACGAGGAGGTCGTTGCATGATTCCTTCATCAGCAGACTCCATACCAAGACCGAGCGATGGGAAATCATCAGTAAGCAAATTCATGAGCAATAACTGCAAAGGCAATAATGGAAATGGAAATGCCATTACAAGCGCAATGAATGCCGCAGTAAGTTCGCCTGCGTTGCAAGATAATAGATAACGCGCTGATTTCAAGATCTTGTCATAGATATTCCTTCCTTCTTCTATTGCATTGACAATGGATGAAAAATTATCATCAACAAGGACTGCTTTTGCAACCTCTTTAGCAACATCAGTTCCTGAACCCATTGCAATGCCAATATCTGCACGTTTTAGTGCGGGTGCATCATTAACACCGTCCCCCGTCATTGCAACAATATGTCCATGCACTTTGAGCGCATCTACTATGCGCACTTTCTGTATTGGAAGAGCGCGTGCAACAATACTAACATAATTAATCTTAGACTGCAGCTCAGCATCGCTCATTTTTTCAAGTTCTTCACCAGTTATAACAATGCTATCTTGCTGCCACAACCCAATCTTTAATGCAATTGCTTTTGCTGTGACTGCATGATCTCCGGTGATCATTATGACTTTGATGCCTGCTGCATGGCACTTGTTTACTGCATCAAAAACTTCTCCACGCGCCGGATCAATCATGCCCATAAGACCAACAAAAATAAGGTTTCGCTCAACTTGGTCTATAGTATATTTATTATTTGCAGATCTCTTCTGCGAATGAGGATTCAATGCAGATATTGCAGGCACTTCACTATACGCAAATCCTAAAACGCGAAGCGCATTTTGCGCATAACAAAGATTCGCGTCTAGGATTCTTTCACGATCTTTTGGAGTCAATTTCTTGACTTTGCCATTTTCAAGATAACGATCGCATTTCTTGAGCAATAAATCAGGAGCTCCTTTAGTGTAAGCAAATAATTTCTTGCTATTCTTGCTATCTTTACCGTCTTTGACAATGACACTCATGCATTTTCTATCAGAATCAAATGGTAGTTGGTAAAGTGCAGGATATTTTTCGCAAAGAGCGCTTTCATGAACATTGCGTTTCCTGCTCACGACAAGCAATGCACCTTCGGTTGGATCACCAATAATCTCATTATGTTTTGTCTCCAAATTCTCTTTGAGTCTTGCATCATTACAGACTACACCGATGCGCAACAGGAAATCAATTTTTTTTGCATCAAACGATTTATCATCGCAAGTGAATTCTCCTGTTGTATCATATCCTGAACCGCTTACTTTAATTAATTTCCCATCACAATAGATATCAGTCACAGTCATTTCATTTTTTGTGAGAGTTCCTGTTTTATCGGTGCAAATGACGGTTGCAGCACCAAGGCTTTCTGCTGCAGCAAGTTTTTTGATGAGCATATTCTTTTTTGCAAGGCGGTTTGCACCCGTAGATAATCCTACAGTAACCATGACCGGCAAGGATTCTGGAATGACTGATACAGTAAGAGCTAATGCAAAGAAAAAGAGCATCTTGTAGTCTACTGTGCCAGTTGCTCGCAAATAACCAATGAGCATGACTAGAGCAACAAGAATGATAACAACAATGCCAATTTGCTTTGCCATCATCTCAAATTTATTTTGTAATGGCGTCTGCTCTTCTTTTGTTTGCTGAATTGATGAGGCTATCTTTCCGAATTCAGTTAACTTACCTGTGCCGATTACAATCGCTCTTGCTTTGCCGTAAGTAACATTCGTTCCGCTAAATACCATGCTTTTCTGGTCAGGCACACGAACACCTGCCTTGCATGCTAGCAATGATTTTTCTGATGGAACGCTCTCTCCAGTAAGCGATGCTTCCTGTACTTGCAAGCTATCGCAGGATATCAAGCGAGAATCTGCTGGAATGATATCTCCTGCTTCAAGAAAGATTATATCTCCGGGAACAAGATTTTTTGCAGGAATTCTCTGATCAATTCCGTCGCGCAGTACTTTTGCAAAAGGTGCTGCGACTTTTTCTAATGCCTCCATTGATTGCTCTGCTTTGTATTCTTGGAATGTACCCATGATTGCATTCAAAATTAGCATGAAGAATATCGCGCCGGCTTCAAGAAATTCTCCTGATAATAATGCAAGAAATCCCGCAAAGATTAAGAGAATGATGAGTGCGTCTGCAAATTGCGAAAAGAAAATATGCCAAACAGTAATTTTTTTTCCTTTTGGAAGTTGATTGTGCCCATATTGCTGCAAACGCATTGTTGCTTCTTGTGTTGAAAGCCCTTTAGTTGAAGAGTGCAAATCATCTATTACTTGTTCTGGACGCATTGAATAGTAATCTGACATAGTACACCAACTCTTTTAGCAAAATAGTTCCTTATAAAAGTGCGTTTCCACTTCAATGTAAGAACGAAAAAATGTCCAAACCTCAATAACCAAATAATGTCTTTTGAGAATGACCCTGCATCAAATCATCAAATGACACATCATAAAAGCATAAAATTCCGTCAGCAATTGGACGTATCTGCTTTTCTATGTAATGATCATATTCTATTGGAGCAGGATTTTTTTGAGTCCTACGTAACTGCAAAGGATCTGGCCCGTCAAGAGTCATAACATACTCAATAAGAGTGCTTGTAAGAGGAATGCCGGCTTCTTCTAATTTTCGCGCAGCTTTTACGTGCGGAGGAGTTGTTTTGGTATATCCTTCAAGCTCTTTTCTAATTGCCTTTCTATACACAAGTTTATTATCGAGTTTTCCATCTTTAAGATCTTTGATGAATTCCTTCACATATTCTGCCGGATCTTTTTTTGCAAAGACCAGCTCGAGCATTTTCTGCTGGAACCCTTTAGCAAGATCTGTCCAATCTCGACGCACCATCTCAAGACCGGTAACATCAAGAGTCTCTTCACCCTTTTCGTTTAACAAAATTCCTGCATAGCGTTTCTTTGCACCTTCCTCGCTACCACGCACTCTAGGCATAATAAAATGTACAAATATCTTGTCGACTTCTAATTGCATGAAACTTTTTGCACGATATTCGTCTCGAATATGTTTTTCGTAGAACACATTTATGCTGTGCTCAATTTTCTTGCTCAACTCGTCTGCTTGCGCATAACTCTTGCATTTTGCATCAATGAACACTGAATCAGTATCTCCGTAGATAACTGTGTAACCCATCTCTCCTATTTTTTGCATAGTGAGCTGTATAAGATGGCGGCCGAATCCAGTTATTGCATTAGCAACATCCATCGAGAAGAATCTGCAGTTTGCATTCGCCAGCACTCCGAAAAAACTATTCATGTGCACTTTAATTGCAAAGCTTGCAAGATTGTCTTTTCGTTTTTTTGCTGCGTCACGTGCAGCCCATAATCTCTCAATGATATCAGGGAGTATTCCTGCATCGTTTGAAAAAACTGCCCCGTTAGGCGCCACGACCCATTTATCCTTATGATGTTCTGGATCTTTTGCATGTTTTCCCTTCGCGAAAGCAAGAGGATCTATATTGAATGTGCGAATGATGCTCGGGTATAGACTCTTAAAATCAAGAACAATAATATTCTCATAAATTCCGGGTTTGCTCTCCATCACATACCCACCACTAATACCTTCTTCTTTTTCAGTATATTGCGATGATGATGCAACATAATTTCTTGCGCGTAATTCTCGCAAGTAAAGACTGTCAAAGCTTGCAACACTACCGCGTACACGTTCAAGGCTCATTCCTGTAAGCATGGTTCTGCTAACAGTAAGTTCTACAGCATTAGTTTTGTCGAGAATATTAAGGACTAGTTCTGCATCTTTAAGATTGTAATCTACAAGCTTTTGCGGATGAAGCAAATATGCATTCTCAATTTCTTGTCCCTTATTTTCATCGCCGATCAATTTCTCATCGCCAAGCAATTCGTGCGCCGCCGTACCAAGCTTGTAATCATCGAGTTTGACGAAATTTGTTTTTAGAAGATGAATACCGTCGAGAATCTGCCTTCCTGGAAAATCTGCTTTGCTATCTTTAAGAAATGAACTTTCAATACGTAGAGCGCAATCCCAATCCTGCCTTGCCATTCTGAATGGTATTTTGTATTGTTCAAATTTCCTTTTTATATGCGCCAAATCAAAATCTATAAGATTCCAGCCCGTAATAATATCGGGATCCAATTTTATTACTGTTGTTCTGAAATGTTCAAGAAGGGTTTTCTCGTCCAGAAATACTATCGCACTTGTTAGTTGCATTTGTTTTTGTGTATGTTTTGCATTCTGAACGAACAACACTTCATTAATAGAATGTGCATCATCTCTACAAGAAAGGCTAATGCAAAACAAGTTTTTCCCATCCATACTAGTCTCAATATCAATTGAGAGCACTCGTAATTTAGGGTACCAATCAGATGCTGAAAGTTTCGGCTCAAGATATACTCTACTAACATAAACATCAGTTGTGAATTCGCCAACGATTTCTATACTACGAAGGATATTCTGATCTAGTAAGAATCTTTGAGTCGGCCTAATATCCGCCTCGTAACTAGGTATTTTTTTTTCATCAAATGCTTTTTTCAATTCAGATGCATCTTTTGGAAGGTTGAAAATAACCTTGACCACAAGCTCGTCATTCATATTCTTAAAAGGCGTTTTTTCTATTTTGAATGCAATATTCGTCGATGCTTTTTCTGCGCCTTCAACATCTTCAGCACGAATAAGAAAATATGGATCAAACTGATTAATTGTCAAAAACGACTCGCCATTCTCTAATCTTCCAAAAAAGTACAAATAGGCCTTGCCACCATCAATCCTATATGTTTCATCGACAATATAACCACGCATGCAACTATGAATGTATTGCGATATATAAAAGGATTCTAAGACGACGATACTCCCAAAAAAAATAGTAAACCCCTAGTAAACACTCAATAAACACCCAGTACAAGACTGGTAAAAACAGCGTACTTACATTAAGTGCGATAATCTATCCCTCAATCTTTAAATAACCCCTATTCCTCCATGGTGTTATGACAAGAATAGCAGTCGTTGAAAAGGATAAATGCAACCAAGAGCGTTGCGGCGGACTCTTGTGCGCCAAGGTGTGCCCTATCAATAAATCAGGTCAAGAGTGCGTCTATGAAGGCGACGATAAAAAAGCTCGAATCGATGAACTCACCTGCATCGGCTGCAATATCTGCGTCAAGAAATGCCCTACAGATGCAATCAGCATCATCAATTTGCCAGAAGCACTCAAAGAAGAGCCGATTCACCGTTATGGCGACAACCAATTTGCACTCTATAATATTCCAGTGCCGTTATTTGGTAAAGTAGTAGGTCTCGTCGGAAGAAACGGCATTGGTAAATCTACTGCAGTAAAGATTCTAGCAGGAGTGCTAAAACCAAACCTTGGGAAGATTGGACAAAAAGTAGAAATAGACACTCTTATTCAAAGATTCAAAGGCAGCGAAGCGCAAGCATTCTTCGAAAAACTCAAAGGCGGCCAGATTAAGATTGCATACAAGCCGCAGATGATAGAACAAATTTCTAAAGCATTCAGGGGAACTGTCGGCGATCTTTTACGCAAGACAAATGAGAAGGGAGATGTTGAACTTGCAAGAATCATGCAGATATTGGATCTTACAAAAATAATGGATCGCGATATCACTGTAATTTCAGGTGGAGAACTTCAAAGAACAGCAATTGCAGCAACAGTGCTAAAAGACGCAAATGTATATTTCTTTGACGAGCCGACAAGCTATCTTGATATCAAGCAGCGCTTGCGCGTAGCTGCATTCATCAAATCGCTTGCAACGCCGCAGACTGCTGTAATGGTAATCGAGCACGATTTGATCATTCTAGATTACTTAACTGACCTCGTGCATATTATCTATGGTAAAGAGAATGTATATGGTATTGTAAGCCAACCAAAGATGAGTAAATCAGGAATCAATACGTATCTATCAGGATATTTACGCGATGAAAATATCAGGTTCCGCGATCATGAAATAATGTTTAGTTCAAAGCCGCCGTTTGATATTACTCGCGATACAAAACTCATTGCTTGGCCCGCAATTGACATCATGCAAGGAACATTCCATCTTGTTGCAAAATCCGGCGACATCTACAAGCACGATATCATCGGTATTCTCGGAGAAAACGGTACTGGTAAGACGACATTCATCAAACATTTGTCACAGATTCAAGCAACAACAAACGCTGGAGAACTAAGAATATCATACAAGCCACAGCAGATTATTGCTACTGATGAACTTGTTTCTGATGTGCTTGCAATGGCAATGCAATATGAATTTCAATTATTAAAGCCACTCGATTTATACCCGCTTTTTGAAAAACCGCTTTCTGAATTATCAGGCGGACAATTGCAAAGAGTAATTATTGCAGCAGCGCTTGCGGCAGAAGCCGATTTGTATCTTCTAGACGAGCCATCGGCATATCTCGACGTAGAACAGCGCCTCATCATGAGCAAGGTCATTCGCGATATGATGGATGCAAAAGGAAAAGCAGCGCTAATTATCGATCACGATTTGTTGTTTATTGATTATATTAGCCAGAAGATTGCAGTCTTTGATGGTGTACCCGCACACTCTGGAAGCGTGCACGGCCCTATGAGTATGGAATCTGGCATGAACATGTTCCTAAAGGATTTGGGCATCACTTTCCGTCGTGATGAGGAGAATCATCGCCCTCGCGCAAACAAGCTTGAATCGCAAATGGATCGCGAACAGAAATCATCGGGAAAACTGTATTACACAGGATAGATAATTAACAAGAAGTAAATAGATATTTCGTTTAACAAGAATAAACGCCACCTTGAAGCACGCCAGAAATTCGAGCGATTCATGCAGCTCGAATTTCATAAAACTTGTCGGCGACAATAAAAACTTCGTGGCGTTTGGAAAAGCTGTAAATGACAAAACAAAAACATAAACTTGCGCCTGAAGGCAAAACTGATTCTTCAAAGAAATTCAAAATACCATTCATCATCTCTAGACCAAAACCAATAGTTCCAAGACGACTTGTTGCTATCTTTACAATATTTCTTACAATCATAATTTTCTACGGCGCAATTACTGCAGTGATGCACCAACAATCACTCTACAAACACATCACTCAACCTGCTGAGCAATTGCAGAATAAACAAATCATAGGATATCTTGACAGCCCAATCTTTTCAACAAATAACCTTGATTTCTTGACGGCAGAAGAAAAAGCACACATGAGTGATGTAAAATCTCGTCTTGACATACTATTTATTATGTATTTAGTAAGTCTTGGGATAACAATAGGCATCATCGCAGTATTTTTTGTGCAAAAATTATGGGCAAGATTCGATGAACTTCTTATGCGCACAATGCGCGCTGTCGGTTGGACGCTACTAGGTATCTGCTTCTTTTTTGGTGCAGCAGCACTCCTTAGCTTTACAAAACTCTGGTATTTAATCCACGGAGTACTATTCCCCTCAGGAAACTGGATGTTTGCATACAATAGCGCGTTGATTACTCTCTATCCGCAATCATTCTTCACGCAATTTGTTGTAAGAATACTACTATTATTGTCCGCGACAGGACTAATCTTTATTCTTATTTCTTGGTTTATGATGAGAATGCGCATTGCCGACCATCAATTCTCAGAAGTGCATGAGAAGAAAATGCAACGCGCTCAAGAAGAGTTTAAAGAAAAGATAAAGAAAAAATGAGAAAAAATACGAATCTAATTATCCATCACAAGGCAATGGAATATGCCAATATTGAACACGATATATAAAATTTTTTGTTGGATCCGCATTTTTATTTTTTTGATTAGGAACTTTTTCTACGCTAAAATATTCGAGAGGCGCGTAGTTTACATCTTTAGTAGCAAGAAGCTCAGCAAGAACAGTATTTGCGTCAACCAAATGTTCAGCCATATTCAACTTGCGCAATATACCAGTCATATTATCATGATCAAAATATACTTCAGTCCTATTGAAGAGATTCATCCCGAATGTTTTTCGCAAGAATCTGCGCTTACCGTAAGCTAATTGTTCTTTAGCTAATTGTTCTTCAGCTAATTTCTCAGAGAATACCCATGATGAAAAATTCTGTCCTTGGGCAGCTCGTCTGAAATAACTATCAAGAACAGGACTTTGTTTTGGAAAAACTGATCTTTGTTTATTTTCAATTTGTTCATCTAAACTCATAATTATCACCGTAATATTTGTAAAATATAATAATTAACTACTAGATAGTAACTATTATTTATATACATTTCTATAATTCATTTAGTTTCGTCAATAAAAATTCAAAATAATCCTTTAAAATCCTTGATTAAAAGCACTCAAGCAGTCTATCGACGGCAACCCGTTACAGCAACCTTTATAAAAGCTCGATTAATCCTTGTAGCTAGGTGTATATATGGGAGATTTCACACTAAAAAACGCAGGTTCGCTCCAGAAGGGCAACTATGTTATCATCGATGACGTCGCATGCATAGTCAGCAGCGTCGATATTAGTAAGCCAGGAAAGCACGGTTCTACAAAGGCGCGTGTTGAAGCAGCAGGCATGATTGATGGCAGAAAAAGAACATTATTAGGCCCTGCTTCAGAAAACGTCCAAGTACCAATGATTGGCAAGAAGAACGCTCAAGTCCTCAGTGTTGTAGGAACTACTGCAAACGTTATGGATATGGAAACATACGAAACATACGATTTGAAGATTCCGGCTGAACTCGATGGGCAAGTTGTTGCTGGCTGTGTTGTACTCTACTGGCAGATACTTGATGACAGAATTGTCAAGCAAGTAATGAAACAATCTTAAATGTGATCAACTATGGCAAAATTCCCAGAAGCAAACGCACGCAAATTCAAGGATGTATTCGTCTGCAGACGCTGCAAGAGCAAGCTCAAAGCACCAGTTTTGAAAGTTCTAGCCGGCAAGATTTCATGTAGAAGCTGCTCGACAAAAAAGCTCAGAATCAAGCGTAAGAAGTAAGATTGTTTTCTTTTTTATTTTTACATATATTTTCTTAATTAAAAAATAATATTCATAAGACATAGTGCTGCCTTGAAGTAAAATCAGGAGAAGGTCTGATTCATGCAAGACCTTCGACGTAAAACCTCGGACCGGAGGGAGAGAAATTCTTCGCAGCACCGTAGCACGAAGTGAAATTAAGATTACAAAATTTAATAAACTAAATTATAAAATCAAACACGTGGTTAAAAAGATAAAACAAGTACCAGTCTGGCATTATTTATTAGTTCTATTAGCATGGTGGATATTTGAAATAATTATTGGTATCACATTTTATCTATTAAATGCAAAAGAAAAATTCGGTAGTGCATACAAAATGATAAGCATCATCGTATTACTCATAAGCATAATTCTATTAATAGCACTAATAATATGGGTAACAGAAAGAAAAACCAAAACTAGTAAATCCTAACTAACTATTTTCTAGACAAATCATCCACTGGTCAGACCCGCGTCAAGAATATAAATCGACGAGAAATTCTTATTATTGGAAGAAGGTAGGACCTAGAGCTCCGTAAGGGACTGGGTCCCAACTTGCCTGAAATTCTTCTAAAAAAAGAACGGAAAGCAAGAAAGTCGCTCCACGACTGATGGGTTCGATTCCGAGAATTCGCCATATGCTGCGAATTCTGGAACTAGAATTCTTCGAATTCTAATTTCCCATACGGAGCGCACCTTCTTCCATCTATTTAAACTTTGTGCGCAAATGACTTATGAAATGAATAATTGAACAAATAACTTAAACTATCACTAAAATAATAAATCCTAACGACCAGTTCTGAGAAAATTACGACAATTACAACAAATCTGACAAACCCATATAAACCAACAAACAAAAGCCACGATATGCCCCTAACTCCAGTACATCTAGCAATAACCATTGGAGGATATTATTTTATTAGTTTAATTTTTCCAATTGATTTCACTCTTGCAAACTGCTTGCTTCTTGCATCGGCAGAATTAATTGATTTAGACCATTTATTTGCTAAACCAATCTATGTCAAGAAACGAAATTCATTCAAAACCCACTTCTTGCATAAGCAATGGATTATTGTGAGCCTAATTGCACTATTTTTGATATTTACACCTTTAATATTCTTAGGATTAGGAATTCTACTACACTTTGTCGCAGATTATCTACATATGAAATATTGGTTGAAAATTGACTAAAAAAATAAATTAGTTATCTATGAGTAGTCATACAAAGAATGCTTATATACTGCGCAGACTTCCTACTGCTGTAATCATTGAAAAGAGTTATCTTAAAAAAAAGATGAAACAATGCTGACAATACAAGAACAAAAAAAAGATCTTGTTGACCTAGTAAGAGATGGTTGGCAGAATATACATTGGAAAACCGCAACAGCAGTGCTTTCAATACCTTTTGCAGGATTTGCAGCCGAATACTTTCTTAATCTTTCAGATAATAAATCCCTAAATGTAGGAGATTTCATACATTTATCATCAGGACTATTAGGAATTGCAGCAACCGGTTATATGGCAGCAGTATATGATGCAAGACATAAAAAATTACAAGAAATCAAAGATACAATACTCAACAACCTAAATGACATCGTCATAATTCTAGACCCGAAAACAGGCAATGTTCTAAGTATGAATAGCACAGGTTATGAAAAATTAGGGTATACTAGCGATGAGATAATCAATCAACCGCTAAAACAGTTTTCAACATTCCTTGATTCTACATATGAAGATAGAATCGCGAAAATAGAGAAAGATAAAATAATCACTACAGAATCGGTATTCAAGAGAAAAGACGGCTCAAGAATACCAATAGAAACCAGCAGCAGGCTAATAACATTAGATGGAAAAAAAGTCGTTATAAGTTTAGCAAGAGATATCACAGAAAGAAAAACGCTTGAGAAAAACCTTGAAAAAAAAGATTTCTGGATTGAAGAAGCACAGCGTATATCAAACATAGGATCTTATATTCTTGATTTTAAGACTGGAATGTGGACTGCTACAGAGCAATTGCAACGAATTTTCGGAATATCTAAAGATTATAAAATGGACATACTTGGCTGGTCAGAAATAGTTTCTGAACGCGCAAGAGAAGAAATGATGTCATACTTTGAACGAATAATAAAAGAGCAACGTCCATTCGACAAAGAATATCCAATCACAAGACTGAACGATGGTGTTGAACGAATTCTGCAAGGGTACGGCAAGATAACATATTCTGCTAATGGAACTCCGCTTCGCATGATAGGAAGCATCCAGGATGTTACTGATGCGCATTTGACTGAAGAAAAACTGCGTAAAGCGCAGACTTCAGAACAGCTCAGCATTATTGCGAGTGGTGTAGCTCATGATCTTGAAAAAATTTTAGGACCAACAGTTACACTAACAGGAATAGTTGAATTAAACACTGCTGAGATAAAATCTGTATACTCCGCAACATTAAAACAAATAATGGCGCTAGATCCAAATGCCCCGTCCTCGACAACTATTGACTTATTGAATCAATGCAATGCAGAAATAAATAAACGTTTAACAAAAATAAATGATCTAAACAATACTATGCGCCAAAGTGGCACACGTACTGCTGACATAGTAGGAGACTTGATATCTTTAACAAAAAGTAGTGAGTTCGAAGCGCAAGCAATAGACCTGAATAGAGTAATAAGAAACTTTGGACAAAGCGCTATTTATACCGAGAGAATACTATCAAGAAAAGATATCAAAACCACAGTTAATCTAGAATCAGAATTAATGAGCATCATGGGAGACGAAAATCGTCTAGAAAAAGTAATTATAAATATTGCAATAAATGCCTGCGATGCAATGAAAGAAGGAGGAATTCTCAACATACACACTTACAATGCAGATTTCAACATAAGCAGCGTTACATCATTTAATGAACTCATCCCTCGAGGAGAGTATGTGGTTTTAAGCATTGCAGATACAGGGTGTGGAATTCCAATAGGGGACCTTCCTAAAATATGCGACCCGTTCTTTACAAATAAAAAACTCGACGGTAGTTCGGGAACAGGCCTTGGATTATCGGTAGTTAAAGGAGTGATAACAAGTCACGGGGGAATTCTTGATGTTGTAACAAAAAAAGGTGTTGGCACGAATTTTTTAGTATATTTCCCCGCAACAAAAGAACCGATAAAACAACAAACAGAAAACATACACTACAAGGGCAATGGAGAGAGCATCATGATTATTGAAGATAATGGCGTGCAACGACATGTCGCATCATCGCTGCTCGAAGCGCTAAACTACAAAGTAATGGCTGCAAAAAATGGTCACGATGCATTATCACAACTAGAAACTATGCGTGGTAATCTTCCAAAACTTCTCATTCTAGATATGATTCTAGAACCAAAATTCGATGGACTTGATACCTATAGAGAAATACATAACCGATTTGGAAAAATACCAGTGGTTGTTGCTAGCGGATATTCAGAAGATAAACGTGTTAGTGAAGTAATAAGTTTATCAGGTGGACGCTACATGAAAAAGCCATACACCTTAAGCATTGCATCACTTGTAATAAAAGAAGAATTAGATAAACAAAAATGAATAAAGAAATCAGATAACCACAGTTCAATAACAAAAAGCCATTACAAAACGGTACCATTATGCAATACAGAAGCATATTTGCGCATGACTTTTGTAATTTCTTTCTTGAGTACTGGACTTAATGTTTTTTTATTTTTCTTAATGCTATCCCAGAATTCATTAACTTGATTTGCAGGAATACCAATATTCTGAATTAGAAAATCAGTAATCTGTGGTGAATGCCTTGCCAGATTATCCATCCAATCACTAACTGTATTCTTATTAAGCTCCATTAATCTACTCATTGAACGAATGCCATTTTTCTTGATTAGCAGTTTACATAATTGTTTAAGCTCATACTCAGTAATTCTACGACGATACATCATAGTGCCTTTTGTTTCAACAAGGTACTTATTGCAATGCAAGCAAAGATATCTCTGCGTACCTGCACGATTAAATCCTCGCTTAACTACATCTTTTCCTTTTTCTTTATGATAGAACAAACAGTCCTCATTCAAGCAAACTGCGGTTATTATTCCTCTAATACGGGCCATACAATGCATTCTCCAAAACATATATGTTGGTACTCATATATTAAAGTATCTTAACTAATACAATAATAATATTTATATATAACATTATAATTCTAAATTTAGATGATTTAATATGATGATGACTCCGATAGAAAAAGATATTAAAGATATATTCTCTAATTCTACAAGAACACAATATCCGTCAGATATAGAGTATTATCAATTACGTTTCTTACAAGAAAGAGCCTATAAAGAAGGTGTTAAGAATCTCAAAAGAGTAGCGTTAGGATCATTTAGGATGAGTGGAGAGTTCAGTCTAGAAGAGATGACAGAATTATTGGTGAGAACAAATATTGCACAAAGTGCTTCACAAGCGGTAGATATACTCCCATTAATCTGCAACACAACTCTTGAATACGGACATTTAAGCGATTTACGAATAAGAAGATTAAAAGATTCTAAACAAAATACAAGATATGGGATGAATGCATACAATATACTAAAGATAAACCCTAAAGATGCACCATTATTGGCGTTTTTTATGGGGTAGATAATATATTTATTATTATAATATTATTTTAGATTACTTCGTGCACAAATCAAGTTCATTCTGCCAATATTTCGCATCTATATTCTTTCCTATGAGAACAATTTTTGTCTTGTGCTCTTCGCCATCTCTCCATGAACGATCAAAGAATGTTTCAATGCGTTTTCCTACTTTGTGAAAAACCATTCGCATATCTTTCTTAGAAGATGAATCTGCGAGGTTTCCTATGCAAATAATGCCTTTTGCTCTGAAAATATCAACAGGAATTAAACGCGTAAAGTTCGCAAATGCATCAACGCGTAGTGGTTTATTTGTCTGCAACCCAACAGCGCTAAATCCTGCCGCGTGTTCATGGTCGTGCTCATCACCAAAGCCAGAATCTAGCCATCTATCAATATTGAATTTTCCAGTAGCAAGCAAAATATTAAGCGGAGCACGACAGTTTTGCGTCCTGAAAATAAATGCTCTAGGACTGAATTCGTGAATTTGTTTTTCGAGCGCAGTAAGCTCGTTCTCATTAACAAGGTCTGACTTATTGAGCAGTATAACGTCTGCTGCTTTAATCTGTTCAACTACAGTAGGCCCGTGACCAAGTGCAGTGTGTAGATTTTCTGCATCAACAACAGTTATGATACCGTCGAGCTTTGTATGCAAGCGAAGTTCTCCAGCTAAAAACGTATTTGCAACCGGACTAGGTTCGGCCATGCCACTTGTTTCAATCAAGATATACTCAACATGTTTTTCAAGCGTTTGCTTTACTGCACCAACCAAATCTCCGCGAATTGTGCAGCAGATACAGCCGTTTGCAAGCTCTATCATCTCATCAGTACTAGAAACAATCAGTTCAGAATCTATGCCGACATCTCCGAATTCATTGACGATAACGCCAATCTTAATGCCGTGGTTCTCAGTAAGGATATGATTGAGTAGAGTAGTCTTACCGCTGCCTAAAGCTCCTGTGACAATACTGACTGGAACCAATAAATTTTCAATCATACCAATAGACAAATCATCTTAGCTTTTAAGGGTTTTCTAGAAATAGTTTAGGAATTACTAATAAACTAACAAAAGAAATAAAATAATTCACTAAAACGCTCTCTATAACTATAAATAACTAACTTAGAAATAAATCCTACTTACTACAATAATCTTTATTTTTCTACATCCATCTTTCACAATCTACAAAATCTATCATACCCATCTATTTTCAGTCAAGTCTTTGTTTCTTTTCATTCTTCTCGTTTTTGTCGTTCTTCTCAGTTTTCTCTCGCAATTTCATAGTCAAATTATGAACATTTTTCATATAGCCCATAACGACCATGCCTTCTTGTTTTGTCAACATGCTCTTTCCAACAAAGTGCGTCCACACTATTTTTTGAGTCTCATTAGATAAGTTAGTCTTCCACGTCAGGTTATCTATTGTCGAATTTACTGCAAGAATTAATGCATTGTGTTCAGACTTATTCATCGGACGATGAGACAAGGTTATCTTGTTCTGCCTACCAGTAAGCATCGAAAGCTCGTACAAGAGAACTGTAACGCTCTGCGCAAGATTCATGCTAGGATTATCTCGAGAAGTAGGTATTGAACAAACAATTTGAGAACGTGAGAGCATCTCCTTAGTTAGTCCTTCTCCTTCGGGGCCGAACAATATTCCTACTTTAATATGCTCGAAATCAAGTTCGCGCAGTTTTTCAGATAATTCTCTGGGAGTAATCGGCGCGCGAACAACGTTGAGCGCAGTACTATTCCTGCCGTGCGTTGCTACAATAATATCAAACTCATCAAGAATGCTCGCTTCAGCAATGCGCATCTTCTCAAGCGTCGGCAGCCCATGCTTAGCAAGCCATCTGCTCTTTTCACTGACCTTGCATTTCGGGTCTATTAGCAAGATATCATGAAAGTCAAAATTACTCGCAGCTCGCGCAATACTGCCAAGATTATCTGCATTCTCCACTTGATACAAAATTAAAGTGATTGACATGCTATAAAAAACAATAATTGCTCTAAAAACCTATCGGAAATTGTAGAATTTAGTCAAAAAAACAAAGAAAAAAAAGAAAAACTAATTATCGACTGCTCGTCTAAAGAACTGCTTTAATAACTGGTATCAAAAGCAATACAATAAGCAAGACAAGCGTTACAATACTAATCTTTGCCCACCACCAATCGCCGCGTTTCTTATCGCCAGTAACCTGTCTGCAAGAAAGCTGTAGTATTCTTCCGCCATCAACTGGCCCAAGAGGCAAAAGGTTAGCTAGTCCAAGGCCTAAACTGAGCAAGAATAACCAGTATAAGAGCTCTTTGAACCAAGTAAGAGACGACAGAAGTCCGCTGAAGAGTTCTCCTGAAACTTTCGGATCACGTCGAGGTTTTAAATTCACACCAAGGAATCCTTTAGTGCTTGCAGCATCCGTTGGGTTCTGCATTGTCTTAATTGAATAATCGCCCTTATCTGTTTTAAGGTTCACCGTATCTCCGGGTTTAACAGAATCTAGTTGTTTTGAAAATTCTTCATATGTAGTAATAGTAACGCCATTTACAGAATTCACTAATGTGCCTTCTACTACCGATGCGTTTGCTGCAGGATAATTTGGAGTAACACTTGATACTTCTACACCTGCAGGAATTGTCATATACATCAATAATGGTATTACTAAGAATGCACTAATAACAAAGAATAACATTCCTGTAACGATGTTGCTGAATGGTCCAGCGGCATACATCGCGTATTGGACCGTGACATCTTTTTTTACAAGAGCCTTTTCATCCGGCTCAACGAATGCGCCACCGATAGGGCCAAATATTGCAATGCCTGATGATTTAACAGGCACATCGTTTGCCCGGCAAATTACGCCGTGCATGAATTCATGGATTACTACCACCATAAAGAGTGCAATCCATCCGATAATCAATGGAACTTTTAGTGCAGTTCCTGGAACAGAAAATCCTGGAATAACAGGACTTACTACTGCTTGAGCATTAGGATCCACAATTAAATTGTATAAACCATATGCAAGATTTGTTACAATAAAAATCATTCCAATAAACGCTATACCGATTCCAATATAGCCAATTATCTGGAACAAGCCTTTGTATTTCTTACCGAGCTTATCCATGGTCTTAAGACCGGCTTTTGTCCTGTATAATCCGATACCAAAGACTTGCCACTCGATCTTTCGACGGAGCATGATAATCACAAAGACGACAGTTGCGTAAAACAATAAGACCCATTTATAGTCAGTAAAGAATTGTACGAATCCCATAATGACTATTCACAGCGAGGGATATTTAAACGTTGTGTCAGAAGAGCTGATGAAGAGCTAGATATTACTAGCTATTACCAACACAAAACTAACCAATTACTAACACAAAAAATAAGCTATACGGGGTCATGTTTAAACAACTCGGCCAAAAACCCATCAGAAAACTCCTTTCTAAAACGTTTCTTTGTCGCAGACCTGTCTTCACCAACATCCACTTCAAAATCAAAAAATGAACTGCCTTTATCCTCATAGAATGCACGCATTTTAGGATCATCATATGATTTTGTAATAGCTGCTTGAAACTCTGATGTTTCAAATATAGCGCGATCGTCCTTATCCTCATGAGTAGATCTATGAGCTAAACGTCTCATGCGCTCTGCAGTTGGTACACGCGGCAAAATAAATACGCTTGGCAAATATGCAAAAGCTTGCTTATTGCCAGGTAAATCGTGCACAAAAGCTCTGAATTCCCACTCATCAATACCTGCAAAACTCGCTTGCAATGGCTGATAGACATCACTTGTTATAATTCCGCGATCGGCAACAATGAACATGCCTGCATGCAATGCATCGATAAGCAATCGCTTGTAGAGTACATCACGGTCAATTGCATATGCTACTGCTGTTGCGCGTGCATCATACGCGCCAAAGCCATGTTTAATATAACGTTCATTAGCATCCTTGTTGATTAATTCTTCACGAAGTAGCTTACCAATACCGACATATGTAGGCTCTGCAACAAATATTGCTTTACAACCAGGCACTAATTCCTGCACCTCTTCAAGATGAGGCAAACGATCGTGCATTTTCCAATACTCAACACAATCGAAGAATGGAATATTTTTTTCAAGCAGAGACTCTTTGAAGACTTCGATTAGCGCACCCTTTCCACCGCCATCGCCAGAATCTACCATTATAAAATTTGAGTAGACAGTAGGCACAACACTAGGCACACTAGTAGATATAGTCTTAGACAAAATATCAGGCACAGGCTCAGACACAAGCTCAGACACAGGCTCAGACACAGTCTTAAGAACATCTTTATCTTGTAATATGTTTGTCATATCTTCCCACGCAACGCAATTTTATTTTCACACCGCTATATAAGAGTTATTACATTTTATTACATCAGTATTACACACTCCGCAGCACAATGGTTTTTAAATGAAAAGAGGACTCTTAACAATATGAACGCTATGAGTACTACAAATACTATGAACGACACTAGTACTATTCTTATTGTCGGTTGTGGGAGATTAGGATCAAGAACAGCCATGCTACTGGCCGAATCACTAGCTAAAGAAAATAACGACCAAATCAAAGAAGACAAAAACGAATACAACAATCTAATCCTTTGCGATTATGATACAGTAATGCAAGATAATCTTCATGAACAGCCAATATACACCGCAAACGATATTGGAACACTAAAAGTAGAAGCTCTTGCTAAAAAACTAAAAGAAAAAAATCAAACTATAAAAATCAAAACAATCCCTAAACAATTTTCAGAAGATATTCTGCGAGAAAACAAAATAGACAGAACATACAAAATATCTATAATAATTGACGGAACAGATAATTTAGAGACGCGAGCGCAACTTAACAGAGCAGCGTTGCAACACCACATCCCTCTTATTATTGCTGCAGCAACAGAATCGCGTGCAATGATATTTCCAGTATCCACAAATGATGAGGATTCCTGCTGGGAATGTATTGCTGCAGGAAAACAATCCGATGCAGACTGTTCAAGTGGCATTGATAATTCTCTTGCTGATACAATTACAAAAACACAAACAGAATTGTGCTTGCAAATACTGCGACATGAACAAGTGCTTTCAAAATTGCTAATTATTGAAAAAAATCCCGACAATAACAATTATACAACAACAAAGAAAATTGTTGTACGAAAAAATCCTACATGCATATGCATAACAAAAAAGTATTCTCAAGAGCAATTCACATTCAAACCTTGCTTAACTGGAAGACGACTCATCGCGCGAACAACAAGCACTGCACCAATTGATTTTGAAAGAATAAAAAAACATTACTTAATACAAAAAGAGTATTCTAGTGCAATTCTTGTCGATCTAAAAATAGGCACAGCACTCGTGCATAAATACGGCGCAATAGAATTCAACAGTATCCCGGAAGATATTGCGCGAAAATTTGCTGAAGATATAATGAAATAAAAAATAATAACATAATAGAACTAAAGAATATAATAAAAAATTTAAAAAAATAAACAAGAAATAAATAGAATAATTAAGAAATAAAAAAAAATCAAAATAAGTAATAAAATAAAAAAACAACCGAAATTATTTCTTCATAATCATCGTTTGTGTTGGGTATGCAAAGTTTATTTTTGCCTTCTCAAATTGTCCTTTAATCTGCATATTAATATCGTCTTGTATTTGAGGAATACTCTTCAAATCTATGATAAAATATACAAATGTTAAATCACAAGAGCTTGAGTTAAATGCACTAAAAAATACTGTGCATTCATCCTTAACACCAGCGTGTTTTTTCACAATATCCTTTAATATTTTTTTTGCTTCATCTAACTTTTTTGCACTAGTAGAATATTCTAAACCAAGTGTTAGTGCAACTCTCATTTGTTTTCGGGCAGTTATATTCTCAACTATACCATCGGTGAATTTTGCATTCGGAATAACAAGTGTCGTGCCATCAAGAGTTTCTACTCTTGTTGTACGCAAGCCAATTTCTCTGATAGTTCCCTGGCGATTATCGAACTTTATCATATCTTTTATCTTAAATGGCTTGTCGGTAAGAATCGATACTCCGCCAAAGATGTTGCTGATAAGATCCTTTGCAGCGAGTGCAAATGCCAAACCGCCAATACCTAAACCTGCAATGATACTTGTTACATCATAGCCGAAATTTGATAATACTGTGACACCGGCGATAGTAATGACAATCACTTTGATTGCTCCACGCAAAATCGGTAAAAGCATATCATCTAAATCGGATTCTGATTTTTCTGTGTACGGCAACACATAATGCATTACGATACTATCTAAGAATCGTATGATAATCCATGCAACGCCGACAGTCATCAGCACTCTTACAACAGCATCATAGCCTGTTGAAAATCCTGAAGACATAACCAGAACATTCTCTGCAAAAATAAATGTGATGACAAATATTGCAAAGACAAATGGACCATCCATCACATCAACTAAAACATCGTCCAGTTTTGTCTCAGTGCTTTCTGCGAATTTACGTATGATATTGCGGATAATCCATGAGAATAACTTGCCTGCTAGCGCGCCAGCAGCAAGAATGCCGATGAAAACTAAATATCCTTGAAGAGTATTACCCCATAATACATAGGAAAGATCTACCATATATGCACCCAAACAAACGTGAGAATCTCCTATTTAAAAACCTTAGCGATACTTTAGCAAACTACTATTTTGATTTAGCAATACAATTCCCATGCATAAAACGCACTCAATCCACACAAATTAAATAAAAATTACACATCTTTCGACTGCAGCAACATGCCATTCCAACTATCACCAAATACAATAATGTGTCTTGCAGAAGATAATATACGAAGCGCTGCATCAAGCACTACGACTTGGGGAGCAATTCTTGGAATGTGCATCAATTCACTCATCAATTTACTACGCGCTAATGCATCGTTATGAGAAATGGCCAAAGCACACGCACCATTTGCAAACTGCACGCTACCATAAGGTACATTGTGTATCACTGTTGTTATATCAGAAATAGATTCTATGTGGCTATTGCGATGCAGAAAATCTATAAGACCTCTAATCGCCTCACGATGAGTCTTATAATGCACAGATTCAACATAGGGTTCATCGTCAGTAGTAATTTCAATAAATGCGCTTTTCCCGGCAGGATTTTTTCCAAGAGAAGATATATGTCCATGTGCTAGCACTAGCCCATCAATTTTATCGCGCAGCTGAAACTGCAAACGAGTAAGTTCTGCTTGAAAAAGTAATGTAACGATAACCCTCACCTCTAATGATTAACTGATTGGATAATTGCAATTGATTGAATTGTAATTGATTAAATTGTAGTTGATTGAATTTTAGTTCATTGAATTGTAAATGACTGAATTTTATTTCAGTTCATTTTTTGGATTATGATACTTGAATATCACAAGACATATACAAGTAATAATTATTATGAGTGGTAAGAAGAATCTTGAAAAACTTGGATCTATCGGCGCAGGAGATTCACGTATGCTATCTTGATAGACCTCAAGCGTCTGGAATAGTGAGTACTCGCGAATCTTCTCACAATTGGTGTCATAATCGCAAACGCCGCTGTTCCAATGAGTAAGACAGCACACAGTTCCTTTTTCGCAAACTGGCGTTGCATCAGCCACATCGCATAGTTGTACGCAACCAAGTTTGCCGCAGGTATTGCTTTGTATTACTTTTCCCGTCAACATGTTATTTGGAAGAAAAAGCGTTACACCTACAAGCAATGCGATTATGCCAAGAATCATGTATGCCGATTTCATATATTCACAACAAATAGTTTTTATGATTAAGTTATTATGTTCATTGATTATGTTTATTAGTTAGTTATTTTATTATTTTTTTGTTAGTTAATTATTGAGTATCTAGTTAACAATTATTTATTTTTTACCGTCTTTGAGCCCTTACCAGTCTCGTCAGTTTTCTCGTCAGGTTTTCGAACATACAAGGACTCCTTTACAATCTCAAAACCAACACGTAAATGATCTTCATCGACTGCTTGAGCCAGTTCTGAACGAGCAATTGCCTTTACAATACGAATAACTCCCACTACTGTACGAGGACCGACTTCCTGCAAAAACTTACGCTCGTCCACTTTTAATGCTTTGATAAATTCTACAATTTTTGCCTCATGTGTAGAATCAAACTTTACATCAATCTTATCTGCATAGGTAATGTACTGCTTGATGAAATCTATATCACCTGCGCCGAGTTTTATGCTCGCAGAACCGGTTTCAGTATGAGTCTGTACAATGTGCTTCGTTATCTGCTCAAACTCTTCGTCAGTTGCTTTTCTGACAATAAAAATTATGTGGAATCTTGATAGCAATGCATCGTCAAACGGTATTTGCTTTCTCAAACTCTCGACAGATTTTCCAATAAAGGTATCGCCTTGCGGATTTGCTGTTGCAAGAACACGCACTTTGGCAGACAGCTGCTCGTGCTTTCCACCCTTATCGTACGTAACAAATCCTTTTTCCATTGCATTATACAACGCAGCAGCATCCTTTGATTTCATCAAATTAAGTTCATCAATGCAAGCAATGCCGCCATCGGCCATCGGTAAGAGGCCTTTGATGATAGTATCTCCTTTAGCCATAACTGATAATCCTGCACCGCTTGTTCCTGAACCAAGACCCATGCTACCAATCGGTGCAATTTTACTTGCTCCTCGCAAGATATCGGTCTTTCCCGTTCCAGGATCTCCAATAAGGAGAATATGCATTGGTTCTACTGCAAATAACTGCGCTGTTGCAGCGCGCTTTGCGCCGTCCATACCAATAATGTTCGGTGCAATAAGAGATGATATTGAACTAAGAGCTTTTGGTGCGAATTCTAAAAACGCTTCTTCTTTTGCTTTAGAACAAATATCTTTATTGATGCGGTCTAAGAATTTCTTAAGATCGTCGTCAGAAATATGCGTCTTGAAAAATACCCATTCCTTGTCTTCAAAAAAATCCTTTGTAGTTGCAAAACTTTGTGTTTGTGCAAAAGCTCTATCCAACTTCAGATAATACCGCAATTGCTTGATGTCTTGCTCATCCAAATATGGCGTTGCCTGTTTTATTGCTTGACGTTTTTCTCGTCCCATAGGCAAACTGAGCTTCACTAAATCCCACAATGTTTTTTTTGACATAATTGTACCACAAATTATTCTTTATTTTTATTGCATTCATCTTATTTTTTATCGTATTTATTTTTTATTGTATTTGTTATTATATTTATTATCAACAATTAATTATTTATTGATACTTAATCATTATTTTTAGTTAATCATAATACTTAATCATAATTGTTGTTTTTGACTAATAAGCACGAGTATAAAATAAATCGGCATTACAATCGCTAAAAGACCTATTGCAGTTATGCCAAATAATACGGATAGCGGCCAGATATTTGCTATCCAGGCCATGATAGGAATCATGATGAGATAAGGAATCATAACAAAAACAGCTTGGACTTGGAAATAGTCTCTTCTTGTTTCATCATCCATAAGTTTTTTTGCAAGAAGGCCGTGCCCGAATCCGACAATGGCCGCACCTATTACATAAACGCACAAAGCTACAGTAATTGCGGGAATATTAGAGTTGAATATCAGAACTAACGGCAGTATTACCATAAGCATTGTACCAAATACCATCGTTGGCGTAAGGCCTATCGATCTATGTATCTTCTGAGTAAAAAATGGACCAATAAATGCTGCAATAATTGCAATTGCATAGATTCCAGCCAAAGTTAAGAACGGAGTTGTTGTTGTCTTTGCAACAATCTGATAGATGGCAATGCCACTATACGCTGCAATTGCTAGCTGGAAAAGACCAGCTAAAAATGATGCAAGCAAAAGATAGCCCACGTATTTATTCTTCCACAAGCCTTTTGTCTTATAGAAGATTATACGCATATGCTCTCGTAAAAATTGTATAAATGGATAAGATTTCTGTTCGCGTTTATCTTTTGCAAAACTAGTAAGATAACCGGATATAATGAATACAAATGCAGTAATTTCAAAGATTGCAAGATAACCGTACATGTTCATACTAAATGTTTTGCCGAAAAACGAAAGCGTCCATGGTACCCCATTCATCGGCGGGAAGATGTCAAGAACAAGACCTGCAATGAGCAAAGCAAGAGCAGTTATGATAACACCCCACTGTGCAAGTGATTGGAATAACCAACCTGTTCGTTCTTTACGAACAGTATCTCGCACCAACTGATTATACAAGTCTCCATATGCTACAACTGCAAAAATTCCGACGACAAAAGATATTGCAAACAGTGTAATGCTGCGCAGCAATAAACCAAATGCCATAAACAAGAAACTAAAACCAAAAAGCACTCCTGCTGCAGCTATTGAGTTCTTGCTCACGCGATTAATTTTTGCGTACTCCTGCAGAATTTCACTCCAGATAACAGAAAATACGGTCTTTATTCCATTAAGCAAGCCAACAATGAACAAAACATAAGGGTTTGACTGGAATGCTATCCAGAAGAGGATATTGATGAACTGCGGAGTCGCTGTACCATAACCGATACGATCGAAAAACTCCCTAAACCCGAATATGATAGTGCTACGTTTTTCTTCCGAAACCTTGCTTTTTGCATCTTGGATAGCTACATCTGCATCCTTTAACGACCTACCCTCTTCTACCATACCAAACCTCTCCCCTTGAAATTTATAAATGTATCGTGGAGATATACAAGAGAGTTAGAAATAGAGCTAAAGAGAGAGAACTAAAAAGAAAGCTAGAAAAAAATTAGAGAGCTAGAAAGAAAGCTAGAAAAAAGTTGAAAAGAACTTTTCCGACAGAATATTTATAAACAAACTTGCTGAATAAAGAAAAAGAAGAAGATAAAGAAGAGGCGAGCAATGGTCTTCGGCATAACAAAGCTTTTCAGCAAACATAATGGCAAGATTATAGAACGCTGGATATTCGATGCTCATTCTCCACTTATTTGCGGCGCAACAGTGGCGCGACTTTTCAACAATCAAGAGCACCAAGTGCTTTTTGGAACAAAAGACGGAAGAATAATTTGCGTCGATGAAACCGGTAAAGAACTATGGACCTTCATGGGTTTTGAAAAACTTGCCGGAGTAGATGCATTCTTCATCGACCAAGAGCGAGTGCATAGCGTTAATGCTCCGCCAGTTGTTGCTGATATAAACAATGATGGAAAACAAGAGATCCTCTTCGGTAATGAACTCGGAATTCTTTATTGTCTTGATAGTAAAGGAAAACAGCTCTGGAAATTTGAGTGCAAAGGTGGCATCAAAAGCGGTTGTGTAGTTTCTGATATTAACAGTGATGGAATACCAGAAATTCTCGTCGGCAGTCTTAGCGGCAGTCTTTACGTCCTCAATTCGCAGGGTAAAAAAATATTCGAATACGACACTAATGCTCCAATCGAGAGCATACCTGCCGTTCTAAAAAGCGACAAGACCATGATCATTTTCGGGAATAACAATGGAACATTGTTCTGCATAAATCCTGCTCAAGAGCTTTTATGGAGAGTTGAACTCGGCCACAAAATAACTGCTGCTCCAGTATTTTTCAAGGACCCAGAAGAGCACCGCCTTATCGTAGGAAATATGGATGGTGATATTTTCTGCGTATCTGAACATGGAGAAATTGTCTGGAAGTACAAAACAAAGGGCAGCATCTATTCAAGTGCAGCAATTGCAGATTTAAATAATGACAAACAACCTGCAATTGTAGTTGGCAGCTGCGATAATAATGTTTATGCATTAACTGCTGCGGGCAAGAAAATATGGAGCTTTGAAACAGATTTCTGGATTACAGCATCTCCAATAATTGCAGATATTGATGGTGATGGAAAACTTGAAGTAATCGTCGGCAGCTTTGATCATAATGTCTACGTGCTTGATGCACAAGGATCATATATCCTGGATTACATGCCGGGCATTTCAGATATTATCAATCAATCTGGACACTATACAAACATCATGACATCGGATCCTGGCGAACAGATGGGAAAGAAATTATACCAATACACGACTTCAGGCATTATTGTTGGTTGCAGTCTGCTTGAGCGCGAAAACCAAAAACCAACACTCATCATTAATGTCAATAGCGGCAAAGTCGGTGATTTCGAACATCAAGATTAGAATTCTAAAAGAATAATAAAATTAGAATGAAGAATAACATCTGTAGTAGTAATAATACGTGTTGCCTTGGAGTAAATTCTATTTTCGTCCGATTTATGCAGGACGAAAATAGTAAATCCTGACGGTGTCAGTAGAAACTCCGCAACACCAGTGGGGAGGAGTAGAGGGGGATGGTGGGAGGGAAATTAATTAAAAAAATTATTTAAAAATTAAAATTAAAAAAAATATAAAAATTACAAATCAACGCCGTGTTTGTGGTACTTCTGCACTTGCTCCCAATTGATCATGTGGAAGAATGCATCAGTAAAATCTGCGCGCTTGTTTTGATACTTCAAATAATACGCGTGCTCCCAGACATCGATGACTAATAATGGAATGAGTCCATCACTGAGCGGGCAATCTTGGTTCGCAGTCGATATGATTGAAAGCTTACCATGCTTATCCTTAACAAGCCATGCCCATCCTGAACCAAATCTTGCAAGTGCAGCTTTCTTGAACTGCTCTTTGAAGCCATCAATACTACCGAATGTATGGTTCATCTCTTCTAAAAATTTTCCTTGAGGCCCGTGTGAATTAAGTTTGAGTATCGACCAGAAGAACGTGTGGTTCCATACGCCGCCACCATGATTTCTGACGGCAGTTCTAATATCTTCAGGAACTTTTGATACATCAGATAACAACTGATTAAGTGGTTGGTTAAATAGTGCCGGATGCGCTTCAAGCGCTTTGTTCAGATTATCAACATACGCTTGATGATGCTTGTCATGATGTATGTGCATTGTCTGCTCGTCCATATATGGCTCAAGCGCTTTGTAATCGTACGGTAATGGAGGTAATTGATGCATAAGTATTCACCTTGATATATTCAATAATTATTAGTAATGTCGCCTTGGAGCAAATTCCATTTTTGACCGATTCATGCAGGTCAAAAATGGTAAAACCTCACGGTGTGAGTGAAAGCTCCGCGACACAACAGTATAATCGTTTAAACAGTTAAAAAGGTATTCCTGAATTAACTTTTTCTATGTATGAAAATAATATCTTGATCTGTTCCTTTTGCAGTTCTTGCGACATCAAATAAGTCTCTAGGAATTTCAAAGCAAGGAGTTGGATCAATTGGTCCCGGTTGGTGAACAACAATATTCTTCTCATCAAAACCAACAATTGGCATGAAATGACCTAAA
>CAVRUV010000014.1:0-6278 GCA_963724455.1 uncultured Candidatus Woesearchaeota archaeon
AATCATTATTGAATCACATGGTCAACATGGACTATGACGTATCAAAGATTAATCTACTAGTTATCAAAGATCTTTCTGAGCTTTCTGCAAAAATGCAGACAATCAACCGCAGCAGAGGAACATTATTCATCATTGACGTTGGTTGTGTTCGAAAAGAGATTCGCGACATTCAAACTGACAACAACAAATCATGGATGAATGTAATAAAAAATGTTGTCAAAAAAGTCTCAGTCGAAAGCAACACGAAACTATTCGTTCTTGATTCATTATCTGCATTATATGTACTATCAAGATTTGAAAATCCTAGAATTGAACTGTTCATGCTTTTTGAATTCTTACGCGACCTTAACACGACAAGCTTGCTTATTTCTGAGATGCCTTTAGACGGCAGCAAATTCTCAGAATATGAGATTGAAGACTTCCTAGCTGACGGCATCATAGTCTTGAAATTAACACCATTCAGAAGACAAGTCGTTCGTGAAATCAGCATTGTCAAAATGAGAACAACCGCATGTAATAACGATATCTTCAGTCTTGAATTCAAGAATGGACAATTCTACGCATTATACGGCGGACAAAATCCACTATTGTGATCTTGTAGCAGGAAAGCTGGGAAATCTTTTGCTAGCATAAGAAAGTGATCTTGGCTTTGCATTAAACAACTCTTTATCCTTTGCATAGCCAATTGCTGCATCGCACAAAAGATCGTCTCCAATGTTTCTTACAATATCACTTGAAGAACAGGGTAGAACATCACTCAGATCTCTTTTTAAGAATTGATGTAGAGAAAAATCAACAACTTTAGCAGCATCATTATCACTATCAACAGACAACTCGTATACCATTCTTTCATCAATATAATTTTTATCCATCGAGAATCCTAGAATAAATTCCATTCGACGATTACTTACTTCTTGTCCAGATTCTTGCGCATGACAAAGGAAATTTTTTGTTACAACAACTCTTTTTTGAACATCACAACGTAAAAACATCGTTGGTATTTCTGCTATTGGCCTAGCTAAAAACCCCTCTTCAAATACATGCTTCATATAATCAGGGTTATTCACCATCATCTTAGCCATCGATCCGCATGCCTTCATATGCCCTATAGAAGAATAGAGCACGTCTTTTGATTGTTTTGATGACACAACAGCGCGTGCAACTAAAACAAGGTATGACATTACTTGATCTCTTGAAGGCATTTGCTCTAGACGATAATTCAATGTTCTTGCATAAGAACTCGTTCCTTCATTCAGAAATATCAAAAAACTATCAGGCTTATTAAAAGGAATAACATGCCAGTCCACATCCATGTGCTCAATTGAAGCTTTTGATTAATAAAAATATAGGTAATTTAACTATGGTCATTTATGAAATCAGTATCATTATGATAAGTTATTGTAATTAACATTGCAATTAAGCATGGCCGAAACCAAAGCCGTAATGAAAATCTTGCGTTTTCGTTTGAAGATGCTGCAACATTCCTTGTATTATCGAATCGCGTTTTACATCGTCTATTGCTGCTCTTGCCATAATACCATACGCGCGTTCAAACGCATGTGTTGTAGGAGATATTTTAGGGAATCGCGATACTAAATCTCCTACTGTAGGTAGTAAATCCCTAATGACGCAGAATTGTTCATCAAATCCGCGAGGACTCACCACATCAAGATATTCTAAAGAAGTTTTCTGCATAACGCCATTAATGATAGGAAAACGCACATACATAGTCAAATCACTAATTTCGTATTCAAAACCGCCATCATCTGCTATTTTTACAAAATAAGCAGAACAATTAACATATTTTTTATTCTCGTCAGGAAACAACGTAAGATCGCCCAGATATTTTTGAAATGCTCGTTGTACATTTTGTGCTGGTTGTTCGAGTATATTTTCAATACCTAATGCTTCAACAAACTCACAAATCTTGTATGCTTCAAAACGAACAGAGCTTCGCAAAGACTTTTGCATAGCATCAATAATCTCTCGTTGCGTCGGCTCTCGAACAACTCTTGCTTGGAGCATCAACTCTATATCTCCTTCGACAAGAAACCCACCCTTATAATCTACAGGAGTTATGCAGCAATCGAGCATTTTTTTAACCATACAATTAGGATTTTCTAATCCAATATAAATATAACACTAAATCTCCCCAGCATTAATAAAGCCTAAATGGTTCCTTTTAAAATGAACAAATACAAACTCGTCTGCTTTGATGTCGATGGAACTATAGTTCTTGAGCATAAAGAAAAGCTGCTGGCCCATACAAAATACTTAGAACCGCACGAGTTTGAAGACAGCATCTGGGTTACTTTGCACAGATATTTTGGGGTAACAAAAGATGCGAAAGAACAATACAAACAGTATAATGCCGGCATGATCAGTTATAAGCAGTGGGTTAGTATGAATATCCAGTTATGGAAAGATGCTGGCGCTACAAAACAAGTAATACATGAGATTTTTAAGGAATTCACAATAAAAACCCCTAATGCACAAAAAACACTAGAAGAACTTAAGAAACAAGGAATAAAAATTGCAATCATCTCCGGCGGGATAAAAGATCTTGTAAAATACCATTATCCCGATACGTTTGATGAAATTTTTGCAAATGAGATTCTATATGATAATGCTGGTTCAATTGTTGGTTCTGCATCAACACCGTACGATTTCGGTGGAAAGCTTGAAGGAGTAAGACAACTATGCAAGAAGTATAACATAACCATGGCAGAAGTCGCATTCATCGGAGATAATATCAATGATTTTCAAGTAATGGAAGAAGTAGGTCTTGGTATAGCATTTAATTCAAAGAGTGAAGCACTCAATAAAGCATCAACAGTTACTATCGGAGAACTTGATTTAGAAAAGATATTACCGCATATACTGGAATGAGATATTGAAATTAATAACTCTTAAGTATGATTTAATAGAAAAACTAATTCAATGGAGTTTTTTCTGAGTGCCAATATTCTCTAAAAGAATGTATCTTATCGTGTTTTATCTCTAAAACGGCAACTGATTTCAAATGATATCTAGCATTAATTATGTTGCTGTTAAATGACGCTTCCCACTCTGCAATAATAGTATTGCCAGAAATGTAATAATTCAATAATTTAAATACAATATCAGATTGCTCTTCACAGACTTTTGATTGCCAATATGCTGCTATTTCAGAGTGTCCAACCATTGGCTCTTTTAAGACGCGTTCGTGATAAATGCCATTCTCTTCGAATATACTAAGAATCTTATCTACATCCTGCTCAACCCACGCTTCTTCATAGGTCTTAAGGATTGATTTTGCTAGTACATCAGTAATCATATTAGGGGGAAAACAGTTTTTCTTTATATAATAGGCCATAATATGCTTTCTTTGATAAAAAAATTAAAAAATCCACTCATTCAAATATCTATAACTAGCATTTACTCAAATCTATTCATATTTCTGGCTAAAGCCGTTTAAGAATCGGGTCATTGGTTGCGGTAATGAGTGATATCCGCTTACACCTTCAGGAACAACATAACCAAACGCAATACTCGATCCTTTATTGGCATTATATTGATGCATCATTCTCTCAACATCTGCTCGCATCTCTATTGGTTCTTGGTATTTATGTAGCTCTTGCACTTTTCTTGTCTTTTTATCATAACTTATCTTAAACAATAATCCTGCTTCGTCAGTGCAAAGAATGGTCGATACATTAGGTAACAAAGGAGTTGCAGGAACGATAGGCATATGAGTTTCTAATCTTGCCTGACCATTTAGTTCTTGTAATCTATCAGCTATTAGGTCAGAACGTCGTTTTTGTGAAGGTGCTTCAACTAAAAGGTCTAAGGTTGTATCGTTTACCATCCTAAAATGTTAATTGTCAAACACTATGATATAAACGTTGCGCTTAGCCAAAAATAACCAATAAATAACCAATCTTACACAAAGTATAAAAATTAGAACTCTACAAGAGTGGTTACAGCAACAACTATTGATGTTATAGCGACAAGGTGAGATGATGGATCAAAAAACAATGACAATAAAATGCGTACGCTGCGGCAAGCAGTACCTTCTTTTAGAGATGGTTATGGACTCTTCGGGAAAAGGAATGGCCTGTAGACCATGCGCGGGTTTAGCACCACTCGGACAAAAGGCTCCGAAATTAAACGTACACTCCCCTGCAACAGCAAGAGCTATGGAAGCGCGCGCAGAAGGAAGAACTACAACGTCTTCGATAAGAGAACAGTTTGCAAAGCCAAAGAGCCCTAAATCAAGTGCTGGAAAGTATGCTTGTCTTAATTGCAGGTATCGTTTTACTAGCAGCAAAGGACCTGATATGCTAAGCTGCCCATACTGCGGATCTAAGAGAATTAGTTCTCCTGAAGAGAACAGTGCTGATGCAATTCTTAGGGATTCAGGCAAGAGAGATTACGATTTCTAAAAGCGTTCTTTATTTTTTAATATTTTTTTAATATATAATATATTTACATATCATATTTTTTATTGAAGTATAACATCGTCTAGAACATATCCATCATTTACTAGTACTTACGAGTTATTCAGGTAGTCTAAAAGATAGTAAAAGCAATCTTTAGATAGAATATATTTTTATGAGCATTATTTATGGGAATTATTAACTAAACTATTTGATTAGTAAATCCTAAACGACTATTCTAGGGACTGCGACAAATTTTCTACTATAAATTCTTACTATGAATCCAATGGACCATCTTGAGATTTTTCAAAATAATATTCTAAACTCATTGTCTATTGTGGTAATAGACTGCAAAGATTGCAATTGCAACCACTAGAAGCATCAATGCTCCCCACATCGCATTAATCTCAGAAAATACCGCACAATTGGTGCAGTCTGAACTTGCAACAACTAAGCCAGTCATTCCATCTCCTAAGAAATATATCCCAAAAGAGGCCAATACTGCGAGTAGAATGAATCTTATTTTGCTCTCCATAACCAATTAAGATAGTATAGGGTTTATGAACATTGCTAATAATTACTAATAACCAAATTGTTGCGACGCGAATATATGACGTTGTCAGATAAATTCGTGCTCGAAAGTCGGGACCCCAAAGACCCGACCTCGCACTTGGACTTGTCGCAGGTCAGCAACGATGATACAATCAACACGACTTACTAAACAAATTACTATTAAACGACTTTATGAATTGTAACAAATTAATGACTTTGCTCTTTACAAATATCACACCCACTAACTATCCACAAGCCATCTACTAGTAATCTTTATTATAGGAAGCAGTTCTCCTGATACTATGACTAAAGGCATTCTCATTGGCGGCGCGCTTTCAGACCTCATTGTACGACAAAAAGATGGAGAGCACTTTGAAGTAGGAGAACTGCTTGTTGCTGAAGACGAAAAACAAAAAGCGCTCCTACAAGTATTCGATGTGCAGTTTGCAAGTCAATTGAGCGCGCAGCATCTTGAACTTGTCGGCGGATTACAGCTTGAAGGAGAACAAGCAACTTTTCACGATGCAAACTTACGCAACTATACTCTAGCGCACATCAAACCGCTTCTTACCATCAAGAAAGAATCAAATAAGATAGTCAAATCAAAAGGCCTTCCAAAATTCTTCAGCACAGTTCGAGAATTGGATGCTGGCGATTTTTCATTCTTGCAAAAGCCAGAAAACCCTCTTTTCCTAGGAAAACTGCGAAATGGCTCAGCAACAATCAATGTTCCGCTATATATTAATGGTAAAGAGGCATTATCACACCACATGCTTATTGCTGCAACTACCGGAAGAGGAAAATCCAATCTGCTAAAATGCTTGCTCTGGGAACTTGCTAACGAAAAGTATTGCGGCATGCTAGTTCTTGATCCTCATGACGAATACTATAGAGGAGTCCTTTCAAAGCACATAAATGCAAAAAGCATCCATCATTATAGCATCAGTCCATCACCTGGCGGCAATACTTTAAGGTTCAACTTAACGCTTCTAAAACCGCAGCATTTCTATGGCGCAGTCGACTGGAGTGATCCGCAACGCCAAGCACTCTCCCACTACTACAAAGAATTCGACACGAACTGGATTGAAGCAATCCTTCTTGAAAAAAAACTAAGCGTAAACTTCAATGAAGGAACCCTTGCAGTAATTAAACGACGGCTTTTACAAGTACTCGGACTAGAAGTACACGATACAACCATAGAAACCGATGGAGTTTTTGTAACATCTGGCGCAACAACAACTATCCAAGATATCTGCAACTCTCTTGAAGCAGGAGAGATGGTCATAATCGATACTTCAAGCTTTGATG
>CAVRUV010000015.1:0-50888 GCA_963724455.1 uncultured Candidatus Woesearchaeota archaeon
CTCTATATGGCATTATTCGCAGATTTTTTTCTGAACGCGGATACTTCATGAAAGAAACAAATAATCAAGAGGACATTCTAGAAAACGGTAAGCAGATAGTTGTGAAGATGGAACCTGAAAAACAACTCTCCGATTATGCAAAAAGCCTAATTGTTCTGCAAATAACAATCAAAGGATTACAAGATAAAGTCGTAACAATCGACGGTCATAAGCAAAAATACCAGCATGGAAGCGTAGCATTCAAAGCAAACGCATTCTTGCTTACAGATCTTCGAGGAAGATGGGAAGGCTCAGGCGGACTATTCATGTTCAGAATGATAATTGACAAGTTCATAAAAAAAGATCAGACAAGCATTGCTCAAGCAAAAACCATGAAGGACTGCAACGATCTCCTAGATGAAATAAGATCATACCTCAACATGTCACGTTTCAAGCTCGAGCACAAAGATCCCGACCATCAAGAGCCATGAATTCTTTCGCACAACAAGTATAACAAAATAATAATTAATTAACTAAATAAGCAGAAATGCCACCTTGGCGAAAACCAGAAAACGCGTCGATTCATGCAGACGCGTTTTCGAAAATCCACGCAACGGAGTGAGTTAGAAACGCCGTGGCATAAAAGAATAAATTTAAAAGAAACTCTATAACTCAATACTAATAGTGCCGACATCGCATAACCCGGTATTGCGGCAGTCTTGAAATCCCGAGTAATACGAGGGAGCTAGAGAACTGCTCCGAAAGGATTCTCGGTTCAAATCCGAGTGTCGGCGTCATCATACCATCGTAGATGGTATTCTGTGTCGACACTCGGAGTTGTTAGGAATAGCAATGACGCAACAAATCCGAGTGTCGGCGTCAGGGGATTTTACAATCCCCCATACACTCCACTCTAGATTTGAACACAAAGAAAAAATAGTTTTCTTGTGCCAGAATTCTTTGAATTCTCGGCATCTTCGAAATCATAGATTTCTCGAGTTCGGCTTTTTCAAACCCGAACAATCCGAGTGTCGGCGTATTTTCTTTTATTTCTTCCATTTAAGAAATCTTTAAAAAGAGATTATGAACTCATAGAATATAGTGATGGGTCTGTACTTACGGTTTGTAGTGCAAAGCGCAAGTAAGACCTGAACGAAGTGAGGGTCTGTAGCTCAGCCTGGTTAGAGCAATCGGCTCTTAACCGATAGGCCAAGGGTTCAAATCCCTTCAGACTCACTTAGTAGTGAATCAGAAGTTCCGAACGAAAGTTTGGATACTTCAGACTCGCTTAGAAAAGAAGGGCGGGGTTCGACATTGAGTTATCGAACCCCAAACCCTCCTTTATTCGTCGTGAGAGGACGAATGCGTATTCTCACGATATATTGCCCCTGTAGTGTAGTCCGGTCAATCATTTTACCCTCTCACGGTAAAGACCCGGGTTCGAATCCCGGCGGGAGCATCTAACCTTCTTATCGAATCTCTATTTTTTACGCCGTTTAAATGCGATTTCTGCAGCAGTATCAGGTCTGCTGCTCCGGCGGATGGTTGAATCAGCAGGTCAGATTCCAGAGCTCTTCGACCTTACTTTGTTGTGACATGACAATGTTTTTATCACAGATGAGACGGAAGGACGAACTATGACTCAACACTACATATCACTAGACGTGGAGAAATTCAAAGAAATACTGTTGCATAGCTGGGACTTACTACCTCGCGAAAAACAACAAGAATTAATCATGATGGAGATTTACCCGAAAAAATAGAACTATTCAAATAGATGCACTCATCAAAGTACAACATGACAGTTTCCATGAAAATAGAATTTGATGCAAAAAGTGAGGAAGATAATAGAAAAGTAGGTATAATTATATTTAATCACAAAAAAAATGGACTACGATTTAAAATACCTATGCGCGCATTATCACATCAAGGAAAAAATAAGAACCAACAAAAACATAAATTACTAATTCAAGAACTCAAGAAACAAAGTGAAGATAATCTTGCCCAAGCATATATGAAAAGATTTCGAAATAAACCATTATCACTAACAATTTATTTTTTTCTAACAAAAGAACTTCTGAACTCTAGAGATATAGATAATCTATGTAAAACAATACTAGATGGACTAAAAGGATCACTTTTTGAAGATGATGTTCAAATTATGCATCTCGATGCATACAAAGAACATGTAAATAAACCAGAATGGGAATGGATAGGAATACAAATTAATCGTTGGCACCCAATAAATTATAAAAAAATATCATCACAAATTTCGCCAAGCAAACGTAAACAACGAAAACATGAACCTAAATGGTTACAAGAATATAATAAAGGTCCACCATAAATATTATTTCTCTTAAAGGAAAACGTTTAATTTTTCACATACCAATAAATCATTTGGACTATAGTAATTATAAAAATAGTTCCACCCGTAAACATTAACATAATACCAAAATCTTGCGATAATTCTGAGATTTGTGATATAAATCCAACAACACATCCACTCATAAAAACTACTCCACCCCAAATGTTTAGATTAATTGCGTCTTTTAAACGGCCAAATTCTGACCTAGATTTTCTAAGAAAATCATAAATTGCAATAAAAGACTTAGTTGAAAGAACAGTACCGTCATATTGTTTTTCTAATTGCTTGTCTTGCACACTAACAGTATCAGACAATTTCTTTTTTATTCTTTCAACTAAAAAAATTACGTGTGCTAAATATATAATTAATGCTGCAATAAGAGTACGTAAATATGGATTAGAATAAATTATTTGGAAATCCATCACTTCTGCACCTCTCCAATTGCAAAACCAATCAATCCACCAATAAATCCTGCTGCAAATATAACAATAAACTCTATACTCTTACTAAGAGATAATGATATCAATAATGTAATAAAAATACCGCTAATAGCACCAACTACGGCCAAAGAAAAAAAAGACAAGTTTTTCATTTTTAAAGACATAATTCAATTAATCTTTATGAGTATATAAAATTGTTTAAAAAAATAACACATTATAATTTATTCTTCATCCAACGTATCAATTATCTTCAATTCGCCTGTATTAGAATCTTTAACTAAAACAAGTCTTTTTTGTACCATATCTATATTTTTAACCATCTTAAACCTCAGCTAGAAGACCTTTTGTAAGCATCTGGCCTACAAGTACTATAACGACGATGAACGCTCATAAACCTTTCTCAAAATAGTCTAATTAATTTGTAAATATCAATCAAAATGATAAAAAATACAAAATAATCTCCGAAAACCCTATAAATGAGCACAATAAGGACAAAGAATGGATTTGACAAGCGATCAAAAGACAGTTCTTTTGATATTTGGCATACCGCTAATTATAATCGGTATTATTGCATTATCAATATCAGGGCCTGGTTTTTTTACAATAATAATTATCATAGGCATAATCTATGCAATAATTACATTAACAAAGAATACTTCAAGAAGTAGTAAAACTCAAAACTTGAAAAGATATTCAATTGATTTTTCCGGATCTACAAAAGAGTATGATAGAATTATACTGCCAGATAATAGTACTTACTCTCTAAAAAGAAATGAAATTCTTGATAAAAATAATATGTATCAAGATAATTTAATCACGAAAGCAATCAACAAAAATGAACAAGAAATGAGAACAGATTTCAAACAACAAGTAAAAAGCAAAGAATGCAAAGGAATGACTGCCAGATGTACAATATGCATGTATTTATGGAAAATAAGAAAAGATAAGCACATACCAGCAAGTTGTCCGAGCTGCCACAAACAATCAGTAACAATAAAATATGAAGATAATATTTAGTATTACATTCTCCGACATCATCTCTTAAATTATCAGAGCCCTTACATCAGTACAAGCCATTACTCTATTGAAATATTGCGTATAACATCAGTCCTGATTTGAGACCTGCCAGGTCGGGGCAGCGGCGGGAGCATCCTACCTATCCGGTCAAAAGTCAGAGCTTCTTTGATTTTCGACCACCCTGTCGTGACACTTTGTCGTCTTGAAGCTATATTTTCTAGTCCGACTCTTTTTATAAATTCCCCGAACACAGCTGATAGGTGATGATAGACGACATCACAACGGTTTTGTATAACATTCTCCGAGCTCCTCTTTTAATTCATCAGAGCCCTTGTCTACGTATAAGTCAGCACTCTATCATTTTCTCGTCGATAAACAATTAATAAAAACATTTATATATAACAATTATAACTATTATATTTAATTATAACAATTATAGGTGATTATAATGCAAACGACAATAGCAATATCTCCGCAAATACGAAATCAAATAAAAGAATTTGGAGGAAAAGGAGAAACCTACGACACAATACTAGAAAGACTACTCAACAGCGCAAAAGAAAGACAACTACAAGAACTACTAATGGACACAACCGATTGTTTAACTGCAGATGAAGCAATCTCTCGAGCTAAAAAACGATGGCAAAAGTAATCATAACTCCATTATTGGAAGAAGAAATAAACAAGAAATTCAAGCATGAATCAATAGAGATATTTCAACTCTTAAAAACTCTAGAAGAGAATCCTCATAAAGGAAAAGAACTAGGTAATATTGGAAAGATATTGCTTAAAGAAATAAAATACAAAAGCTTTAGATTCTACTGCATCACTGACGGTTACAAGATAAAAGTACTAAAAACATCTGAACTAAAAGATCTTATTATAAAATTTATTAGAATGTCAGATAAAAAAGAACAACAAAAAGTTATTGAAGAAATAAAAACAGTCCTAAGAAACTTAGGAGATGAAGGATTCTAAAAACTTAAATTGTAATACATCCTCCGACGACATTCTATAACCTTCAATTCTGACTTGAGACCTGCCAGGTCTTGCGCCAGAGTTTCAAAATCAATATTTCTCGAGATGACAACCTCATAATTTATATGATAATCACAACTTCCTAGTTTCATATGGTTACAACACAAATTCCCATAAGTCGTGAAGCTACAAAAGCAGACATAATGGAATTATATGCAAAAACCATAACAAATCTTGGACCAGTAAACCCACTATTTAGAAAAGATATTTCTTATTATGTAAAGGATCCTGAAAGAGGTTACCTCGGAGGATTTTTTATAGTAATGTATCGCAAGGTATCTGACGCATATATTGCAGTACAAATGATGTCTTGTCCAAACTCGAATCCAAAATTAGTTGAATTAAAAAGAGAGTCATTCTACTCAAAAAGAGAAATAAAAATAGAAAACCTAGAAAATCGCTGTTTAATAACAATATCCGATTCTGAAAGAGGTATTCGCAAAATAACTCACGTATTAAATCAAATATTCATAGACCAAGATCCAAAAATCCAAGTACTCGGAAAAATGTTGGCAAACTATTTAACTACAGACTAATTTAATAAATCTTCTTTGTAAATCACACAATCTCATCAATAAAGAAAAGAGTTAAAACTGAATACCATCTCCTAGTGAATATAAACTAACTCAAACGAAAAAAGATGATATTCATGATTGAAACTACCTGCCCCCCATACTCAATAGCAGACACAGTAACAACTGCACCTCCGCTCACTAAACAACAAGAAAGACTAGAACTAAAATTTAACGCCACACACAATCTATTAACAAAAGATGAACGACCACCATATCACCCAATACTGATATTTATTAGTTATTTACGTTTGAATTATTTACACAACAAAGCAATAAAAGAAAAACACCCGCATGCTGATGAGATTGATGAAATGTTCAAATCGGCATATCTGCATTTATTTGGAAATTAGTTAAAGCGCAAAAGAAATTTTTAGAGTACAAACTGCGTACAAAAAACATTTTCTACTTTATCCTTTCAGAATTTTAAATAAAACCTACAAACTAATAAAGGGCATTGAATCTGAATATAACATGAAATCATTATTGATTATTGTTCCGGGTTCTAAAACCAAAGAACCGCCTTTTCTTAAATTTTTGTTCATAAAATTTTATAATTATTTTCGCGTGGATAAAAATGATGATGAGTGGACATTAGAGTTGTCGAAATATATCTCTAAAAAGAGTGATTTTGATGTAGAAATTTTTGCATGGGATGGAGGAATAACAAAAACATTTTCTTTAAGACCTTCGGCAAGAAGATTAGCAAAATTAATAGATGAAAAAGAAGACTATGATCAAATCATCATATTTTGTAAAAGCTTAGGTGGAATTGTCGCAGAGAATGCAGCAAAATTAACGAAAAAAACTATAACAAAACTGATTTATGTTGCTACACCGCATAAAAGAAAAAGAATAAAATTATCAGAAACTAAAATCATCAACATTTATTCAAATGAAGATAATTATCTCACTCTCGCCAACTTTATCATGAATTTTGGCGGCACGAAAATAATTGAAAACGCTCAAAATATTGAGATAAAAGGACTAAGACATGCAGAATTTAACTACAATAAGCTAATTTCTCAAAATGGAAGAAAAGTAATGCTTTTTGATTTATACTCGGAAGCGATTATACAAAAAAAAATAAACAAGAATCCAAAATATTCCAGTTAAAGAATGCGCCACACATCATTTTTTACGCAAATGCTATAAATAGAAGAATTTATTATGAATCTAAAGGTGAGGAAGGCGTACAAATGGACCATCCTATTATCACCAAAATCGTCGAGCAGGGCGTGCATTCAATTAATGTTTCTATGATCTCAGCGGATTTAAGAAAAAAACTTCTTACAGAAGCAGGCAATGTCCTAATGCACAAAAACCAGTATAAGGAAGCAGCTGAAACGTATTTTGTCGGCGGAAATGTAGAACTATTGCAAGAACAAGGAAAGTGGTTTTTAGAGCAAAGAAAGCCGGGTATTGCAGCATATTTCTTACTTCACATTGAAAAAGAAGAGTTCTTGCATGATTTAGCACAGCAATGCGTTGAGACACACAATCTTGAAGCAGCTAAAGCAGTCTATGAAAAATTAGGCGATAAAGTCATGGTTGAATTTTTAGAACAGAACTTCGAAGAGTTGCAAAAGAAAGATCCAATCAACTAATCGAAAAATCTCCGCAAAAACAGACGATGCTCATAAAAAGAGTGAATACAACACTATCAATATGACACTTGATCGTCTAGTTATCGATAATGATTATCTTAAAAAAATTAATGAAGACAATGTTTTCAGGCATATAGAACAAGATGTAAAAGACTTTGCTCCCGGTTCAGTCATAGAACTACACCCCCCGACAGATTCAGAATTCTATTCATTATACAGAGAGTATGTTTTCGAAACAGCGTGCGTTCATGCAATACTAAAACAACTAAAAATTCAACTCTACTCCGATAGGGACATCAGACGCTTGCCTATGTGTTTTGGTTCATGCTTTAGCGGCGATAAAGAATCAGGATTCTACCCAGCATCATACAAACAGCCAAAAGAGTAATTTCCCGAAAGTTCTCCGCAAAAACAGACGATGTTCATAAAAATACCAAACACCTTACTACAAGAATGTCTCTTGAATTGCTAATAATTGATGATAACTACCTATTACAATTAAATCCTAATAATCCATTTACACAAGCATACGAAGATTTCTCAAAATTGCAAGATGGCGCAACAGTAGAATTACATAAAATAGAACAAAAAGCATTATGGCAAGAATATAGAGAAGATCTGCGAAATATAATCTACATACATGCAATAACAAAACATTTGAAAATAAGATCAGTCAACATAGCAGATATTAGCCGCCTAAAACTAAGCTTTGGAAATAACCTAAGAGGCGACAACCAAACAGGATTCTACTACAAGAAAGAATAATTTTCTCGTCAATCAAATCTCGACCAAAAGACGTATATACTTCAGAATCAATACGAATTGTCGTCGTTTGGGGGTGTAATCATGGAGCATCATCCTATTATAGAAAAAATCATTAAAGAAGGTATCTTTTCAGTGCATACAGACGCATTAGATGAGGACGTGCGTAAAAAACTCATGCAACAAGTAGGCACTATTCTACTGCACAAAGGGCGCAATGATGAGTCTGCATATGCATTTTATCTAGCAGAAGACAATGAATCACTAAATGAGTACTGCAGATGGTTTTTAGAACAGCACAAACCAAATATTGCCGCGTATTTTGCGCAGTACATACCAAAAGAGGAACTCTTAGAAAAAGTAGCAGCCGAATGCCTAGCAGCAAATCAATTAGCCCCAGCAAAGATACTCTACGAGAAACTCCACGATAGGAGAATGCTCCTATTCATAAGAGAAAACCTCGAAGAACACAACATTCATAAACCCTTTGCAGTTCCATAGTAGATACAACGACAGCTTATGTGAACCAAAAGCCTTATAAAGGGGCTCAAAATTCGCATACATACAAGCTAACTCCCTAGGGAGGAGTCTCACATGATAGACGAACACAAAATTCACCTAGCAGTACAACAACTGCACAAAGAGAAGAGAAATTTCTCACAATCATTTGACTTGATTATCGCCTGTAAGGATATGAATCTAAAAAACCCTACAGAACAAGTCGAGTTCTTCGCACAACTTCCACACCAAGTTGGAAAGAAGAAAACTGTCTGCGTACTCGCAGGTCCAGAAATGATCGATGATGCAAAGAAAGTAGCAGATCTTGCACTTGAACAAACAGAATTCGAGCGCATGGGAAAAAAAGACCTACGTAAGATTGCAGCAAAATACGATTATTTCATCGGCCAGGCAAATATCATGCCTCGTATCGCAGGTTCATTCGGTCGTGTCCTTGGTCCAAGAGGTAAAATGCCTAATCCTAAAGCAGGATGCATCGTACCGCCAAAGGCACCACTACAACCAATTCTAGACCGCTTGCAAAAAACTGTAAAAGTCAGCATAAAGAAAGCTCCAACAGTTCAAGCAATGGTCGGAACACAAGCAATGACTGAAGAGCAGATTGTTCAGAACATCAAGTCACTCTACGAACAAATTGCGCACAACCTTCCAAAGGAAGAAAATAACATCAGGCACGTGTACCTAAAGGTCACAATGAGCAAGCCTGTTAAATTGAGCTGAGACCCATGGCAACACGACAAGTACCAAAAGCACACGTCAGTGAGCAGAAAAAGGCATCAGTCGATAATTTGGTAAAGCTCATAGACAAGTATTCAATCACAGCAATAGTCAATATGGAAAATCTTCCTGCAAGAAACTTGGCAAGCATGCGAACCAAGCTTCGCGACAAAGTTGAGATTATCATGACAAAAAAAAGCGTCATGGAACAAGCATTTGCTAGAAGCAAGAAGCCAGAAATCAAAGAGATGACAAAACATCTTGTTGGCGCACCAGCACTTCTTTTCACACAAGAAAATCCATTCGCACTCTTCAAAACATTGAAGAAGAACCAATCAAAAGCACCAATTAAAGGTGGACAGATTGCACCTACAGATCTAGTAGTTCTAGCAGGTCCAACAAACTTTCCACCAGGTCCAATTATTGGTGAACTCGGTCAACTAGGCATCAAGGCAGGTATCGATCAAGGTAAAGTCGTTATCAAACTAGATGCAGTTCTTGCAAAAGCAGGTACTGTTGTTTCAGATAAAGCAGCAGGTTTCCTAACAAGAATGGGTGTTGAACCAATGCGCATTGGCCTTAATGTCATTGTAGCATACGAGAATGGAAAAATCCTAGATAGCAAAGTCCTAGATATCGATGAGGACCGCTTTATGGCAGACCTCAAAGCATGCGCACTTGCAGCAAAGAGCCTCGCGTTCAATACTGCATATGCAACACCTGATAACATCAAGGAACTAGTGCAAAAAGCACACTACGACGCAGCAGGTCTTGCACTAGAAGCAAGCTTGCTCACTGACGAAAATGCACGAGAAGTACTCGCAAAAGCATATTGGCAAGCAATGGGTGTTACAAAATACCTGCCAGCCGATATGCAAGCAGAAGTTGGTAGCGTCGAAGTAGCAGATGCACCTGCACACCATCAGGAAGCAAAAGAAGAAAAGAAAGAAGATGATTCAGCAGCAGGCTTAGGCTCACTATTCGGATAATCTTCAGGTAACAATCAACAACAAAAAAAATAAAAAAACACATTCATCATCGGAGGGATACCAATGGAATACATTTACGCAGCATTACTCTTGCACAAAGCGGGTAAAACAGTCGACGAAGCACACGTTAAGAAAGTGCTTGAAGCAGCAGGCGTTCACGCTGAAGAAGGCCGAGTAAAGGCACTCCTTGCAGCTCTTGAAGGCGTTGACATTGACGAAGCAGTCAAGTCAGCAGCTCCAGTAGCAGTTGCAGCAGCTCCTGCAGCAGCAGCACATGCTCCAAAGCATGAAAAGAAGGAAGAGAAGAAGGAAGAGGATGCAGCAGCAGGCCTAGGTTCACTTTTCGGATAAGCTGATTATATTTTTTATCTTATTTTTTATTTTAGGTGATTAACAACATGACAGACGGACATAACAACGAAAATGGTGAAGAGGCACGCCCAAAAGAAGCTCATGCAGAACCTGCTGAACTAAAAGAGCGCATCTCATCGCTTAACGATCGCAAAGAACAAGCTTTCCAAAATAAGCAAGAACTTAGCACAAAAATCGGTGAAAAGATCCGTCTTGTTAATGAACACAAGAAAGCAAGAAACGACCTTACAAAACAGGTTCGTGACTTGAAAGAAGAAAGAGATAAACTCAATACGCAAATTAGTGCAAGTATTGCCCAACTAAAAGAGCTTCAACCTGAAAAAAGGGAAGAGCCACTACCAATACCACAACTTCCATATGGACCACGTGGTGAAAACATTCATCCATCTGAACTCAAACGCAAAATAAAAGCAATTGAGCAGAAGATTGAAACCGTTCCAATGAGTTTTGATGCTGAACAAAAGCTCATGAAGCAGCTTAAACAGATGAAAAAACATGTTGGTAACATGGAGACTTCAGCTGGAAAACATTCAGAACTCATTACAAAAAGTAAAGAGATTGATAAATTAAAAAAATCAGCAAATGCATTGCACGCAAAAGTAACACAACTTGCAAAACAATCACAAGAGTACCATGAGAAAATCATAACTCTAAGTAAAGAGATTGAAGACCTCAAGGCACAAGAAGAGAAGCTCCAAGAAGATTTCTTGGGTGCAAAAAAAGAGTATCTTGAAGCAACTGGCAGCATGCGTGAATCGCAAGCTGAACAACAAGCTGCAAGAAACGTTATGCGTGATCAACGCGAACGAGAAAAGCAACAACGTTTAGCAGAGGATAAAAAGACTTTGCAACAACGCGCAAAAGAAGCTGAAAGCAAGATGGTAAAAGGGTCAAAACTCACAACCGAGGACCTTTTAGCACTTCAAAGCATAAAAGACTAATCACGAGTGAGACACTATGGCACGACTTAGAAAAGCAGTAGCATACCGCAAGCTTGAACGCCCATACACGAGAAAATCAAAGTATCGTGCACTTAATTACGTTAGAGCAAGCCCACACAACCAGATTGTAAAGTATGCAATGGGCAATTACAACAAGTCATATACTTTACGCGTTGAGCTTATCTCAAATGCAGACGTACAATTACGACACAACTCAATTGAGAGTGCACGTAAGTCCGCAAACAAGTGGCTTGAAACAAAGTGTAACAATAACTACACATTCACAGTACGCATGTTCCCGCACCACGTTCTTCGTGAGAATCCACTTGCTTCAGGAGCAGGTGCAGATCGTATGAGTACTGGTATGAGTATGGCATTTGGTAAAGCAATCGGTATTGCAGCACAAGTAAAAAAAGGCAAATCCATAATGGAAGTACATGTTGAAGAAAAAGACATGCAAATTGCAAAGGATGCACTTCACCGTGCGCAATGCAAGTTCCCAATGCGCTGCCTCATCAAAGTGAGCAAGATTGTTCCAAAAGTAGTAGCTACTAAAGAATAAATTCTCTTTTTTTATTAAAACTTTTTTCTTAATATTTTATTAATCTCAGATTTAATTATTTAAATTCGTTTAGTTATGAATTTCTTCGCCATAGAATAGTCAGTAGGAATTACTAATAATAGTAAAAACCGCTAATAACAATTAGAATAACAAATATTTTATATTAGTTACTAGAGATTACTCAATATGAATGGAAGATTTTTATCATTAACAATTTGTAGCATAGTCAATGCCAATACAGTTCATGAAGCGCAAAGAGCATTACGCCCACAAGATAAACCATACCCAGAACATTATTTTAATATAAGCAATCTAAGAAATACAACATATACTTATAGAGGAACATATCAACGAACACATAGAACACAAAACAGATAGAAATAAAATGTTATGTTGAAATATTAGCAAAAAACTCATTATCTTGCAACGTCTTTTCTTAGTAGCTTGATAATTTCTTTACGCGTATCTTCAGCATTTGTACACGCATCAGGATACTCTTCGCAGAGTGCATCCACTGTTGCTTGTTTTGCAATGTCGGTCTTGCTAATATAAATTATGATCGGCACATCAAAACGCTCTGTTATTGAATACAACGCCTTTTGTTCATCTAAAGAGTATGCACCCTCTAATGGGTCAAAAACATAAACAATTACTTTTGCAAGATATTTAAGAGCAATTTCTGCCTTTCGTTCAACTGCGTTCACCTTTGTTCTATTAAGAGTTCCTGGCGTATCAATACACTGTACAGAAAGATACCTATATTCAAAATAACCGACATTAAGCCCTTTTGTAGTGAATGCATACGGTTTGATTTCTGGTTTAGCAGTTGTTAATTTTGCAAGCAAAGTGCTCTTTCCAACGTTTGGAAAACCAGCGATTGCAACAGTAAACATCTCATCATCGATGCTAGGTAAATCTCGCAGTATCTCTCGAGCATGATTGAGTATATCAACGTGCTTATCGATTTGCTTTACAAAAGACGCCAGTCTTGCAATATAGATGCTGCGAAGCTTGACAATGCCATCAACATACCTGCACTCTTTGATTTGGTTGATAAAATCAAAAGAGAGCTTATTGATTGTTGTGCAAGCACCATTAATCCCGCCAAGAGCTTGGCGAACTTTTGCTATTTCAAGCTCTTGCTCAAATAATTGGCTTATGAATTCTGACATATGATCGAATGAAGGATATGAGTCATGCACTTGCATAAGTGACTTTGTAAGCATATTCCTAACAGTCGTAAGGCGCTCGACTTCTAGACGTTTGGAATTATCTACTCTTTCTGCGCCACGAACTTTTTTAAGGCCAGCTACGCGCTTGCTTCCAGCACCAAGCGCAGCATCAAGATAGGTTTGAGCATGTTCAGCGTGTTGTGGCGCAAAGGCTTGTGGTCTCATATTTGCTGGAATACCCTTACCTTTATAAATCGATGCCCGATTCTTTGTAGTGCTGAGACAGCAAAAATGCGCGGGTAATCCAAAGTACCCCCAAGTCTCGGGATGGAGGAATTATCATGGAAATGAAACTTAATATTGGCGACCCAAAGGAAAAAAAGACTTTGACACACGTTGTTCCTGCTGAAGATGCAAAAGGACTATTCGGCAAGAAAATTGGTGACAAGTTCAAGGGCGAAATCGTAGGAAAACCAGGTTATGAATTCCAAATCACCGGCGGATCTGACAATGCAGGATTCCCAATGAGATACGACGTTGTCGGCAGTGCAAGAAGAAAGCTTCTTATCACAAAAAGTCTTGGCAACAAGCAGACTCCAAAGGGTGTCAGAATTAGAAAGACCGTTGCAGGAAACACTGTTAGCGATATAACAAGTCAGCTAAATGTGAAAGTTGTAAAGCACGGCGCTGAAACACTTTTTGCAGCAGTAGCTCCAGCTGAAGAAAAAGCTGAATAAATTTCAATTATTTATTTTTTTTATTTTTTATATTTCTTTAATATTAACAAATAGAATAATAGTAGACAGTACAATAATTGTCGCCTTGAAGTAAAACCTAGAAAATGCTCCGATTCATGCAGGAGCATTTTCCTAAACTCTTCAAGGGGCGAGAAGTAATTCTTCGCGACAAAAATAAATATATAGATCAATAAGGTTTGTTAGGCAACCACATAGCTTTGCCAAATATCAATGAATCTCTTCTCTTAAGAACATCTTTAACAGAATCACAATGGACGCCCCGTATAAATTCGTGCATCCTAGAAACATTATCAATATAGAAATGCTTAGGAAGCCCTACATAAGGCGATGCTTCGATGTGCATCGCAATCCTAGGATCATTGATAGTCACATCATCACTAAAAGTTCTTCCGCAACGAACATCTAGTGCAGTAAATGCATGACCAATCTCGTGCGTAGCAATGCTTGCAAGAAACTCTAATTTTGTTTCCGGAGTCAAATTCCTAAAACTGGGCCATTCACCGACTAATGACGCTCTCAGAATAGAATTATATGCACCAACGCAATCATCAACTGCGATAAAACCAGTATTGCATTGCACCGTGTAATCATCATAAGGAAGGTTTCTGAAAACATCCTTAGGATGCATCAAGGCAACCTGAAGAGGAGTGGTGCCATACTGCGCAGCACAATCAGAAGGACTCTGGTCAATAAAAAAAAGCATAACATCAAGAGAAGATAGTTTCGGAAAGTTCGAGCCTTGAATTATTTTTTTCTCACCGAAAGAAATCCCCACATCCGAAAAATATTCCACAGAACGACGCATAATCTTTTTCAATCGTTCAGCAGAGAGCTTTGAAGAAGCGCTATAAAAATAGAGATTACCGGCAAGTAAATCATCTTGATGATCAATGTGCGAAGCATACAACGAATCACAAGTACATTCAAGGAGGCTCATACTCGCTAGGAACACGAAATATATATAAATCTTTCTAAAAATAACTACTTAAAAGTGATTAAAATAATCAATAATTTTTATAATCAACGCAACAGAGACTCACTAGCCAGCTAGTCGATAACCATATAAATAAACAGAAGAAAACTGTTGTTATGGACTTCAAAGAACAACTAGCAATAATTCTAAAAGAGCACAATATAGCTAATGCATTAGAATTATTAGAAGTACCCCCAAATCCAGAACTAGGAGATTATGCATTACCTTGCTTTACATTCGCAAAAGAGCTAAAGAAAGCTCCGCCGATGATTGCTCAAGATTTAGCGAATAAAATAACTGAAAAAAATATTAATTTCATAAAAGACGTAAAAGCCCTGGGCCCATATGTAAACATCACAATAAAACCCACAGCATTAATCAAAGAAGCATTTGCAGAACATAAAATTCCGCCTAACAATAAAGTAATGGTTATTGATTATAGTAGTCCAAATATTGCAAAACCATTTGGAATTGGACACTTAAGAAGTACCGTCATAGGCGGAGCATTAAAAAGAATCTATACCTACAATGGATGGAAGGTTGTTGGAATAAATTACATAGGAGATTGGGGAACACAATTTGGAAAATTAATTTGTGCATACAAAAAATGGCCAGTCGACATAACTGATGAACCAATAAAAAAACTTCTTTCAATATATGTAAAGTTCCACGAAGAAGCAAAAAATGATCCAACACTTGACGATCAAGCACGTGAAGAATTCAAAAAACTCGAAGACGGAGATAAAGAAAATCTTGCACTTTGGGAACAATTCAGAGAATTAAGTCTTATAGAATTTAACAAACTATACACACGAATGCACATATCATTTGATAGTACGGCAGGAGAAGCATTCTATAATGATAAAATGGATTCCGCAATTGAATTACTAAAAGAAAAAGGACTTCTTGAAGAAAGTGAAGGTGCACAAATAGTTAATCTTAGTGATGAAGGTATAGAAACACCACCAATGTTATTAAAATCAAATGGAACAACAAGTTACATAACAAGAGATCTCGCAGCAATCCTATACCGAAAAGAACATTATAAATTCGATAAAGCATTATACGAAATTGGCAGTGAACAACAATTACATCTTAAACAATTATTTGCAATTGTAAAAAAACTTGGTCACGAGTGGTACAAAAACTGTGTACACGTCAACCACGGATTATATCGATTTGAAGAAGGTAAAATGTCAACTAGAAAAGGACAAGTAATTTTTATCGAAGATGTATTCGCACAAGCAAAAGAAAAAACTCTTGCAACAATTGAAGCAAAAAATCCTGACTTAAAAAATAAAGAAGAAATTGCAGAAGCAGTAGCGCTTGGAGCAATCGTATTTAACGATCTTAAAAATGATAGAGTATTAGACATTCAATTTGATTGGGATGAAATATTAAACTTTGAAGGAGAATCAGGACCATATCTTATCTATACACACGCTAGATTACGTAGCATATTACGAAAAAGCGATGTAAAACCATTAGCAGACTATGAATTACTAGCAGATGAAAATGCGGTTGCGATTGCAAGACATTTATTACAATTCAACAATACAATTGCACAAATAATCGAGTCAAATAAACCGCATACACTTGCAAGATATTTACTTGAACTAGCAAAATTGATGAATAGCTATTACCAGCACCACAGAGTAATACAAGATAATAAAATGCTTGAACAAGCACGTCTTGCACTAATAGAAAAAGTTGCTGATCAATTAAAAATAGGTCTAGAACTCTTAGGAATTACAGCATTAGAGGAAATGTAATAACACAATATTGTGTATAACGGTGTGCATGAATCTAACCAAACACAAATCAAAAATTCCGCCTAACATCTATACACTTCTAGAGCAACGTGGATTTACTGAATTGCGACCAGCACAAATAAAAGCAATCGATGCAGGACTTTTTTTAGACAAGAATATTCTTGTATGCACACCTACTGCATCAGGCAAAACTCTTGTGGGAGAACTTGCTGCGCTTAACGCAATAATGCACGATCGCGGAAAAGCAGTATACATCGTACCACTGCGCGCTCTAGCTGGAGAAAAATTCAGGCAATTCAAAAAAGATTATCCTAATCTAAAAATCGCAGTCAGCACTGGGGATCTTGATGAAGTCGATGGACATCTTGGTTCAGCCGATGTAATTATTGTCACTTCAGAAAAGCTCGATTCATTATTACGCCATCGCGTAGAATGGTTATCAAGAATAAAAACAGTTATTGTTGATGAAATACACCTGCTTAATGATGCTAGCAGAGGACCTACACTAGAAATTGTTCTTACCATACTAAAACATCTTCTTCCAAAAGCACAGCTCATAGGATTATCTGCTACAATAGGCAACAAGGAAGAACTCGCCGCATGGCTCAATGCAGAACTAGTAGAAGATACTTGGCGTCCAATAAAACTTGAAAAAGGAGTATACCTTGATGGAAAGATAGAGTTTATCGAATAAAATTACACAACAAAGAATAATATTAAAAAAATAACAAAAAAAATAAAAATTCAAATTTACTCAAATTTGAAATTTCTCGCCTAAATCGCCAATAAAAATCAACTTCTCCTTCTTACCGGAGAGAGAATAGACAAGTCCTTGAATAAACCACATAAGTCCTGCTATCCAAACAATAAACGATAAGTACCATAAAAATCCAAGACTAATAACAGCAAGTACTGAGACTACTATCCATGCAGCAAACACTACAACAAACGCTGCAAGACTCTGCCTTACATGAAATTGTACAAAATTATTCTTCTTCATATTCTCATCGACCAAATACCAAATAAGACCGATTGGAAATAAATACGAAAGCGCTGCACATGCAACACTATTATCTTGTTGTTTAGCCATAAAAACACCTCACGTGTTAATAACATTTTAATAACGTATAATTAGAAACTGATTTTATAAAAGTATTGAGAAAAATGACTAAAACAAAGAATTATTTTGCGTTATTTAATTCGGAACGCATTTCTTAGTGCACGAATCAGTACAACCTGGTTCAGTTCCTTCGATAGTAACACATTCACGCATACAACTCTTCATACAACCATTAATGTCATCTTGGGTTTTAGCATCAGTAGTTACTGCACCAGCAAGAGTGCTGTGAGGTAAATTCATATTTTGTGCAATACCAAGAAGGATAAATCCTGCTATAAGCACAATAGCGACCCATGTTGTTTTTGATACCATAATCAACCTACACAACAAAGACGATAAAACTGATGATAGTAAGTACTGCAAACAAAAACACAGCCATTAAACTAAACCTTTCAAGATGCGTCGCATCCATTTTATTCACCTTTGTCGCACTATTTTTTAATATACAATATTGTATACTAGAAGTATTTTAGATATACTGGTTTATAAATATTTCGCAAAAATTGGCTGTGTCGGAAAAATACGCAATAAGAAGTTAAGAAAAGAAGAAGCCGCCATCATTTTTTCTTGCGCTTGAAATTTAGTTTCAGACTCATGATTGCGGCAAAACGAGTACAGAGAAGGAGATTGTGTGCTATGCAAAGGCAATAGAGTTCGTTCGTTTGCGCAATATATGTCTTTGAACGAATTCCGTCAGCAATCCTGCGCTTCAACATTGAGAAGACTGCTTCTACTTGGCTACGATTGTGGTAATGATACAAGTAGTCCTGTGTGTAGTCTCTGAACGAGCACACCATTTTGTCCCATGGATGTGACCCATAGACATCTAAACGGGTGCTTCGTTTGAGGTCAATATATGGTTTTATACCAAGGATGTGGGCCACTGTTGCATTTTCACGGCTCGGGTATGCTGCATCGGCAGTAACTTCTTTCAAGTTGAATTCGTCTGCTGCTGCCTTCAATAATGGTACGAACTGTGGCGAGTCATTAGCATTAGCAGGCGTTACAATTGCACCAAGAATTGCGTGACTTTCTATACCAATAATCACATGGAGTTTTACGTAATCCTTGTGTTTCTTTTTGTCGAGACGAACTTGTACCCATCGTGTACCTGGCGCACCGAATCCTGAACCATCGATTGCTGCGAGATGCTCCATTGGAATAAACGGCAATGCTGTAATTGATACCAGTTCTTGTAGAATAGGCGTTAGAGCAGGGTCGTTCATAATATCCGAGACGGTGTTTGGATGAATAGGTTGTTTCACCATACGACTGCCGACTACATAACCATTGAATTCGTCAGAATCCAAACAAGAGACTCCTCGCAGAACTTTCTGCACACAAAAAATAACACGGTCATCAAGATGAATAGGCGGTCTACCACGTCGATTACGATGAGTCTTATATCCTCTCTCTGAAAGAGCCATCTTCAACATCGGTACAGCAGAAGGAATCTCCATTTTGCGAACAGCATTATACACCTTGTGATTTCGTTCCTTACTATCTTTTCTCGGAATGTACTCATAATCAAAAGACGAAGAACGACGTGATTTTCTTGCTTCAACAGAGAATCGTTCCTTAAACGCGGGAGTAGTTTTCACTTCCGCAGGAGGTGTTTCTGGTGGGGAGAACATCTCTTCAATAACACAGTTAGGATTAGGACAAACTGTGTATTTTTCTCTATCATTAGACCATTCAATTCCACATCGTGGACATTGGTGATTAAATCGCATTACCATATTAGCACCTTTTTAGATTTGTATTATTGTTTTGAAGTACGTATTTGCATAACTCGCAGACGTCAGGTTCTTGACCATTTATGCAATCAATAGCATCTTGCAATGCAGTGATTGCATTGTTAGGATTAACAGGTACCCTTACGAGATGCACCTCAAATGAGATGGTATTCATGTTGATTGCATCAACTGGAATCCAAAATCCGAGGACTGCAAAATTAGCAACGGGAAAGCCATTCCTCTCGAGAAGCAATGTGTATGCATCCATTTGCAACTGATAATATTTTATAGTCTCTTCCGTCGGTAAAAATCCTCTCGTCTTAATATCAAACGGAACAAACTGACCACGTTCGTTGACTAACAAATCGTCGATTGCTCCTCGAAAAAGAACGCCATTATAGACGAGTTCTAATCCCTTGCGAAAATCACGCCAAATCTGCAAACGATTAAAGTTATCAAACAATGAAAGTCCTTTGATAACAGAAATATCTGCGTTTGGAAAAACTTTCGCAAGTGAAAATTCACCTTTCATGCGATGGTCATCCAAACCTGCTTTGGCAACTCTATCAATTCCAAAAGTTATGGTTGGCATTGGCGAAGGGGGCAATTTAATGCCCCTTCGCTTCTCAAGCCACAAAAGTCGCTTGCAACTCTTACCTAACATCGACGGCGAAAGCCGTAAATTTTCTTGTTCATTCATATTTGTATGTTCCATGGTTTAACCCCCATTGCAATTGGAAATATCGGACTACTATATAAACTTTATTGGAAAAGTAGGACTACTTATCAAAGTGGCAAAAAACTCCATCAAATCACCACATACCTCATAACTCGTTAAACCTCCATCAATAACATAAGAATGCAAAGACTGCGAAAACTTGAATATCACAGTGAATAATATATAGAATACAACCACGTTGCACAACACATATAAAACAATAAGCAATCTTTCACTGTATGAATCACATCATAGATGACATTCAATCATATAAGCACTTCAAAGAAGAGTGGGAACAATATTGCGAAGATATCGCAAAACAATCTCTTAGCAGTTTCGAATGTGCTCAACGAAGAACAAAAATGAAGGGTCTTGTTCAAACATTTGAAATGAATATAATCAGAGAAAGTAGAACACAAATAGATCCGAAGTCACTTGCAGTTTTTGATGTAACATTAGATAATGCTCTGAGCAAAGCAAAGCAAAATTATCGCAAAGAAATTCTTATACCAAAATGGACAAGATGGACTGCCATCACTCTCGCAACACTAAGTGCCATTAGCACAGTGGCAGCAGCAATCATAATATATCTTCTAAAACGATAATACCCTACAAGTCTTAATAGAAACCACTTACCAAAGAGAAAGGTTTTTATAGTTCAAAAAGACTACTTTTCATCATGGTGAGTAAAAGTAGTCTAAATGAACGGTTTGCATCGACAGGAAAACCGAGAAAAGTAAAGTCAAACGATTATGAGAAAATCATCTATTATGACACACGACAATACTCAATCAAAATACCAAAATTACTCATGGATAAAATTCATTATAAGAAAGGCGATAAAATCATATTCACTCTCAATAAACCAGACGACAATACAAAAGACATAGCAGATTGTTTAGAAATCAAATACGTGAGGGGAAAAAATGCCAAATGAACCAAAAATGGATGGCACAGATAAAGATATTCTTGACTTTTTAAGAACGGAAAAAGTACCTTGTTCAGTACAAGAAATTGCTGATGGCACAGAAATAGATTGGATGACAATCAACAACAGACTTAACAAATTAGCTACTAAGAGTTACGTCAAGAAAGTACCAAGACCAAATAAAGCACTCTGGCAATTCAACTTTGAAAAGTATAAGCAATTGAATAAAAAAAATGACGGCAAAATATAAACGAATTACAGACCAGCTCATAATAATCAAAAAGCTTATAATACAACATAACAGGTGAATACATTAATGACAAAAAAATATTTAATCTATGTTTTCTTAATAAGTATTTTCATTCTTCCTTCATTGGTTCTTGCAACATCTTACTCTTTAAGTGCAACATCAATCAATAATAACATTTTACAAAGTGAGAGTGCACAATATACTGTAACTATAAGTAATACAGGTACCGAAAACGGCGATTTTAGGATTTCATCAACCAATCCTTCTTGGAACATAAAGACTGATCCTGAAAACATAGTTGTTCCAGCAAATTCACAAAAAACGTTTACAATATATATTCAACCTACAGGCAATAATCTAAAAGGAACGCAAGGTGTACCTATAATATTTAGTGATTTAACAACAGGCACATCTTTGAATAAAATGTTTATATTAAATCTTATCAGTAAATCCACACCAACAGTTGCCATTGATACAAAAATGCCATCAACTGTTGACCCATTCACACCATTCACAATACAAATAACTTTACGAAACAGAAATTCATTACAATTATCAAATCTTCAATTAGATGTCGATATTCCTCAATACGGAATAGTTCATCAACAGGAATCTTTAGACCCGTTATCAGAAAAGACGATAAATATTCCTGTATATTTCCTATATGCAACTAAATTTAATGGAAATATAAACCCTCCACCACCATCTCCAGGCACATTCAACGTAGTTATCAATTTGAGCAACAACAACACTCAACTCAACAATCAAAATAAATCACTCACTATTATGAATTATACAATACCTAAATCAGAAATCATAACTCCACCAGATGTAAATGCAATCGAAGTAACAAGAAACATTACTCCAGAACAACCAACAATCGGCGAAAAATTCATAGTTTCTGTACGATTAAAAAATACAAAGAATGTACCAATAGACACATATGTTTCAGAAGAATACACAAATATCGCAGATGTATACGCAACAGATGCTCTGAAAATTATTCAAAATGCAACAAAGAATAGTACCATCTTAAATTTGTTACAAAGCGGAGAATGGGAGAAGGAAATCCATCTTGAACCGTTTGAAGAAAAAGACACATATACTTACTCACTACTGCTCCCTCCAATTGGATTCAATGGAACAAATATCACAGGCAAGACAGTCACAACCGTTTTCGGGACTAACAAAACATATAATCCATGGACTAAAGATTATCAAGTTAGTCAACTACCAACAGAGAAAGACTATCCATTCACAATAACAATACAATCACCAAAGAACCAAGAGTCAACAGAGAAAGGCAATATGTTTGTGAAATTCTGGCATTGGATAACAAAAATCGTGTGATTTTTCCTACACTTTTGTCGTCGATAGAACCGACGGAATATTCTACACCTAAAACCAAGAATACAAGACATATAACCCTTAAAACGTAAGAATCCTATATTCTACGAATTTCCTGACACAGCCGCAAAAATTCTAATTTTAAACAAACATCAGAATCCTGCAGCTGCAAAATATACTCTATTCAATGGAGTTGCATTGTATAACACAAGTGTCTCAATAATAGCTCCTAAAATAAATATCCCGACAGCGAATGCAAAAAGATAGAGATTATAGGAGAAAACAGCAACATCACCGCGATCCTCAAGAATGAAACGCATCACATACAACAATGCAAAAATCAAGACAATTGATAATGTCTCCACAATCGGATCTGAAAATAACAAGGATAATACCTTATAGAAAAGAACAAAAAATACTCCCACACCAATAAAATAAACAACAAACTTCCTAACTTCAGAAGGATGATTCACTTCATCAGAAATAACTCCTCCCGCAATTGCTGCAAAGATATATGCCCCCGCTTCTAAAATAAGATGTGGCAGAGTCATGACTAAAATAATTAGCAATGCAATGAATGCACTCTCCCCAGTATGCATACTAGCAGCTACAGCACGATATCCAAATATCGTACCCCATGTACTCGCATTCCAAGCAATAAAAAATATTGCACCATCGCCAGCAATAAGCGCAATGATAAAACACGCTAAAAGAACCCACCAATTATTGAACAGAATAGATGAGAATGTAGATACTCCGAAGGTAGCGCCACCGCGCACACCCTCAAGACTTAATTGCTCCCTGAATACAGACCCTACATCCAAACCTAAGTACGGCGCTGAAAAAGAATAGATAACATAAGTCAAGTAAATACCAAAAAACAAGAAATAATATGTCTTGATTGCATCAGCATTATCTTTTAGCAAGCGAAAAAAAGAACGATGCTTTTCTTTTGATTCTTGTTTTTGTTCACGCTTGAGAATAGTCTCAAAATATGGAATCAAAAATATACTTAAGAAAACAACACTCACAAGACCAGAATTTGCAGGAAATAATAATCTTGCAAGAACAATACTAATAGTTGAATAGATCACTGCAAGAAAAAATGCAGTCCACTCTTTACGCTCCAAAAGCGATTCAGGAAATAAATGTTCGAAAACCACAAACATTCATCCGACGAGATGTATATAAAGATTTGTTGCTATGCAATAGAGAAGAAAACAACAAGATATGCAAAAAGAATACATAAAAAAACGAGCCTAGCCGGATTCGAACCGACGTCTCGGGGTCCGAAGCCCCGCGTTCTATCCAAGCTATACTATAGGCCCTTCATCTCACTCACATTGGATAATAAAATAAGAGTAGTAACTAGTTTTTAAAATATGCGTATAGAAAATCTATCGCTTTTCTAAAACAATGTCAATAGTACTAACGCGAATATCTTTGCCTTCAGAATTTTTAAACTCTTCAGATCCAATCTTGATATCTTTAATCCTGATTTGATCTTGCAAGAATCTATACCGAACGACTTCAACAATATCAACAGCTCTACTGATGAACTTGCCTCTTGCTTTAACAACAACTTCAGTTGCGCCTTGTGTAGTAAACTGGATAACAACCCCTGTTACATAATTCATAAATGGCTTTTCACCTACAAAAATGTTGTTATCCTCGTTCATACCGTCGCCTTAGTCACTATCGTATATAATCCGTTCGTTCTTAACAAACAATCGTCTTAATCGCCGCTTAGCTTAACTTTCTTAGCTTTTCTAGTCATATAGCCTGCGAGCACGTTACGTAGCTTCTTAGATCTAACTGTAGCGTGTTTGCCAACTACAACTTTGTTCTCTACGAAGTCAGTAGTGTATTCTTTACCGTGGAGCGTATAGAGCTCCTCGCCTTTGGACTTAATTTGTTGTGTCTTGATACGACCCATAACTCAATCACCGTGTAAGTTTAAAGGAGCAAATGTTCCTATTTAAAGGTATTGGAAATTAAGAATAACAAAATATGAATTAACGTTCAACAAGTAATTCTGCAATAACGCTTGCGACAACATCGGCAGATAAAGAAGAATCAGTTTCAATATTACACACAACCATTGCACCAGCAAAAGAACGTATTAATTTCAAACGTTGTAAAATATATAACAATTCTCTAGTACTAAATCCTCCCGGAACAGGATTTTTTAGGCCCGGAATAAACATAGGATCCAATACATCAATATCAAGAAGGATAACAAAGTGCTTCCAGCCTCTAACATAACTCATAACTGCATCAGTCACCTCACCTAACCCTTCAACACTAATCTCTTGCATAGAATATGACTGAATACCTCTATCTAACACTATACGCTCTTCAGGAGTAAATTTATGCACTCCTAACAATGCAATGTTAGAAGCTAAAAGTTGTTTCAGATCCAATGCACTCCTTAGCGATTCACCGCGCAACAAGTGAGGTCTTGCACTAATAACAAGAACACCAACATCCTGATTGTTCAAGAACTGTTCAAAAGAATCAATAAATGAACTAATAACAATAGGAAATCTAGGAGAAAGATTAACAGGAATTCCTGCTTCAGAAGAAGTGTGTTGAGCAAGATGTTTTCTAACAAGCTCTAAAAAATGAGTTTGATGAGCAATTATAAGCGACATAACACACTATAACAAGATAGAGTATAAAACGCTTACTCCCACATGTCTTGTGCCATCTTCTCAATACCTAATAACAAGAACTTATTCACATCTTCTTCAATATAACCTAAATCTGTACAAAGCTTAATCAAAATCTCTAATTCTAATAATAAATTTCTACAAGGAAAACCTGCTTGAGCTGCAAGCAACAAATCAATAGATTTCTTACGTAATATTTCAGAAAGCGACGAATCTTGTATAACTACATCTTCAGTAAGTGGAAACAAGTCCAACATAAACGAGTATACATCTTGATCTAACATACATTGGCTAATCTATACAAGTTTAAGAGAACTTGGAAACAAAAGTCGTAATAATTGCAATTAACGCGTAAAATTTACTTGTTTTTGATTAATTCTTAAACGGGATTGTTTATTAAACCTAACAACATAACTCTTTGCAAGTTCTAATTCTAATCCAGATAATCCTCCGCCAGGAACTACCTTGATAGGAGGAGAAAGAGGTTTGCCCTCGTAATACCCGCAAGTTGCAGCGGATTCAAAAACTCTGAGCATATTTCTAGAAGTCACACTTAAAAAAATATGACGATTATCATCAGGCCTTAACCCTACATAATATCCGCATAAAGAAAAACCCTCATCTAAAACATCACGTAAAGAGTACTTTTCTCCAAATGTAAAATCAACCATGCATCTAGGAATTGACAGAGTTACAAAAAGCTACCGAAAATATTTGTTAATTCATTTAGACAAATATTCATTCAGAAAAAATTAGTAAAAAATAGTAAAAATAAGGAGTCTTTGGAAAACAAGTTTTCCTTCTTTCCCTTTTGCAAGGAAAAGAAAACAAAGACACCTGCAGAGAAAGCGACAAATAAACACAATGCGAGTAAAATTCGAAACCGAACGATTGGTAATCGCGGACTGAATGTCTCGCCGGAGCTTGACACTTACATCCCGATCCCATCAACCCGATCTTCTTTCGGCGTTCGAAGTGTCTCTTTTCAAGGCGGGTTTCATACTTAGATGCTTTCAGTATTTATCCCTTCACGCGTGGCTGCCCGGCCTGCCTTCCCAGACAACCGGTAGACTAGAGGCGTGGAGTCATCGTTCCTCTCGTACTAAATGATCCTTCCCTTCAGACACTTAACAAGTCCAGTAGATATCATACCAACTGCCTCGCAGCGTTGTGAACCCAGCTCACATCCCTTTTAATGGGTGAACACCCCCACCCTTGGCCGCTTCTGCACGGCCAGGATAGGAAGAGCCGACATCGATGTAGCAAGCCGCGCCGTCGATCTGAGCTCTCGGGCGCGACAACTCTGTTATCCCCGGAGTAACTTTTTGGTCACACCTAGCCCCCAACTAAGAGAGCTAAGGGATCGCTAGGCCAAGATTTCTCTACTGAAATCTTTCACATTGGGATTTCAGTTAGGCTGGCTTTTGCCCTTGCGCTCAACACCGGATTTCTGACCCGGTTGAGCCAACCTTTGGGCGCCACTGATACATTTTCAGCGGCGTACCGCCCCAGTCAAACTGTCCACCTACAGGTGTCCCTGCTTAGCAGGTAAGTGACGTAAACATCGTAGGGAAGTGTTACATCGTTGAGTACACGTACACTGGCGTGCACGCTTTAACCTCTCCTTCCTACACTATACAACAACATTCACGTCACAGCAACAGGCTACAGTAAAGTTTCACGGGGTCTTCGCTTCCCACTGGACTGCTCTGGCGTGTGCACCAGAGACGGATTTTCGGAGGGACGTAGATAGGGACAGTGGAGATCTCATTACGCCATTCATGCAGGCCGTCAATCAAACGGCAAGGCATTTCGCTACCTTAAGAGAGTTATAGTTACCCCCGCCGTTTACCAGTCCTTAGCTCGGTTGAACCCGAGTTTTAGATACTGACACTGGGCAGACGTCACCAACTATACGCACGATTACTCGCTAGCAGTTGGCTACGTTTTTGTTAAACAGTTGGACCTCCCTAGTCATTGCACCCTACAGACGCACACGTATGCATACGAATGCAGGGACCCCTTATACCTAAGATACGGGGCTAATATGCCGAGTTCCCTTACCTACTTTTTCCCTTCACACCTTAGGCTTCTCACCTAGGGGCACCAGTGCTGGTTCTGGGTACGAATATTGTTGATCTTTGCCTTGTCTCTTTTCAGAGTCTCCAGGTATAGGCGGAATAAGCCAGAGGCCTACGATTCTTAGTATTGCTCTCGTTCTCATCATAACGATACTCCCGAGACCTGCACTAATTACCACGCCAGGGTTGGCGTGTCCACTTAACCTAAAGCGTCGAAACATGACCTTGTGTCGCCACGTATACAACAATAGTTCCGGAATATTAACCGGATGCCCTTTCGCGCTACACCAAATCTCTTGGCTCGCTTAGGATCGACTAACCCTCAACCGATCTACGTTGTTGAGGAACCCTTGCCCTTTCGGTGATGCGGATTCTCACCGCACTTCGATCTTACTACTACCAGGATTCTTATTACCGCACGGTCCACACATCCTCCCGGACGCGCTTCTTCCCAAGCGGTACACCAGTCTACCACACATCTTGCGATGGTCTAGAGTGTCGGTGGTCTGTTTAGCCCCGTCCATTTTGGGCGCTAACACCCTTGACAAGTAAGCTGTTACGCACTTTTTAAAGGATGGCTGCTTCTGAGCCTACCTCCTCGCTGTCTTGGGGTGGTAACTACCTTCACCCGTTCACACTTAACAGACACTGAGGGACCTTAACTCTAGTTTGGGTTGTTCCCCTTTCCTTGCCCACCCTTACGGCGGACAGGCGTCTCCAGACTTCTACGATTATCAAAAGTTCGGAGTTTGACAAGGGACCGAGAGCTTGCGCCCCCTAAATCCCCAATCAGTAACTCTACATTTTAATACATCATCAGTCCAGGCTTGACTACGGCCAACTTCGACTGGAACCAGCTATCACCACTCTCGATTGGCTTTTTACCCCTAGCCCGAGGTTAAAAGAACCCATGCATGGAGAACCTCTACAGGCCTCCACGAGATTTTACTCTCGCTTCACCTTACCCCGGGTTAGATCGAGTGGCTTCGGGTCGTACGCAAGTGACTAATGGCGCTTTCACACCACATCCCTCGTAAACTGCGGATGATTGGTTTCCCTTCGGCTCCCTGATTTCATCAGTTAGCCTCGCCACGCACGTACACTCCCTGGCACGTTATTCAAAACGGACGATGCACGACCTAAGCCGCGCATCTTTCTATAACTAAACGATTTCACGATCTTTGAACTCTCCGCGAAGAGTACTTTTCAGCGTTCCCTCACGGTACTATATTCACTATCGGACTTGCGACGTATTTAGGGTTGGAGGTAGTTGTCCCCCAGCTTCACACGTCATTCCCAAGACGCGCTATTCAGGAGACCTCTACACCTACTTTGTCTTTGAGCACGGGGCTGTCACCCTCTATGGCGCCGCGTTCCAGCGGACTTTCTCTCGACAAAGGTGGGTTAAAAAGAGGTCCTACAACACCACATGCATTACACCTTTCGGCGCAATATTCGGTTTGCCCTATACCATTTTCGGTCGCTCTTACTAATGGTATCCCAATTGGTTTCTTTTCCTGCGGGTACTGAGACGTTTCAGTTCCCCGCGTTGGCTATCCTTTCGGATTTAACGAGAAGTCTCATTCGGATATCTCGGGATCAACCCCTACATGCGGGTACCCCGAGCTTAATGCAGCTTGTCACATCCTTCTTCGCCGCGCAAGCCAAGCGATCCATCGTTTAGCGTAAGATCGAATTTTACCTATTATTGATTAGATTTATTATAACCTAATCCCATTGTGAATTATTATGTCGCTTTCTCTGCATGGTGTCATTGAACATGAAGTTGTCATCCAAATGCTAAACGTTCATTGAACTATTAAACATTTGGAACAAGACAGTGCCCCGTCCTGTTGTCTTACACCCTTGACCCCTGATGCGTGTGCTTCAGGAGCTGCACTCATTGCGCTAATTGCGCGTGAATAATTGAGTATGAAATGATTTTTTATGATTGGGAATGGACTCGTCGGGACTTTCGCGCCGACGTGCTCGCAGCACATCTCGGCTTTCGAACCCGAAGCCTCTCGCGTGCAAGGCGAGCGCTCTACCGTTGAGCTACGAGCCCAAAAATATGAAAAAAAAGGTGGACAAGACATCGGAACTTGCGTTCCGAGCCTTGCAGAAAATCTGCAAAGCAAAGAAAAAAATCTTTGTACTAACATATTAACAATATAATAACTTATGATTAGTTGATTGTTTCCCGATGGTTAAATTTTATCCGAAGATAAAAAAAAATTAAAAAAGGGAAAGGAGGTGATCCAGCCGCAGGTTCCCCTACGGCTACCTTGTGACGACTTAACCCACCTCACTGAGCTTAGATTCAGCGCGCTCAAAAAAGCGCGTTTTACCTAAACCCTGCTCGGTTGGTTTGACGGGCGGTGTGTGCAAGGCGCAGGGACATATTCACCAGCAGATGATGACAGCTGATTACTAGGGATTCCGACGTCACGAGGCTGGGTTGCAAGCCTCGATCTGAACCAGGGTAGAGTTTTGAGGATTTGCTCCTCCTTTCGGAGTTGCGTCCCATTGTCTGTACCATTGTTGCGCGCGTGTAGCCTAGGAGATTCGGAGCATACAGACCTACCGTAGCCTGCACCTTCCTCCCGTTTACACGGGCAGTCTCCACAATGTGCTCGATCACAGAGTTCGTTAGCAATTGTGGATGCAGGTCTTGCTCGTTACCTGACTTAACAGGACACCTCACGGCACGAGCTGACGGCGGCCATGCACTACCTCTCGGCTCGTCTGATAGCGTCTTCAGCGCGATCTTCATCCTGCCGTCGCTCCTAGTAAGGTGCTCCGCGTTGAGTTGGATTAAACCGCACGCCGCACCCCTTGTAGTGCGCCCCCGCCAATTCCTTAAAGTTTCAGTCTTGCGACCGTACTTCCCAGGCGGTGAGCTTAGCATCTTCATTTCGACACTGCGCATCTTCGTGAGATGCGCAACACCTAGCTCACAGCGTTTACGGCTAGGACTACTCGGGTATCTAATCCGGTTCGCTCCCCTAGCTTTCGTTCCTCACCGTCAGATCCGTTCTCGTGTGATGCCTTCGCCATCGGTAGTCTTCCATGGATTATCCCATTTTACCAGTCCCCATAGAATACTTCACACGCCTCCCGGTCTCGAGTCTGGCCGTGTCTCCTGCACGCTGTACGGTTAAGCCGTACAATTTCACAAAAGATGCACCAAACCGGCTACGAACGCTTTAGGCCCAATAATCGCGATGACCACTCGTGGCGCTGGGGTTACCGCGGCGGCTGGCACCAGTCTTTCCCACCACTTATTCTCCAATCTATTTACGATTGAAAAAAGCCTACAGCAGAGCCGTAAGCACTGAGTATCCCCCTATCACACTTTCGTGCATTGTAAAGGTTTCGCGCCTGCTGCACCCCGTGGGGCTGGGACCCGTATCTCAGTGTCCCTCTCCGGGCTACCTCTCTCAAGGCCCGTACTGATCTTAGGTTTGGTGGGCCATTACCCCACCAACTGCCTAATCAGCCGCCGGCTCATCCTATGGCACGAATTTGGGTGAAATACTATTCCAAGAAAAATCACCTATCGAGATTTACCCTCAGTTTCCCGAGGTTATGCTCGACCATAGGGCAGATTACCGACGTGTTACTGAGCAGTTCGCCAGTATTGCTACTTGACTTGCATGGCTTAATCGGATACTCATAGCAGCCATCTCCCGCAGGATCAACGGGAACTATTTTTTTGCATGATCCTTTCGATTATTTGGTCGCATTTCGTAAATTTAATTACTGTCTGAAACTTTGTCGTTACAAGAATTGCGAGTTCTTATATTATTAATTTGGTAGTACAAAGCGTTTTAGCTTTGTCTTGTCCTACACATCACAGATTCTTAGGTCTGTAATGAACATGTATGTGGATACCCTATGTCGCTTGCACGATCCTTTCGGATTTGTTCGTGTCCCCTGCGACAGGAGAAGGTGGTGATTTCCGACCAATGATATTGGTCAGAGAAACATTGACGTTTTCGTCGATGTTCCTTTAAGGTTATTTCAGAGATTTGAGGGTCCTTTATAAAGATTTCGATTACGATATCTTTACGAGAAAATTATGACGACAAACACTGCCATTTTTTTGTATAAAATTAATAGGATTTACACATATTTAATGGTTATTAAAGATAAAAACCTGCAAGAATATACAAAAATATACAAAACAACAGCAAGAATCCTTTGAAAAAGTTAAGTATTGCAAAGAAAATATATCAGAAATAATATCTAATAAAAAAAAGAAGCGTTGCACTGTACAATCACACTGTGAACTCTTCAAGGTGGTCAGATTCTACTCTTCCAAACCCGACAACAGAAATAAATCCTTGTCCTACACCATTACCGGTTATGCGATTGATGTTCTGTTCTATTTTTTCGCTCATAAATACACCTCCTACACCCACTAAAGGCATTAATATATTCCTGAAAATAGGAGTATATGAATTGATTCCAAAATGATTCCAAAATAAAGTGAATAGAGTGAATAAAAAAAGAGTTAAAGCGGAACTAAACAGCTAAGAAATCAACTTAAAACAGGTGCTAGAAGGACCAGTACAATCTGATTTAATCAATCCATCTGCGATTTGTTGCTCGATAACAGTTCTAGACAAAGGAGGTTCAACAAACAACCCAGTATCATGATACTGAGCACACAATGAACTATTCCCAACATCACCAACATATTGCCAATCATGTTTTGTCAAATCAAACAAATACTTGCACTGAACTGATGGAAACCAATCATATAATCCTGTTGCTGAAACGAGAGTATCTCCTTCATAAGTAACAGTAGTTATACGTTTGCTAGAACCGCCACTGTTGTCCTTAGAAATAATAATATCTATAGTGAATGTTTTAGGCAGGTGATAACTACCAGGCGTCAGTCTAGGATCTTGCACAGGAACATCTTGGATAGCAGTAGAACAAGCAACTACACTCATTAAAATAATACCGAATAATAATTTCAAAAAATTATTCATTTTAAACAAATCATTTAATTAATTATAAAACTTTCGTAGCACAAATATGAAAAAAATGATAAAAAAATCATAATAAAAATTCATATTTACTTAAAAACAAAATCTTTATAAGAAGACTAAAAGTCTCATTCAACACGCGCGCTAATAGTTAAGTGGTATAATACGGCCTTGCCATCCGTTCAAGACAGAGTCTTTCGGGACTTTGCTCGAGCGAGCAAAGAGGCTGAGTTCCGAGTTCGATTCTCGGTTGGCGCATCGAAGATCTATGGTTTTCGTAACCCAGGTACATTTTTGAGCCCGTAGCTTAGCCTGGACCCATGACTCGCCGCAAAATGGTGCGGTCGTCAGAGGGGCAATGGAGTGCTCGACTGATAATCGAGTGGTCCCCGGTTCAAATCCGGGCGGGCTCATTTCCTTCTCTTTATTGAGGCCGACATGCAAGAACTTTGTGAATGCAGGGCGGGCTCATTTTATTTTTATGCTCTGGTGGTGTAGTCCGGTCAATCATTCAGCCCTTTCAAGGCTGGGACCCGGGTTCGAATCCCGGCCAGAGCATTTTGTCTAACCATAATTTACAAACTAAAACCAAAAATGCTCGCAGACGGTACAAGAACAAAGTGAATGTACCGGCCAGAGCATTTCTCACTCATACATATCTTTGCTTTTTTAAAAACGTGATTAGAAATTTAAATAAAAAACCTTAGATAAGATTAACTTTTAATAAAATTAAAAAATATTGAATTTTCATAATCTAATTGAAATTTATTCTCATTTATCTGATCCGAAAATAATGAACAATATACCCATGACTAATATGGCAGTATGAACGACAATCGGAGCACTTGTTGCGAACCATGCAACTGTTCCAACAGCCCACAAATACAGCCCCAGTATTGAGAACGCAGTCATGACAATTCCTATAAGCACCCACGGCAACCAGTATCCAAACACTACTCCGAATACTAACAAACCCCAGTATACTGCATATAATATTTCTTGTAGCATCATGCAATAGAATATATCCTCTATAAAAAATGTTCTAAACAACAAAAGAATTACTGAGAAATGAATTATTACTAAGAAATAAATTACAAAAAATATGCAACCAAAAATATAATATAAAAAAATACAATAGTACATTAAGAAAATATAATATTACATTAAGAGTCTATTCACGTAAAATAAATCCTATAAGGACAGAAAATACTAAAAAAATACTACCGTAGAAATATCCATCAATTGAGAACAGTTCAAAATAAGACGCAATCAATAAGAGCACGCCGCTTAACATAAGCGCATATCGGAATGCTTTTGAAGGTATCAGCTCAATGAAAATGCGTTCTTCGACACTCTTCATATCTGCCTTTTTCATAAAAAAATACTAAAACAGCAACCTTTATAAAACCCTGCCTGTTCGCATGAGTTAATGAAGAGAAGCTCAAGACGTTGGAAAAAGAAGGGACAAATGCGTTGGAAGTGGCAACGCAAGCGCATGAAGAAAGAGAAGCGCAGACGCCTCAAGAAGTAATTCTTGCTTTATTTATACGATTTATCTGCACATAGTTTTAACTTTACGCAGATAATGCAAGAAAGCTACTAATTGCGTCGTTTATTTCCTATTAATTTTATTTCTTTTTAATTCTTAGAAATATTAGTGATAATACAGTTTTGATATAGAAATTATAATTATTAAACAATCAATTCTAATCTCTTTTTGAAGACTGCGCAAACTTTATTCTCCCTCCGGTCCGGGACCAAACGAAATTGTAGCTGCATGTGCATAGCAACTTGTTGTTAGCACGCCATTAGAAATAATTACGTCTACTGTGCGAATCGCCACAATTTCTGAGCTTATTTCAAGGCAGTCTTTATTCAAAAAGAAAACTGAAAGTGCCCCAGAGAAAAACTCTAGAAAAGAGGACTTAAAAAAAATCATAAATAATCAAACAGCTAATTATACCACTCAGGATGTTCAATCTTACTCTGGGCTAAGCGTTGTTCAAGCTTTAATCGTTCTATGATAAAATCTTTTGATTGAAACCCATAATAAACTTCTCCATCCACAACGATTGCGGGCAAACGAGTATGGTTGATGCTATAACGATTCTTTAGATAATCAAGAGCAGGATTTTCCAAATTATACTCCAGCGAGTAAGTGTTAAAGAATGGATAATTCTTGTGAACATTTGTAAGAACAAGACCTTGATCTTCACAATCGACACATGCTTCATTGGAGTAAAAATATAGCACTAAAGGCATATCATAACCGCATTTAGTATTGAGCTCTTCATGCAGCATCCAATGTCTTATTTCCAACAAAGAATAATAGTTTTTCAGACTAGTAACTTCCGGAGAATTATACCCGTATAATGTTTCCAAATATGTAAGTCGTTTTCCAATTTTGCCAAGATCCTCGGTATAGGAAGTTGTGTTAATGCTCGAGCATAAATCCTTCTGAACAAGCGAGAACACAAGTTCATTACTTAAGGAATCTACACGAATATCCTGCTCAAGATATGATAAATTATCAAGCTTGCGCTCGCTAAGCATAGCTCCTATCATGTATCCTACTAGAAATACAATAACTGTGAGTGCAAATGCTGCTAAAAATCGTGAAGTTTTAATGCGTTTTCGTTCAATCATATTGTCACGTCGAAAAGTAATTCGGTCCCCATTTTATCTTTTTGCCTTTTACATAATAGTATACTGCAATAACCCAACAGAGTGCTCCTAGGAACCAGTAGGTAAAACTGAATATCAAATAAGGTAATAAAATCCCCTGTTTTTCGTTGGAAATGCGTTTTATGTAATACATAAATCCTAAGAGAACAAAAAATAATATGACAGGAAGCACAGTTGTATTACTGAAAGTCAAGAAGAATGGATCAAAAGTAAAATCAAATATCTGTGTCATATCTAAACCTACAAGATGTATTGCCCATAACCAATCGACTAAATTGTAGATTAACATAATCATCGTGTAAAAGAACATGAACAGAGTCAAAAGCACATAAATTATTGATGTTGGCAGTATGAATACACCAAGATTCCCATATTTAGGACTCACCAGATGTTTATAGCGACGCATTTGTATTATAAAACCACAAAACCATCTTATGCGCTGGCTTATGAAAGCTCTAAACGTCTTAACACCGCTAGTATAAACATTAGCATCAACAACATTTTCTATTAAATAATGTTCACTTTGAACACGAAGCGATATTTCCAAATCTTCAACCATAGTGTCGGTGCGTAGAGTACCATGAGCATCAATGAATGATTTTCTAATTAAAGTAAATGCTCCTGGTGCAAGTGGAACACCGCCTAATTCTGATTGGACGTGACGAATAAAAACTGCACTCATAAATTCGTGACTCTGAATGTACTGTAAAAGATTTTTTGGTTTCCAGATTTTAATTGAAGGAACTGCAGCCATGACCTTCGGATCTTTAAAGCATGGAACAAGTTTATCTAGAACGTCTGGCATGATAAATGAATCAGCGTCAAGTCCTGCAACAAGTTCGCCAGTTGCGTGTTTCATACCAAAATTCACTGCAGAAGTCTTACCTTTTGAAGTTTTATAAGATAATACTTTAACACCGTATTTTACATATTGCTTTGCGAGTTGCAAAGAATTATCTGTTGATCCATCATTAACAACGATAATCTCTAATTTGTTTTTTGGATAATTGCACTGCAACAATGAATCTATTGTCTTTTTTAAGCGTTCGCCATTCGCAGAGCCTTCATTCCAGATCGGTACGATAATAGAGATTTTTGGTCTATACTTCGGATCGAGTTTATAACGTTTTTTTCTAGGAGAGAATATTGTAAGCAAGAAAAAGAACGATGTAAATACACCGATAAAACAGAGTATAAGAATCAGAATATCGTTGAATGTAAACAGCATACCTAGAGAGGTCGACATTGCTTTAAAAAATCTACTGTAAATTCACTGTATTCAAGTCACATCAAAAAAATCTTTAGCATAAGTTTCTCTATGAAAATTTTCTTTGAAGAAACATACCATGCAAAAACTATCGTTCCTAAAATAAGGCCTCCGATTAAATCAATAATCAGATGCTGTTTTACAAAAAGAACGCTGATAATAATCCCTAATGCGAAAGGTGAAAGCAATAACCCTAAACTCTTTCTTTCGTATAACACTACGAGCCAGAAATAAATAGTACATGCAACATGCAGGCTCGGGAAATTATTGAAATTAGTATCTGAACTGTGGATAAATTTTGCTATTATCGAGAATATTGTTCCGTCATAAGAAATATGTTTTACAAACTCTATTGGAACGGCAATGAAAAATATCATTGCAGTAAACATAATCATAGCATAACCACTTAATGCTCGTGCAAGTTTTTTATTTGAGTAAAATACTGAAAGGAATGGAAATGGTGCTAAGTACAACAATACATAAAAAATAATGAACGCGGGAATGAAGGGAATCGTATTATCAAAAGAAGTAGTGGCATCAATTGAAGTATAATGAGGAAGAAATGCAATTACCCCATAGCACAACAAGGATGCTACAATCATAAATGCTATTGCGCGCAGTTTTACACGAGTAGATACACCCTTGTTTTTAAAAAAAGTACTAGGGGGTGTTTTTTTAGGTGTCACAAAAACAATGATATAAGAGGATATTTAAAAAAGTATAGAATACTCAGAATGTGCTAAATGCATCATGGGAATAAATAAGAAAATATCGTACAAATTTCCCTTATCCTTTAAAAAGGAATAGTGATTTCTAATAAATATGCAACGAACGAAAAAACATATCAAAGAATGCTATGAAATCCTTAATATCACTCCAGACTCTTCAAAAGAAGAGATAAAAAAAGCGTTCAAGCGCATCATCATGGAGCATCATCCTGATAGAAAAGAAGATCATGAAAAAGAAGGATATGAAGAAGCTTCTAAAATCTACATTGATGCATACAAAGTAGTTACCGACGAAGCATTCCTTACTAAAGTCGCTGAGTATGAATCAGGCAAAATTGGTAGAAACCAAGAGTGCTACTGCGAGAGCGACAAGAAATTCAAGCATTGCTGCGGCAAATAAATTCTTATTTTTTCAATTCTCTTCCAGTTCTAATTCTTATTATCACTAGCAAAATAATTTAATCAAAAAATTTACCGAAGAAAAACTAAGAAATAAATTAAAGATAAATATATTAGAAATAAATATATTAGAAATGAATTAAAAAAAAGAAATAAAACATTTTCTCAAGATATTCTCAAAAAATTATCTGTTTCCTGAACCGAATCTCTTCGATAATGGTCTACGTGCAGCATTTGGCTTACGAGGGCCAGGACCAGAACGTGGAGCATCTCTTGAATCACTGGATTTTGAGAATCTGTCTTTTGAAAAACCTGCTTTTGGAGCAAATCCTTTTCCATCATCGCGCTTTGCAAATGGTTTCTTTTCACCAAATGAAGGTCTATCACTAAATGGCTTTCTATCGCCGTAGGATGGTCTGCTGCTAGGAGATCTGTCGCCGAAAGGCTTTCGATCACCGTATGATGATGCACTATTACCGAATGGCTTTCTATCTCCACTTCTATCACCATATGACTTTCTTTCGCCAAACGGTCTTACTTCAGCAAATCTGCTTGCTCGCGCATTATTATCTCGTACTGGACGATCATTTGACTGGAAAGGACGTGGTGCTCGTTCAGGAGCACTGCTCGAAGAATGCCCGTAGCTACGTGGTCGCTCAGAATCAAATCTGCTTGCTGAAGCAGATGCAGGTCTTGCATGATGAGCAGGTCGTTGTTCCCACTCACCAAAATGGCGTGGCTTTTCAGCAAATCTGCTTGCTGGCGCTGCTGCACTCGCATGGCGATCATCTTCATCCTTACTTCTAAAAGAACCTGAAGAAGAACTTGAAAATCCAGAATCTGAACGTTCTTCGCGGCGACCGAATGGACGAGATCTATCCCCCATTCTACCGACACGATCTCTATCTCTCGATTGTCTATTTGACATTCCTCTTGGTGCGCCTCTTGAATCATCATCATATCCACGAGGTTGTTTTTTGAAATCAATTCGCTCAACACCCTCAGTTTTTAACTCAGTTACTTTCACATTTGGAAGGCGTAAAATATCACGCCATGCGTAACGATCAGATGACTCTACAAAAGTTATTGCTTTTCCTTCTGCACCTGCTCTAGCAGTTCTGCCGATTCTATGAATATAATCTTCAGCGCTTTTTGAAACGTCATAATTGAAAACGTGAGATACGTGCTTTACATCAAGACCACGCGCAGCAACATCGGTTGCAACAAGAACCCTGATTTTTCCTTTTTTAAATTCAGAAATTACATTGTCACGTTGCGATTGCGATAGATTGCCGTGCATTGCATCAGATTCTATGCCTTGCATAGAAAGATTCTTCGCTAAGGATTTTGCACCGTGCTTTGTAGGGCAGAATACGATTGCAAGATTTGGATTCTCTTTCTTGATTAGATGCACTAACAATGAGAATTTTCCAGCACCATCTACATGGCAAAAGAACTGTGGTAATAAAGCTTCATCAACGTGCGTATTTGTTTTAATATGCACTGGGTCGACTTGGTATTTTGCAACTAGTTTTCTGATTGCATCCGGCATTGTTGCGCTAAACAATAATGTTTGTCTTTTTACAGGAAGCTGTTTTGAGATGTGTTCCATGTCGTTCATGAATCCCATATCAAACATTCTATCTGCTTCATCAAACACTAAGAATTTGATAAAATCTGTCTTGAATGATCGGCGTTCTAGGTGATCGCACAATCTTCCAGGTGTTGCAACAATAATCTGCGCATCTCGCAATGCATCAAATTGTGGTCTAATAGAAACGCCGCCGAATATCGCGACAACTTTTATATCGCTATATTTTGCAAGCTTTCCTAGTTCAATTGCTATCTGCTGGCAGAGTTCACGCGTTGGTGCAAGAACGAGTGCTTGTGGCTTACGTTCTCTTGTTATGCTAGCTAGCATAGGTACGCCAAATGCCAATGTTTTTCCACTGCCAGTTTTTGCTTGTCCAATCAAGTCCTTTCCTTTTAATGCAGGAGGAATTGTTTGTGCTTGGATATCTGTAGGAGTAGTAAATCCAAGAGAATGAATCGCTTTTAGGATCTTCTCGTCTGTTATAATATCATTAAATGTAGTCATAGTTTCATCTCGCAGAAGTCAGGACTCACGCGCAGATAATCGCTGGAGAAAGCACGATGAGTCGGCTTTGGACTTCTTAATTGTATAATATAGAAATCAAGATTCATTTATAAAAGGTATGTATTGGAGTATATAGAATGTAAAAAGTAGTAAACGCTCATAAAATCTCAATTAAACCCTAAATCATGACCGGATTTTATTAAAATCTCTTCACATTTTTGTAAAGTATTTTTGTATAATATTTTCTACGTCTTGTACAATATCTTTAAAAATAAACCATCATGCACAAGACGTATGGCAAAAACGAAAATCGTCTGCACGCTAGGACCTGCAACTGATAATATTGAAACACTTACAAAGCTAATTGAAGCAGGCATGGATATGGCCCGTCTTAATTTTTCTCACGGCAATAAAGAAGAACGCGATGCAAGAATCGAGTTACTCATACAGGCAAGAAAAATAACTGGAAAAAATATCCCAATTCTAATTGATACAAAAGGCATCAAGATCCGTACAGGATATGTACAAGGATACTCTGACTCAAATAAAAAGGCAACAATTACTCTCGAGAAAGGAAAGAGCGTTATCTTCACTTGCGATGCGACCAATGTTGCAGCGGGAGGAATTCCTTCAACAGCTGAACGCATCTATATTGATTATGATGAACTACCTGAACAAATAAAAATCGGGCAGAATATCATGCTCGATGATGGACTCATTACAACAGAAGTAACTAAGATTAATGGAAAAGACATTGTCGCAAAAATTCGCAATAGCGGGACTATTGTAAGTAGAAGATCTGTCAACTTGCCAGGAGTTCGCCTAACACTTGATGCAGTAACCAATCAAGATATGCAAGACATACTATATGGTCTTACAAAAGATATTGATTTTGTAGCATTAAGTTTCGTCAAACGAATGAATGATGTTGTACAAGCAAGAAAATTCCTCGATGCAAATGGCGGACAGAATGTGATGATTATTAGCAAGATTGAAAATCAAGAAGGCGTAGAAAATCTTGATGAAATCCTAGCAGTATCTGATGGAGTCATGGTAGCACGCGGAGATATGGCAATTGAAATACCATATAGCAGTGTACCTGCGATTCAAAAGCAGATGATTAGAAAAGCGCTTGCTGCAAGGAAAATCGTCATAACTGCAACACAAATGCTGCACTCTATGATAAAGGAACCAACACCTACGCGTGCAGAAGTCTCAGATATATTCAATGCTACACAAGATAGCACTTCTTGCATCATGTTATCCGGAGAAACTGCAAACGGCGATTATCCGCTTGAAGCAGTAACTGTTATGAACACCGTTGCTCAAAGCGGTGAACGAGCTCTCGATTACAAAGAACGATTCTTTAGCAACAAATTCGACGCAAATGGTCATGTGACAACATCTATTTGCCACGCAGCAATAAGCACCGCATATCAAGTGCGAGCTAAAGCAATCATTGCCTATAGTGAATCAGGTCTTACTGCAAAAAGAATAAGTTCTTTACGTCCGCAAATGCCAGTTATTGTTATGTCAAAAGATGATCGTGTTGTACGACAATGCCATGCATTATGGGGCATCACACCCGTACATCAAACAAATATTGCAACTGTTGAAGAACTCTACACTCACGCAATGGAAATTGCAATATCAAGAGGGCTCATCGAAGATGGAGATAGCATAGTAGTAGTTGCTGGATCGTCTGTCGGAGTATCCGGCTCGACTAATGCAATCAGAGTTATGACACAAGGCGATGTAATTGTGAGAGGAATGGCAATGTCAGACAGCAATACCACTGGTACAATAAAAGTGTGCAAAGATATTGATGATCTGCAAGCACTTAACCCAGGACAAATAGCTGCACTCTACAGAATGGATGAAGAAGTCATGCCATACCTTACCAGCATGGGCGGTATTCTGCTTGCAGGAACTGATTATGATGAAAATGTTATGAACCACGCTCTCGGTCTTGGACTTGCAGTAATTATTGATGTACAAGGTCTAAAGATGCGTTTACATGATGATATGGAAGTTAGCGTACTTGGAACAAAAGGCGTTGTATTGCACAAGAAATGACTTTTATTAAAAATTATTTTTTGGTTAATAGTAATGGCAATAATATGAGTTTATAAGTTAATAATCGTTTACCATATTACAAATATTACAAAAATACTATTTAGGAGCACTTATGGCATTCAAAAAAGACGCACACAGATTCGGTAAAGACAGTCCTAGCAGATCACCTAGCAGCAGACCATCATATGGCAGCAGAGCAGGATCTGGGGGAAATAGCAGACCATCATACGGGGCAAGCAGAAGCTCAAGCGGATTTGGTAAAAAAGAATTCGAGTTATTCGCTGCAGATTGCGAGAATTGCGGAAAAGAATGCGAAGTTCCATTCAAGCCAACAAATGGTAAGCCAGTCTACTGCAGAGAATGCTTCAAGAGAAATAATGATAGAGATGATGAATCTGCACCAAGAAGAAGTTCTTCAGCAAGAGGATCATCTGATGATATGCGCGATATACATGAGAAGCTTGACAAGATAATGCACGCATTGAAAATCGATTAAATATTATCTTAATTAAAAAAATTATTTTTTTATTTTAATTTTCTTTTATCAAATATTATTAGGCACATATTTATTTCTTATAATTCACAACCGACTGTACAGAACTTCTCTCAAAACGAAGCAAATCTTGTGGGGTTTTTATACCACGTTGTTCTAACATACTATTAAAATTATTGAGCACGTGCACAGTAGCTTTAGCGTCACCCATTGCTCTGTGTTCGGATTCATTCACAATATTGAAATGCTCGCATAAAGAACCAAGGCGTTTGCTTGCAAGATCTGGAAGCAATCTATTTGCTAATTTTCTCGTGCACAATGTTTCAGTCTTTAATTCCAGTTGTTGCTGCATTGCGGCATTACTCAAGAATCCATAATCGAACATCGCATTGTGTGCAACAAATATCTTATTGTTTGAGAATTTAACAAATTTCGGAATCACTTCACCGATAGTTGGTGCATCTTTAACCATTTCATTATTGATGCCGGTTAATTTTGTTATAAATGACGGAATCTTGACTTGCGGGTTCACAAGTGTGTGAAACTCTTTTTTTATAGTACCATTCTTGACATTTAGTGCTGCAATCTCGGTTATTTTGTGATAGTTCTTAGATAGACCAGTCGTCTCAATATCCACCACCACATATGTCATGATAAGATTGGTTTGAAAACAGGATATAAAAGTATCGAAGAAAACGAATGTATGAGAAAACTTTATACAGCATTACACGATAACCAGATTACTCATCAGATTAATTGAATCACATGGCAATCATAAAATATAAACAGTGGAAAAAAGATATCTTTGAAAATAAATAAGCATATTTCAGTCTAATCTGAAACTTTGGGAGAATTTTGGAGAATGACTATAAAGGATATTTTGTAAGTAGTTCTATGAGACTTGTTGTTGTGACAATAATTGTAACAATGACACTAATGCTATTCATAGTCTCATGTGAACCCATGAAAAAACTGTCTAACGAGGATAATCTTACAACTTATGTAACAAAATCCTGTGGTACTGAACCTGCATTTGCTAATGCATATTGGAACAATACTGCACCAGGAATATATGTTGATGCAAATACGGGCGAAGCACTATTTAGTAGCTTAGATAAATTCGATTCCGGCAATGGATGGCCGAGCTTTTCTAGACCGATTAGCAACACTACTATTCAGCAAAAAAATGATACTAGTTACGGCATGGAAAGAATAGAAGTCCACACAAATGCATCTCATTTAGGGCATATATTTGATGATGGCCCTAATGGAACAAGTCATTACTGCATAAATTCTGCAGCATTACGATTTATTCCCTACGCTGAATTGGATGCACAAGGCTATACTAAATACAAGAATATGTTCAATTATGAAACTGCAACATTTGCCGGCGGTTGTTTTTGGGGAGTGCAATATTTATTAGAAAATACTAACGGAGTGGTTTCAACTAGAGCAGGATATACTGGCGGGACTATTGTAAATCCTAGTTATGAAGATGTAAGCTCCGGGTCTACATATCATGCTGAAGCAGTTGAAGTGATTTATGACCCGACAAAAATCTCTTATTCGCAATTGCTCGATTATTTCTGGCGATTACATAACCCCACAGAGCTCAATATGCAAGGACCTGATGTTGGAGAACAGTATCGATCCGCCATATTTTATCATAACGAAGAGCAAAAAGAAATAGCTCTAGCTAGCAAAGCAGCATTCGATGCTAAAAAGATATTCCCTGCAAAAGCAGTAACCCAAATAGTAGCCGCCGGCTCATTCTATCAGGCTGAAGATTATCACCAGAACTATGTTGATAAACATCCAGGATACGTTTGTCATGCACTAAGAAAAGAGTAAGTAAAGATACAAAAAAATAAATTACATTCCTAAAAACTTGTATACAAGCATTGCAGGCCAGACTATTGCTTTTAGAATACCAAATGCTCCATTCCAAAATCCTGTTGAAGTCTGTATATAATATACAAGAGCACCAATAAATCCTAAGACATAGATTATGCCTGAATCTCCATGAACTGACATATTTTTTTGTTTTGCCATAATGATTCAAGTAGTATAACATTTTTATATTTTTCCATTAGAAATCATTATATCGCACATCTAACCAAGCATAGCATGATATGCACTCTTTGCAAGAAAACTATTGAAAACTATAATTCTGAATTCAATAAAATGCAAATTGATGAAACTCACGCAGTCGATATCTGTCAAGATTGCATTGATAAATTCGTTGCATGGCAAGGCCGCAAGTATGCAAAGCTCTTTCCAACAACAGCTTTAAAGAAAAGATTTGCAGAAAAAAAGAGATAATATATCTTCTATAAAAAGTATATTTTATCTACAAAAGCCTGCTTTTTGTATTCGTAATTTTCTTTATTGCATCATCAAGTACAGCAGTAATTTCATCTTCGGCAGTCTTTGTTAGTTTCTCATCAGAAACATCTATTTCGTCAGATAATACTGCAAGATTTTCTATTATTTGTGCTAGCGTATCAATTTCTTCTAGTGCTGACTTATTTTGGTCTTTAGACAAATTGAGATTAATCTCTCCTTTCAATTGCTGAATCTGCCTTGAAGCTTCAATGATCTTATGCAAGACATTATCGAGCTTTGCTTCATTCTCTTCTAATTCGCGTTCAACAATTGACATAAAACCATCTTTAGCAGTGCTTTGTTAAAAACATTTTGGTTAAACAAGCGTTATTTTCTAAAGACTTCATTGGATATAGATAAACCAATATTTAGTGATCCGTGCAAAGTATCAATAAATATAAAATCTGCCATAGTATATATGAAATCAGTACCCATACCAAAACCAAGTTCCTCATTAACAGATGGATGTTTTTCTAAATGAAGCATACGTTTTTCCCAACAATCCTTAACATCTTCTCGTCTAAAATAAGACCCGCCATCATTGTAAGATGCCACCAAGCCATTTCTTGACAAGTACAATTCGAATAATATCTTATCGATGCCATCTGATCCGTAAAAATTTGAATTTTTCAAAGGTTCAACAAGAAAATTATATACGCAAGTATTAACCTGAAACCCAAATTTCGAATAATAAGGAACAACAACATCTAAGAGACTTCTTGTTGCAAGTTCACGAATCTCGCGAACAGTTTCTTTCCTATTAAAAGACTTATCTACAACAATTATTTCAGAATCATCAAGCAAAAACCTAGAAACATCAGGATGAATGGAGTTCATAACAAATCAGGAGTTGAAAGCGCAATAAAAAGGCATAGCTCTATAATAACAAATAAAATAATAGCCCCGCCCGGATTGTTGTGAGTCATACGAGCAACTCGAGAAATCTATGATTTTGAAGATGTTCAAATCCGGCAAGAGTCTAATAGTTTTGAACGAAGTGAGAAACTATAGCCCCGCCCGGATTTGAACCGAGGTCCCCGCCTTTCTCCAATGATTAAGTCCTAATGGACGAAACCGTTGCCAGAGGGCGAGATGATTGACCGCTACACTACAGGGCTGTAAAAATAAGGATATACAGCCGTAGTTTTGCTAGATTGAGTGCGAAGCACGAAATCTGCATCGGTGTCAACGGACGAAACCGTTGGGGCGAAACCGTTGGACTGCTACACTACAGGGCTGCTTATAGTGACGAACTATGAATCGTTTTTAAAGGTTTCTTGTAACAATAGATTGTTGCGTTCACCCAAATAGAATTAGTCAGGATTTAGTAATTAAGATTTAGTAAAATATTTTGCCAATTGAGAAATATCTTTTTACTACTTATGTCGCGAAGTACATATTAGCACAGCTAAGTTTTACCATTTTCAACCTGCAGAATCGGTTGAAAATGGAATTTGCTTCAAGGCGACATGATTAATACGAAGCTATGCAATAACAAAGTGAATACAACACTACAAAAACATTAAAACAATCGCGGAACATGAAAATCATACAAATAACTAATTATACAAATAACTTTAATAATCATGCAACTAAAACTACCATTATGAAGTCTCGTGAACTCTTGCCGATGTTGTTGCTTGCAATAATGTTATCATCCAGCATTATCATGTTCAATCAGTTGCCTGATAAGATTCCTACGCATTGGAATGCACAAGGTCTTGCAGATGGGTTCGGAGCAAGATGGACTATTTTTATTATGCCGATAATTGCAGTACTCCTTTATCTCTTGCTTAGAATTCTTCCAAAATACGATTCAATACAAACAAACAAAAAAGAAAACGAGCTGCCAATCTATATCATCGCCACATTAAGCATAGCATTCCTGTTGATAATCCATCTAGCATCATTAGCTCAACAAGCAGGAAATGTATTCAGTATGAATTTAGTGATAGTTCCTGCATTCAGCTTCCTCTTTATCGGTATCGGTCTTATTCTTCCAAGGCTGAAAAGAAACTTCTTTGTAGGTATCAGAACGCCTTGGACGTTAACAGATGATAAGGTCTGGGAAAAAACTCACGAGTTCGGCGGCAAGGCATTTGTAATAGCAGGCATTTGCACCCTAGCTGGAGCACTAATTATCGAGTACGCTCTTGCAATACTACTCATCTCAATACTTACTGCAAGCATCATCACAATAATCTATTCTTATAGAGTTCATAAAATATTAATTTTAAATAAAACCGCAAAACAAAAAGTAACACCAAAACGCAAAAAATAGTTCCAAAAAAGATACACAATACTCTGCATAATGTTTATAAATAAACCAAAAGGCACTATTTACTATAATGAACTTGAAATCTTGGACTAATGAGAAGGCAAAAACGCTAAAAGACGATTTGATTGCAGGATTTATCGTCGCAATAGTAGCTCTTCCACTAGCAATCGGTTTTGCAATTGCGAGCAATGTCCCGCTTACCATGGGAATCATGGCTGCAATTATTGGCGGTTTAGTAGTTGCAATAATTGGTGGATCAAACTACCAAATAGCTGGCCCATCTGGAACTCTTGTCATAATAACACTCGCAGTAGTATCGCAATTTGGTCTGACGGGATTAATTCTTGCAACGATTCTAGCAGGAATAATCCTGATACTACTTGGAATATTTAAGATGGGAAAGATAATAGAATATATCCCAAGTCCTGTCATAATAGGATTTACTGCAGGTATTGCGTTAGTAATATTCCTTGGTCAAATAAATAATTTTTTTGGAATCAGCCCAACGTATACTGCTAGCGCAGGAATAGTAGAAAAAACCTGGGTCTCAATACTTTCAGCAAGTTCAGCTAATATTGCAGCAGTAATCATTGCAATCCTAACGATTGCAATTCTAATAATGATGCCAAGGCTTCATAAGAAAATTCCAGGCAGCATCGTAGCAGTCGTAGTAACAACAATACTCGCACTATTATTCTCAGCACAGTATCATGTAAGAAATGTAGGAGATATCGGAAAATTCGATCTATCATTTGCAATGCCTGTAATGCCGAACGTCACGTGGACATTGATTCTTGCATTGTTCCCGGCCGCATTGACAATAGCAGCAATCATTGCAATAGAATCATTGCTAACAGCCGTTGTTGCCGACGGCATGACTGATACAAGACATAACCCAAATAAAGAGCTCATAGGGCAAGGAACTGCCAACATACTTTCTGCATTATTCGGAGGCATGCCACTATCTGGTGCAACCGCAAGAACTGCAACAAACATAAGAAGCGGTGCAAAATCACGTCTTGCAGGAGCATTCCACGCAATATTTATCCTGATATTCATAGTGGCATTAGGCTTCTTAGCAGTATTAATCCCGCTTGCAACACTTGCAGGAATACTGATGTTTGTTGCGTACAACATGGTGGATTGGGCAAGAGTCGCAATGATATTTCGAACACCAATGTCTGACGTTGCAGTTATGATTACAACATTCTTGCTCACAATTCTTGTCGGAATCACTGCAGCAATTGAAGTAGGTCTTATTCTTGCAGCAGTCCTATTCATGAAAAGAATGAGTGATTTGTACAAAGTTGAAGAGTATGAACCAACAGATGATAAAAATGATTTCGTAAAAAAATTCAAGCATAAACAAATCAGCATCTACACAATCAATGGTCCGCTCTTCTTTGGCGCAGCATCAAGGTTGGACCAACAACTAGCAACTACACCTGGCGGCCACAAACCAATAAAGATTATTCGTATGAAGTACGTTCCTGTAATCGATGCAACCGGCCTATCATTTATTGAGAGCACATACAAAAAACATAAGAAAATGGGCGGAGTAGTGCTCTTTAGTGGAGTACACCCTGATGTTATGAAATTAATATACAGCACAGGGCTTAATAAAAAAATAGGTAATGACCATTTCTTCCCAACAACAAGAACTGCAATTGTACACGCGCTAAAGCACGCGCATAAGATGCAGGGCGAACCAGAAGAAGTCAGTAAAGAAGATATGGAACAGTATAATCTTGAAGCGCTAGATATTGAAGAAGAGATGAAAGTAACTGTCACAAATGATGTTGATCCAGTACAAGAAATTTTCGATTCCTTCGGCATAACAACAGCTCAGAAAATAAGCAAGCACAGCATGAAGCGCGCGCATAAAATCGGCAAAGATAGCATCACAAGCGTGCACAATATGGGCGTGCAGAGCGTGCATGACGCGCAAGAGCTTGGCCATACAAGCATGAAGACAGTTCATAAGATGGGGAAAAAAAGCATAAAGACTGTTGAACACATGGGTGAAGAAGGTTTTAAAAAAGTGCATAAAATCGGAAAAGACAGCGTAGAAGGCGTGCAAGAATTCGGCAAGAAAAGCATTAACGCAGTAAAAAAAGCAACAAAGAAAAAGAAATGGTAGATTTCAGGCGTTTCACATTATAATTCTAAAAATATCAATTAAATAATAATCTCAAAAGTTGTTGCCTTGGAGTAAATCCTAAAAATAGGTCGATTCATGCAGACCTATTTTCATAAAACTCGTGAGGGACGAACGAAAATTCTCCGCAACAAAAAAAAATAATTAGATAAATAGAATTTCAAATAACAAAACAAAGCCTTCTCGACCATAACGTTTAAAAACACCCCTTTTTTCCAAAGATTCTTATGGTTAAGCTCATCGTCAAGGAATCAAAAATAGCAGGCAAAGGATGCTTTGCTGCTGAAGACATACTCAAAGGAACTACTGTAGGAGAATACACTGGCCCTATCATCACCGATGAACAAGGCGACGAACTCTATGACAATGCTGAACACTTCTACTTATTCTCAATTGATGGCGGCAAATGCATTGATGCAACAAATATCGAACACGAGATGAAATACCTCAATCACTGCTGCAACCCTAACTGCGAAGCAATAGAAGACGAAGGTCGAGTATTCTATCATGCGTTAAAAGATATCCAAACAGGCGAAGAACTAACAGTTGATTATCATCTCATTTCAGATGAAGAAGACAAATGCTTATGCGGCACGCAAGAATGCAGAGGCACTATGCGCGTATTAGAAGAAGAGCAAGAATAACTAACCAAAAATAATCAATCTATTAGCCCAACTCCCACTAGCCAACTTCAGTGAATCTTTAAAAAGATATAATCAATTCTTACACGTATGCAATTCAAGATTCATAGCAGATATGCTCCCGCTGGTGGGCAACCCGAAGCTATCAAGAAGATAGTGGATGGTTTTATGAAAAAAAACCAGAAGATGCAGACTCTTTTAGGAATTACTGGCTCTGGAAAGACATTCGTTATGGCCAATGTCATAGAAAAAGTACAAAAGCCAACGCTGGTTTTAGCCCACAACAAAACTCTTGCAGCTCAGCTATATGCAGAACTAAAGGAATTATTCCCAGAAAACAGAGTAGAGTATTTCATTAGCTACTACGATTATTATCAACCAGAATCCTATCTACCGACAACCGATACTTACATCGAAAAAGAGGCGGATGTAAACGACCAGATAGACAAGATGCGCCTTAAAGCGACAACAACTTTGCTCTCAAGAGATGATGTCATTGTTGTTGCATCCATTAGCTGCATTTATGGTCTTGGTAATCCTCATGATTTTTTTAAGCTCAGCCTTACATTAGAAAAAGGAAAACAAACAACAAGAGAAGAGATTATCTACAAATTTGTGGAGCTGCAATATGAACGCAGCGATATTCTAGAACCTGGAAAATTCCGAGTAAGAGGAGATGCAATAGATATAATTCCTGCGTACGATCAGGACATTATTCGAATAGAATTGTTCGGCAACAAAATAGAAAAGATTGCAGAACTCGACCATATAACCGGCGAACAAAAATCAAAAATTAATGTAATAAAGATATTTCCTGCTAAGCAATACATTGTTCCTGAAGAAAAACAGAAGCGCGCAATAATTTCGATACAAAAAGAGCTTGATTCCTGGGCACCGCATCTTGAAGTGCTTGCGCGAGCAAGAATTGAACAACGCGTCAAATACGACCTTGAGATGCTCGAAGAAATGGGCTATTGCTCAGGTATTGAAAACTACAGCAGCCACTTTGATGGAAGAATGCCTGGAACACCTCCGCACGTCTTGCTAAATTACTTTCCCGAGGATTTTTTGCTCATAATAGATGAATCGCATCAGACAATACCGCAAGCGCACGGGATGTACAAGGGAGATTTTGCGCGAAAGAAGAACCTTGTTGATTTCGGATTCAGACTTCCGTGCGCATTCGACAACCGACCACTCAAATTCGAAGAGTTCGAGAAGTACTTCAAAAAAACATTGTTTGTATCAGCAACACCTGCGCAATATGAGAGAGATC
>CAVRUV010000016.1:0-10611 GCA_963724455.1 uncultured Candidatus Woesearchaeota archaeon
GTACAACGCCCGATGCTCCCTGTTGGGTATTAAAGTAGATATTCCCTCCACCAGCATCTAGATACAAAGTAGAAGTTGTCGGAGCTTGTATGGTGGGTCTTGTCGGGTTTACTATCAACGTACTATTCGCCACGATGTCTAAATTATCTCCAAAGAATCTTGATGTTGCTCTTACTAATGATGCAGTTAGGGTCCCCGTGAGATTTATGCTTCCAGTTACATTATCACCTAGTTTCAAAACATAAAGCGAATCGTGGCCAGGATTGTTTGCAGCAAATGTTGAAGGTACAATAAGTGAGATAGATAAGAAGATTATAGCAAATAGTAATGAGATTAGAGTAATGCATCTCAATTGCCGCGCACGTGTTTGCTGCTTCATAGTATTGCTCTATTATCGATATTACTCTATTATTACTCTTGGATATTTGTCCTGTACGGGATAAGATTGCCGCGCAGGTATAGATCGCCGGTTGCTGCATTTGCATATGCAAGATAGACCCCGCGAATATTCATCACAGTATAGCTTCCTTGTGGGGGGAGCATATTTCCTTGTTCTTCATGCAGTGTTCCGCGTAAGTATAAATCTCCAGTCGAGCTATCTACCCAGATTGTCGCAAGTGTTTGATAGTCAGAATTACTATAGACTATTGTGAAATCATTGCTATGCGCAGAACCTACGGCATTCGGAATTACTTTACCCGAGATGAGTAAATTACCAACAGGAGTATATCTTGCTACTTTTGTACGATCGATATTTTCCCAATAGATGCTTTCAGCAAGCAGTTTTTGAGCATTGATATTAAGGCAGTCAATTGGTCGTTCGTTAAGATTTGCACTGCTGCAGTCAAGTGTTGTATTGGTGATTGTTGTGTTTATTGTTGTATTTGTTATTGTTTCATTTGTTGTAATATTGAACCCTACAGTTGTATTATCTAGAGAATTATTTTGTGTTTCATTTAGTGTGATATTTGTTTCTGTAGTATTGAGTGAAATATTTTCTGTAATATTCAATCCTATTGTGTTGTTTATTGTTTCATTGATGGTTGTAACATTGATTTCAGGAATAGTCATTCCTGTAACAGTTAGCTCGATTGTTCCAGTTGCTATTTCTTTTAGATCGCTTGCGTATACTGTTATCGTTTGAGTCCCATCTTGTATTGGTGTTAAAGTAAGCGTGTTATTTTCTATTGTTAGTGTTGCAAGATTGGTGTTTTCAGTGCTATAGTATAGTGTATCACCATCAGCATCAACAAAGTGTTCTGCAAGATTTATTGTTGTTGTCTGATTAATTACAATCGCATCGAATGGCACGACCAATATCGGTGGAGTATTTTGTAGAACGGTAGTTTCTATTTTTGTGAATGTAATTTGTGTATTGCCAGTTGTATCTATTACAATATCTCCTTTTGCTGCAGCAAATGTGCAAGTATCAATGCATAAATCTGAAAATGTTGTTGTTCTAGGTATTGAGCCAATAATAATAGGTATTCTGTATGTCTTGAGTTCGCCAGTATCATTTGCAACTAGTAAAAGTGTCATGCTAGTATTTGGCGCAGCAAATGGCACGCTTACTTGTACATTGGTAGATCCATCATCAAGATACGCGTTGTACGAAACTGGCGCGTTTTCAATAGTTACTTCTTCACCCATTGCATAGCTAGGATTTGTCGTACGCGGTGTTCCATCATTGCTGGTAATTGTTCCAACAAGTAGCGTACTGTTATTTGTTTTGTAATATATGTTGGCTGTTCCTTCTCCATAAAGGAATCCAGTTATTTTTATGCCAGTAAGTTCTTGTGTGATGTTGATTACTGTGCTGTTTGTATAGTTTTGAGCAGGTATATCAAGCGTTGCAAAGCCGGCAAGTCCGCCATTAGTACTTATGACACTCCATAATATTCCTACAATGGCGAGAATGAAGAATGATGCAATGATAATTACTCTTTCTTTCTCCTTTCCTTGTATTCCTCTTCCTTCTTTTTCCTTTCCTTCTCTTTCCTTTCTTTCTGTTTCATTTCTTATAGGTTCTTTTGTTATTTTTTCTATAGGACTTTTTTGTACAACAGTTGGACTAGTAATTGGCAAAGCGGCTGGAGAAGTAACTATCACAGTAGTTGGCGTAGTAGTTTCAGAAACTTTTTGGTTTGGTTGTTGCATTCGCAGTGAACGTGCATAATCTTCATCCAAGATTCTTATGAATGTATTGTACTCTTCGTGCGTTATATTACCTTGTTCAAGACCTCGCAGTGCGCGGGCTCTTTCAGTGGCTTGATTCATACAGTGCCACCTCCAGCGTTACGCGTAAGCGATAAAGTTCTTCTGTAAGGAATTATGTTTCCTCTTATGTGCAGAGTTCCATTGCTTGTGTCTGCCCACGCAAGGAAGATGCTTCTCTTGTTTATGAGCGAATAACTTCCTCTTGGAGGATCAAGGTTTGTGTTTTCCTCGACAACAACATTTGCAAGATTAAGATTTCCTGTAGCAGAATCAATCCATACTGTTGCGTGTTCGATGCCATCACGATCTACTGTAGAAATTCTCCAATCTCTATTACCGGGAGTTCCTGTCGAGTGCTCTATGATATCTCCTTTTATTAGCAGATTTCCAATGCTGGTGAATCTTGCGACTACTGCACGATCTCTGTTTTCTAGTAAAATCTCTTGGTCTGGGAAATATTCAGGAATATCTAGATACAAGCAAGCAACCGGTCTTGCATTTGGATCAGGGTTGCTGCAATCGAGTGTTGTCTCGTTAGTTGTTGCATTTGTTGTAGTTGTGTTGTATGATATGTTTGTGTTGTTTGTTGTAGTGGTATTGTTTATTGTATCATTTATTTGTGTTGTAATATTTTGTGTAATGTTTAATTCTGTAGTGTTTTGTGTAGTGTTGAGTGAAATGTTTTCTGTAATATTTATTTCTATAGTGGTGTTTATTGTTGTATTGATAGTTGTGTTTGTTTCAAGAGGAGTAACGCCTACAACACTTAGTTCAATTGTTCCTGTTGTTATTTCTTTTAGATCGCTTGCGTATATTGTTATTGTTTGATTTCCGTCTTGCATTGGTGTTAAAGTAAGCGTGTTATTTTCTATTGTTAGTGTTGCAAGGTTGGTATTCTCAGTACTATAGTATAGTGTATCGCCGTCAGTATCGACAAAGTGTAATCCCAAATCTATTGTTGTTGTTTGATTAATAGCAATTGCTTCGAATGGTGTTATCAACATTGGTGCGCTATTTTCTCGCAACGTTGTTTCTATGTTGGTGAATGTTAGTTGTGTTGGTCCTGTTGTTTCTATGAGAATGTCTCCAATTGATGCTGGCATTGTGCATGTATCTATGCAGAGATTTGAGAATGTTGTTGTTCTATCTCTTGAGCCAATTATGATCGGTATGCGATAAGTAGTCAAATTACTGGTGTCGTTTGCTACAATGAGTAATGTCATATCAGTTGCTGGCGCAGCAAATGGTATGAGTGTCTGCATATTTGTAATGCCGTCATCTAGGTATGCGTTATACGAAGTAGGAGAGTTTTCAATAATTACTTCTTCACCCACAGCATAGCTTGCTTTTGTCGTACGCGGTGTTCCGTCATTGCTGGTAATTGTTCCAATAAGAAGCGTACCATTGTTTGTTTTGTAATAAATAGAAGCAGTTCCGTCGCCAAAGAGCGTTCCGCTGATTCTCATGCTGGTAAATTCTTGCGTAGCATGAATGCTCATATTGCCGGTATAATTCTGAAGCGGAACATCAAAAGTAGCAAAACCTGAAAGTCCATTATTTATCGTTACAATACTTATGATTATGCTAAGAATAGCAATTAAGAAAATAGCAGCAATAACAATAGTTTGTTTTTTTACACGCGGCTTATCTAAAGATTTTATATAAACATCATATTCGTGCTGTGTGATTATTCCATCTTGTAATCCTTGCAAGGCACGCTCGCGCATCATGTCGGTGTTCATATGCCACCTCCTTTGCGCTTGCGCGGATTGTATACTACTTTTCGACCACTAATATTATCCTCTATGCTGATGCCAAATGTCTTGAGAATTTGCATATAGCGTTCGGCATCTATGATTTTACGCTGCGCATTTGTCTCAGCTTTTGAGATTGCAGCTTGCGTAATGCCGAGGGCTTTTGCTATCTGCGCTTGGCTCTCTCCGGCAGCCCTTCTTCTAAGAATATCTAGTTCGTGATCCGTTAACATATGCTAGCAATGGTTTTTGGCACAAAACTATATATAAAGCTTATGGGTTATGTGGTTTATATTGGTTTATGTAGTTATTTAACTCAAAAAGGTTATATTATTGAGGGTCATAATCTGGCTATAAATTGGCTGTAAAATCGTTTTAAACCACCTAAAACCATATAAGCGCGAGCTTGTTTTAGTCTAATCATGGTGGAGCTCACGCCCATGTTGGTTGCAAGGAGCTTGCAGTATTACAAGCGTCGCGATGTACAAGATGCAATACTCCGCCACGCCGAACATAGAGAAGTCTCTCCACGCTATGGTGAAGGATTCGGTAAGCGCCCGGACGCATTATTCAATCCAACAGATATTCTAGAATTTGCAAAACGACGTTCAACTAGTTTTCATTGTAGTGAAGAGCGTTGGGAAAACCCGCTCAATATACAGACGGGTGCAAATAGAAAGGATGTAGATGCATTACGTATAGGCTGGGATTTAGTTCTTGATATCGATGCACCAAATTGGGAATTATCAAGACTTACTGCTTGGACATTTATTCAAACATTGCGCGCACATGGCATAAAAAGTATTAGTGTTAAATTTAGCGGCAACAAAGGATGGCATATAGGTGTTCCATGGGAGAGCTTTCCATCACATATCTTAGGACATGATGGTCAAAAGGATATTCCAACAAAAGACCTCTTCCCAGAATTGCCTCGCGCAATAGCCGGCTACATGCTAGATTTTATGGGCAATCCAAATAATGGAATATTGACTATCAGAGATGATCTAATAACCTTCGGCGGTGACGCTGCACCAACATCATCGTCAGTACGTACAACTTATACAGTCGATGAACTTGCAGCAATTGCGCACAAGCCGCGCGATGTTATCTTGCAAGTATTCTGTCCAACATGTAATAAGTTTGTTAAGCGCAATGAAGAGAGCTTTTCATTACAGTGCTATCATTGCCAATATAGAGATAATAAAAAATATTCACGTGAAGAAAAAGAAATGTTTGATGAAGCGAATAGAAAATGTCCGCAATGTAAGCATTTACTTGAATTCATATCACTTGCAAAATCGAATGATTGTGCACATAATCCCAACAGTTATACGAAACGTCTAAAACTTGCTGAAGTAATTGAAGTAGATACTATTCTTATTGCAGGAAGACACTTGTATCGTATGCCCTATTCATTGCACGAGAAATCAGGACTTTCAAGTGTAGTTATTCTTCCTGATGAGGTATTAGATTTTGATAAAAAAATGGCTGAACCGGCCACAGTTGATCTTAGTAGAACATTCTTAGATTCTGCAACAATTGTTCATGGAGATGCAACACAACTCGCTTCAGTGGCATGGCAGTGGCAAGGAAAAAAAGAGAGTACGAATGTTAGGCGCAATGCTACGCAACAAAATGCAGAACTAGAAGTTATAACTGATGCTATTGCAAAAGAGCATTTTCCTCCGTGCATGCTAAATATCCTTGCTGGAGGAATGTTAGATGGAAAAAAACGTTCCATGTTTGCGCTCACAAATTTTCTTGTAGTTTGCGGATGGTCGCCGGATATGATTGAAGCTGAATTGCATGCTTGGAATTCAAAAAATCCAGAACCGTTACGCGAAGTTGTGATAAAAGGTCATATGCGACAAGTACGAATGAAGCCGGAGCGCATCTTGCCTCCGTCTTGCAAAGAGTATTATCAAAGTATGAATTTGTGTAAACCAAACGAGTTCTGTTCACAGGTGCGCAATCCTGCGCAGTATGCACTAAAACATGTAAAATTGGGTGAAAAACCAAAACGTCGCAAAAAAACTGATGATGATGACTATGAAACACCTTATGCCCAAAAGGTTGCTAAACAGAAAGAGGCTGCAACAGATGCTGCAACAGAGGCCGCAGCAGATGTTATAGTAAAGATAGGAAAAGCTAAAAAAGGACGAAAACAAGAAAATGTTGGGGTTGTACATGAAGAAGACGGCAAAGAATAAAACTAAGAAATCATTTGGTAAGCACGCTTCAGTTAAACCGGTTAAACCTGCAAAGAAAATTGTTCCTAAAAAAATAGTTAAGATTGTTAAGACTGTTAAAATTATTAAAAAGACTGTTCAAAAAAAGAGTGTTCCTCCAAAACCACGAGTTATACGAGTGGTGCAAGAACAGATGACTGCATCGTCGTTAGGAATTACTAAACAGAATAGTAAGAGCGTTAGTAAGCAGTCCATTAATAAAATTAACAAGAATAAAATAATCATTTCAAAAAAACCTTTATTAGAAAAATCAATTCCACAATCAACTCAAAAATCAATACCTGTTATACGCAATATATCAAAAACAAAAATACTTTCTAAACCATCTCTGCCAATAAAACCAGTAGTTCTTGATACTCAGCAACAATATCCTATAATGAATAATTCGCATGAATTGATGGTCGGTACATTGCATGAACCAGCACAAAAAACAGACACCATCGTTATTATTCTGCACGGCTTAACTTCATCAAGAAAATATCCATTAATATCATCATTATCTACTGCTTTAGCAAGATCCGGTTATGCTGCGTATCGCTTTGACTTTTCGGGCAACGGAGATTCCGAGGGGCGATTCGAGGATTCGACGCCGAATAAATTAATCCAAGAAGCAGGCATTGTTCTAAAGCACTTCAAAGAACGTTATACGAAAGTATACTTGCTCGGCCATAGCCTGGGTGGAACTATAGCAATTGCTGTTGCAACAGTGGGTGGAGTCAATGGTATAATAACAATAGCGCCACCTATGCATCCAGAAAGGATTGATAACATCTTATCTGCCGAGCAAAAAGAGCAAATGCAAAGCTGTGGATTTGCAATTCTTAAAGTAAGAAAAAGCGTTGGCGATGTACCATATGCCTTGCAAGCAAGATTTTTAGAAGAAGCTGCAGCACTTGATCTTCCTAACCTTGCAACATACATCAAATGTCCAGCATTATTGATTCACGGCAGTCTCGATACATTCGTGCCTATAGAGGATACAAACGAGCTCTTTTCATCTATTAGCAGCAAGGATAAGGATGTCTTGCTTATTGGGGGAGGAGATCATATGTTCCTCAAACCAGAACATCAAGATGTAGTAATATCAGGCGTTATCAGCTGGATGGATAAGAGAAAATGAAGATTGGAAATCAATTATTATTGCTCCCAAGGGATTTGTCAGAGACTCGAGATATGGCATCAGCCCTCGAGGCTCGTTACTGGACGACGTCATAAATGCCCGGAGCAATAAAAAGTTTTTAGTTAGGTTTATTCTCGACAAGTCAATCTTACATAACCTTTAAATAACTGGAAGAAGGTGCGCTCCGTGTGAGAGTCGAACTCACTAGCCGGGGGCGGCTTACTTACTTTCCGTTCTGTTTTCACAAAATTTCAGGTAAGTTGGGACCCGGTCCCTTACGGAGCCCAGGTTCCACCTTCTTCCAAATGCGAGAATGCAGAACTTCTTTAAATCCTCGACGGCAGAATGTCCAGTGGAATTTGTTTATATTAGTTAATATGACATTCTAAACTTTTTTTAATTAGGATTTTCTAATAATTCTAAGTTTAGTTATAGTCAGTTATAGTTTTTTATCTTTCTCCTATGCTCTCTCCTATAGTATATGTATGTGGTGTTGCAAAGAATTTCTACTATTTCTACTATGTCGCGGCCAATTACTCTATCGAGATTTTATATCGGGCATCGTCTCGTTTTTCCTTGAAAAACACTCAGCCCTCGATTAAATGCCAAGGCGACATGCATATTTACTTCATCTGACGTTCAATTATAACCTCTTAAGGTAATATTTATATTGGCATCAAAAATCCTCAAACTGTAATATTCAGAAACTACACGCCGTTAAAAGCAATTTTAAGAAAAAGAATATCTTTATAAACGGTTTGGCGTTTCCACATCATACAAGGAAAGATTGGTCGGAAGCCAGTCACAAACCTTGTCCACGCCTGGCGCGTTTCGCGTTACAGTACAACGGACACAAAAGTTCTGAGTGCTGTCGCATACGTTGCTAAGTAAAAAACAATAAGGTACACAATGCCAAAAGCAAGAAATCCACGTCACGGAAGCATGCAGGTCTGGCCTCGTAAGAGATCCGATAGACCAATCCCACGAGTAAGACACTTTAATAATAAACTCGATGGCGTCCTAGCAGTTCCAGGATATAAAATGGGCATGACGCACGTTATGGCATTTGATTCATACAAGAACAGCATCACAAAAAACGAAACCATTTCTATTCCAGCAACAATCATTGAGTGCCCAGCATTCAAGGTTTTTGCAGTTCGCGCATACACACACACCGCATACGGATACTGTGTAGCAAAAGAAGTTACTGTTATCGGCAAGGACAAGTTCATTGCACGTAAGCTCAAGCTACCAGCAACACCAGTTGCTTTCGATCTTGATGCTGAATTCTCAGGAGAATTCGACGATCTTACAATCATCGTACAAACACAACCACACATGACTGGAATTGGACAGAAGAAACCACAAATTTTTGAAGTCGAAGTCGGTGGAAAAACAATTGCAGACAAATTAACTTTTATCAAGACAATTGTTGGTCGCGAAATCAAGGTTAGCGAATTCCTAAAAGCTGGTGAGTACTTAGATATGCACGCAGTAACAACTGGAAAAGGCTACCAAGGTCCAGTCAAGAGATTTGGTATCGCACTAAAACCACACAAGAGTGAGAAGGGTAGAAGAAGACCAGGTTGTATTGCAGGCGGATGGAGTGCACACCAACACACAATGTATCGTGTTGCACACGCAGGTCAAATGGGCTACCACCAACGCGTACAGTATAACAATCAAATCCTCAAGATCACTGATAAACCAGAAGAGATTACACCGAAGGGCGGATTCTTGCATTATGGCGTCGGAAAATCCGGCAATGAGTTCCTCATTGTTAAGGGCAGTGTTCCAGGTCACAAGAAGAGAATGATTACACTAGTACGTGCAATCAGATTAAAACAAGCACTTCCAGTTCCTGCAGTTGAACATATTGTTCTTGCAAGCCAACAAGGTAAGTAAGTAACAATCAATAATCAAAAATTAACAATCAAAAATTAACAATCAAACACAAAAAACAAACGTGAAAACATGAAGCTCAAAATCCTAACGGCACAAAATACTGAGGCAGGTAGCGTCGAGCTTCCAGCACAGTTCAAAGAGCCACTTCGTGAAGATCTCATTCAAAGAGCAGTCCTCTCAATCCAAGCAGCAGGTAGACAACCATACGGTGGCTACGGTGACGCTGGTATGAGGCACAGTACAAAATTATCAAGACGTCGTCGTGATTTCAAGGGAAGTTACGGTAAAGCAATCAGCCGTGTTCCACGTAAGATTCATACTCACCGTGGTATGCAATTCGGTTGGGTTGGAGCACTTGCACCAGGTACAGTAGGCGGTCGTGCAGCACACGGACCAAAACCACAAGCTGACTGGGCACAAAAGATTAACACTCTTGAGAATAGAAAAGCAATCCGCAGTGCAATCGCAGCATCTGTCAATCCAGAAGTTGTAGCAAAGCGCGGACACAAAGTTCCAAAAGCATTCCCATTCATTGCTGATGATTCATTTGAGAACATCGTAAAGACCGCTGATCTTGAAGCAGCACTCACAAAACTTGGTTTTGCAGAGGAGCTTGTTAGAACCAGTGTTACAAATATCAGAGCAGGCCGCGGTAAGACTCGTGGTCGCAAGCACAAGCACGCAACAGGTGCATTGCTTGTAGTTAGTAAAGATGCAAGTCCGCTTTTGAAGGCAGTTGCAAACTTACAAGGCTTTGATGTTATCGCAGTCCACAGACTCAATGCAGAGATTCTTGCTCCAGGCACACATGCCGGCAGACTCACCTTATACACTAAGGGCGCAATTGAACGCTTGACAAAAGAAGGTCTCTTCTTACAAAGCTACAAGGGTCCAACTTCAGTAAAGGCAAAACCAGTTGTTGCAGTAAAAAAAGAAAAGGCAAAAGCAAAACCAGTTGTTGGTAAAGAAGCAGCAAAAGCAAAGGCCGCAGCAAAGAAGCCAACCAAATAAAATTAGTCAATCAAATAAAATTACAATCAATAACAAAACAAAAATAACAAAACAAAAACGTGATTATCATGTCAATCCTCAAGTACCCACTCGCAACAGAAAAAGGCATCAAAGCTATTGAAGCTGAAAATGTCATTGTATTTGTAGTCGACAAAGCAGCAACAAAAGATCAGATTAAGGTTGCTGTTGAAAAAATGTTGAATGCAAAAGTGGCGAAAGTAAATACTCACAACTATCCAAATGGCGAGAAACGCGCATATGTCAAGTTTGTCGGTCCGGCAATTGATATTGCAACACAGCTTGGTATGTTGTAAGCAATCAAATAATATCAAATTAATAAATTAAATTCAAAAAA
>CAVRUV010000017.1:0-15785 GCA_963724455.1 uncultured Candidatus Woesearchaeota archaeon
ATAATTTTTTCAATATTAAAAGATAAGAAAATACTGTGGGCGATCAGCATATTCTGCATAAGCGGTCTTCTGGGAATTATCGTGTTGCGACTACCAATGCAAGAACCATTACTTCCATTGCTTTCTGGAATATTTGGTGTTGCAACACTGCTGTATAGCATCAATGAAAACCAACAGATACCGTTGCAAAAAGAACTGGCATACACCGATCTTGATATGAAAAAGACGTTAAGCGGAACCATAAGAGGAATTATTGCAGGAATGATAACAGCACTGTTACCAGGAGTTAGTGCGAGTGCTGCTTCAAGCGTTGCATCGCAACCAGGAAAGAAAGGAGAATTAGGAGATCACGGATTTCTTATTTTGCTTGGCGCACTCGGTAGCGCGAGCTTCATATTGAGCCTTGCATCATTTATCATGTTTGAGAAAGCAAGAAATGGCGCAATGGCAGTGATAACAGAACTTACTATCATTGACACGAGAACCGCAATTATATTACTAGGAGCAGGACTTGTAGCAGCAGGCAGCGCTGCAATAATCACATTATATCTTGGCAAACGCGCTGCAAGATTCTTGCCAAAAATTCCATATAGAACAACATGCATTTTTGTTATTATTTTTGTTGCAGGAATTGTGCTTTTACGCTGCGGATGGCTCGGCATTCTCGTATTAGTCACAAGCACCGCAATAGGACTACTTCCTGCAGCATCAAAGACAGCAAGAGCTCAAGCAATGGGTTGTTTGTTATTACCGGTGCTGGTGCTATTATGGTAAATCATAGTAAATATGCACTCTTTGTTATCAAATGTATCCTCTAATACTGCTAAAGTATTATACTAAACTAATAACTTACTAAAATAATAACTTACTAGAAAATCACTATTACTGGCCAAAGTACAACGACAAACAAAAAGATTAAGTTAAGTAATAATCAATACTCTCAATAATACTCTCAATCAATAATATAACTCCACAATCTCAAGCATCAATTAATCAATCATTGCGAAGTTTTGATGATTTGTAAATATGTTGATGATATGCTGTGCGAAAACGAACAATTCGCACATGCATATTGCGTTGCTTAAGTATCTCTTTAAGGTTTTTAGTAAAATGACACTGATCATATCCTAAACAAATTACATCTGGCTGTATTTTCTCAATCATTTTGTATTTATCACCCAATAGACCAAGATATGCACTTGTAACATATTGATTTGAACGTATCGTCTGTAATCTCTTCTTTTCATTATTTTTAGGAAGCCTTCCTTTCATTTTCAACACAGTTCTATCGCGCGCAAGAATTACTACAAGCCTATCACCATAATGGTGTGCACGAGAAAGCATATATTCATGTCCTGGATGAAAAATATCAAATGTACCGAAAACCAATACAGTCTTCGATACCTTCTTCGATACCTTCTTTAGTACATTCTTTGACAATTTCTTTATTAATTTAGACATAATAATTACACCAACATAATAATCAATTAATCAACTTAATAATAATTCTAGATACATATTAATAACGTTTCCCAAAATTCAAAAATAAATTATTTCGAACCATATTTTGAACAATCCATATTTTGAACCATTCTTATTTTGAACCATCCATTTAGCAGTCTCATCATGAACTATCCATCATAACCCATTCTAAAATCTTAATTTGAGCATCAATATACCGAAAGTGATAAAAAGCAAGTCATGGTAGTTATATTGATACTTATGAACATCGACGAACGCATGCAACTAGTTACAAGGAATACACAAGAGATTATAACGTCTGAAGAGCTCAAAAAACTGCTCATAGAAAAAGACCATCCTATTGTCTATCTGGGAACAAGCATAACTGGACGACCGCACATTGGCTATTTTGTATGGGGAATAAAGCTCATGGATTTTCTCAAAGCAGGATTCAGAGTAAAACTTCTTCTTGCAGATGTTCATGGCGCACTCGACAATACTCCATGGGATTTGCTTGAGAAAAAATATGAATACTATGCAATTGTGATTCCCGCAATGCTCGAAGCACTAGGTGCTGACCTATCACGTTTTGAAATAGTAAAGGGAAGCAGTTTTCAGACATCGCAAGAGTATGTAATGGATATGTGGAAATTATCCACAGTAGTCTCAGTGCATGATGCGCATAAAGCTGCATCCGATGTTGTCAAGATGGGAGACAATCCTAAACTAGCAGGACTTATTTATCCTCTGATGCAAGCGCTCGATGAAGAGTATTTGAAAGTCGATGTACAGTACGGTGGAGTTGATCAACGTAAGATTCTAGTACTTGCAAGAGAAAACCTGCCTAAGGTTGGGTATCACTCACGTGTTGAAATCATGACTCCGCTAATACCTGGTCTAGCGCCTGGCGGCAAGATGTCATCATCAGTAAAGAATTCAAAAGTTGATTTAATTGATGACGCTAAAACAATCAATGACAAGATACGACAAGCCCACTGCATAGAAGGAGAAGTTGAAGGTAATGGAATCTTGGCTCTGTTAAAATATGTAATAATGGTGCGCAAAGAAGATGCTGGCGAATCATTTGTTATTGATAGACCTGAAAAGTTCGGCGGCCCATTAAGCTTTGCTACCTATGCTGAAATTGAAACAGCATACGCTGAAAAGAAGATGCATCCGCTTGATTTGAAGAATGCTGTTGCTAAAGAGATTAATTTGATAATAGAACCTATTCGCAAAAGATTCGAAGGAAAAGATAATCTCATCAAAGCAGCATATCCTGAGTGAATAAATTGGATTAGGAATGTTCTTATTTTTTAGTTCTATATATTCTGAATAGAAGACAGATTTAGCAATAAAAATAGTAATATTCAGTTCAATAAAGACTGCTACCTTGGAGTATACTCAAAAATCGAACCGATTCGCTTAGAAACGTTTTCGTTTCTGGCGTGCTGAAAACTTTGTTTTCATGCAGGTGCAGGTTCGATTTTGTAAAACCTGGCAACGCACAGCAATTCTCCGTAGCAGTCAATGAAAAAGGATAATTTGAACTAAATAGTAGAATTAAATCCTGACTGACTAAACAATAACTCAATCAATATTACTGAAAATGATAATAAAAAAATAAAATAATAATAGATAATAAAAATAATAAAAATACAAAAACCAAATCTAAAACAACAAATTCATCCAACATCGCCCAATATACTATATTTATCCAGCATATTGTATATTCGGGACAACAAAGAGTTTTCTTGTAAGATCGGGTTTTCCAGGCACAATATGATGTTGGGTGCATACAAGTTTGTATTGATAACGTTCACGATTCTCTTTTGTATCAGGAATAACAGTCTTTTCATCCCAATGCGAAGGTACCCCGTCAGTATAGCGTTGCGTTCTAACACCGCGATTAAAACACGATTCTTCAGTACACCAACCATAGTGCTTATGCACTTCATGAGCAGTGCAAAGCAATTGATCAGCAGGAGAAAACGGTTCTCCGCGATAATTCAACTCAAGAGCAGTGCCTAGGACTGATAATTTTGCAGCGCATAATTCCTGCACAATACGCACTATATCATGATTGAAAAATTGCATCTCTTCAATTCCAACAACATCAACTCTGCCTCGTTCGTTCAAATAATCAATAATTTGATAAGGATCTTTTACACTAATTGATTTACAAGGAAGTCCTAAACGCTCATAATCATCTGCAGTTAACTCAACATCACTAACACCCATTCTTGGAAGAATCCATTCAGGTGGATGACGCTTATCAATATCGGGCTTAAAGAGAGCAACTTCCAAAGAAGGCTTTGCCATGAGCGCCTTACAACGATTGTAAAATTCAGAACTCTTTCCAGAGCTCATACCGCCAGATTCAATAATACAACGTGAAGGAAATAAAACAGGATCCACCCAGCCATCTATGCATATGCGCTCATTCATAATATTCACCACCAATAATTAACTCTAAACTCAACTATTAATCCCCAACTCTTCAATATCTTCAATAATTATCAAAAAAGCCCCTATTTATACAATTCTATACCCTGGTGTATAGCCTAGAGTAGCCAAGTTTTTTAAATCAAGACTACAAAGAATAGACCATGAATGATGATTCTATAAAGAATACTGGCAATAATAGTAAGAGTAACAGGAGTACAAGTAACAAAAGTACAAGTAACAGCACCAGTAATGCAATCATAAAACATTCTATAATATTCGTTGCTTCAATCACCATTGCATTGCTAATAGTAAGCGTAACTCTAGCAATGACAATCAATGAAAGCTCATCATACAAAAGCAAAATTCCAAATCCATATGGAGAATCAAAAGTAAATCTTAGCAAAATTTACCACACTGCACCAACGCCTCCAAAAGTACCTGCTGGAACTGCATTACAATATGACACCATACGAAGAGCAGGCACAGTAACTATGGACCCTAGAACATGTCTAAATAGCGTGGCGCTTTGCTATCAAATTATCGACAACTCGCAAAATAATAGCATCTACAATAAGAACAAACTCGTTGTCGTAACAAATACGCTACCTCCAACAAGAACGCGCATGTTCGTTTGCGTAGAGAGTGATAGAGCATGCGTAGCTAGCGCAACATACTGTTTTTGTCCAGATGAAGTAATCGCTCCATTCGATATCAGAAATGATAGAGGAAAATGCGACGACAGGCAACATCTTTGCACGAATAGTTTTAGCACATTAAGATTATGTCAAGGCAATCTATCAACATGCCAACAGCAATATCTCAAATGCGGATGCGGCGTACAAGATTGTATTGCACAAAAGAATGTTTGCGTAGACACTAGAGGATCGCTAGTCTTATGCAACGGTGACATAACTACATGCTTGAAAAAATATCCGACTTGCTTTTGCGGAACTGACACAATAGGATTCAATAAAGGATGCACGACACAAGTGCACAACTGCAATTACAAAAATCAAAACATCACGTGTTCTGGATCATTAGATGCTTGCGCACAAAAATATGAAATATGCACCTGCTAAAAGAAATATATCTTAGTTACTAATTGCAATCAAGAGAAGCCACCTTGTAGCAAAACCTAGAAAATTGAGCGATTGATGCAGCTCAATTTTCCTAAATCCTGCGAAGGATTGAGCAGTAATTCTACGTGGCTTCCAGTAAAGAAATCCCCAATAGATTCTTAAATCAATAAAAGATTCGATAAGATATGTTAACGCTTATCGGACTCGGCCTTCGTGATGGAAAAGATATTACTCTTCGCGGGCTAGATGCAGTAAAACAAGCTAGCGCAGTCTACATCGAAGGATATACTTCATTATTGCAATGCACGCACGAAGAACTCGAGAGCACACTTGCAAAGAAAATAATCATACTTACAAGAAACGATATCGAGCAAAAAATCGATAAGATACTCGAGCGCGCAAAAAAAGAGGACATTGCAATCCTAATAATTGGCGATGTGTTTGGCGCAACAACCCACACAGACTTATTCTTGCGTGCAACAGATCTCGAGATAAAAGTCGATATCATCAATAATGCAAGCATCATCAACGCTATCGGAACTATTGGCCTTGAACTTTACCGTTATGGAAAGGTAGTGAGCTTGCCTTACTGGCTACCAAGTTTTGAACCGACGAGTTTTCTTACAGGAATACAAGAAAATCATACCCGTGGATTGCACACGCTTTGCTTACTCGATATCAAAGCAGACGAAGCACGATTCATGAGTGTGGCCGAAGGATTGCAACATCTTCTTTCTGCTGAAAAAAAATTGAATACAGAAATCATCACTGAAGAAACAATCGTTGTCGGAGTTGCAAGAATGGGCTGCGCTGATATGAAAATAATCCCCGGCAGAATAAAAGAACTTCTTCTTATTGATTTTGGCAAGCCGCCGCATTGTTTTGTTATTCCAGGAAAAATGCACCCAATTGAAGAAGAGATGTTGGCATTCTGGAAAAAGAAAGCTAAGAATTGAAATCAAATTATTTTTCACTAATACCATCATAAACTGCAAGGAATTCTTTTGCAAAATTTAAATACAAATCATTTGATCCTGGAAGTTTGTTTAATCTCTCTTGTGCCACTTGTGGAGATAACATGATTTGTGTTTGATCCATTGTTATTGGCACATCTAGAATAAATCGATATTTCTCCATTTCACGCGCTATTCTATTCGAATAACCGGTAATTGAATCTGTAAAAAGTTCTGTGTCATCAAATCTTGTAGTTATACCTTCTTTCTCCAATAGCGGTTTTATTGCAGAATATGCTTTTGCGAATGAATAATGAAACTCAGAATCATATATTGTTTTATGCAAATTTGTTCTTTTTTCAAGCACTAAACCTGCAAAAAGACCACCTACTAATTGATCAATAGTGATTGTTTTTACAGAATCAGCATTCAAAACTTGTTTCATATTAATAGAATTCTATAACAATATTTATTGATTTCTATAATAAAAAATGATATTCTCAAGTATACAACATACTACAAAATTAGAACTAAAAAACCAGGTTTATCTCAAGCATCACTCGAATTACTACATCGAATAATGTTCGTTAATAAATTTCTTAATATCCTTATTATCATGCAACCCAATAACAATAATATGAGCACGTTCATTTGTCATAATAATCACTAAATAGATATTATCTTTTTTGAAACAGAAATAATCATTATTCTTTATTTCTCCACCATAGTGATCATCAATCATCCAAGTTTCCAGAAATAAGACATTTGCCAATCCGTCAAGAAATCTCCAAATATTTTTTGTTATAGCTACTTGTGCATAAAGCTCTGAATTCTCATCTTTGATGGCGTATAATTTTTCCACAATAAATTTCTCCACAATAACTAATCCTGACTATCACTTATTAAATTTACTAAAGCAAATATCTAAAAAAATAGATAATTCAACAATATGTACTAATTCCTTCACTGTAACCCCTAATTAGAAGTAAAATTGATAATATTTTTAAACCAGACCAACATCCCCACATCATGAACCTGACCTATAGAAAGATTATCCTTAGTATAATTCTCATCAGCACACTACTTCTCACACTCGGTAGCGCCTACGCATCAGGATTTCCAATGCGCAACTACCCAATGAACCAGTACGGTATGGAAACATACTACACACAAGGCACTTGGGGCAGAGTTGGCGTCTATGGATCATATAACCAATTCCCAAACTTCAATGGCCAACCACCATACGGATACAGGACATACGGTTATACGTACACTCCGTGGGACCTTAGAACTGGCGCAACATCAAGATATGCCCAACAAGGCATGTACTGGTAAAGCCTAAAAAACGCCTTAAAAATCATTTTTTTCTTCTATTTCCAGTTTATTTTCTTCTATTTTCATTCTATTTTAGCGCATTTTACCAAATAGCGCAATTCTCGACACAATATTTATAAATCCGTGGAAGGAAATTCTATACTATGAAACGAGGTGGGCTCCCTATTCTTGCTAGACGCGGCATGTCGCCGCTCATTGCCACAGTATTACTAATGGCATTTGCTGTCGCACTTGGCGGCATGATAATGAACTGGAGCGTCGACACAAACAAAGGTGGAGACTGCGAAAAAATCTCAATTAGCGTAGAAAGAATGTGCGCAAAAGACAACAATGTCATTCTCATCATGCGCAATAATCCCGATAGCATACCTCTAGCTGGAGTAAAAATACTCTTATCAGGAAGCAAAAGCGACAACCTACTAAATATCAAAGACTCTGCACTGCAGCCAGGACAACTCCTAGACGGCATCGCAATACCTGCAGCATACAGCACAGAAACCACTATCCAACTGCTAGGTATTATCGGCAAGAATCCTGCTGGACAAGCATGTACAGACCCCATCGTACCCTCACAACCATTACGGCCTTGCTAAAAGTTTTACAAGAATACCATCATATAATCAAATAGAATAAATTGAATACAATAATATACCTCAACAACAAATAATCATACAGCGATAACAGGTGAACTCATGCAGTGTATCAAGTGTAAGCAAGAAATGCATAAAAGCGGAACATTAACTAGCGGAAATACCAAGTACGACAAGTGGCAGTGCACAAAATGCTGGACTGAAAAAATGGTCGCAGTAAGCGTAGGTTTGAAATAAAATATTTCAAATAACAATTTAGTCAAAAAGAAATAGCAATAGTACCACCTTGGAGCAAACTCAAGATTTTTGTCTGATTCATGCAAGACAAAAATCATAAATCCTGCGAGGGACCGAGCAGCAATTCTCCGTGGCACATAGTAAAAATAAAAAACTAAATTAGTAAATCCTAACTCTGAGCTGGGAAATATAAACAATCAAAACAAAACGACAATACAACAACGTGAATCATCATGGCATCATTCCAAGAACAATTAGAAGAACTAAAACAAAAACTTCAGAACTGGATTGATGATGTAAAAGTTTATTTCTCGCAACTCAACGATTATGAAAAATACGCCTGGGCAGCAGAAGGCACAGGATTCATATTAATTATCGTCGGAATAGTTTTATTTTTTATTTAGAAATTCTTTTTTGAGAAAAATTTTACTGACATAAAAAATAAATATTAACTGTTGTCATTATTAAGTAAATATTTATAAATCATTCTTGAATACCTGCAATATAGAGGAAATCACATGTCAGATAAGATGAAACAAACAAGATATCGAAATCATACAATACAAATCTATGACAAAGGATTAGTTGCACATCTAAATCAAGTAACTGATAGAATCGGACATAATAATGACGACCTTGCAAATATAGGAAGTGGATTACATTCATATGTAGGACATAAAATAATTTATGTAGGACATAGAATACATCCAACAACTGAAGATAACTACACCTGGTTTGGAAGTCTTGAATTTGCAGTTGATGGTTCTCTAGTTCACGTATTATTCCCATGGCATCAAGACTGGAATAGTCCAAAAAGCAAAATGGATAGATCAATAAATGTTTACACCTCAAACCATATACCTGCTGCAAAAATTTTTGATCTACTAGAACAACTCGCTTATCAGATGACATTATACAGACACTCTTCTTTTGAAAGCCCTCTACAAATTCCAGCATTTAGAAATCTTAAAAGAAATTAATCATGTGTGATCAATAATGGAGATTCTCCCGAGAAATACGAGCGATATTACTGCATGCTTTGAAGAATCATATAAAGAATGCAGGAAAAAAGGACTAATAAATCCAATATCTGAAACATTAAAAGTTATCTTAACAAGAAATCCTACAAAAATTGACACTAAATACATAGCAACATGCGATAGACTAACATTAGAGTATATACAAAATTCGACAGCACCAGATGTTAGCAATCTTATGATCATAAAACGATTACTCACTGTTGCACATCGTTACGCACAACATCTTTACACACAACATACTCCTATCGATCCTGCATTAGAAGATAAACTCTACAAATTCACCATGTACCAAATAATAGCAAAAGAAAAAGACCGTGTAAAAAGACTTGAAAAGATTAATATCGCAAATATGAATGGCGAAAAAAGACTTCCGGAAAAAGAATATATGAGCGGAGAGATATTCTTGCACGCAAGCATGCTTCGTATTGCAAATGATCGTTTCAAAAAAACAAACGACCCACTTTGGTTAGCAAGAGCCTATTATCATAGTGAACAATGCGCAAAAAAAACAGAAGTTACTAATCCTCGTAAAGCAACATATGATTATCTGCATTGTAGCGGAATAGCATACACATTATACAAAATTACGGAAGATAGATTCTGGAAAGAAGAAGCTAAAAGAACACAAAGACATAGAATAGATCTCTTGAAAAGCCTAAAACAATAATTCAAAAAAAATTCTTACTAACCTAAAATACTCTAGTGCTGATTTGTTTTCCGAGTTTTACTCCACCTGCTGGAAGAACACTGATGATATCATCAAGTTCTGCTTTCAATAAAGATACTAGTGGTTTAGCTACATCAGATGCTTTCTCACTGCCTTGCAATACAGAGTATGCTATTGCATTCTGTGAGTGCTTTAATACTGAGCGAGGATGACCTGCAATCACGCGACCATCTTCCATTTTTCCAATAGCAAGATTAAGCGGTACTTGCAAGTATTTTACTGTGCCGCGCACCATGAATGCGCCTTTGGGCAAGAACTCGCCACTGTTTGCTTCTTTTGATAATTGTTCAGGACTAACATAGAATACTTCAACACTTGCAATGCCGAGCTTCCATGCTCGACAATAGCATGCACAAAATTGTGCGGCCTCTTCAAGCGTAGTCATAGGAATCTCCTTACCTTCTGCTTTGATAACAACGAATGGCGCACCAGCCATATCTGTGTGACAAACCATATCGCCTTTGAGCGTATGTTTTTTCACGACAATCTCGTTTGTTGTTGCATCGCGTCCGCCAATACATAAGAAACCATCGCTAGATACAAACCATCGAAGTTTTTCATACCATTCTTGCTTGCGAACGACTTTTACCGGCTTTTGCTTTTGAGCGAGCTCTTTTAATTTCTGCTCATCATTCATGGCGCCTAGTTTTGATTGAGCAATACCGATTGCTTTTTTTGCACCTTCAAGCTTTTTTTTAGCTTTTTTTGCGCGCTCGAAATATGCTGCTGCATTCTGCTCCAAAGTCTTTCTAGTATCAATAACGACTTTGACGGTTTTGTTGGCACTCATAATATAGATTAACGCTCATCTCTTTTTAATCATAACGAAAGAACAGAATAAAGAATAACAGAATATTAAAGAAAATAAACAATAAATATTAAAAAACCAAAAATAATTATTAAAAAAATAAGATTTCTAGAATATTACTACTTTAAAGGAAATATATATAATCTTAATAAAAATCCCGTTATTATGGATTCAAAAAACAACCCCCTAAATATGGATGGTCTTGAAACCATTGTAGGAAGTTATATATCAGATATAGATGTTAATTCAGCACAACGCCCAAACAAAATACAACCTCCTCTGCAAAGAGCTAATTCTTTACAATCCACATTAGTTCAACTATTTTCCTTCAAAGATTTTATCGATTGCGGCGATGAATATGACATAAATATACTATTCAGAAGATTAAGAAAGGATAATTCAAGCGCACCAACATTCACAATCTTCCAAAGAGAGAAATCTACGGCTGAAACAATTCTGCAAATTGCTCATGCACTTAATGTAACAAGTCCGAATACACTAGAAATAACTTTGGAATATGACTCAATACCTGGAAAATACTTTTGCACTAATCCATACATTGGTTTGAAAAGAGTATTATTCCACAGCGAAAATGACACTTGCAAGCTATTCGATGTTGAATATAAAATAGGAAAAGGAGCTGAAGTAACTGTTCAATCAAAAGATTATTTGCAGTTAGTACCATTAATTTTCAGAACCCTCAACAAAAGAGACATACAAGAAAATGATTTTGATTCTCGATTATTAGACAAGATAAAACAAGAGCCTTCCGGTAGAGTCATAGGCACAAACCACGTTGATTCATTCTATGAATTTTTCCCACCCCCAAAAGAAAAAGAAATATCTGAACCTATTGAAAAACTAGAAGATTCCAGCGCAGTAAAACCTTCGATTGTAAAGCAAATCTACAAAGAGTTCGATAATCATCAACATAGAAACTGGACTCCTGAAAGGCTCTGCATATTATTCTCAAATATAGGGTATTCAATAACAGCACTGCATAAATCTCCAATAAATCCTTCGCCAAATACATCACCACGCATTGCAGCCACAATATACGCTATTCTTCATCCACTCAAAACAGCACGAGGAATATTGCAAGATAGAACCGTTGTTCCGAATATTGACCAGATTGAACTTGCGGCTCGCATAAATGATCTTTCAAAAGAAAATATCTCTGCAGTAATTGCGTATATGAACCATCACACAAACTGTTCAGTGCGTATGTTTCCTAAAAAACTGACTTACGGCGAACTATTAGAAATAAATTATGAACATAAAAAACTAGCACACCATCTTAATGGTGTTGAGATTAAATCAGAGAATACAGCAGTAACAGCTTTCTTCAACACGAAGCGTACTTATCAAGATATCAAAAAAGAACTATCACGCACCAAACACACACCTTCGTACAAAGATGTTCCTGCACACCATATAATAACTGATGAAGACGTGATGTTTCAAGTTAAACTAAACTGCAATGTAGTCATAACGACAAAAAACTTGTTTCAATACAGACCAATATACCTAAAATCGGGAATAAGTACAGTTAATGATACGCTCAAACTTATGCAAGATGCAATAAATCAACTCAAGTATATTGATTCAATGAAACATTAAAAAAATTATTAAAAAAATAAAGAAAAAAAATTAATTTCTAGCACAATTACTTCTTGTTTGGTTTTGGATCAAACTTTGCTGCGCCAGTAACATCTCCGTATGTAAAGGAGAATGCTCCGCTGTTGAAATTCAAACCAGTTGGCGAGCTGAAAGTCATTGGCTGAGCATACAGATTGCTATAGCTGAAGTTCTTTCCTTGCGTAATTGTATACTTAACCAATGTGTCAGGTATTGCTGCATTAAGTCCGTACTGTGGAGCTTGCTGCGCTGTAGCGACAATGCCTGCAGATGTATTTGCATCAACATTAGGTGTTGTAACATCATTACGTGCATCATCAACGCGTGCTTCTAAAGATGCAGAGGACGTACCTGAATTATTTCTTGAATCGTTTCTTGAATCATTCTTCTCAGAATCATTGTCTTTAGAGCTAGATGTTCCCTTTGCAGATTCTTTTAGAGTTATACCTTGTCCGTTTTTTACAAATCCTTGTGCAGTATAATCGCCTGACTGCCCGAAGTAAGTAATCTCTTTTACATCCTCATTTGTTGATGCCACTGCAGAATTATCAGACCCGTATGCAATAACTTTGTGCTGCAAGGAATCTTCTGAAGAGATTGTCTTGACCATGTATTCGTGAAGTTCTTTCTCTTCAGCAGCAGTTGCTTTCTTACCATCGATAAGAAGCTTTTCAGTAGAGTACTTTGCGTGATACATCTTGTTGATTACTGTGAATTCAGCCGGAATCTCGTATTTCTTGTTGCTTCCTTCGACAGATAACTGCAGTTTCAATGATTTGATATCAGAGCCGTATGCTTGGAAAAGCACAGCGTGCGCTGCAGCAGAATCTCTGTTGTCGTATACAACTGGACCGATGTATCCTAGGCAAACACCGTGGCGTCCGCCTTTCAAATCAGCAGTGGATGCATATGATACATACTCTTCTAATGATTTTGTTTTCTCAGATGCTCTGTTTTTAGGTGCTTTGCTCGTTGTTGATTTTTCTTGAACAGCTGCAACAACAGATGTTTCAGCATTCTCAGGAGTTACAACAGTTGCTTGCGCAGGTTTAATCTCAAGAGCTTTTTGCTCAGCAGCCTTCTTATCAGCAGCTTTTTTATCAGCAAGTTGTTTAGCAGCCTTTTGATCTGCAACGTTTTTATCAGCAGCTTGTTGTTCAACAATAGCATTATGCTGATTTATCTTATGAATAGTATATGCCCCACCGCCAAGAGCCAGTGCTCCACCGACAACTCCGCCAATGAGCCATTTCTTAGCAGTAGATAGACCATTCCATTTTGAACGTGTATTATTCCATTTTGTACTCACATAATTAGGTATGTCCATATGATATCCCCCTTTTAACGAATGATTTAATTGTTATCACTTAATAAAGGTAACAAACTAAGAGAAGTACTCATATTCAGTATTTAAAGCTTACGCCTGACGAGCAGATTGACGAGAAAAATAACTGAACAGTTCTACTAATGAACGCGGTGAATATGCTGTTCCCCCATCACAGATTTCGCTGACGACTCGACCTTGCCTGCTCACTCCTCGTCACTATCGTTCCTTCGGATTCTCGTATGACTCGAATCCGTTCACAGCGACTCGTCGTCAGGATTTACTCCAAGGCGTTCATCAATACAACAAAACACAACTATCTTCACACCACATAGACGCAATTCTTTTAAACCCCAAGACGGACTCTAAGAGTATGGTAAGTATCCTAATAACATTTCCTGACGGTAACAAGAAGAATTACGAAGCAGGAATCACTCCAATAGATATAGCTAAAGATATCTCTGAGAGCCTTGCGCGAAACTGCGTAGCAGCACAAATAGACGACAAGCTAGTCGATACCACAACACCAATTACAAAAGATGCAACCCTAAAACTAATCACTTCAAAAGATGCAGAAGGATTAGAAGTCATCCGCCACAGCTGCGCGCACTTGCTAGCACACGCAGTGCACAAACTATATCCGCAAGCACTGCCGACAATCGGCCCAGTAATCGAGAACGGATTCTACTACGACTTCGACAATCTAGATATCACTGACGCGGATCTTCAAAAAATAGAAGACGAGATGAAAAAACTTGCAAAAGAAAAAATCCCAATACATAGAATCGATCACGCAAGCATCAATGATGCAAAAGAAGCGTACAAGGACAATATCTACAAGCTCGAAATAATAGGATTAAACGAAGAAGGAGTCAGCAGTTATACGCAAGGAGACTTTACAGATCTATGCAGAGGACCGCACGTACCAAATACAGGAGTTATTGAAGCGTTCAAATTATACAGAACTTCAAGAGCATACTGGCGAGGAAAGACTGACAATAAACAACTACTTCGCATCTATGGATACTGTTTCATCAAAAAATCAGAACTTGAAGCACATCTAAAAATGATGGAAGAAGCAGAAAAACGAGATCATAGAAAAGTCGGCAAAGACTTAGACCTAATCATGTTCCACGAATACAGCCCAGGAGCACCATTCTTCTTGCCGAAAGGAACAGTTATATTCAATGAGCTAATCAAGCTCATGCGCGAAGAATATGCAAGAAAAGGATTCAAGGAAGTAATAACCCCGCTATTATACGACAAACAATTATGGGAAACATCGGGACATTGGGAGCACTATAGAGAAAACATGTTCTTATTAAAAATTGACGACAGAGATTTCAGCCTAAAAGCAATGAACTGCCCAAGCCACGTGCTCATCTACAAGAATACAACAAAGAGCTATCGCGACTTGCCACTACGCATTGCTGATTTTTCACCATTACATCGCAATGAACTTTCAGGAGCGCTCTCAGGACTTATCAGAGTTAGAAAATTCGAACAAGATGATGCGCATATTTTCTGCACAACCGATCAAGTAGAAGAAGAACTTCGCACATGCATCGATTTTTTCAAACATATTTACGATGATATATTCAAAATGAATTACCGTGTTGAGTTATCAACAAGACCAGAACAATTCATGGGAGATATTGCACTATGGAACAAAGCAGAAAGCACCTTGCAATCAGTTCTAGAACAGCAAGGAATAAATTTTAAGATTAACCCGGGCGATGGTGCGTTCTATGGGCCAAAAATCGACTTTCATGTCTCTGATGCCATAGGTAGAAGCCATCAGTTAGCAACAATACAAGTCGACTTCCAACTACCGCTGCGTTTCGAAGCAACATATGAAGGATCCGATGGCTCAAAACACACGCCGGTAATGATTCACCGAGCAATTCTCGGAAGCTTAGAACGATTCATGGGAATTATGATCGAGCACTTTGCAGGAAAGTTCCCATTGTGGTTTTCACCAGAACAAGTTAGAGTTTTACCTATTGCAGATAGACATAATGCATACTCAGCACTAGTTGTTCAGAAATTACTGGATGCAGGACTTCGTGCAACACTCGATGATCGCGCTCTTACTACAAACAAGAAAGTGCGTGAAGCAGAACTCGAGCGCATCAATTATATCAT
>CAVRUV010000018.1:0-37982 GCA_963724455.1 uncultured Candidatus Woesearchaeota archaeon
AAATTAACTAAGACTATTTACTGATATTGAACTGATTATGTGGATGATTATAGAAACTAAAATAAATAATAAAAAAAGAAATTTTTAAGCAATCTATCTTCTGTTGTAGACTCTGCTTCTTGCTAAGTGGTAGCTGCAGAAGATGCTTGTTTTCAATGCCTTTTTACTGCATTTTACACAGATGCCTTTCTTCTTCTTATCCTTATAGCTATCACGTCTGAATTTGTTAATCGATGGTCTGTGGAAGTAATAGAACTTCTGGAATCGATTCTTGACCTTTTTCGATATGCTGCTCACTTTTGAGAATCTGCTTGTCTTACGCTTTGTTTTTGCAACTTTCTTCACTGGAGCTGCTTTGAATGTTTTCTTTTTTACTGTTTTTTTCTTCGCTGCCATGGTTACCACCGGCTTGCGCCAAACGTTTCTTGGTGTTCAGGTTTAAAAATGTATTGTCTAAACTATGCGTTCAACGACATGTTTAACTATCGTCGATAAATAAATTTTTCTGTAATGTGTGTAATATCTGATAGTTTTTTGTGCTTTTTTTATATTTTTTTGTATTCTAGCTTCTCTCTTTTTATTGTATTTTTGGCATTCTGGACATATTGTCACTGGACAAAGCCTCGTGGCGTATATAAGGAGCGCATACTCTGTATGATTAACAAATAACGAATGAACTCAACAGTTCATTGTCGATAATCACAATCAAAAGAGGTGTCCTATGAATCCTTACAACCCAACAACAGCCGACCTTGCATTAATAGAATCTCTATGTTATGAGCGAATAAGCGCACTTACAAGAGAAGCTAACAAAAGACCTGCAAGAGTATAGGAGGTGTATTATGTCATTAGATAGTTACGCGAACGAAATCATTGAAAGCCTACGAGACAACGGACTTGCCTGCGATGAAGAACTTTTACAAATTAGGCAGTATCTTGTCGCTTAAATTCTTCTTTTACTTTTCTTCTTCTGAATATTCTATTATTTCTAGATACGACTTATTATCGTCAATTTTTTCTTTGGTGTTATTAGAATGCAATTTTGGTTCTATGTTCTCAGGAATAGTTTTAGTTTCAATAGGACCTTTGAACAATGAAGATAGTTCCTCTTCTGTTATGCTCGCGTCATTGATGAGCTGATTGAGTGTAGGTGCATTTTTTTGATGCTCATCTTTTGATTCAGATTCATGCTTGTCGTCAGATTTTTTCTTCCATTCGTCTTTTTTGTTGTTCTCATCATCAGTGTCTTCATGCTTTATTGTTATCTTAATGAATGGTGTATCGTCTTCTTCTTTTTCATCTTCTTTCTTCTCTTCTTTTCTGTTCTCAATGATTTGTTCAGGGGTTTTGTAATTTTCTTTTGCAGCATTTATTTTTGCAGCATTTACACTTGTATGCTTTTCAATTGCTTTTTGGAGTATGAGAATTGTGTGTTCAAGTTCTTCGAGTGAATCGTTGTTTGTATCGAATGTTACTTGTACCATTTGCTCTCTATCATCATTAGAATTTAAAAACGTTGTGCATTTTTTGGTAGTAAATGAGTTATTTGAAGGCTTTTTTAGAAATTCTGAGGTTTTACAAGAATATTTACAAGAACATTTTTTGATAATTAAAGTATATGCTGTTTGCAAGTTCTTCAGAGTCCATACGTTTAATTTCCGCAAGTTTGATTACAGCTTCTCTTATATTTGAAGGTTCATTGCGCAAATCTTTGTACGGTCCCATGTATGGTGCATCTGTTTCTGTTAGTAATTGTCCAATAGGAATTATTATCGCATTCTCTTCAAACTGCTTATTGCGTACAACTGCTGTTGGTATGCTGAACATGAGCCCCATCGCAATACCTCTTTTCAGTTGTTTATGATTGCCCATAAAACAGTGCATCACCGCGTGATTGTACTGCTCTTGTTCTAGTATGTCGAGAACTTCTTTTTCTGCTTTTCTCGAGTGAATAATTAGTGGTTTTCTTATTTTTTTTGCAAGACGAACTATTTTAGTGAAATTTTCTATTTGTTGTGTTTGATCATCGCTAAAATTGAAGTCCATTCCAACTTCGCCTAACGCAATTATATTATTCTTATGTTGTTCTATCGATAAGAGCGTTTCATCTACTGAATACTTGCTCTGACCATCATGGTCGTCATCAGCATCACTAGATTCATGAACCTTAACGTTATTTGCATTGAGAGGATATAGCCCCATTGCAACTTTAAGTATTGAGTCTTGTTTTGAAAAATCTATTAATTTGATGTTTGTCTCGTGGGATACTCCTTGTAGAATGATAGCTACAACTCCGTTTGCTTTTGCACGTTTGATTACATCAATTATATCTTCCTTAAACTTTGGGTCGTCAAGATGTGCGTGTACGTCGACAAGATGCATTTTAGTTTCTCCGTTTTGGTTAATGTGTTATTATTGTCTCTTTTTTTATTGTTTCTTTTTGTGTTTTTGGTATTTTTGTTTATCTCTTTAGATTTTCATAATCTTCGAGAATAATCGTATCGAGTTCTTCTAGCGCATTTACTTTGTAAAGCTTTCCGTTGCCGTGCTGTACTATTTCTCGCGCAAGACGTTCTCCTTCTTTTTCAAGATTGATGCCGATAATGCTGATTGTTATTCCGCAGTCTTTTGCCATACTTGCAGTTTCAAGCGTAGTTCTAAGAGGATCTTTTCCAGTGGTAGGAATTGCATCTGTTAAAATAATCAGGTGTTTAGTGTGCGCACCATTTTCGAAAAGCTTTATTGCATGGCTAATTGAAAGCGCTATGTCTGTTTCGTGTCCTGCACGAGTATTTGCTAGTGCCTCTAATAACAATGAGAAATCTTTTGTTGGGGGTATACTAGTTAATACTTCATTAGTAAATACTAATAATCCAACATCATTACGATCTTGTATTGCTTTAAATGCGAGCGCAACTCCGGCTTTTTTAGCAGTGGATATTTTCTTGCCGCGCATGCTTCCGCTTGCGTCTAACGCATATACTATGCTTATTTTTCCATGCTGTATTCTTTCAAATGCGCGTAGATCATTTTCTTCGATTTGTGAGTGCCCTCGACGAATAGCGCGCATGACACTGCCGCGAATATTAATATCTTTATAGCGTTGATTTGTGTATCGCACGGTTTCTGAACGTTCTCCATAATGCGATTTTTCTTTTAGATCTTTTTTTCCAAGACCGTGCGTTTCTAGATGATCGAGTTCTTCAGTATACATTACAATCGAAGCAAGTTTCATACCGTCGTTTGTAACTTGTCCTTCATCGTCAAGAAGCCCTTCATCTTTGAGTCGTTTGACGTTCTTTTCAATATTTTGCCTTATTTCTTCTCTGAATTCTGACATTTTCAAATTTTTCTCTACAAATTCATTTCCATATCCAGTAAGTTCTCTTATGATAGTTGGTCCATATAGTCGTTGTGCATTCTTGTAATTTTGTACAATGTTTTTGAACATGAGATCGGGTGTAAAAGATCCCATTGCATAATCGACGGATTCAGAAAGCATTTTTCCATCCGTGATAGTTTGTTCGTCGTTTTCAATAACACTATGCATTAACCTTTCTTCATCTAGATCAGAACGCATTTTTCCGCTTAACTCATCGATTGGTTCTACTGTATCTACATCGATTGAATCATCTTCTTGTTCATCTGTGACGTCAAAGATCACCCCCGTCCATGTTATGGTCCCGGACGAAGGTTTGGAATTGCTTACGTATATAATTTTCTGGTTGCTCAAGATACTTGATGCTTGGTTTCAAGCTTATTCTGTGCGCAATAACACTAGGAATAACTGCGATTATCTCTTCGATTGTGACATTCTTTTTTCCACGTAAGAGTGCAAGACCAAGGCTTCTATCGATTACGCCGATACTTGCGCGAACACTAGGTTTTCTATCGAGATTGTTGTCTTCGCGAAGCTGTCTTACAAAAGTGATGATGTGTTGTTGCATGTTGTCGCTGATTGTGACTTCTGTGAATTTCTGACGTTGTTTTGTTACTATCTCTTGTTCTATTGCAGCAGTTTCTGGATAGTTCATGGTGATAATATCAAATCTGTCTAGAAATACATCTGAAAGTTTTTCTGTGCTACTGTCTTCAGGATTCATTGTTCCAATGAAGATAAAATCTGCCATGAAATCAATATCATAACTGCCGATTGTGACTCTTTTTTCTTCAAGGACTTGTAATAGTGCGTTTTGGAGTTTTTCACTGCAACGGTTAACTTCATCAAAGAACAATATGCCTTTATTTGCTTTGAAGATTTTTCCTGGCGTAAATGCTTCTAATGATAGTGGGCCGTGCTGAAGTGCTTTCATCGGATCGATATCTCCTAAGAGGTCTTCAGCAGTAAGATCTGGGCTTCCTTGTACTCGTACAACTGTCTGGTCGCCAGTAAGTTCCTTTGTTTTTATTGTTCCTTTCGCGCTAAGACATTGGGGGCAAGTTGGTGCTTTTGGGTCGCAACGGAATGCGCAATCGTTGACTGTTCTTGAAGGCAATAGTTTTGCTATGGATCTTGCAAGTGTTGTCTTCCCAACTCCTGGTGGTCCGATGATGATAACGTTTCTTTTTGTTAGAATGGCTGATTTTAGGCCATCTTTAACGTTTTGTTGTCCAAGAATTTCTGGAAACTGGGCATTGAGGATTTTTTCTTTTAGTGCTGGCGTGATACTCATATTTTTGGTATTGACGTGAGATTTATAAGCCTTCTCACTTGATTTTCACTCTGTTTTTGAGTTTTCTTTTGTTATTTATCTATTCCTTGATGGTTTTTGAGGATATTGAGTCTTTTGTGAGTTGAGTCTTTTGTGAGTTGAGTTTTTAGTTTGTTTAGTTTATTACGTTCGGTCATTATCGTTTTTCAAATTATTTTTTTGTTTTGTGTATTATTCTTTATTCGATGGGTTAATTGATTTGAATGAACTTGAATGATATGACTCATCCTTAAGTAGTGCGCAAAGTTTTTTATATTATCTAGGTCAGAAAGAACTTATGTCTTCAAAAATGTCCTCTAAATTTCAGTATGATGAAGAGAAATGCAGTTCTGATGTCAGAATTACACATTCTACTATTAGACAAGCACAAATTAGTCTTGAATATCTTATAATTGTGGGCGTTGCTTTAGCGCTTCTATTACCTGGAGTCTATTTCTTTTTCTCTTATAGTAAAGGCAGTATAGAGGGGACTACAAATAATCGCCTTAATGATATAGGTTTACAAATGGTCTCGACAGCAAAAGGATCTTATGCATTGGGAAATGGTGCAAGGCAAACGATAGAATTTGTTATGCCTGAAGGAGTTGAGGAGATTAAGCTAAATAGCGTGAATGGTGGTTCGGATACTGAATTAGTCTTTGTTTACAATACTCCTTATGGTTTATCTGAAACAGTGTTTTTTTCAGATATTATTCTCTTAAATGAAACAAATGCTTCTTCTGGTGTTGTTGCTATAACTCCTCATCCTGGCGTTTCAAGATATCGCTTTGATTCGCATGCACAAAACGTTTCAATAATAGAGGTCGTTTCGTGAATAGAATGAGGCGCGCGCAGACTACGATAGAATTTTTTATATTAGTGGGGTTCATGCTCTTTGTTCTGTTGGCTTTCTTTTTAGTGGTTCAAGAGCGCAGTTCTCTCATTAAACAAGAGATTTATCAGCGAGAAATAGAAGGGGTGGGAAATATAATTACACAAGAAATTTCACTCGCAAGCCAGGTACGGTTCGGCTACACTCGTGTGTTCTCATTACCTGCTACTATAGGGGGAGAAGATTATACTTTATTATTGTCTAATGGACAAGAGTTTTCTGTACGTAGAAAATTCTCAAATGATGATTATGTTGTATTTTTGCCTGCGCAAATAGTTATTGCAGGTGACGGATTTTGCTACAATACTACTGGTTCATTGAATCCCGGTGAGAAATATAGTATAATAAAAAGCATCATGGGGGGTAAAGAACGTATCGGCATATATCCTGATACATATTCAGATCCTTCTATTATTGGATTATGCTCTGGCGTTGTATAGATTATGCTGTATAGATTATGTATTGAGCATTCCTAGATTTATATTATTGTAGCTATAGATATTATTGCAGATATAAATATTATTTTAGCTTTTTAGTTTCTTTTGAGATAATTTTTTTTGGTTTTTTAGTTGTTTTTGTGGGTTTATCATTATCCCTATGAAATAGCAACACTACCGGAAACTATATAAATCGTCGGAAGGCATGGTAATTCTCTATGACTTTAGTAGGATGGTTCAAACGTTTATTGAGAAAGCTATTTTGTAGGTCAAATACTCGTCTTGGATTATATGGTCCTCCAAACGGTGGAAAGACTACTTTAGCTAATCGCATCTGTGCAGATTGGCTTGGAGAAGAGATGGGTAGTACATCTAAAATTGCCCATGAAACTCGTGAAGTCCGTCTTAAAGAACAAATAACAATAAAGAACGCTCAAGGAAAGACTGTATCTTTTTCTCTTGCAGATACTCCTGGTATTGCAACTCGTATTGATTACAAAGATTTTGTGCGTCAAGGAATGACTGATGCTGAGGCAAAACAACGCGCAAAAGAAGCAATGCGAGGCGTTGTACAGAGCGTTGATTGGCTTGAGAAGATGGATTGTGTTATTATTGTACTCGATAGTACAAAAGAGCCTTACAATCAAGTTAATGCTGCGTTGGTGAAAAATTTGACTGATCGTAAGATCCCAGTTCTTATTGTTGCAAATAAGGTTGATTTGAAGAAGAGCAAAGTTGAACGTATTAGAACAGCGTTTCCTGATAATGATGTTCTCGGTATTAGTGCAAAAAATGGCGACAATATAGATCAGCTCTATGAAGCGCTTTTTTCACTTACTGCGAAAGTATATCGTTGATGTTTATTAGTAATATTATTTATTATAAGATTTTATTGTCCCTGGTGAATTATGTCCCATAAATGCATTAAATGCTTACAGGTCTTTGATGATGTCTCTCATGAGATATTGCAAGGCTGTTCTTGTGGCTCAAAAGCATTCTTGTACAAAAGAGATCCTTCTATGACGGTGTTATCTACCAATATTCCTGTATCTACTGAAAATTCATTTGGTCAAATTGATATAGGTAATCTTATTGCGCCCGCAGAGTTGGGTGAAGATACATTTGAAGATACTGATGAAGTATTTACTGTGGATGTGCAAGCATTGTTGGATAAGAAAACTATTCACAGTACTGAAGAAGGCAGATATAGCATTAATTTACAGGCCATTTTTGATGGCCAGCGTCCCAAGCTTTAAAAATCTGAGATGGATATGCTGTTATTATGAGAATATTTGCATGTACTGATATTCATGAGCGTATGGAGCTCATTAAGCGTTTTGAGCGCATTATTAAACAAGAAGAGATAGATGTTTTTATTTGCGCAGGAGATTTTACTATTTTTGATAGATCCACAAAACGTGTACTTGAAGCATTTAATAATTTGAAAGTTCCTGTGGTATTCATTCATGGTAACCATGAAGATGAATTAGGGGTAAGAAAACTTCTTAAGCAATTTCCAAACTTACATTTTGTACATGCGACACCGTTTGAGTTTAAAGGTTTTACTTTCTTAGGTTTTGGTGGTGGCGGTTTCAATCGTATAGAACCAGAGTATGATCAAATAGCAAAGAAACATAAAAATGCGTTTCACGAAAAGACCATACTATTATTTCATCCGCCACCATATAACACATCGCTTGATGCTAGAGAAGAAGATTGGCATGTTGGTGTGCAGACAATTAATGATATCATCAGAGCAAAACAACCTCTTTTAGCATTTTGTGGTCACATCCATGAATGTTTTCATTTACGTGATGAGATAGGATCCACTATTATAATCAACCCAGGTCCTGATGGTGAAGTTATCGAGTTAGAAAGTGAAGAACCTCAGTGGGATATTGATTGATGTGTTAATATATTAATTGAGATTTTGGTATTTTGATTTTTTTTATGTTTATTGTGTTTTCGTTTATTGTATTATTATTTTTGTAGTATTATTGTTGTTTGTATGAATAATTTGCTAAGGTTCATAAAGTGTTCATTGTTACTTTAGTGATATGATACAAACTGATATTAAAGCTGATGTTCAAACCGATGTTCATATTGCTGTTGATAAAGTAGAAAATTCCAGTGTTTTTTCTGCGTTCAATGCAGATAATCCTTCTCATTACTTGGTGCACGCATTTGCTGCAACAAAAGACCTTAATGCAATTCCCACATTGGAACTAGGTTATTACAGCAAAGATCATGATAAGATTACTGTCTTTAAGACAGAGCCTATAGCAATCATGCCTGCTGAAGATGTTTTCAAAGAAAAAGGTGTTCTGCAACGCTTAGATGTAGAAGCTCTTCGTTTCGGATTATCAGATGCGCTATTAGTTGCAGATTGTACTCATAAAGAATCCTATTCAAAACATCCAGTGTTGCAAGCATTTTGCGCATTGCAGTATAACGATGTATATGATAGGCCTGTTTGGAATATCACCTTAGTGCTTGGAACATTGCACATGCTAAATCTTAAGATTGATGCAATTAATGGTGAGATACTTGTAAAGGATTTGCAGAATATCATGAGCTTACGGGCTAATTAGGGCGTTTTGTATTTTTTTCTTTGTTATTTTTATTTTCTCTATCTCTTTGGTTGTAGTGTTCTAGTACCAGTTTCTTTTTAAACGATCGAATTAAGAAAGTACTATGGCAGTTATTAGTTACGGGGCAAAAATCAAAAGCCAAGCGCTCGACACATTCTTTGAAGAAGAACCAGAAGAAGAAAAGTAATTCTGAGTGATTTTCTAGTGAACTTTTTATGTACATATGTTGTATCTATGATTCATCTATGATTTCTTAGCTATACTCCATAACTTTTGAAAATGAGTTCGATACGAATTTGCTAGATTTTGGTTATCTATTTTAATTGCACATGGTTCAGACCAATCTACTAATATTATGCTTTTTTCTAGAATAACAGTCGTTGCAGGAATATTTATCTCATCAAGATACCTGATTTCTGAATATTTTGATTTGAGAACCTTTGTATTTTTATTCGCGATTACTTGTTCTTTGATTTCCATTTTTTCTATTTTTTTAAGGAATTGATGAGAATAGTAAGGAAGAACTTTCTGAAGAAGTCCTTGGTCTCCTAAAACAGCGTAGCTTTTGGTTGTTGTAAGTATTTCATTTCCAAGTGCCTTTAATCCTTTTTCTCCTCTAAAAATATTTATGTTTGTTGTTGGCAGGGGAGGTAGTATTTTTTCAAATTTCGGAAGTTCGGATAACAGATCCTGTTCTTGTTGTTTAAGCTGTTGAAGTATGAACCGGGGGTGTTTGGCTTGAAACATCTTTTTTCTATCTTCCATAATTGATGTTACATAATTTCTCTCTTCAAGTTTTTGTAGAATCTTATAGATGTTGGTTCGCTCGATTTTAGTGATTTGTCTAATGTTATCTGTTGTTGTTGAACCTGTTTGAAGAAGTGCTAGATACACTTCAGATTCTTTTTCGCTCAATCCTATTTCTAACAGTATCTTCTTCATTCATATAGTAATTCTTACAAGGTATATAAAAATTGTGATATTGTGGTGAAAAATTCACAACAAATATAGATATATGAGTTGCATATACATAATTTATGGTAATAGAATATTCAAGTCCATTTGATGTAATTCCTAAGGCTTGTGGTGGCCTTCTTATTAGTATGGGGCTTTTAGCTGCTGGACCAACTGTTTGCAAAAACATCGAGTCGTATATGCAAGAGAGTGAAAAACTTCGTGCAATACCTATTGTTAGAAGAGTTCATGGTATAACTACAATTGAAGCATCTTCTAATTTAAAGGGAGTTTATCCGCTGCAAGGATTTGATTACAATAATGATGGTCAATTAGATAAAGTAGAACAGTATCTACACGGGTTTCCCAGAATTCCTTTTGGGTCATGGCATACTCTGCAAAAATCAGATGTTTATTATAACTTGTTGCAGAAAGAATATGAAATTGCATTAAGAAGTGAGAATTATACTAAAGGAAAATAAATTTTTAAGAAATAATTCAGTTCTTATCGCGCCAGGTATGTTTGCATTTCTCGCACTTTAAGAATTTGGTTTCTGGTTCATCTGAAGCTCTCATTTGTTTAGTCCACCAGAATGCTCGCGGGTGCTTGCATATTGGACAAGGTTCATCAGTTAATGGTAATGTCGTATCATCTCCAGAGGCGATTTGTTCACCTTCTGGTTTGGCTCCTTTCTTTACTTCTTTTATGGTGGTCGATGCGGGAGTTGCGTTCTTTGTAGTGTTTCCACAAGAGCAAGCAAAGAACTTCTTTCCTTTCTCCTCTTTTGGAGACATCATTGATCCACATTTTTGACAAAATAACATATTCTCTCAATCGCAGTGGTGTCTATAAAAATCTTGCGGTAGATTAGGCGGCTGGAATGCCTATTAATTGCAATAAATTGACAAAGCCTATTTTTACCCAGCCAAGATATGGGATGCGCATAACTGCTCTTCCCACTATTTGGTCTTGCGGCACATTTCGTTCATCGAGATATGGCGGGTTGATTATCTGGCCAAGATTATGGTCTCCTTTTGTCTGGAAGAATATCTTGGCGCTTCTATTGTCTATTGCAACAATTCTGTGTATTATTGGGTACTCTTTACCGCCCCAAAAAACAATGATATCTCCTTTTGAAAGTTTTGATGGTGTTGCGCCAACAAGAATGATAAGGTCGCCTTTATTGAATCCATTATCTAGTGTATACTCTTTGAATTCTAGTTTTGTGATATTGAATCGCAAGTAAAGATCTTCTTGTGTTGTCCACCAGTTATCATACGAGCCGTCATGTTCCATACTGTCTGAAACTACTGCGACTACTGGGAATTGTGTGCCGAAAGCAAGTCCTATTACTGGGTATAGCACGAATTTGATGAGTATGAACGCGAGAAGAATGCTCACAATCCAGGATGCAACACTATCTTCGTACCATAAGAACTGCCAAACCTTCTGCCAAGCAGTCTTTGGAGTTTTGTCAGGTGATTTATCCTTTGTTTCTTTTTGAGATTTTGGCTTTGCCACGCTGTTTGTTCAAGCCACAAAGTTATAAAGCTTATGGACTTAGTAGATATAGATAATAGTTAAATGATGGTCATGTCACCTTTGAGCAACATATATATGGAAGATGAACTAAAAAAATGGATTCAGAATCGTAAGGCGATAGAAGTTAAGGTTAAGCCTAATTCTAAAAAGACTATTGCTCTTGAGATTAAAGATAATGTGCTGCTATTAGCAATCTCAGCGCCACCAGAAGATGGCAAGGCAAATGCCGAAGTGGAGCGTTTTTTATCAAAGTTAAGCGGTAGAAAAGCAACTATAAAACGCGGTCATACTGGTAAGGAGAAGTTAGTGCAGTTTAGTTAGTAGGATTTGTAGTAAAGTTCATGAGAAAACTTAATTTGGCTTTACTACATGCGAAAAACCATTGTTTTTCAGCATTCTAGTTATTGTTAATTTAATTATTATAATTTCATGCTTTAGGTTGCTACGAAAGTCAGCTGGACGCAGCCAGATTTTACGAAAATCGATCTGCACCTCCTCAGTAGCTAGCTACTGGGACGCCAGAAGATTCTCTTCTGAGCGAATCGCTCGATTTTCGAATTTTATTTCAAGGTAGCAACCTAGTTTGTATTTTTGCAGGTGTTCATTATAGTACATGTATTTTTATTACTAATTTACAATTTAGAATTTGCATATTCTGCTTCTTTTTCATCAAGAACTTTGATTGTGATGCCTGCTGATTTTAGCATCTCTCTGCTATCATGCCCTGCGTGGTATCTTTTCTCACATACGATTTCTTGTATGCCTGCGCTAATCATTGCTTTGGTGCAATCGATGCATGGCTCCATGAAACAATATACAGTTGCTCCTTCGCAACTTATGCCGTACTTTGCTGCGTTGATTAGAGCATTCATCTCTGCATGCGTTGTTCTAACGCAGTGCTGGTGTTTTCCGCCACGTTCATCGTATTTTGTAACAAATAAATGACCAACTTCATCGCAATTAGGAAGGCCTGCTGGCGCACCAACATATCCAGTCGAGATTATTCTCTTATTTTTGACAATAACTGCCCCGCCGCCTGCGACTCTTGCTCTATCACAGCTACATCTTCTTCCTACTAAACGCATTATTTCAACAAAGTACTCTTCCCAACTTGGGCGTGCGGGATTTGTAGCAGGCATTCTATTGAAAACATGCTCAATTTTTTGTTGTAGTTCTTTTGGTGTGCCATTGTTTATGAACATAATATCTGAAAGATTCATAGTGGCTTTTAGTTGTTGGCCGTTTGGGTTGTTGGTGTTTTCTAACGCTTCGTTTTCTAAGAATTTTTCGAATGTGGTTGCATTCTCTTGCCTGCCGGTTGCAAGCTCTCGAGCTTTTGCTCTATCATATCTTATTTTAGGATCAGCATCAACTGCTATTAGCAATGACTTCTCAACTTTACGTAATTCTTCTACTTCGCCTGGCGTTCTGATAGTATCAATAACAATGAATTGGTGTTGTGTTGTGCGTTTTAGTGCTTCTTGCATTAGTCCGCCAGGGCCATATTTTTCCCTAAATTCATTGCCAAGAGCTCTTAAGGTATTTCTATCATGTTCAAGACCGCGTTCAGTTGCAATTTCTCTTAAAATATCAGATAGACTAATCGGTGTATAGCCTTGGTTTTTGAAGAAAGTTACTACGGTTGTTTTTCCTGAGGATAATGGTCCTGCAACACCGATAATCATGCTGTAAGAACAATATGGTCTTATTTATGCTTTTGGCTTATGCTTGAGCGTTATGATTAATAGACGTCTTCAATGGTTGCTTGATGCTCTTGCATATTGATTATGATTGGATGGTTTATATTCTCATTTTGCCAAATGCCTGAAAAGGTTGAACCTTCGCTAGTAATTTTTATTACAGAAGTTGTTGTTCCGCTTATGGTGACTTCATCGCTTGATGGTTCATATTGGAATTGATATTTTACATTTTTAAAAATGAATGTTCCTTCATAAGTTATCATATCTGATAAATCGATGTTTGGAGGTACTGCACTTTTTCCAATCTCGTTGTACAATAAGCGTTTGTTACTTAATGAGATATCAACTCTTGTAAGCTGATTGTTGTGGTCGAATGTTGCGCCTAGTGTTTGTCCGTCTGATGAAAGAACAACTTCTTCAGTTGTAGTTCCTTCGCTTATTGTCATTATTTGTTCTGGAACATCTATTACGAATTTAACTGCATGCTTTGGAGTATTCAAGATTCCTTCGAGGCGTTCTTTTCTTGTAAGTTCGATTTCTCGAAGGCCTAGGAACGAAGAACTGCTTTTTCCAGCAATTGCATTTCCTGTTAGACTGTTATCTTGTTGTATTTGTATGTCGCTTTTCGGGAACAACGGACCTAGTTCTATTTTTACGAATACTGCAACAACTGCGACGATAAGAACTATTGCGATAATGCCTATAAAAGGTATTCTTGATTTTGGTTCAATCCAAGACTCTTGTGCCATGTACTATTTTCCGTATTCTGATGTTTTTAAAGGTTGTGGATAATGTTTTAGCTGTTGCGGGGAGTATTTGGTGTGTTATTTTTTTGATTTTTTTTGATTAAATTTTATACATTATTTGCACGGTGTTGTGTATTAAGTAATTTTCCGTCAATTAATCGACGTGAAAATTTAAAATAATTTTTTGAAAAATAAATATCTTTAAATACTAGTTATACCAAGATACGTTTTAGTATACTGGTATGGATACATGTTAAACGTGTCCAAACTTGTCCTTACGATCTCAAGAGCATTGGAGGTCGCGTGGGAAACCAACAGATAGGCCTGCGAACCCGTCTGTTTCGAGAAGACTACTGATTACAGTTGCGACAAAGGAAACCCCATCATTACAGAATACCTAGTTGTCTGCCTCGAACGCGCCATTTTTTACTGAGCTCTACTTGTAGTAATATTTTAAGTCATAATTTTTCTAATGATTATGTCTAGTAAGTTATGAAGCGAATCTTTAAATAACAAGGTCCATCTATATGTATGTTAGCCATTTTGTCGACGATAGTCGAGCATCTTTTTGCTATTTAGCTAACGAAAAGTATATAAACGAACATAAAAATTCCATAATAACCTTTGGGAAATATTGTTTGGAGTGATTAGATATGGCGACACGAAATAAGAAGATTTTTAGCGTTTTTTTCAGAGAAAAACCAGCAATGATGCTCGTCTACTTACTCAATTCTGAGAAAGAACAATATGCAAGTCATTTGGCTAAAGATGTCGATTGTACATACAGCCATATTGTCAAGATCCTAAATGAGATGCAGAAAGCAGACTTGATTACGTTTCAAAAAGAAGGCAGGTTAAAGATTTTGAAGCTGACTAAAAAAGGCGAAGAAGTAGCTAAATACATTGACCAGATAAGAAATGCATTGTAGATTTGATTTTTTTTATTCTGATTTTTTATTATTAGATTTTCTTTTTATATTTCGCTTAACTAACTAACTCTTACTCGATTGCGGAGGTTTGCTTCTCGTTCCTCGAAGATTTTACAAAAACGACCCTGCATAAATCGGGCCGTTTTCTGATTTTGCTCCAAGGCAATCATTGTATTGACTAAAACTAATTAATGATCGATTAGAATGAATAAAAATAAATAAAAAAATAAATTCCGCTTAACGCATCATGAATTGCGGAGAATTAGATTCAAGCGTTTGTTGTCTTGCAACATCCTCTAGGGTTGGTTGCTTAGCTGGAGATATGACTCCGAAGAGCTCTTGCATGAATGTCTTTTCCGGCTCGTATGTTACAAGCTCTGGTTCAACTCCAATTTTATTTTTGATGTATGCTAGAGCTTCTGTTTTTCCACCGAGTTCATCAACAAGACCTTCTTCTTTTGCTTCAACGCCGAGGAAGATTCTGCCATCAGCAAGATCGCGAACAACTGTTCTGCTCATATTCCTATTCGTTGCAACTTCAGTAATGAAGAATTCGTGCAGCTTGTCTAGTTTTTCTTGCAAAAATTCTTTTTTTGTATCGTCTAAATTAACAAATGGATCTCCAATATCTTTGCGATTTCCAGATACCATTCGATTGTAAGTTACATTCCAGTGCTCGAGGAATCTATCAAACTGCATGTATGATCCGATTACTCCAATGCTTCCAGTTACGCTCATGCGGTTTGCAATAATATGTTCGCTTGCACTTGCAACCCAATAGCCACCGCTAGCTCCTTCTTCGCGAATGAGCGCAACAACAGTCTTGTTTGCTGAACGAACATCTTTGATTGCTTGTGCTATTTCATCACTAGCAACAGGACTTCCACCAGGACTATTTATTTCTAAGAGTACTGCTTTGATTGAATCATCATTTCTTGCTTTTTCAAGCTCTCGAACAATCTCTGTGCTGCTAGCAACACTGCTGCTAAATAGTCCGCTGCTATCTTCGGAAGTTATAACTCCGATTACTTTGATGTGCGCAGTGTTTGCGCTTGTATTGTCGCTGCCGATTAAGATTGCTGCACAAATTGCGCTGATGAAAAGAAGGCCAAACATGATGAACATGCTTATCCATATCTTTGTTTTGATGCTTTGTTGAGGCTCTTGTTTTTTCATGATTCACCTTAGGAATATTATTTTTTCATGGATTGTTCTAGTATTAGTTATGTGTTCTAGTACTCCTCGTTTCCAGAATATGATAGCAATTGGTTCGATTATCCAGAGTAGGATGAATGGGAACACCGGTATGATAAAGCTATTGCGCAGTATGCAATTGGAAAGCGAGCTCTTGCCTGATATTTTTGTATTCATGAGCATCATGCCGATTGTTTGGCCGAGCAGGTATTCAAAAAGTATGAAATATGCAAATATTATTATGACTATAATTATGATAGCAGTCAATTCTTTTGAAGTGTATGTTATTGCCCAAAATCCATTGCTCTCTACTCTTTTTAGAAGGCCTTCGAAGATTTTAGTGAATGGTGCAGTGATTAATATGTCTAATATTAAGATATCAAAGATGAATGCAAACATTCTTCTAAAAAAACCTGCATCTTGCATTACTCGCGATGCTTGGGGTAAAAGAAGATGATCATATTTGTGCATAGATATAGGCACTCAGCACTTGCTTTTAAGTGTTGTCCCATCGTCCATAAGAAGCTTTATAAATGGACGGTCGTTCATTTAATACATGGTAGAACGAAAGCCACTGACGCAAGAACAGCGCGCAAAGATGGAAGCAGAGGATTTATCTCGTGTCCGCGGTCCGCGCAATAATGAAATTCTTGGCGTCTTAGAGCAAAGAAACGGTGCTAGTAGATGTACTGTTCGATGTCTTGATGGTAAGACTCGTATCTGCAGAATCCCGGGCAGACTCAAAAGAAAGTTATGGGTTCGCGAGAATGATATTGTTTTAATTGAACCGTGGGAGTTCGAAGGAGATAAGAAAGGCGATATTGTCTTCAAATACAAGCCAGTACAAGTACAATGGCTAAAGAAGAATGGTCACTTATCAAAGCTTGATGATGTAGATGAGTTCTAGAATATTTAATTATTAATATAATAAAAAATAAAAAAGGATTATCTTGTTACAGTTATTCCTGTTTCTTGTGCAAAGATTTTTGCTTCAAGTGAACCTGGTTGCACGTGTTTGTATGTGAATTTTGGTTGAAATTCATATGATGATTTGTTTGGTGTTATGATGTATGCAATTGCATCATTTTTTCCGTATATGTAGTTAACACTTACTTCTTGTTGACTTGGAGGTATCTTGATTGTTTTAACTCCTCTTCTTGCATCATCTTCAAATTTATTGCTTGAGGCTTCTAATTCATATGACATTTGATTCATAGTATTTACTTGTTCTAATGGTGCACGTGGTTTTGCTATGTTTTCACAAGTTGGAGTGTTGCAAGTATATAATGCTCCAATTGATGCTCCGATGATGATTGTTTTTGTTAATTTATTCATGTATTCACCCTTTATCTTTATTTGTTACTCTATAATGGTTAAATAACTATATAAACTTAAATAGTAGTAGTTACTACTACTAAAATGGAAGATGTTGTTAAACTACTCGAGGAGATGGGTCTTACAAAGACTGAAGCTATTGTATATTTAACTCTTGTAAAAAAGGGTTCTTCTACAGCATATAGATTATCTAAAGATGCGAATATCTACAAAGCTAATACTTACATGGCAATTGAAGGACTTATTAGAAAAAATCTCGTAGTTCGTGTTGATATTCAAGGGAAATCTTTGTTGCGTGCAGTACCGCCAGAAGATTTTGTTTTACATCTTGATAGGCAAAAGGAGAAATTCGAACAAGTTCTTCCTCAAATAGAAAGAAATTTTCAAGACGAATATAATGATGTTGCAGTTTTTAGCGGTGTTGAAACCTTCTTCAATATACTGCATTCATTGTTAGAAGAGAAAGAATCTATTTATGCGTTTGATATTCCTAGTTTCGTTCCTCAGATTGTGCAAACGCATATAGGAAAATTTCATGTTGTACGCATAAAGAAAAAAATAAAGATGTATCATATATATGATTATGATGCAAAAGAACGTATAGCGCTTTTGAAAAAGATGCCTCATACTTATGCAAAATGCAATGTACAAAATAGATTTTCCGCTGTATCTACTATAGTTTGCGGAAAGATTACTCTTATTACTAATTGGAAGAATCTTGTAAAAACAGTAAAAATTGTTGATCGTGATATTGCTGATGCGTATCGTCAACAGTTTGATGTTCTATGGAATCCTAGATTAAAATAATTTTTTGTATATTTTTCTTAGATAAATTAAACGATGTAGATGAGTTCTAGAATAAATCTGTTAGGATTATTTTATTTAGCATTTTTTGAGTAATTATTTTTTTGTTATCTAATTTAGGCTTTTTATATGTTATATGCAGATTAGTTGTTGTTTATGTTATTTAGTTAAAAATTCAATTTATGCGGGCAGTATCTACGTTTGTTTTTCTATTCGGTATTGTCGCCATTGCTCTAGCAAGTATATTGTAATTCCAATCGTGATGCAGCTATCTGCGATGTTGAATACTGGCCACCAACCGATTGCGATGAAATCTACTACAAATCCGTATAACACACGATCTAGCATATTGCCCCATAATCCTACGAGCAATAGTGTGTATGCGATTTTTTCAAATGGTGTTTTGAATTGGTCGTAAAAGAAGATGAGTATTCCGAACGCGATTACTGAAATCCAAACAAGGAGTGCATTTGTATCTTTGAGGCTTCCCCAGATTGCGCCGGTATTTTGTACATATGTAAATGATAATATTGAGAATACTTTAGTTGTTGTGCCTAGTGACATTGTTTTTAGTATTATGTTTTTTGTATATTGGTCGAAAAATAGTAATAGTGTGAACAAGAATAGTCCGAATGGCCAGAACGGAATATTGCGCTTAACGTTCTTTTTTGTGAGTTTAGTAGGTTTTTGTTTAGCTGAAGCCTTTGTTGTTCTTTTCAATTCTTGTTTAGTGCTCTTGCGTTTAGCCATGACTTAGAAATAATGCAGATATTCTTAACTGTTGCGATTGGTTTAGAATTTGAGTTATTGTGAGGAGAGGAGTATTTCTTCTACTTTATCTACAAAATTGTTTAATGTTAGACTAACTCGTACTCGCTCTATTTTCTGAGTGTGAGTGTTGTATTTTATCATTGAAACGTGTGAGTATGCAGGATTATCTAAGTCTTGTAATGGATTGCTCCATTTTGATTCGAATTTATCTCTTAGTAGAGGATCGTTATGCATAAAATCTCTTTCGGATATTATGTGTCTGTCAGGTCTATTTTGTATTCTCTCATGTGCAATTTCTGAAGGAAGATCGTGCCATATTGCAAGAAGTTCCTTGTTGTAATTTGTAGCCATTTGATATGGCCATTCGCGTATTGATTGAGTTGCACCTATTGCATCAGTGAGTAGATTTTTTCCATCCAGTAATTCTTTTAGTATTGGTCTAAAATATGCATTTATCTTTTTTTCTTCGTCGGGTGTATATGCTGTTTTGTTAAATGGAGATATTCCTAGTTGCTCATACATGTCTGTACGATGATGCAATATGTAGCGGGGTAGTGTTTCCACTAATCTTTTTGCACTTGTAGATTTTCCTGATCCCGGTAGTCCAAAGCATAATATGTGTGGATCCATGGCAGGTAATCGTTGTCTTAATTTATAAATCTTTCCTTATTTTTACTATTATTAAGTAGTTAATTTATTCTTTTCGTGTCGCGGAGGATTGTTGCTCGTCCCTCGCAATTTTTAGAAAATCTCGTCTGCATGAATCGACGAGATTTTTAGGATTTACTCCAAGGCGACATAGATTTTAGATATTACAGATGTAACTCTTAATTTTTTAATCAATATATAGAAATATAAAAAATTAAGAATAAAAAAGAAGAATGCTTATCGACTTGCATCTGCTTGTCTTTCAAGCTCTAGCTTCTTAGTGATGACTGCGCTTTGCGGACTCATGCCGTATGCTGCGATTATCTCATCAGCTAGAATTGCTGCTGCGCCTTTCTTGTTCTTGAAGCTCTTCTGATACGTTGTTTGTGTCATTAGCTTTAGAACGTTGTCGATTCTTCTTTGCGGACTGCACTCTACTGCTTTAGGGTAACGTGCTCCTCCGTACTCAATTGTGATAATCTCTTCACGTGGTGCTGCATTCTCGACTGCTTTGACTAAAATCTCGATTGGGTTCTTCTTAGTCTTGCGTTCGATTATTAGGAATGCATCCAATACTAGATTGTAAGTGGTTGTACTCTTTCCAGTAGTTGATCCGCTTGAGATCTTGTGCTTTTTTGCCTTGTGGCCAGGGACCATGAGACGGTTGATCAATCGTTCTACGATGGTAATCTTACTCTTGTAGAATTTTTGACCTGCGTATCGTGCGCCGGTTTTTGGTACTAGGACTGGGCTTGTTGTGATATAACGCTCTAGTCCTGGATCATTGACAGTGATGCCACTAGTTGGCCATTTGTTGAAGATGAGCAGTTCAGTCATATTATAGTGGATTTGGGAAGGGTTTATAAGGATTTCGGCAACCTCTCCGACGACGCATCTTAAACGCCTATTATCGATGTCTATTCTCGAGCGGATTTTAATGATTTAATGATTTTAGGTATGCTGCTTTGCCACCATGGGTTTTTCCTAGCTTTTCTAGCGCAGAATCGAACCTTGAGCCGTATTGTGCCGCTCGTTTGGGCCTGAATGCATATTCGTGGTCTAAACCAATCTCTTCAGCCATTATTCTAAGAATATATTTTTTATGTCCATTTTTGATTTTCTCACTAGCGGGCATATTCATGGCAGTAACGATTACTTGAGAGTCTAAGAATGGCGTGAGTGCTGTGAATCCAAGAGCGGAGCATATTTTTGTATCGCGAATAAGATCACGTTCATACATGAGGTTGAGTCCTCGCCAACATTCTTCGTGCATATTTCCATAATTTTCTGAATTGTGATCTTCTGTATTATTATATCCTGTTCTGTTATCTTCTGTATTGCTATTTGTAGATCTTAATGATTTTTCGTGACGTTCATAGCCTGCAAATATTTCTTCACTACCAAGTCCTGTAAACAACACTGTAATTCCATTTTGCATTGCTAGTTCAGCTCCACAAATAACAACTGCACCCACTCCAACGGTTATAGGATTTGTAGTGGTGCCAAGTATGGATATTGTTTTTTCAATTATACCAGTTGCTTCTTTTGTCGTCGCAGTATGCAAAATAATTTTCCAGTTGTAGTGCTTTGCAATTTTTTCTGCTTCAATAGTGTCTTCTGGGGTTTTTGTTCCAACATCTTGGAATCCTGCAGTAAAACAAGTGAATGGTATGTTATTTTCGTGTAGAACAACTGCGATAAGTGTGCTATCGACACCACCTGAAAATAATACTCCTATTTTTTTATTCTCTTTTATTGCATATTGGGCTCGACTAAGAACAGCTTGCGTGAATGCATTTTTCCAAATAGTTTTTTGTTTTTCTAATTCATCCAATTGTTCAACCGACTCTTCGGGTAATTGCTTGTCTAATTGTTTTTCTAGTTTATTTTCAGCAGGCCAGTTTTTCTGTTCGTTTTTATGTCCAGAAGTTTTTATTTTGGTTTTTTCTTTGAGTGCGCAAATTCGTGATTCCCATTCTTTTTGTGTTATGAGTGCTGAGTCATGTGTAAAAAGCTCTTCAACGTATTTGTCCATGTTATGAGGTGAATAATTGCTACTTTAAGAGTTTTCGCACAATATTTATGCAATTTTTATGCAATTTACACGATTTGTGTAATTCCTACAATTTGTTGATTATTCGCACAAGATATTTAAACTTGAACAGCAATTCTCTCACAGTTTATTATTTATTTGGGGGTATAGTATGAAAATCGCTATTATGTTATTCTTAGTATTATCATTACTCTTTGTAGGTTGTACATCTGGCAGAGTGTATCAAGATGGAACTGTTGGAGATGTAAAGCCACAAACAATCGTGAAGGAGACACCAACTTCACCGGTAAAGACTGGTCTTACTGCAAATCCTGATGTGGTAAAATTATATGCTAGGCAAGGGCAAATCAAGAGCTATTCGTTTGATCTTGCAAAACTTCCAGATAGACGAGGATATGCAGAATATTTTATTAAAGGAGATAATGTGCGTATCGCGCCGCCTAAAGAAAGTGTTAGTGAACTAAGAGTTGATTTTATTTATTTGAACCTTGCAACGAACACAGCAGTTGGATATTGTGCTAAAAGTGGGTCTTGTACTGATCCAAACTCTCCAATTCCTTTAAGTTATTCTGATTGGTCTATACCTTTGCCTATTTCTTGGGCAGATGATGCACAGTATGGAAAGGTTGCAGGAACACTTAATTTCTTCAATAGGCCTATAACGAAAGTTCAGTATCAGAAGGGCGCATTATATTACGAAGTCTATATCGATAATTATTTCGGATATCCGTTACGTGTAGCGATTGCTAACGATCCGGATTTCAAGGATATTGTCGGAGGATATGAGTACAGAAATATTGCGTTTAACTCTTTACAGGATAAAGACGTTACCTATACTAATGTACTGGTCTAAATTTTTATTATTTATTTTTTTATTATTTTTTCTTTAATTTTTATTTGTTTTACTAGTTCTTCGTTGTGTTTTTAGTTCATACTTATTTTTTTAAGCAATGATTTATTTTTTTGTTTTATGTAATTTATTTATTGTATGTAGATTATTATTAACTACAAAATATAACTACAAAATAGAATAATAGAACTACTGGATAATTATCTTTAGAATAAAGCATTCGACTGCACTTTTTATTGTAACAAATGGCGCTAGAAGCATGCGCACTTCCATCTCTCCAAGTCTTGGTTCTTCCATTGTTGCGTCAGTAACTCTTGTGAACTCAAGATCATCATCTAATTTTACTTTGCTGAGTCTTTGGAACAGGTATTTATCTGAGAGTTTTATGCTGTCAGCATCTTGTATGAGATAACCTTTTTCAATGAGTGTTGATAACCTAGGATCTTTACTGTGAGTATCATCTACTTTTCCAGCAGTATATGCTGATTGTAATATTTCGATTTCTTCTTTTGCTAGATGTTTAAGATCTGGAAGTTTTTTTGTTGTGAATGAATCTATGCTAGTAATTATTGCTCCATCTTTTCGCTCAACAATGAGTCTGAACTGGTCTGTTCCTTGTATGCATGTCATAATGTATGCAGGAATTAGAATTTGTCTTACTGACGAAAGTGGTTTGTCTTTTAGGAGTTTTTCCATGATTCCTTTTTTTGGTCGAAGAACTGCTATTGGTGTTGTGGGTGCAGGTTTTCCTAGTAGAATAGGTTCTGTTTTTCCTTGTTCTTTTTGTGATTCTGTTTTTATGGTGCTAACAATCGGTTTTTGTGATGGTGTTTCTTTTAGTACAGGATTTTCTTTTTTTTCAGGAGTGTCTTTTTCTACTGATTTTTCTTTTTTGTGTAGAGTAGATTCTGGTTTTTGTTGTTTAGCGTCTTGTGTCTCTTCAGTTTTTATTTCAAGTTTTTTAGTTTTGGGTTCAGTATTTCGCTCAACAGTGTCCATTGTTTGTTTTTTTGAAGCATGTATTGTTGGTTGTTCTTTTACTTGTTCTTTTAGAGGTTGTTGTTTTAACAGCTCTTGTATCTGAGAAGGTTGAGAAATTGTTTGTTGAGAATTTTGTTGAACTGTCGCAGTAGTTGTAGTAGGTATTGGATGAGGTTTTTTTGGACGAGCGCTCATCTCTTTAATCTCTGTTAATATATCGACGCTATGTCCGCCGTGCAAGCTGCGTCGTGGTCTGATGTTTACAAGAAGCGGCACGTCAACAATGCCTGTGATGAGTGCAGTTCCTATTGGGAGATTTGCAATTTCTTTTTCTGCTTCAGCAGTTAGTCCTTCAACACTAGATGAGATTGCTTTTAGATCGTTAGGATTTGTTACTTTGAGAATTATCTGGGTGGTGCATTGGCTGACAACGCTTTTGTCAATGCGCGCGGGACGTTGGCTGATTACGCACAATCCTAGTCCGAATTTACGTCCTTCTGCTGCAATGGTTCTGATGGTCTTGCTTGCAGTTGTTTCGCCGAAACTTCTTTCAGGACAGAAATTGTGCGCTTCTTCAAGCACTAGGAAAAACGGCGGCAATTCTCCGCGTTTTCGCAGATCAAAAAGATCTTTTGTTATTTTGTAGACTATAATGCTTTGAATTTCAGCAGGTATTCCTCTTAAATTTATTATGCTGCACACACCAGGATTTACTATTTCATCGTACGGTGTCGGGTCATTGCTGAAAATGTTGTATGTGCGCAAGTGTTCTAGAATATTTATGAGCCCCCATTTTGCATTACTCTCTTCGATATTAAGGCTGGCAATTACGCTGTCAAAACTAATCTGTTCAATATTTTTGAGTGCAGCGTATAATATTCCTATTTGTGTTCCAGTGAGCTTTGTTGGAATCATCTGCACAAGTTCTTGTTGTGTCATTTTATTTGAGAGCTGGAGTTGTTTTCCATTAGTGATATTTGGGTCACCATATTCATTCACAATATATCCTTTCGGAGCTATATTGTAAACGTTAAGCCTATCTATATCCTCTTTATTAGTATTGGGTTGTTGTAATGTGCTGTATTCTCCGTGCGGGTCAATGATGACGAGCGGAACTCCTTTTTCTAGAATTTCTTCAATAAGAACGCCGACGCTGTATGATTTACCTGCACCGGATTTAGCAAGAACTGCAACGTGTTTAGTTAGAATTTTTCGTAAATCCAAAAGCACATGAATATCTCGCCCTTCTAGTTTTCCGACAAGCGCACCGTGTTCTTTTGAAAGTTTTATTATGTTTCTGATAAAATCATCATCTGCTCGCAATACTTTACTGCCGATATCAAATGGTATTCTGATTGATTTTATTGTGCCTTCAGGATCTTTGTATCCGATAATTTCGCAGTGTGCAAGGCTGTCATCTCTTGTTGTAGAAATCTCTGTTACTTGACAGAGTACATCGCCAAATACTCTGTGATATACTTTCAAGTACTCAAAAACTTTTGTTTCGCTTTCAATTTCAAAGAAGAATTCGCGTGTGGTGCATTTTCCGGTGATAGTACCGAGTGCTATCGCCGTTTCAGCTACTTCTACCATAAAGTTTTCCCTGCGCGATAGTTATATAAAACTTTGTGACCGAAAGGATTTAAAACAAGGTGTGTATTATAGATTATTGTAGAGTTATTATATTGCAGTATATTGTAGTATAGGTGATATTTATGGTAAAAAAAGCACAAAAAGTTCCTGCAAAGGCAGTAAAATCGGTAAAATCAGTTAAATCACAAAAAGCTGAAGGTTCATTAGGATCATCATCTGAACAGATAGGTTTTCATAAGGGTTGTGTGATGACTTTAGCTAAAGAGCGTCAAGAGCTTGTTCGCATCTTGGGTATTGTAGAACAGCTTATGCAAATGCATGCTTCAGCATTACAGGAATTAGGTGTTAAGTTAGATTCTGAAACTCAAAACGCAGTTTCGGCTCCTTCTGAACAACCAAGGCAAAAAAAACCTCCAATTGAAGATATTCTATAAATTTTCTCTTTTTTTAGTTCTAAATCCTATTTTTTATTGACATTTTCTGAAGTTTTTTAACAAAATTGACCTATAGGTTTATAAAGGATGCTTCATATGTATTTACGCGATGAAGTCACCATCAAGTAGTGTAATTTTGGGTAGGGAATTAAGTCCAGTATTGTTATCAGAACAATTCATAGGTAATGTTGCAGATATAGTGCATACTAGTACAGTAATTTCTTTTAATGATAGGTCTAATGCATTTAATAGGTCTAATGCATCTGCAATATTACGTCATGATGCAGCTGCGCTTGCAGATTGGGCCCCAGTTTTTGAGATACTCACTCCTGATTACCTTGAACAGGGTAAAAAAACATTTGAAGAGTTTGTTCGCGCATTCCTTCTGCCAAAAGCCGGTTTGATAAAAAACATTGTTCTATCAGAAATATCTGCAAATAGGCATGATCCAAGCGCGCAAAAATTTAATTTGTATACTACTGCTGCTCTTGAACGAGATTTAAAACCGTTACTTGAAAGTTATTACGGCCGTTTACAGCATCCACACAATGCTATTGATCTTACAAAACTTGAAACTGATATTACTCGTTTGATTAATTCTGCAGGTAGACATCAGTCTGTTGCGGTGATTACTAGACAAAAACGTTTTGATCGTATTGTTCGTAAATTTGCACAAGCGCGTTATGAAGGCGCATGCCCTACAGATGTAATCGATGCTCTTTTCGGAGAATATGTTCCGAATGTTTCTATTGATATAAATGCGGGAATGGTGCTTACTGCAGATAGTTGTGGCCAACCTGATCGCATTGCAAAACAGATTATATCGAAATGCAACGAGCTCAATAAGAGATATGAAAATAATGATATTTTGAGAGTATCACGTCCATTAGAATTTGTTAATAAGCCTGATCATACCAGTAGAAAATTCGGTGCAACTTATAGATATACTCCGATTTCTTTACGTGTTAATAACACGGAAGAATTCTTACGTACAGAAAGAACTCATAAGGCGTATGAATTGAGACAGGCTTTAGCGTTCAAACGATCAGAAAAGAAGACTGATATTCCGACAAGCAGAGTTTACGATGCATTTATGAGCTATGCTTGTTGAAATTCTTGATATATAAATTTCTTTATTGCGATTTTTTTATCTTAATTTTTTAATTGTAATTTATTTTATATTTAGAATTAGTTATAATCTGCGTGTATATAACGAGTTTTTGGTACGTAATTAAGAATCATGTCTCCAGCTACTTTTCCAGCGCCTAAGAAATCATTTTTATATTTTACTAGAACAAAACCTTCCATGTTCTCTTTTTGTTCTTCATTGAGGGTTATTTTTTCACCCTTGAGCCATTGTTGCATCTCTTCTCTTGTAAGTTCGAATACATTTTTAGTGCACTGCGCACCAATCATTTGCGATCCTTCAATGCTGAATCTAAACTTTCCATCGTATAGTGCGCCAAAATACATCCCCATGCTGTCGATTCTGAATTTTGTCAGATCTATTTCAGCTACGTCTCTTGTGAATAAGTAGATTTTTTGTTTTTTTTCAGAGAGCAAGAATACTGCTTCTATTTTTCCAGCGAACCCATAATGCTCTTTTAGTTCTTCATGGATTTCTTTAGCTTGTTTTCCATTGAGGATTTGTAGTTCTTGCATTACACACCCCACAAAGGATTATCCTTTCTTTTTATTTCAGCTATCTCTTTGAGAACAGTAATTTCGTCTTTACTTAGGAATTTAGCAAGTCTTTTCATTTCTCTAAAATGATCTTCCGGCATTGCGCTATACAATATATCGTGTTCGAAGAGTTGTCTGCCTGCAATAACATTAGGCAGGCTGAGTGCTAATTGCTCGCCTTTTTTTGCAGTTTGAACATTCTCTTTACTGCGTTCCATGCTCTTGATGTTAGTGAGTAATTTTCCTTCTTTATTCATTAAAGGTATGCCGTTACGCACTTCGCCAGCTAGTATTTCAACACCTGCTACGCAAGGATTGCTCTGTCTGAAAATGCAGTTCTGCAGAACTTCTAGTTTGCATGGACGTATCATGTTATCAAGCTCTTTTGCTTGTTGCTTTCGCTGCATTTCTGCTTGCCAAAGCTCTAGCTCATCAATGAGGCGGTAGATGACGTTGCTTGTTATGATCTTTATGTTTTCTGTTGAAGGCTCGTTTGGAATATTAAATCCGAGAATTGCTGCAGTGATTGGGTCGCGTTCAAAGTTGGCATTTGCTTCAGCCATATCTTTTTTAGTAATAGGTCCTACTGAAGCTCGCTTGATGCCGATATTTTTTTCTTTTAGAAGAACATTCATTGCTTCTAGGCTTCCTAAGGTATCAGCTTTTATGATGACTCCCTCATCGTCTGTTGCAATCATGACTTCACTAACTTCAGCTTGCAGTTCTTCACCTACTTGCTGCGCTTCTGCTGCGTTGTATGCTATCCTGATTGGCATGCCCGCAATTGCTTTATCTAAATCTGGTGCAGCAATTCTTAATCCGGTTGCAGCAGTTGCTTCTTTGATATTGCGGTATTTTGATTTTTTGTCGCGCATCTCCATTAGAGGATTTGGTTCTAGTAATGCGCGAATTTTTGTAATGAGCGGTTGGTCTACACCACCGATGACTAGGGTATCGTTAACTTTGATTGTGCCATCATAGAGGATGACGTCGATAGTTGCGCCAAAGCCTATTGTTTCTTTAACTTCTAGAACTGTTCCTTTTCCAGGTCCTGATACGTCGAGCTTTAATGTTTCTTCTAGGAATTTTTGCGCTAGTCCTGTTAGTACCATGAGCAGTTCTGCAATGCCGTGATTTGTCGGAGCGCTTGTTGGAATGATTGCGATTTGTTTTGTAAAGCTCTCGATTCTATCGAATCGTTCTGATTCCATGCCGAATAATTCGTGCATTTTTCCGACGATAGTGTACATTCTTGTCTCGAATTCTGTAATCCATGCAGGGTTTTGTTCTTCGATATCCTTGAGCACGAATTGAGCTTTCTTCTTGTAACCGGGAATTAAATCCATCTTGTTTGCTGCAATAATGAATGGTGTTTTGTAGTTTCGAAGGATTTCTATTGTCTCGATTGTCTGCGGTTGGAATCCTTCGTTAATGTCGATTACTACAACTGCAATATCTGCAAGATTGCCGCCGCGTTTTCTTAGATTTGTGAATGCTGCGTGCCCCGGAGTGTCGATGAAAAGAAGGCCTGGAATTGAGAATTGCTTATCTTTTAGAAGGATGCCGCAGCGTTCTTTTACAATATCGAGCGGAATAATGCTAGCGCCGATTGCTTGCGTGATTGCTCCAGCTTCCGTCGCGACGATATTGCTACCTCTAATTGCATCAAGAATGCTTGATTTACCATGATCAACGTGTCCAAGGACTGTAACAATCGGGCTTCGTAGCGACATAGTGCTTAGAATCTATTGAGGGTTTAAAAAGGTTTAGTGGAGAAGAATGGTGTTTGTTATTTTAGACTATATAGAATTCTTGGTAGGTGTATCTAGGGTTATAACTGAATATGTATGATTGGCTTAATGTTATGGGCTGGGTATTGCGGTATAATTCTTGTATTGCTAATTGTATGCTTCCTCTGTTTGAATGTATGATGCTATGTGTTGATATTATAACATTGTCATATTTTAGTTTTTTTGCTATTACTTTTGCTGCATCTATTATTTTTTTTAGTACTTGTTTTGGGTTTGTTTGGTTTAGTAGTGTTCCTGTAGGGTTTATCGATATTGTTAAATATTTTTTTCCATTTTCTTCTATTGTACGTAGTATTGCGCCACCTTGGCATTGTTTATCTTTATCAAATATTATTAGTGGCCAAAAGTCTTTACTGTTCCACATTTCATTGTCCGGAGCAACGCAAACGCCTAGGCTAAACATTGCTACGCAATGTGCTTTATGTTTGGTTAATTGTATTGTGTATTTTTCTCCTTCAAACATATTTGTTTTTATATCATATTTTTCTATTTCGTTGTTCATTTTGTCTAATATTTCTTTGCAGAGTTCTTCGAATATTTGTATTGTGAATCGTTTATCTATTTGTATTGGTGAATTGTTGTTTAACCAGTTAGTTATTTGATCAGTTTGTAATGTAATTATTTCTGCACCTTTTATTTCGAAATTGTTTCTTTGAAGTATATTGTTTATGATATTCTCTTTTTCAGTGTTAGGCATTTGTGGATTTTTTAATATTCCTTGTAATTGTTTTGAGAGTCCTGAGTAATCTTGTTGAGTATTGATTAAGCTATTTTCTGATGCTTCTTGATGATTTTTTATTATGTACTCTCGGAGTATTTCTGGTAGGATATCATTTTTTACTCTATCATTTAAGAATTCTTTATATGCACTTAGGATGTTATGTTCTACTCTAAACTCTGGTAATCTTTCTCCTTTATTTAGTAGGTATTGATATAGATTTGTCAGATGTTTTTCTTGTTCTGTTTTAAGAGTATTCTCTTTTAGTCCTTTTAGTAATTCTTGTACGATAGTTGTTATATCTTGATCTTGTTTATCTTTTAATATTTGAGTTATTTTTACCAGTATATTCCATGGTTCTGTGTTAATCGGTGTTGAACCTTTTTTAAGAATTATTGATGCCGATGAGAATTGTATTTTTAATGGTTTTTGTAATTCTGAGGGGATATCAAATTGTCTATCATCTCTTTCTTTGTATGTTTTTACATATAGTGCTTTATCTCTTGGCATATCAGGACTCTCAAACATCTGGTATACTATTGAAAAGAATAATTCTTCATATTCTTTTTCATAATCTTTGCTTAATTGTCCCCTTAGTATTTCCTCTTTTATCTGTTCAGAATCCTTAAACAATACTCGAATTTTTAGTATTGATTCTTTATTATTTGGTTTGAATAATTTTATATATTCTTCATATAAATATATACTTAACGCAGGAGTATTCTCTATAAAATACAAAATTTTTTCATATTCCTGCTGTATTGGTAATTGTATTATATTTTTTGATATGCCTACTCTAATTATATCTCTTAATATGGCTCTTGCTTTTGCGGGGAATTTTGTACATAATTTTACTATACTCTTTAAATCATCAATTGATATTTGTCCAGTTGTTGAAATTTCTAAAAATATATGGTGACTTTTATCTTTAAATGCTATTGATATTTTTCTACACTCTTCAGCTACAAGTTCAAACGTCTTTGGTGACATTATTAATTTATTTTGTACAAATACTTTTATTCCATTTGTTATTTCAGTTATTTGTTCCTTATTTTGTGTATTTTCTATTATTTTATTAATGATTATTTGGTGTTCTTCTAGAGTTTGTGAAGTTATTAATCCGTGGTTAAATAATATTTTTATTAGAATGATTATTTGTTCTTGATATTCTTTATTTTTTGTTTGTTCAATTATTTTGATGATTATTTCGGAGTATTCTTCTAGTGATTTAGGAGAATATATTAATTTGTTATAGATAGATGATTCTATAAATTCTATTAATTCTTGAGAGTGTTGTGTATTTTCCATTATTTTATTAATGATTATTGAGTATTCTTCAAGGGTTTGTGAAGTTATTAATTTGTGTTCAACTAATATTTGCGTTAGGTTCATTATTTGTTTTTTATTCTCTTTATTCTTCATTTGTTCAATTATTTTGATGATTATTTCGGAGTATTCTTCTAGTGATTTAGGAGAATTTATTAAGTTGTTAAGAAAAGCTGATTCTATAAATTCTATTAATTCTTGAGAGTGTTGTGCATTTTCCATTATTTTATTAATAATTATTGAGTATTCTTCTAGAGTTTGTAAAGTTATTAATCCATGGTCTAATAATGTTTGTATTAAGTTCATTATTTGTTCTTGATTTTCTTTATTAGTTATTTGTTCAATTATTTTGATGATTATTTCGGAGTATTCTTCTAGTAATTTAGGAGAATCTATTGATCTATTATTGATGAATGATTCTATCAATTCTATTAATCTTTGAGGGTGTTGTGTTTGTGTTATTATTTTTAAAATTATTATTCTATATTCATTTAATGGATATAGTTTGATTGCTTGATCGTGGTTAAACATTATAATTCTCATTGCTTTTGTTGCTGCTGATACGATTGGTTTTATTTTTTCAATATCATTTATTTTAACAAGTAATTCTATTGTTAGTTGCACTATCTCTTCTGATGTTCCATAAATTCCTTCATTTGGGTTAATTAATAATATTTCAAATAGTTTGTCATTAGTTATTCTTGTATCTTGTTGTGCGTATTGTATTATTCTTACAAACATATCTTCATGATGTTCCCAATATCTGAATATTTTATATAGATTATCAGATATAATATATTCACGTGTATCATTAATTCTGTTAAATATTTGTTCTATTATCATTCCTATTTCTTTTAGTTCTTTCATATTTGTTGTGTTTGATAAACCGTTTATTATGAAGTTTAATATTGTTTTTTTGTTAGTGTCATTATGTATGCTCATCGCATCTAATTCTAATAGTATATTTGAAACTTCTAGAATCTTATCCTTGTCTCCATTATGAAACTTATATAGTTGGGTGATTAGCGTTTTATTATTGGTTATTTGTTTTAATAGTGTAATTGAATGTCTTAATTCTTGTGGAGTTTTTGGTTTTGTTAAACTTATTGCTTTATTTATTGATTCAGAATTTTCTTCTAATGAGTCTATTACTATTTGTGTTATTTCTTCAAAATCTTTCATTGAATGGATGCAAGAATATGTGTCAGGTAATATGTGAAAAAATTCATATTCTTTTTCAAATATTTTTTTTTCAATTTTAGTATACAGCGTATATATTTCTTTTAGTTTAGTAGTTGCCAGTACATGAATATCTTTTGTATCGTCATAGTTTTTCGTATTACTATTTCTTAAATTTAATATATTTTTGGCGATATAATAACCTATTGCTGTTGGATGTTGTTTTAGTATATCGTGTAATATTATTAGTTCAGATATTGAGTTGTTTGTATTATTTAATAATCCTGCAAGACAGCTTGAATTGCTTTTATGAAGATTTTGGTGTATTTCTAAGACTAAATCCCAGTTTTTCATTAACATTTCTTCAATTTCATTATTTATGGTAGATCTTGATAACCATTCTTTTAATAATTTCATTCGTTCTTGTTTTATACTTTCTGATACATTGTAGAGAAAATTTGATTTTATAATATCTGAAATTGAAATATTCTGTGTGTTTTCGAATTGTTTAGCTAATTGAATTAAGTATTTTCGCAGATCATCAACTTCTTTTTGTCTGTTTTCTTTGTATAATTCTGTAAATATTGTTTCTATGTGTTTTATCTCTGCAAATTTAGGATGATGTTTATGTTTGAACCACCCTGTCGTTTCATCAATAACCCAATGCCAGCTCTTTGGATTGGCTATTTCTGCATATAGCACATTTAGTTCTGCATCGGTTATCATCTAAGTCTATTTTAGAATTAATGCTTTTTAAATGATTCGACAAGTTCTTTTGATATATTAATGAAATCAATTTCTATTCTTCTTGTTTGTCATCGACAATCTCGTTGCCCGCATCGTCGACTTTGACTATTTTGATTACATAGACTGGGCAGGCTTCAGCTGCTGCTTGGTTGTCGTCATACTCTTCTTCAGAGATGATGAGTTCCCATTTTTTTGTCTCTTTGTTGAATGTTGCAGTCTTAAGATCTGCTTTTCCATCGTCTGCAAACAGCCAGAAATCAGGAGATGCTGCTGCACACGCGAATGCGCCGATGCATGCTTCTCTATCATAAATGATTTTGTATTTTGTCATGTGATTGTTCACTTTTTGATTTTGAAATTTTTATTCTTTTTCATGCCACGGCCAATTGCTGGACGTTGCCAGGTTTTACGAAATCTCACCTGCATGAATCGGTGAGATTTCTGACTTTACGCCAAGGTGGCACTTGAAATTCTTATTCTATTGTATGTTATTATTGATTATTCTATTATAAAAAGTATGTGAAAGAATAAATCAGCTTATCCTAGAGCTCTTCGAACGTCGATGATTTCTACGCCGCCAACGCCTTCGATTTCAGCTAAACTTGCTTCTAGTGGTTCAGTTCCGCCAGTTACAATTTGATCGTTCATAACAAAGATTATCTCTAAGGATCTTAGACCGAATGCGATTGGCTTTATTGCAAAGCGTTTCTCACCTTCTTCTTTAACAAACTCGTTGATTTTTTGCTCTGCAATAGCTTGTACTGCTTCCATATTGGAATCTGCTCCTTCGGGCATTAATTTAACTGTAACAACTACTTGTGCCATAATTCACCTAGTTTGGACCTAAGAATCCGCATTTTGCACAGCTGTACTTTGCGACAGTCTCGCGTTCGTTACGTGAGCGAACGATGATGTTCTCTTGACATCTTGGGCATTTGAATGTTACGCTACCGCTCGTGTTTGCAATATTGTTTCCGTTTGAGGATTGTACCATGTATTCACCTATTGTTGTGTATTGTATTATGTATTATTATGAATAGTCTGTTGGAACAGATGGTGCTTTTTAAAGGTTACCGTCTTTTTTGCTTAGAATTGTTCATAGTTATTACATATTTATCTTTAAGTTATTTTTACAAGTTATCTTGGATTATTTGTTTTTATGCACTTTTATGCATAATAGCTGCGTCTACAAGGCCCATAAAGAGCGGCGCGGGTCGCAGTAGTGTCGATTTCAGCTCCGGATGAGCTTGTGTTGCAATGAAGAATGGATGTGTTGGTAATTCAATGAATTCTGTTATGTGCTCATGATCTGAGTGCGGCCCGGAAATGCTGCCACCGTTCACTTCCAGCGTGCCTTCATTCACCAGCGTGCTGCCCGTGTAGGTGTTGGCAGCAGTGAGGACCATGGTTCCCGCACCAGTCTTGCGCAGTTGGCCTGCGCCGACGTTGTTTCCCGGGCGATCCAGCAATGGGACGGCCACCGTCAGATCAGCTGCTGCTCCCGTCGAGTTGACGATGAAATCATTCGGACCATTCACGCCGAGATGCACTCCGGTGAAGGTTGTGCCTGTCGTGGTGATTACGGATCCTCCCGTGCCGTCTACGGTGATGCTGCCACGCAGATTGAAGGTTTGGAAGCCTGCGAAGACACCGTTACCCCCGGTTAGGGTTGAGCCGTTGTTCAGGGTAACATTGCCCACAGTGGTAAAGAACGTGCCATGCGACATCGTTGCGTTATTCAGCACGATGGCCGCTGGTGTGGATAATGTAGAACCCAGGGGATCATTCGCTCCAAACGTAAGACTTGTTCCCGACTCGAGCGTGATGGTCCGGCCTGGCTGTGTGGTCATGTTTCCCAAGATAGTCGCAGTGGGTGTGGCGACATTGGATGTGCCAGTGGCCAGAATGGAACCGCCGTTCACAAGCAGGTTGCCAGTGAACGGTACTGGCGTTGCTCGTAAGTGTCAGAATGCCCGCTCCACTTTTGGTCATTCCACCGCCGCCATCGAGCAGCGTCTGACTGATCGTTATGTTGAATCCATTGCTGTTGATAGTGCCCCCGCCCGCCTGCACCGTGGCAGCCGTCAGGCCCTGGAGAAATGTGGTGCTGTTCGCAGAGGCAGTTAGGGTTCCTCCATTGAAATTGAAATTGGCAGTGCCCCCACCATTCTTGACGATGGTGGTAGTCGTCAGCGTTCCACCGTTGAGATTATAAACGCCACTGTTTGGTCCGCCTCCGCCAAAATTGATTCCGCCGGTGGAGGTGACCGTGCCGCCATTTTGAGTGTAGGTGCCCGTGCCAGTTCCTTCACCATATCCCCCGAGATAAATCGTGCCATTCACCTGCAGCGAGCCTGCGGTATGGGTTGCCGTGCTGTTGCTGCCGTGTGCACCAACGACAAATTGGCTGCCCGCCGTGACGCTGCCGGAGACCAGGTTGAAATCAGCCTGAGTCACTCCGACGGACCCGATATCAATCAGTCCGGGACCGGGGATGGTGCCGCCGTTTATTTCCAGCGTGCCCTCTCTGACCTGCGTGGCACCGGAATAGGTGTTCGTTGCCGTCAGTCGCATGGTTCCCGCTCCCGTTTTGATCAGTCCAATATTTGCGCTGCCGGAGTTAGCATTCAGACCGGCATTCACGATCAAGTCTGCTGCTGTGGAACTGGTGACATCAGCCACGTTGAACGTCGTAAAGCTGTTGGCTCCATGCCCCAGGGAGATGGTCTCAAATCCATTCACTCCTCCCACAGCAATGGTTGAAACACTGGTTCCACCGATGGTGACCGTTCCCTTCAGTCCAAACGCTCCAAAGGGATTGTTCACCCCGCCATTGGCCAGCAGGGTGCCGCCGTTGATGGCCAGATTCCACATGGTGTTAAATTTCCCCCCACTGGCAAGCGTGCCGCCATTGTTGATGGTGATCTGGGGAGAAGCCACTGTTCCTGCGTTCCCGAACGAATCATTGATGGAAAACGTCACTACTCCCGAGTCGATCGTGCGGTGCGGTGCTGAGGGTCGGTCCCACAACCGGCCCTGGAAGCCAATGCGCTGATGTCCAGAAGTTCGATGTTCCATCCCAAGTGTAATCAGCCGCCTCCGCCAGAGAAGTCAGCGCGACGAGCGCCGCCAGGGCACCGACCGCACGGTTTCGAGGGAATGTGAGTTTGGAGGGGAAACGATTCATTGCCTCAACGTAAACGCATCAAGGCTTGCTGCCAATGGCTTGTATCCACAGGTACCATGCCAAAATCCAGACGGCCTTTAGCATAACGTGCTTGCCAGAATTGGCGATTTACGGATCAATGCTCCTACCCCTTCCAATCATGCCCGCTGCTCCATCCAGAAAATCTGTTGCATCAGATCCCGATACCACGCGGGACACTACCATCAATGGACCGAAGACTCAGCGGTGGATATTGGAGAACAGCGAATGTGTAGAATTTAACCTTCATCGTATGGCCCGGCTCGGCATGGAGTTGGCGGTTCATCCTTACTGTCGATTCGGGTCCAGCCGCAGGGAAGTTTCTTTTTGGCAACGATGGAGGGGGAGGGGAGAATCCTGCTGGATGGCAGAGGAGTGGGTGACAAGCGGGTTCGCTCCTCATGGCCCCCCCTCGCGTGCTCACCGCATTCCATGCCCTGCCGGGGAAATCTTGGAAATTCGTCTGGTTGCGGTATCAGGAGCCTAATTACGTTCGCTCCATCGTGGGGGCGGACTCACCCCCGTGCGCGCTGCGGCTGGTGGAGGTGGACTGGCCCGCGCGATTTTCGGCCTGCGTACGGAATGGAGCGAGCGACAAGGATCCCAAGCTCATCCACCACTGGGTTAGTCTCATTCACGGACTCGCGCAACGCGCCGCCCAACCCATCGCCACCGATGATCGACTGGCCTCGCTTTGGTCACAGGTGGCCGAACACTTGGATCGCAGTTGGACGCTGGAGAAACTCGCCTCCACCATCCACGCCAGCAGCGAATACCTCCGCCGCCGTTGCCATCTGGAAATGGGCCGCAGCCCCATGCATCACGTCACCTACATGCGCATGCAACGAGCCCAACTCCTGCTGGAAACTACCGAAAACACCATGGAAGTCATTTCCCAACAAGTCGGGTATTCCGACGGCCTCGTCTTCTCCCGAGCCTTCGAAACGCTGGATGGGCGGCACGAGCCCGCGGGATTATCGGTCGCGGAAGTAGGTATCTGGATTGAGGCTGGTCGCGGTTGCTGACTTTGGTTGCCTGCCATTAGAAATTGAACAAGATAGTTCCTGTCATCATTACGGCTCCGAAAAAGATGCAGACTGCCGCTGGAATGGATCGCGCGTAAATCCCCATGCATACGAGGACACTGCCATGGATAATTTGAATGACGATGTGGTTGAATGGCTAGGTACAGGATTACCGAGGGGGTGTTTAGTAGTCCGGTAATTAACGTCCACCACGCAGCCGTTAAATGCGGGATTGTGTCCAGTCTGGATCCTTGCAGAACTAATCTGTGAACGACGAATCCGATTACCGGTAGCCCGAAATATAGATAAGTAGTGTAACGGGGCGATTGATAGATATTGTCCCTGTCGCCCATAGTTCAGTCACCAAGTTCGTGAATGCGAGGGTTAGTATTGCAAGAAGGAGGTTGATCCAAGCTGAGTGATTTCGAAACATCTGTAAACCATTGGAAAGGATGGATCGAAAAATGTTCATTTGTTTCGCTGCGCATTTCCGCCCGGATATCAATTTGGTCCACAAGTCAGGGTCGGATTAAGGGCCGTTATCTCGAAACGGTCAATATCCTCCTGCCAAATCGCTTATTCACCCCCATCATCAATTCCGTCCCATTCATCCGAATCCACTTCGGTCAACGAATCATTAAGTGGTTTGTCGTCGAAATTGCTGGAGAGTCGATTCGATTCCTCAATGGGGAATTCTTCACCGGGAAGGAAGAAAAACGGGGCTTGAGCGGCAAGGAATACACGCAGTTCGCGTGCCGTTTTCGTTGAACCAATCTTTTTGGAGGAATCCGTCGCTGATGTCAGGGTAGGCGAAGATGGCTATCGCAAAAGGTTGAAACGATTTTGGGATTACTTCTTCGGAGAATACAGACTGAAGTTCTTCTTCTGTGTAACCGGGGCGTCCGCCATAGCGATTTACCAGTAAGCCATGGAGGGCGGAGGTGTGCTGCACTAAGAATTCGCTGTGATCTTCTGATGGGGACGGCGAATTCACTTTTGATGTTGTTTAAACCTCCTACCGCGTCACGGACCAAATGCCCCAAAGCACCAGCACCGCGATGATGATCAGGAAACTATACCGCAGGATGGGGTGACGGTCGAAGGTGTCGATGGTGTCATCCGTTAATTCTGGAAAGCGATAG
>CAVRUV010000019.1:0-7124 GCA_963724455.1 uncultured Candidatus Woesearchaeota archaeon
ATTCTCGTGGCAATGCATAAACAGTATCAAGACTACGCGCTTCTATGATTGCTTCTTTTGGTAGAATTGATGCTTCGTGCAATTTGCGCCGTTGCTCGTCTTCAAGAGGATGACCTTTTTCAGTTCTGACAATGAGCATATCGACATCGATTCCTTTTCCCATGAGTTCAGATATTGAGTGCTGTATTGGTCGTGATTTAGGTTCGTGATCGTCGATAGTATAACTCATCGGAGTAAGATGTATGCTCATTACATTATTCGCGCCATGTTTGTGGTGAAGCATTCTTGCAGCGTGCAGCGCAAGATTGGTAGAGTCATCGCCGACAGTACCGCCAATTTCGAAAATTATTATGTCAGCTTTTTGTTCAGCGGCAGTCTTCTCGATTAGTTCAATTAACAGGTCTCGTAGGTGAGGGATCTCTTCAATAGTTCTTCCTTCATAGCGTTTCCCTTCTTTTTCTAAGTGGCTTATGAGATCGTTAAGCTTTCCTCGAGTAATTGATTGTACTCCGCAAGTCGGGTTTCCCATGAACCGTTCGTAATGGCCAAAGTCAAGATCTGCTTCAGTGCCGTCATCAAGAACAAACACTTCTCCGTGTTCTATAGGGTTCATTGTACCAGGATTAGTATTGTGGTAGCCGTCCCATTTGATGTTTGTTACTGCATATCTTGGGGATAATAATGCGCCGATGCTAGCTGAGACGATGCCTTTTCCAAGACCAGAGTATACTCCTCCTGTTACTATAATAAATTTCACCATCATACCACTCTCATAACACCGCTCTTATCGTAACTATCGTAATACTACTAAATACTACTATTATCGTTTCTATTACTTGCTGTTCCACTCCCCTTATTGATTTGTTACTTTTTCAGGTTGAATGTTTTTAATTGTTTTCTTTCGTAGCATTTTTAAATGGCGACATCTGGAATAACAGTATGAAAGATGCTATCAAGATTATGCTCATACCAATAATTGGTATTTTGGCCATTGGAGTGATATTCTTATCTATAGTATGGTCTGGCAATTTTGAGAGGAATATTGTCAATAAAAACGGCGAAGCTCCAGCAAGTAAGAATCTTGGCGGTTATGCAGTAATGCTTCCAACACCTGAATGTGATGAAAGTTATTTTCCAGTTTGCGGTTTTGATGGCTTAACTTATGATAATGCTTGTAAGGCAGTAAGAAATGAAACAACAGTTGCACATCGCGGTGTTTGTCAGAGCTAGGATTTATTTTTAATTAATATTTCTGAGTAAGTTAGTTGTCTGAATTATTTCTATACTGTTTTTGTTTAAGTCTTTTATTGTTGTCTAAGTTGTTTAGTTAAGAAGTTTTTATTTTTTGAAATAGTTTATTTTAGAAAGTAGTTAGTGATTTATTAATTCTAAGTAGGTTTTTTATTTTTTATTTTTTTCTTCGCGAGCAGTATTTGCTTTTTTCATAGCGTCTATTAATAGCTCTTTTGAAAGCGTTGTTTTGATGAAGTGGCCTTCGTATTGCGTGCGAACAGCATCTGAACCAAGTATTGCTATTACTTCATCGCGTCTTGGTACTTGAATGTTATTTGTTGAAGCAAGCCTGTGCAGATCGTGGCATCCAACAACATCTATTCTGCTCTCTTCAAGAATGCTTGCTAGAACAGTATTTACTTCACGATACTCTTTAGCAATAAATTTGCTCGCATATTCTACTGCTAATTGCACAATTTTTGGGTCGTGCAATGCGCCAAGCCACATTGGCCCTGCTACTTGCAAGTCTTTACCACAACTTTTGCAAACACCATGATTCTCTTTTGAAGTCGAAAAATCATCGCAGGTTAAGCAGATGTGCATATACGCGTGTTGTGAAAGAATATTGTGGACATCAGTGTGGCTCTGTGCGCACCTGAAGAATATTCTATAATAATGATCTGTGGATACAGATAGAATTGGATACAATGCTTTATCGTATTGTGTACCAATCAATTGTACTTTTCGTGCAAGAATTCTCATGCCTGACTCGTGCATGAGCCACGTTCTCGTCGGAACGCTCCAATATTTTTTAGCAGTGGCTTTGGGATAAGTTCCTGCTAGAGCCGAAGTATCGGTTGCAGTAACTGCAATAAGTCCGCCGCGAGCAAGTTTTTGTACTGCAGCATCCAGAAATGGGTTTGGTGTTCCGAATGGATCAAGATCGATATAATCTAGCGGGTGCTGTGAGCGAAGGAATATGCTTGCATCAAGCGTTGAGAATTTTATTTCAGGCATGTCCTCTTTAGCAATTCCTGCAATATTCAATTCAACGTTCTCTTGCGCATAACGTATCGCGTCAGCTGATAAGTCATTTATCAAAATCTTTTTTGGTAAAAATAATTTTTGGAAGACAAGTTCGTGCAGTATTCTTGCTGCGCGAATGCCGCTTGCTTCCATAGGGAGTGCAACAGTCGGGTTTCTTCCTTTAAAATATGCGCATAAAACAAACATTGTGATGTCGCGATTGAGCTGCATTACTGGATTATAAAATACTGTCATCTTTTTACTTATCTTCTCATCACTATTTGTAAGAAATGTGGTGCTGCCTTCAGTTCTTTGTTGATGCATACAGATAGGATTTATTTATCATTTTAAAAACTGTTGTTATATTTTTGTTGTTAGCGTATTGTTAGGGCACTATCTCCTAAATTATTCATCAGTAATGCAGTAATCTTCAGCCATTAAGTGTGACTGTGCCGTACAATTTTGTTTGTGGAATAAGAACATCGATACGCTTGCCGACATTGTACGGACTTCCACTAGCATCTCTTAGCAACCAAACAAGCGTTCCTTGCGCGCTTGCAGCGTATGTATCATCGCTACGATCATCTTCGAAGAATGTCATGTTTGCAACAGCAATCTTCCATACTCCTGCAGTATAAGTAATATTGAATTTGATATGTTCTTCGGCAGCAATGCCTCTTTTTGCAGTAATAATTTCTATTGGTAATGTTGTTCCGCTGATATTGCCGATGCGTACAGCATTTTTTTGAGTATCGACTATTTCTACAATCCCATTTCTATATCCTTGAGCTACGCTGATATTATATTTATCAGTTGCATTATTCTTTGCACCAATGCGAACACGAAATGATTTATTCTCTAATATAAGGTCTATTGCGGCATCTTTTCCAGGTATTCCTTTGAATTCATAGCTGTATTTATTGAAGTTAATGTCAGAGAATGTTATTTTATTTGGATTTTCGTTCACACTATCATATCTCATCATGAATGTTCTGCCGTCTGAACTAGTAAGTGGCAATACAGTATCTTCCGGGATACAGTATGGTGTTTTTGTCGGACAGGGAGTTACGAGCATTGGACGATTAAGTTCTCCGAGTAATAATTTTCCTGCATCATACTCAACGAGTGGTATGGATGCTGGTCCTTTGAATGTTAAGATATCAAGTTTGTATCCGTTTTTTGTTTGTCGTAAAATGATATGTGTTGCATTCTGAGAAGTAGTTCCTTTGTAGACAATATCGAAGAGATCGCTTGCAAATGATCGTTGTTTTATGTTGGAGCTCAAACTTTCTTGAGGGGACAATAAGATGCTATGGTTTTCATCATCTCCTCTTGCATAGACTATATAGCTTACGCTGTTTGGTGTTATCTTACATTTTGTTTCATATACTTTTGAATTATTTACTTCGATTTCTGTATTATTTCTGAAGTAGAGATTACTTGCGATATCTTCACCAAAGAATGCTACGGAGTAATTGTTGACTTCGGCAATCTTGTACATATGTCCGAGGATTTGTATATCTCGTCCTTGTATTGCGTAGAACGTTTCGCGATCAAGCATTAGCTTGTATTCGAATATCGGTTTTGCCTCTTCAAAGAGTAAGAATGTTCCAAGCTCGTCATTATCTTTTCCTATGACGATTTTTCCCGTAGAGTTGTTTGCAAAATCAAATCTTAATGTCTCAGTATATCCTAGTAATGAATTGCTACTTACTCGTATTGGTGAATGTTTTAGGAGGGGGAATTCTGCTTGCGTTATGATTCTGAATTGTTTTCCAATGGTATCTCCATACGGAATATCTAAATCAATATGAGGTGTTTTGTTAATAAGAAGTATTGGTTCTTTTCCGTGCGGTTGTTCACCAGGATTTTTATAGACCGGATCATCTGGCATATTTTGTGGAGGATTTACTCGCGGAATATCTGGGCGCACCTGTGTTGGTTGCGTAGGTAATGGTGTTGTTTGTGAGTTTTCCAATGCTGGCGTGGTACAACTTATTATGATAGTTACAACTAGAAGAAGTGCTATTGCAATCACATTGCGTTTTATCACACTACCCACAATGGTTTTGCCCTCTTAGGGTATATAAATCATTCGTCTTAAGTCATTTATCTTGGATTTTTTAAACTTTTTTTAATAATTATTTAATTGAAGGTTTGATTGATTGAAGATTTGATTGATTGAAGATTTGTTTGTTTGAAGATTTGATTAAAAGTTTTCACTGAAAGTTTATTTGAGAGATTCAATGAATAGATATGTTTTTATGTAATCTTCTTTAGGGATGATTATGCCTTATGCAGTAACTCACATATTGTCTACAATATTCCTTGTAGATTTATTTCGGCATCATATTAAAGAATTTCCTAGAAAGTTTTTGATTCTTGTCGCATTTTTTGCACTCGTACCAGATCTCGATATAGTCTTCGGCAGTATATATAATTTATTCAATGGTTCGACCATTAGAGATGCAATATCTAATAGTACAATATTTCACGGCATGATTGCGCACGCTATCCTATTTCCATTAATTCTTTGCGCAGTTGCTGTACTATTGTATTATTTGAATAAGCCAACTGCTACATTGGTTGTCGGACTTTTAGCATTCTCGTGGTTCTGGCATATATTCTTAGACTTTATTATTCACGGCGAGAGTTATCCATTGATATTCTGGCCTTTCTATAATGGAGTAATTTTCAAAGGATTATTGCCGCTAGAAGGATTGGCGCCACTTGATGCAATAGTATTTCTCATGTGGATTATACATGAAGAGTATGTGCATAAGATAAAATCCTATTTTTGAATGTTACTCTGTATTTATCTCAGAATATATTTCAGAATATTAATATTTTAGAATATTATTGTACTACTTATTGGTTTATGGTCTGAACCTGGTAAATCAAGCACAGCATTCTTGCTTGCTGTTCTATTTGAGAGTATATAATCTGCAAAATTCATTCTTGGACGATTTGTTAATGTATCTACGAGCCCTTTTTGTTCTAATTCCTTCAATAACGGTTCGAGTTGTTTATGCAGAATACGGTATAAGGTATTTGCATCCATTCCGATAATTGTTGGTTCATCTGTGAGCTTTTCAAGAATCGCTTTCATTTGCAGTGCTCTACTGTGTGGTCTGCAATATATCTCTAAATGTGTATTCCAGAGTTGTATTTCTTGTTCGTTTGCATGTACTGATGCGTGAATGGCATTTCTTCGTATTGGTTGTTTTGGACCAAGATATTCCCAGCTTACTTTTGCAAGATTAAGAACTTCTATGTTATCAAGGGGTAGTTTTGATAAGATTATGTTGCCGGCTGTTTTAGTTTGCAAGTCGCTAGCATCATAGAATAAATCTGGTGCATAAATGGAGTGCAATGAAGAAAATGGATCATACAATCGAGTATCTCTTGGTGAAGGCGCTTCTTGCAATAAAAGAACATGGTGTGTATCTATTAATTCTGCAAGTGTATCTTTTGCTTCTGGTCGCTTACCGTGGTACATATTCCATGTAGCAACACGAATTTTATTACTCATGATTTTATTACTTCCTGTTATAGTTCCATTAAGAGTTCCTATTTGTTGTATGCTATTTTGTTTTGGAGATTCTCTGTCAGGTAGTGAGTTGTTGTCATATGTTGAAGGTCCTAATAGGGAATATCCTAAGAATATTAATCCGCAAAGATGGTCTATAGTATCATTTTTTGGAAGCGGAATATGCATGATGATCAGTATTGGGAATTTAATCTAGTTTTTAATCGTTATTTTTTTTAGAATTAAGAAATTAAAAAATAAAAAAAGAAGAATTATGCATTGCTAAGTTCTGCTGCTTACTGAAGCTCTGCGTCGATAGCTGCCTTGATGTTAGCGTATGGTACTGCGCCAACAACTGCTTTACCATTGATAAAGGTGGTTGGGGTTCCTTGTACGCCAGCAGTTGCACCATCTTGTGCATCCTTTTCAACAACACTCTTTGTCTCGTGGTTGTCTAGGCAGGTATTGAACCAATCGCCGGCCACCGCCCACCGCTTGCCGTCGATGACTCGGTAGGTCGCTGCGGTTTTCTCCGGATCCTTGTAGTAGCCGAGTGGCAGGATCCCGCCCGAGGCCATCAGGCCCCGCTCACCCGAGCCGGGCACAACCGGTCGGCCGTCCTCGGTGAACACACGGCGCGATCGCTGAGCCGGAACCGGGCTGTTGTGGCCGCGCCGTCGGACCGAGTGACCTCGCTGGCCAGGTCGAGGCCTTCGGATGACCCAGTGCGTCGACCATGACCACCTCCGGCAGCCACGTCCGCAGCCGATCCTTCACCGGTGCGCTCCACATCACGCCCGACGACTGGATGACCCGAACCGAGCCGAGATCGTAGGGCGCACCGACTTCGGCGGCACGCTCGAGCTCGTCGGCCAGCGGCCGGCCGAACACGTCACCGACGATGGCCAGGTTGGTGACCCGTTCCGCTTCGACGAGGCGCCACAACTCGGCTGGATCGAGTAATCGGGAGGCCGGCATCACGACACACCCGCCTTGCAGGTGAGTGGCCTGAGCGGCGAAATTGGCGGTTCCGTGGATCAGTGGAGCGGCCACACCCATGCGGATGACCTTGTTGCGGTCGTGGATCTCGACGACGTTGCGGGCGGCATGGCGAGGGTCGCGTGGCGGTTCGAGCCGCAGGCCGGCGAAGTAGGTTGCCGTCACGCCGATGAGCGCTCCGTGGTCCCACATGACCGCTTTGGGAACGCCGGTTGTGCCGCCGGTGTAGAGGAACCACAGGTCGGCGGCCGTCCGTCCGGCCCGGGGCGACGGTGGGTGTTGCTCACCGAGCAGTTCGAGATAGCCGGTGGCTGCCGCCGATGTTCATCCACTGGTC
>CAVRUV010000020.1:0-15343 GCA_963724455.1 uncultured Candidatus Woesearchaeota archaeon
GAGTCTCGGGAGTATTTTGCCAATCGGTCTTTGCATTTGCTTGTTTGCTTGCAATTAGTAATCCTATTACTATTCCTGCCGCAATTAGCAATGCTGCTCCGATTATGGTGCCGAGTTTCATTTTTTAGTCTCTTTTTTTAATCTTCTTTTTTGGTGTTTATTGGAAGTGAGATATTTTCATCGTGTGGTTTGTACCAGATTTTTCCGCCAGCACGTAGATATGTTGCGGCCAGGTAATCTTTTACTGTTAAATGAGAATTTTGTTTTATTACAGCGCTTACTACTTCCGCGTTTAGGTTGTTGAGCTCTTCATCAGTGATTCTTGGCACTAATGCAAGATTCATTGGTTTTGTATCATAGAATTGGAGTGCGGTAATTTTTTTGGATAGTGTCAGGTATAGTTCTCTGAAGTTTGGGGAGGTTGTTAATGTAGATATGCTGTCTGGTTGTGTTGTGTCATCTGCAAGCGATTCTTGCAAGTATATTTTGTATCCTGATGCCAGTAGTGTTCTTTCTATTGTTGCTGGTGAAAGATTTCTTACGTCGAAATTTTGTCCACGAGGAATTACTGTGCCAATTACTAGTTTTGTTTCGGCTTCTAGTTTTGAGACGATTGCTGTCAATTGATCGTATGGTTTTTGCAACACATGGCGTCTTTTTTCTGCAGGCATTTGACTGATGCTTTCGATAATTTCGAATGCAGTCGTACCTTCAGGTATTGGTGGCGCTGCTTGTTTAGGTGCAAGTCCTGGTATGTCCTGAGTAGATCTCGGATCTGGTGAATAGATTGGTATTGGCTGAGTTTTTCTTGGGTTGTTTGGAGCAGGCGCTACAACAGTTTCTAATGAGATGATTGGTATTGGTTGGGTTTTTGTTGGACTTTTTGGAGCAGAATCTGTTGAAGCTTTTGGTAATTGAAGTGGTGCCTCTCTAGTTGTTGTAGCATCTATTGAATCATCTGATAGTATGATTCTTGTTCGTCTAGGATCGTCTCCGTCATAAATGCCAATTTCATCTGGTTTACCATTCATATCTACTTAGTAGTGAATTCTCTTTAAATACTTTTCGCATATTTTACTACTTTTAAGTAAATAATAAAGAATTCGGTCGTTACAGAACGTCTAATGCTGGTTTTCTTAGAACGTAGTTATATTTAATTATTAAAAAATAGATAAAAAAAGAAGAAAATAGTCGAATCTAATCGACGTAAAGCTTGATCTTGTCTGGGTCGTAGCTCCAATCTGCGGACATGCGACCGGAGGTCTTGTAATACTTTACAAGGCGATTAATCTTGCTTTCAGTTAAGCGTAGGCCGCGAATAGCAGTCATATCCTTCTTGTTCTCGTCCATGTGCTTTTTGATCTTCACAACTTGAGTAACAAGTGCCATGACATCTTCAGGAATCTCTTGCTGTAATGATTTTTCCTTGAGAATATCGCTGATGCTCTTGCCAGTTACAAGCTTAACGCTTGGGATTCCGAACTCATCTCTTAAGTGCAAACCAATCTGACTTGCGCTATTGCCGTCCTTTGCATACTTTACGACTAAAAGTTCAGTCTCCTTTGGGCTTTGTGATAACCAAGTTGGCTTAACTGGCGCGCTTGGTTTTGTGCTTCTACTTACACCACGTGCGTGGCTGTGCATTCTTGCCATAGTATTTCTCCATGCAGAGTATGTTTGATGGAGCAATGATCTTAGATGATCTGCGTCCAGTATAGATGAGCCCTTGCGAACCAGTCTATCTCTCTGCTTATAGGTAGAAAATAGGGTTTGGTTTAAAAAGATATCTAAGATTTTGATAAAATTCTTTGTTGTTTGTTCTTTGAAACAAGCTTATATAATTTAACTGTTTATTTAATATTTATGAAGAAGATTAATTGTATTATTGTTCACGGCGGACCTATTAATGTTGTGCCTAGTAAACCTCATGATTTGGCTAATATGTACTGGATGGGCTGGCTTGCCAAAAAACTTAATTCTATGAATATTCCTACTCAAAATCCAAGCATGCCTGACCCGTGGAATCCAAAATATGAAGATTATAAATCGGAATTTCAAAAATATGATGTAAATGAGAATACTATCTTAATTGGGCATAGTAGAGGTTGTGCATTTTTAGTTCGTTGGCTAGGTGAAACAAAGAAAAAAATCAATAAATTAATTTTAGTAGCTCCTTATAAAATTGCAGTTGGTGATAATGAGTTTAAGAAGAAATTTTATGATTTTGAGATTGATGGCTCTATAAAAAATCGTGTTAATAAGATAATTATTTTCACTTCAAATAATGAGGAGATTGAAGGTAAAGAAAGTGTAAAGCTTTTTCATGATAAATTTGGTGGAAAAATAATTAATCTGCGAAATAAAGGACATTATACTTTAGATGATGTGGAAACTAAAGAATTCCCTGAACTTTTAGATGAAATAATTTGTGGATAAGATGTATTTTAGAATTTTTCATTTATAACTCAATAACAATCAATAGATTTTATGAAAGTTGGCTTAGTTCTTTTAGATTATTTTGTATTGATTATTCTAAAAATTATTTTGTGCCACGATATCTTTTTGTCATGTAATGTGGTAGATCTCCATTTGATGTTAGTGTATGAAGTCTTTCTTGTACTGTCATGAATTGTTCTAAACTTTGACAAACATGACACTCATAATTTCTTGTTAACTCCATTAATGAGTCTTCATTTCTGTCGAAGCTAAATAATTCTCCTTTTTCAACCATTTTTCTAATTCGAACAAGATCGGCATCACTTTTCAGTTCTAATGCATTTATTGGTTTATGAGTTAAAGTGGCTGCTGCCGTTCTATGGTTGCCGTCTAGTAGATAATAGGTATCTGCTTGATTTTCATAGACTGACATTATTTCTTGAAATTTACCTCTGTTAATGAATGCTAACGAAGTTTGTGTGTAAAAATCTAAAGAATTTTGTGTGCCATAACAGTCGTGGTCTCCTCCATATTTACTATTTACTACAATTGCCGGAGGAAGAATATCGCCTTGGTTCTTATCAAATATTCGAAAATATGCGTTTAATATTGATTCATTTCCCAGCCTATACTCTGCAGGTATTAGTATTCTTTCTGGCGGTACTACTATTTTCTTCATTGAACTAAGAGTGGGTTGAGTGTTTATAATATTTTCTATTAATAACTACTTATTAGTGATTAATAATTAAATTAATTCAATCTTCTGTATTATAAGGAGTTGGTGTTATTAAGTGTTTTATCGTCATAATAATTATATATTCCTCAGGATTATTCTTGTCATAAACGGTTGTAGTGTAGTGGTAACATCTGAGCTTCCCAAGCTTATATCCCGGGTTCGAACCCCGGCAACCGTATGAGTGAAGTTGTCGTAATTTCCTAGAATCAGTTTCGTGAATTACTAATCTTACTCTGATTTAGTTTTCACTTTTTTTGCGGCGCGCTTTTTACACGCAGTGGATTTGTTTCGCTTCTTGATTGTGTTTTTTGTGCTGCAAAAAAGCACCTCGAAGCTCAGGTTTATCGCTTGGCCGCAATTTATCTGGCTATTGTTATGACTATCTTCTTTCTTCTCTGAACTCTGGACTATTATTATAAACGGGCTATTATTCTTTCTAATTATGAAGACAAGAATTGCTAATGCTGCTGCTAAATCTACTAAAGCAACCATTAGTCTTTGGGGTTATGCTCGCGAGTACAAAGCAGTTCTATTTCTAGTCTTGTTCCTTGCAACTATCAATCAAGTTTTCTCATTACTAGATCCGCTTATTTTCCGATTTATTGTTGATAATTATGCGCTAAAGATTACGCAAATACCTCGCGATGTTTTTGTATCGGGCGTCTTGCTTCTTATCGGTGCTATAGTATTAGTGGCGTTCATATCAAGATTAGCTAAGACCTTCCAAGATTATTATGTGAATTTTATCAGCCAAAAAGTAAGTACGTCTATTTATGGTAGGGGAGTTGCGCACACGCTATCTCTGCCTTATGAAGTATTCGAAGACAGACGATCGGGAGAAGTATTGCAGCGTCTTCAGAAAGCAAGAACTGATATTCAAGTATTCATAACAAGTCTCATAAACATTCTATTTATTTCAATCATAGGAGTTTTATTTGTAATCATTTATGCATTCACCGTCCATCCATGGCTAGGCTTTGGATTCTTAATTACTATTCCTATTTTAGCATTCACAGCATACATAGTCAGCGCTGCAATCAAGAAAGCGCAACGCGGTATTGTTGAGCAATCGAGCGCTCTAGCTGGTTCAACTACTGAAACTTTGCGCAATGTAGAGTTGGTAAAAAGTCTGGGATTAGAACAGCAAGAAATTAACAGACTGAATGCTGGCAATGAAAAAATTCTTGAGCTCGAGCTCAAAAAAATAAAGATTATGCGAAAACTTAGTTTTATTCAAGGAACGGTAATCAATGCTTTGCGTATGGGATTGTTGTTCCTTATGTTATATTTGCTTATGCAAGGAGAGATAAGTCTTGGTAGTCTTATGAGTCTTTTCTTCTACTCCTTCTTTGTCTTTGGGCCATTAGGACAGCTCGGTCAAGTGGCAAGTGATTATCAGCAATCAATGGCTAGTATTGACTCGCTCAACGAATTGTTGTCTACCCCGGTACAAAAGAGACCGAAGAATGCTAAGCGTGTTGGTAAACTAGCCAGTATAGATTTCAAAGATGTTACATTGCAATATTCAAGCGCAAAAAAACCAGCGCTCAAAAACGTCTCGCTTCGAATCCATAAAGGGCAAACTGTTGCACTTGCAGGATCCTCTGGTTCTGGAAAATCAACTTTGATAAAATTATTGTTAGGATTGTATGAGCCGAGTTCTGGAGAAATCTTAATCAATAATATTGATACTAAAAAAATTGACCATGATGATTTGCGCCATAGGATTGGTTTTGTAACACAAGAAACACAGCTTTTTGCAGGAACTATTAGAGAGAATCTTCTTTTTGCAAGTCCTAAATCATCCGATAAGGATTGCATCAACGCACTGCGCATGGCTGCAATTAATCATATAATTGAACGAACTGGCGATGGCCTTGATACCAGAATTGGCGAAGGCGGAATCAAATTATCTGGCGGAGAAAGACAACGTGTTGCAATAGCTAGAGCATTGTTAAGAAAACCAGAACTTTTGATATTTGATGAAGCAACAAGCAGTCTAGATTCGTTATCTGAACAAGAGATTTCAAAGACAATTGATGCTATTAGAAAAAAACAACCAAATTTAATGATAATACTTATTGCGCATAGGCTTTCTACAATAACTAGAGCAGATCATATATTTGTATTTGAGCACGGACAACTATCCGAATCAGGATCGCATGAAGTTTTATTAAAGAAAAAAGGGTTGTATTATGCTTTCTGGCGTCAGCAACGTGGCGAAGACGAAGATGATGCTTAAAATAATATTTTATTATTGAGTTTATTTTTATTCATGTTTTTTAAATTGATTTTTTTATTATTTATATTTTTATTATTTATATTTTATTATTCATATTTTATTGTGAGGAGAACACTATGGTAATATCAAAAACTGAAAGCGCAAAATTAATATTGAAACTATATGATTTACGTAGAGAAGAAAAAATGCGAGAAGCTAGAACTTGGATGGGAACATTTAATCCTACGAGTGAAAAAGATTTTGAAGATGTTGTAAAGGGACCCAATAGTGCGTACTATCGTATGGTTACTTCTTATTGGGAAATGGCTGCAAGTCTAGTCAATAATGGTGCAATCGATGCTAAGATGTTTAATGATGCTAATGGTGAACACATGTTTGTTTTTGCAAAAATACAACCATTTTTAGTTAATTTGCGAAAAAAGACTGCAGGAATATATGTGCCATTCGAACATCTTGAGAAATTATGCATGTCACAACCAAATGCCGTTAAGAAATTGCAAGCAATTCGTGATATGATGACTAAGCGATAAAACTTCTTTTTTCATTTTTTATTATTTATATTTTATTATTTATGTATTTTTTGTTTATGTATTAGGATTATATGGATGTGTGGTCCATCAGGTTTATATATGATATTTTGTTATTTTAATGATGGTTGCTGAAGATATTCTTTCATCAAAAGAATCACCAATAAAATCTGCGCGGAGTTTTATTCTTTCAAATGTCGCGCTTCAAAAACGAATCGCATTTTGGTGTGTTGTTGCAGTACCTATCCTGCTTGCGATAATATCTGTTGTATATCCTAATTATGGAATGTTTAGATCATTTGGTAATTGGGCATTAGGCGTGTTGATTTTTGTCATGTTCTTAACACCAGTCAAGGTTCTTACAAAAAGCAAATTATTGATGAGGCTTGGTATGTTCAGAAGAGAATTTGCTCTTGTAGCATTTTGGTTTTTCTTTTTTCATGCTGCAGGCGTGATATATACTAATAAATTGTTCTCCATTAGTAATTATTCAGGCTTTTCAAATTATTTATTCTGGGGGGCTATTGCAGCAGTTTGCATGGTGGTGTTGGGTATTACTTCGAATAATTTTTCTGTACGTGTTATGCGAAAGAATTGGAAACGCGTGCAGTATGTATCGTATGTTGCATTTGTTGCTGCATTATTACATGTTGGATTTATTCGCGGTGGGCGAAATTTAGGGACATATATCTTCATTGCAGCATTATATGTTGTGCTCAAGATTGCGCAATTGTGGGCGCAGAAGAATGCTCGTTCAACTACTAAATCTGCAGATGTGTAATTATTATTAATTTCCATTACTAATTTTTATTATTGATTTTTTTTTCGCGGCGCGCATTCGACACGCAGTGGATTTGTTTCGCTTCTCGATTGTGTTTTTTGTGCTGCAAAAAAGCACCTCAAAGCTCAGGATTGTCGCTTGGCCGCAACTATTCGCATTTTCTTTTTGTCTTAACATTTTGTGTTTTTATTCTATTTTTGCTCCTCTATTCATTTAAAAACCAATCAATTTAAGAAACCAGGATTCTAAAGAGTAGTATGGACATAGTAGATGACATTATTGGTCTTTTTAAGGAGAAGAGATATCATGTAGAAGTCACGAGTGATTTTCCAAAACAGACTGAACGCAGTGTTTTTTTAGGTAAAGTTGCTGAGAACACGCAAAATGTCTATATCGACGTAGATCAATTAACAAAGCATACTGTTATTGCAGGTATTACTGGCGGCGGCAAAACAATAGCAGGTAATGTTATTGTAGAAGATGCGTTACGTGCAGGAGCTAGCGCGCTTATTATCGACCCGACAGCACAATGGACTGGTATTATCAGAGAAAATACTGATGTGCATTTGAAGCGAGAATTTGACAAGTTTCACTTGCATAATGATGAAGTGCAAGGAATTCCTACAAGAATCATTCCTATTGACCGTTTTGAAGAAGCGCTTGATTTAGAAAAAATCATGGTGCCAGGTGTTGCAACTGTTGTTAGTGTTGAACATCTAACTCCGGTGCAAGTGGAGAAGTATGTGTGTAAGTTGATGCAGACTATTTCTGCTGCAAGACTGCCTTCAAGCAAAAAACTTCGCCTTTTATTGGTCTTTGATGAAATTCATATTATCCTGCCTAAATTTGGCGGTACTGGTGAAGGTTTTGTGCAAATTGAGCGCGCAACTAGAGAGTTTAGAGAGTTTGGTGTAGGACTTCTTCTCCTCAGTCAAGTTCTCGAAGATTTTCTTGGGGCCATTCGTGGAAATATCAATACAGAAATGCAGATGAGAACAACTTTTGATGAGGATCTTGAAAAGGCTCGTCTTAAGTATGGTGATGCGGTTGCGAATTCTATTATGGCCGCACAAACTGGTACAGGCTTATTTCATAATGCGGATTATAATCTCGGACGTCCTTTTTTCTTATCGGTGCGCCCGCCAAGACACAATCCGAATCGATTGCCTAATGAGGACTTGCAGGAGTACTTACGTTTGGCAGCAGCAATTCGCATCATGAGGGTGCGCCTTAGTGCAGATAAGGTCGATCTTCTCAATGCAATGGAAACTAACCTTATACATGGAAAGTTCAAGATTGCGCGTCAATATTTGTCTATGCTGCAAGAATGAACTTTTCTGAACCTTTCTAAAATGAACTTTTCTGAACCTTTTGAAAATAAGTGGGAAATAAGGGAAAATAAATGGAAAATAAGTGGTAATACATATAAAACACAGCAGACTTCTATGTTGTATGATAATTGTTACTGGCGGAGCAGGCTTTATTGGTGTAAATATAGTTAAAGCACTCAATAATGCGGGCCGTGAAGATATAATTCTTGTAGATAAACTGCGCATCGGCGACAAATGGAAGAATCTGCGTTATGTCAAATTCGAAGAGTTTATTGATAAGGATAAGTTTTTCGATTGGCTTGAACACACTTCTTCATCGATAAAAATCGATGCAGTTATTCATATGGGTGCTTGTTCAGCAACAACTGAAAAAGATGCTGACTATTTGATGCATAACAATACTCAGTATTCAAAGAGATTGTATTTGTTCTGCAAACATAAGAGCATTCCTTTCATTTACGCGTCTAGCGCTGCAACGTATGGTGCTGGTGAAAATGGATATGATGATTCTGTATTTGAACTCATGCCGCTCAATATGTATGGCTATTCAAAAAAGCTCTTTGATGATTTTGTTATTTCAGATCATGATGGTTCATTCCAATGTGTTGGCTTGAAATTCTTCAACGTCTATGGACCTTATGAGTATCATAAAGGATCTATGGCGTCAGTGATCTTCCATTCTTACAACCAGATAAAGACTGAAGGCGTTGTGAAACTTTTTAAATCTGATGTCGATAATCTTTCTGACGGAGAACAAAGCCGTGATTTTGTTTATGTAAAAGATGTTGCGCAGATAGTCTCATTCTTTTTGCAGCACAAAGAATTATCTGGCATATTCAATGTTGGTACTGGCATTGCGCGCTCGTATAATGATTTGGCAAAATCGACATTTGCTGCGCTAGGAAAAGAAGAAGCAATATTCTATATTGATATGCCCGTACATTTGAAGGGCAAGTACCAGAATTTTACTCAAGCAAAGATGAAGAAATTGGAGTCTGTCGGATATAATCTGCCATTTCATGCTCTTGAGCACGGCGTAGCTGATTATGTTAATAATCATTTAGAAAAAGAATTGTAAAAGTTCTTATTATTCTTAAGTTCTTATTATTTTTATTATGAGTTCTTATTATTAATTTCTTTTTATTTATCTCTTTTTATTTTTACCATCCGCCACTACTTCCTCCACCGCCTGATGATCCTCCGCCGAATCCACCGCCTCCACCACTACTTCCTCCTCCCCCAAATCCTCCGAACCCGCCAATAAACATACCTTCTTTTCCACCAGTTATTGCGGCGATAATATTAGCGGCGATAATGAGTGCGAGTATGAGTAGTACGAAACAACTTATTGTTGCGTATATTCCGACGTAAAAACCAATTATAAATCCGACTATGGATGCAGCAAGCCATCCGCCGAAAGTCCAACGCCACGCTTTGATGAATTGTTTTTTATGCTTAACTGCCATTATTATAAGAAATATCATGAAGCTAAGGAATATGATGCTTGTAAAACCCATCTCCTGCATAGTCGGGTGTTGTTCATATGTGGACATTGTTGTAGGGTCTTGTTTGATTAGTCCTGAAATGTCTTCAACGGCAGATTGTAGTCCTTCGAAATATTTTTCTTGTTTGAATGCAGGTGTTATCTTGTTGCGAATTATCATGCCGCTTTGCAAATCAGTAACTGTTCCTTCAAGACCATATCCTACTTCAATTCGTATCTTATGATCGTCTTTTGATACAAGAATTAATATTCCATTATTAACGTCTTTTTGTCCAACACCCCATTCTCTGAATACTCGCGTTGCGTACTCTTCGAGAACTTCCCCGTTAAGCGAAGGAATTATGACTATGGCAACTTCTGCAGTAGTATTTTGTTCTAATGCAGTGAGCTGTGTTTCGAGTTGTGCTTTCTGATCTGGTGTAAGGACATTTGCAGTATCAGTAACATAGCCGGTTGGTTGCGGAACATCAAGTGCATGAACTAGAATTGGTGTTGATAAGAGTATTATTAGCGATATTATTATGGATATGGTGGGAAATGATGTTTTTGAAGCAGTTGTTGCTTTATGCATAAGGTGTTTGATATGTTGCTCTTTTTATGTGTTTGCGAGAGAATTGGGTTATTTGGGTATGCTATCGAATCTAGTTTCAGTGTCGAATCTCAAGATAGTTTAGGATTTAATAATAATTTAATTTTTAGTTAATATAAGTTGATGTTTAGTTAATATGATTTAATATTTAATTGATTTTTAGTTCTTTTTTCATTCAGGCTATTTTTTTTGCAAGTTTTCACTTATTTTTCGCTTATTTCTCCCAAAACCTTAAAAATAGCGCAAATATTATCTTGTCATGGCAAAAGCAAAATCTTCCAGTCCAGTACAAGAATCATTCTTCCAACGAAATAAGGTGTGGATAATTGTTTTAGGAATATTCGCACTTCTTGTATTTATCCTTATAGCATGGCTTGTCGGCACCTATAATGGTCTTGTAGCATCACGTGAAAATGTTGATGCTAAATGGGGCAAGGTTGAAACTGATTATCAGAGAAGATCTGATTTAGCAGCGCAGCTTATTCCTGTTGTTGCAGCATTTGCAAAACAAGAAAAAACAGTATTAGAAGATGTGACTAATGCTAGGGCAAAAGTTGGTACTGTGCAATTGAGCGCTGATGATTTAAGCGATCCAAAAAAATTGCAGGCATTCCAAGCAGCACAAGATGAGCTTAAAGGTTCATTATCACGATTGCTAGTTGTAGCAGAGAATTATCCGCAGTTAACATCTCAAGAGAATTTTTTAGCGCTGCAAAACCAACTTGAAGGATCAGAAAACAGGATATCTACTTCAAGAAAGGATTTCGCTGATGCTGTGCAGATGTACAACACAAAGTTATTGCGCTTCCCAACAGTAGTTGTTGCAGGAATGTTTGGCTTTGAGAAACGTGCACAATTTGCAGCAGCAGCTGGCTCGCAAAATGCTCCAGTGATTACTAAAGATCAATTGGTGCAGTAAGAATATTTTTTTTATAATTTTATTTTTTATAATTTTTTTTATTTTCTTTATATTTGCTAAAGTTTTTTTTATGTTGGTAAATTTGTTTTATTATTTTTTCTTGTATCTAAAACAATTAATTATATGATCGTGCACCATACCTGTTGCTTGCATGTGCGCGTATACCACTTTTGGTCCTAGAAATTTGAAACCGCGTTTTTTAAGATCGTTAGTGATTTCGTTTGAAAGATCGCTTGTTGGCGGCAAGTCTTTTAGCATTTTCCACTTGTTGTATATTGTTTTGTTTTTTGTGAATCCCCAGATATATTTATCGAAAGTTTTGAACTCTTTTTGCACTTCTAAAAAACGTTGCGCATTATTAATTGTTGCACGAATCTTTGCTTCGTTGCGTATTATGCTTGCATCAATTTTTAATCGAGCAACGTCTTTTTTACTGAATTTTGAAACTTTTTTTGGATCAAAGTTTTCAAATGCTTTTCTGAAACCTTCTCGTTTGTTAAGCACAATTTCCCAAGATAGTCCTGCTTGGAATGATTCAAGAATTAAAAACTCGAAGATCTTCTGGTCGTCATGCACTGGCACTCCCCATTCTTCATCATGATATTTTATGTAAAGAGGATTTTTTGGATTTGCCCAAGGACAACGAATAATTTGTTTTGTGTTTGGAGTCATGTTATTTGTAGTCTCACATTTTTTATTTTTAGGTTCATTATTTTTATTTTTTTTACTGTTCACAATGTTTTCTAGATGTTAAATTATATGTTTAAATGTTGAATTGTGTTTGATTGTATCCTTGGTTGTAGATAACGGTGTGTGGCAATTGTTTTGCTGTAGGTCCCCAGTATTGTCGTGGTCCTGGAGAGCAGAAATTATCTTTTGAAGCGCATTGTGCTCTTTGTGAATTGAGTTTTAAAAATGCGGGGCTATCAAGTTTTACAAGCGCTTTTCTAATAACATATATTTCTCTTCCTTCTCTATGCTCTTGGTATAACAATCCTTTAAGCGGAAGACCTAGTATTTTTCCACCGTGGGTAAAATCAGTGAATGCCGCCATGTATCCAGTTTTATTATCTAGTGCAAGCGATGCTGCACAAAGCCCGAGGTTGTAGCTGAGCATTGCATCGAATGGTGTCGGGGCGCCGCATCTGCCTTCATAGCCGAAGCTGTGTGTTTGTGTTGCGCATTTTCCGCCTCTGGCGATAGTTCTTGCTTCAACCATTTCTGCAAGCAATCGTTCTGTAGCAATTTGCGCCACTTCTAAATTACCGTGCGCATCGCGATCTGCAAGCAACATTTCTTGGATATATTGTGGTAATCTTACAAACAGTTCCTTATGTGTTAGATGTAATGTGAAGTAAGTGATACGGTCTTTTGTGAGCATCTTATGAATCTGTTCAGCTTCTTTACCGAACGCATCGTCTATTTCATCAATGAGCTCTTGTACATCAGGAACAAATTCAAGCAATCCTTCAGGCACAAGTACTACACCATAATTCATTTTGTTACGCGAACGTTCAAGTACGATATCAACTATTTGTTCAACTATCGAATTGAGTGTCTTTTGCTGTTCAGCTACTTCTTCAGAAATGAGTGTTATGTGTGGTTGAGTTTCAAGTGCTACTTCGAGCACAACTTGACTTGCAGTTCTGCCCATGAGTTTGATGAAATGCCAATATTTTCTGCTAGATGGAGTATCTTGCAAGATGTTACCTACCATCTCAGCATAAATCTTGCAAGCAGTATCATAACCAAATGGTACTGGCAATAAATTGCCGAATTGTACATCTCCATCCATTGTTTTTGGCACACTAAGAACTTGAATGCCGACAAGGTGTTCGGCCATGAATGCTGCGTTTGTATTGCTATCGTCGCCGCCAATTACTATGATTGCATCAATTTTGTTTTGGATGCAGACTTTGCGAACAGCATCAATTTGTTCATAAGTGTTGATTTTTGTTCTGTCGGTACCAAGATAATCAAAGCCGCCGGTATTTGCTAAGTTCTCTATATCTTGCAATCTTGTTTCAAAAACTTTTCCTGCTACAAGACCGCCAGGACCGTCGTGTATTCCGAGTAATGTATGACCTTGCGAGGTTATTATTCTGCTAAGTCCTAATAGTACATTATGCCCTCCTGCCGCTGGTCCGCCTGAAAAGAATGCTGCAATGCGTAGTTTTTTTGCAGGCGTAGTTGTTGTATTATTCGATTGTGGTGTTAGTGTTGATATTGCATCAAGCACAGTATTCTTGAGTGTTGGAAATACTTCTTGGACTCTTGAATCGGTAATGAGTGGTTCTATTTCTTTGAATTGCACTGGTAATATTATGTTGTTTTGTAAGAAAATATTACAGGTAGGAATTGGTAATTGGCGCAGAGCCTGCTCAAACGGAGAATTATTGTGTTCCACTGCTCACCTGAATCTTTTTTTATTTATTCTCCCTCTTCAAGTTGTATTCTATCGCTCCAGAAATCGCGGCCGTGTGTCGCCACAGTGGCGTGCTATTGCATTGTGATGCAACTCAGGCGGTCGGCAAAATCCCTTGTCGACGTTCGCGAGCTGGGCGTTGACCTCATGAGTTTTTCGGGTCACAAGATTTTTGGCCCCAAGGGAATCGGCGCACTCTATGTCGACAGGGGAGCCCCATCGTGCGGTTCTCGCCGCAGGTCACTGGTGGTGGGCAGCAAGGAGGACGACGTAGCGGCACACTCAACGTGCCAGGTATCGTCGGGATGGCCAAGGCACTCCAGTTGTGCGTGAGGAATGCCGACCGAGATGGAGAGACTTGCCGACCTGCGAGACCGGCTGCTGACGGGCTTGCAGGACCGCGTGACTGGGGTATCACTCTGCGGTCCGGCGACTGGCGAGCGAACTCCTGCGGGTGACCGTCTGCGATTGCCGGGCGACTTCGATGTCGCCTTTGGAGATATCGACGGCGAGGCGTTAATCATGGAAATTGGCAACCTGGCGGTCAGTTCGGGAGCGACCTGCTCCTCCCACGAACCAGGGCCCAGTCATGTGCTGCTAGCCCTGGGACTCAGCGAGGACCTTGCTCGGAGCAGCCTGCGTTTCGGCCTGGGCCGGTTCAATACGTCCGCAGAAGTCGATTTAGCAGTAGAAAGCGTCTCGCATGCCGTAGAAAAGCTGCGAAAACTGGGGGCCGGTTAGGGGTTCGGCTTTTCCTCGGAAAGTTTTTGCTATAATCTAGGTAGGTAGTCGAAAGGCGAACCTTCACAGTGAGATTTCCTTCCATCCCGCATAGCTAGGATTCAACCGATGAGCATTGTCTTGACCGAAACCGCTGCCAAAGAAGTCAAGCGGATTATTGAAGATCAGAAACTTGAGGGCGATACACTACTCGCGTGGGTGTCGCAGGGGGTGGTTGCAGCGGGTTTAGCTATTCGCTGGGTTTCGACCGTTCCTTCGACGAAAAGGCTGACTCGAAGTTCGAGTTCCATGGAATCCCTGTCGTGGTCGACAAGAACAGCGCCCTCTATCTGGACGGCACGACCGTCGATTTCTACGAAGGCCTCGAAAAACGCGGCTTTACGTTCGACAATCCCAACGCCGTAAAAAGCTGTGGATGCGGTAGTTCATTCCAGGCGTAGACCTATCCCCTAGCCGGACCGCCACGCGGTCCGGGCTTTTTGGGGCACTGTGATGTTCTATACCCGGAGGCAAGTGTGCCTCCGGCTGGGGTGGGTTGTGTGCACATCCCCTACGAATGGCGTAACCGTACCTTTCGCTTAATTTGTCTCACCATCTACCCCTGAATCTTCCGCCTGAGTTGCGATCGTAACCTAGGGTTCAGATAGGACATGGACGCTCTCGGCTAGTCGCCGCGAGAACTCCTCTTATCTGGATGGATTTCTTATGAAAAAGCTCATCAAACAATTTCTGAAGAACGAGGATGGACCAACTGCTGTTGAGTATGCCGTGATGCTCGCGCTAATCGTCATCGCGTGCTTGACCTCTGTAGGACTGCTCTCGAATCAAACCGCTGCCAGTTTCGACAACTCCGCTACGCAACTTAACGCAGTGTTAGGTTCGTAAAGTCTGAACACGTCGAGACAGCTATCGAATCGTAGTTGGGGATCACTTGTAGTTCGAACGTGGATCATTCACGAGTCACTACAGTATCAACATCGCATCGCCATAGCTGTAGAACCGGTATTCTTCACGGATAGCCTCTTCGTAGGCTCGTTTGACCAGTTCGGTCCCCCCTAATGCCTGCACTAAGAGCAGCAGCGACGTACGGGGAAAATGGAAATTGGTGAGCA
>CAVRUV010000021.1:0-16300 GCA_963724455.1 uncultured Candidatus Woesearchaeota archaeon
ACTTGATAAAAAAATGTTTACCAACAGTTCTTAACCAATCCTATAAAGATTTTGAGATAATTCTCGTCGATAACGGGTCAACTGATGGCAGCAAAGAGTGGATTTCAGATAATTATCCACAATCAAAATATCCACAATTACATCTTAGGCACATCATGCCGAATCGAGGGTTTACTGGTGGAAATAATTATGGTGTTCAGTTTGCGAAAGGAAAATATATTGTACTATTGAGCAATGATACTATTGCACCAAAAAATTGGCTTTTTGAATTGATAAACGGAATAAAACAAGAAAAAGACGCTGGAGTAGTGAGTAGTTTTGTTTTAGTTAACGATCATGAAGAAGAATTGAAAGAATTAGCTTTTAAGAAGAATATTTTCGTAACTATGAGCGTTACTGGAGAACTTGTTGCAGTTCCTATATCCAAAGAAGAATCAGAAAGAAAAGTGGTCGAAACATTTGTTGCTTGCGGAAACACTCTTTGTTATCGTAAGGGATTATTTAAGAAGCCATTTGATGAAATTTATTTTATTTATGCTGAAGACGTCTATGCATCATGGCATGCTCATATCATAGGCTCAAATGTTAAAGTCATACTCAAATCACAAGTAAATCATGCTACTGGAAGTTCAAAATCGCTCACTAAGCGCATAAACAAGATTGCAGTCTTTAATGGTATGAAAAATCAAATACTAAATTTTTTAATATTCTATAATTGGTGGAATGTACTGCGTATTTTACCTTTATTCATGATTACTCAAGTAGGACATATTATTTATGAGCCTAGAAAGATTATCCCAAAGCTAAAAGTATTCTTCTGGATATTCATTAAATTCCCGACGATTATAAAAAAACACAATTCGATGCAAAAAGAAAGAAAAGTTTCTGATAAAGATCTTATTTCAAAAATGAGTTATAAGTTCTTTGAACAACAATTCAAGGTATCATTGCCAATTAAAATAGTAACGACAATTATGAATAAGTTATTCTTTGTTTATTGTTTTGTATTTAGGATAAAAACAAGAGAATTTCAAAAACAAAAATATCCGAAATAAATAAACTTTAACAAATTCATTACTTCGTACAGTATACTACTGCATCTGCTGCCATCCAACTATTAAGATGCAATGTTGTTGTTGTTTTCTGTACAAATTTTGGCATCGATAAAGGTGCTGCGCCATAAACTTTGGCGTCAAGAACTGTAAGCCCTGCTTTTTTCATCATCTTTGTTATCTCTCTTTTGCTGTATTGTGTTTCCCAACCAGCAAACCATTGCCCTTTTCTCATTAGCATGTGCTTTTTTACAGTATAGAGAGTCCATGTTTCAGGAACGCCAAAAACCAGAATTCCACCTTTTCTGAGTATGCGCATCTGCTCTTGCACAATTGGTATTGGCTCGCGAAAGTGTTCTAATACTCCGTTAGAGAAGATGACATCGAAGGTATTATCCGGGAAAGGAATCTTTTTGATATCTGCTTTCACATAGGTTCCTTTAATTTTATTTTTTGCAAAATTTCGCTTCATGAAATCAATGGATTGAGAGGAGTAATCAACGCAGTATGGTGAGCATTTTGTCATCTTTGCCATTGCAATGCTGTCTGTTCCGCTTCCAGCTCCGGTCTCGAGAACTTTTGTTCCTTTGAGCGTTTTTCCATTATGTTTCTTATAGAGCTTGATGATGTGCGCAAGTTCCTGCTCATGTACAGGTTCTTCTTTGTGCTGCTCCCAAAGTGCATCCCAATGCTTTACTGTGGATTTTAGAAGGACGGGTTTAGTGGTGGCTACAGTTTTTTTTGATATTTTCGCAGTTGCTTTTTTAGCTTTGTTTACAGCATTTGATTTTGCAGTGTTTGATGGTGTAGAGTTTTGTAATGTTGATGATTTCTTTTTCATAACCTAAAAAACAAGCTGCATAATATAAACTTTATCGCTAATTACTAGAATTACTTCTTCATGAGGCTTTTGTAGAGTTTTTCATGCGCAGTTATGTTGCTCGCCCAAGTGAATGATTTTGCAGGAGTTATCTTGTATTGTTTCTTATAGACGCCATATACTCCGTCAGCTATAGCAATCGGGTTTTTTGGCGCTACAAGAATGTGTTTTCCAAAGATAACTTCAGGAATACTTGTTGTATTTGATGCTACAATTGGCGTTCCTGCATTGCATGCTTCGATTACGTTGTAGCCAAACCCTTCAGTAATGCTGGGGACGACAACACAATCTGCCATGTGAGTATATGTAGGTATTTGTGCATATGGTTTTGAAGCAACGAAGATGACTCCTTCATCAGCTTCTTGTTTCATCTTCTCAAGCACGTGCGAGTATTGTTTATCGCTGCTGAGCATAAGAAGCAATTTTGCATGAGGAATTTTCTTTTTTATATGAGGATAAGCTTCAAGAAGATATTGCATTCCTTTGCTGGTGCCGGGTCTTCCGTATGCAAAAATCACGAATGCTTTACCTGCTTTATCAAGATGCAGCTCTTTTTGCAGTGATGCTGCTTCTTTTTTTCGTGGCGCAATCCATAAGCTAGGATCAAAACCGTTATGGATTGTTATTACGCGTTTAGATAATTTTGGTTTGACTTCACGAAGTCGTTTTGCTGTCGCGTTAGAGACGCATGAATAGATATCGTATGTTGGGAAGAATACTGCTCGTTCGAGCATTTCGTGCACTGTAGCTTTTAGTGGAGAAAAATTTGTATATTCTCTCCATTTTCCAATCCAAGTCTCGTGGACAGTAATGACGATTTTTTTCTTTCTGATTTTTGCTGCAAGCCATGCCGGCGGTGCGGCATTGAATGTGGTCGTATGAATGACATCTGCCCATTTTGCAAGACTGATTGCTTTTGGAATAGATGCGAAGGTGAATAAGTATCTGCTGTCCATGCATCGAACACGAACTATCTTGACGTCATTGATGATCTCTTCTTTTTTTGTATTAGGAAGGCGGTGTGTAAGCACGATGACTTCATGTCCTTTTTTTGCAAGGCGCTCACACAAATTTTTGAAGATTATTTCTACGCCACCAATATGCGGGTAATAATTCTCAAGAACAAAGAGGATTTTCATATGAGTTTCATCTCTAGTGGGATTTATTTATTTTTTCAAGTATTATGTTTTTTTTAATTGCTTATTTTCTTTTAACTGCTTATTTTCAGAAGCCACGGAGAGTGTATTCATACTCCGTATGAAGTTTTTCGTAAAATGGACTGCATTAATCGTCCATTTTCCTGATTTTGCTCCAAGGTGGCTTCTTTCAGGTTTATTAGTTTATTATTAACTGATATTGTATGATGATACTGTATAAGGATGATGATTTGTTGCTCTATTGTACTTTTGCGAGGATGAATCCTGGTCTATCTTGGCGGTTGATTACAGGAATAAATCGTCCTGTAGCGGATATCTTGTTTGCAAGATCGTTCGTTGCGTTCTCACCAAGATCTTTTACACAACTGACTGTTAATGTGACATACTCAAAATTCTTGTTTTTTAGGAATGCGACTATTTCATCACCAGATGCATTAACAAGATTCTTTCTCATAGCAATTATTTCAGGATCCCACGGATCACTTTGGAAGTTAAAGCCCATCGGGTGCAGATCTCCGCCACAGAATGCGAATATCCTAGTATTGCGAGGCAATATCTGTTGTGTCTCCATGTATCCAGGTATTTCTAGCATCGGGTTCTGCCAATGCACTCCAGGGGGCCATTGTGCTGTTTGCACATCGATTTTTGCAGGAAGGCTTGTTAGCACTACAAGTCCTGCGAGTATTATGATGATTGCTGCATGCACAAGCTCTTGTTTTGTTATACTTGACACAATGATGAATGTTCCTTCAGTGATTAGTAGTACTAGCGGTATTGCAAGGTATGCCCAGAATCTTGATGACCCAAAACTAGGAAGGCCAAAACTCGGCGCAAATACTATGTATAACAGGAATGCGCTCCAAAGTAGTATGTGCAAATGCAACCATCCTTTTGATAATGAAAATGTTCTGCGCCATAATACAAGTAATACGATGATGCTGATTATGAGCAATATTGAGAACACAAATCCAAAACCTGTTGCTTGATCTATTCTGCTAGAATGCGGAGCAAATATTGTATCCATCAAGGTATATTTTTGCAATGCATAATCTGTTACCCAACCTGATACGTCTTTACTTGCAACATTGCCGTGCTGTGTTAATATACCGACCATTCCTCGTTTGATGAATTGGTAGACCCAGTATAACATGCTAAGAAGCAATCCGCTGCCGGCAACTATTATTGCAGTAATTGTAGTAGTATAGGTATTTGTTATTTTTATTTTGAGCTTTTGTAGGAATGAGCTTTTCTTTTCATTCTTTTTTTCAGTTTTACTAACATTCACAGTTTTGCTTGTTTTATTTGTTGAGTGATTTGTTGAGTGATCTGTTGATTGAGTTTTTGTTTGAGATTTTGATTGTAATGATTCTTGTATGAAGATCAGTACTACTGCAATGATGATGACAATGCCGAAGACGACGGAGACTATTGGTTGCGATACCATCATGCTAGCAATTACAATTATTGCAGGAATACGCCACGATGCATCTTTTAGGCTTCGTAAGAATGCATAGAGCGCTACAGGAAATATTGCAAGAGCAAGAGTTTGGCTCCATATGAAGTGGCTCATGAAACTTGGAAGCGCTGCTAATATTACTGCTGCGAATGCGCCTTTTTCTGAGCTACCCAAGTAATCTTTAGCGAGGAGGAATGTGAAGACTATTGCAAGAGCGCAGATGAGAGCGTTGAAGAATTTAAGTGTCCAAGTTGCATCGTGATTCTGCTGCCATTCAAGACCCATGATGACATCATAATTAGGAGGGTATGGTTCTAGATAGAATGCATATGTTGGTCCGCTGTAATCGGGAGGAACCGGTACATCATAAGTATTCATTCGTCCAACATATGAAACTGATTGCACGTGGCTCCACGGATCATCATCTTCTAAGTATGGATATGCATTTGATCCATTGTGCAAGAGGAAAAATACTCCGACTGCTGCAAGTATGACGATGACTACACAAATAGTCTCTCGTAATTCCCATGAACTCGCTGTTGTTTTTGCTGAGCGCATCCCATTCAGCTCTAAAGCAATTGCGATAATCGTAACTACTGCTCCCAACACTATATAGATTGGCAGCAGCAGAGGGATGTGTAATATATCAAAGATTATTGCGATAAATGAGAATGTTGCAAAACCGATTGCAAATGTTTCAATGAATCTTATAATTGGATTTTTTTGCAGTGTAGCTTTTGTTATCCAGAGTACTGAATAACCATAAGTCCATGATATGAATGCAAACCAGAATACTGATAGTAAATACCCCAACTCCATTGTCTTATGTTCTTCCTAGCCATATTTAATAGTTACTCTTGAAAAGGAAGTTAAAATGGATTTTTCCGTTCAGTTTATATATGGATGTTCGTGACGATTTTTTATGCCCCAAAAGCAGAGAATGCAGAACTTATTTGCGGAAAAACGCCTTGCTGGTATTGAGCTTGGTTCAAAGGAGTGGTTTGATACGCAACGCGAGATAATACTCTCACGCCCGCTTCTTAAGCACTATTATGATGCTTGGTACAATGCAATGCTTGCTGATGAAGCAACAGTGCCTAGTGAACAGAAAGGCGTTATTATTGAGATTGGTGCGGGTGGCAGTTATATCAAACAACTTCGTTCGGACATAATCACTTCAGATGTCATCCCAGATATTGCTGATATGGTAATTGATGCAACTAAAATTCCCTTTCCAGATGGTTCTGTAAGAGCAATATTTCTCACGCATACATTCCATCATATTCCTGATGTAGAAAAATTCCTTGCTGAAGCAGAGCGCGTTCTTGTACCGGGTGGCGTCGTAAGTATGATTGATGCGTCAAGCACTCCTTTTGCAAAATTCTTCTTTAAACATTTTCATCCCGAACCACACGAGCCGAAAGCAAAGACTTGGCAATTCGATTGGTCGCATAACATGCATGATTCCAATCAGGCGCTTACTTGGATTGTATTCAAGCGCGATCGCAAGATCTTCGAGCAGAAATTCCCACATTTGCATATCGAGAAGACAAAGTATTTGCCTTGGCTTGGTTATATGGCTTCAGGCGGCGTTACAAGAAAGAGCATGGTGCCAAAATTCATGGTTCCTGCAGTCAAGGGAATTGATTGGCTCTCTGCACCACTAAAACCTGCAGGCACATTGATGTGGCAGATTACACTTCGCAAGGCATGAATTTTCTCATCTTGATGCCGAATGCATTCTTTGTAATTTTTGGCTTTGGATTCGGGTATGCAAGACTTACTAAACTATCATGTCGAAAGCGCGTGTGTATGCCTAACAGTTCTAGTTTTTTCAATCCAACTTTTGCAATCCAATATGGTATGTGAATAAAGAAAGGTTTTTTTTGTACAGTGTTTTTTTGTAGATTAGGATTTTCTCTTAATGATTTTTTTAATGATAATAATAACAGTAAATCTTTGAATTGTATTCCTTTTTGAGCAATTGTAATAGGAACATCATTTCTTTTATTTCTACTCTTTGATGTGATTTCTCTTTCTACGCATTTTGTAATTGCTGCCGCGAGATCATCGACGTGCACTGGATAGACCACATGATCGATTTTTTTAATGAATGGTATTGCGCGTAGATTTGCTATTTTTTGTAAACCCTTCATCATGCCACCGTTATCTCCATATACTAATCCTGGTCGTATGGAGTAATCAACATATTTTGAACGTTCTACGAGCAATTTTCCTTTTCCATACTTTGATACGCAACCCTCATATGCTGCCATGCTTGAGATAAAAATTGTGCGTACGCCACAACGTTTTGAGTTGCGAAATAGCGATATAGTATTTTCGACATTGTACTCTTTTATCTTGCTCCATCTGCTCGATGAAAAATCATAAGCGCAATGGATGATGACATCGATATTCTGTAGTAATGCATCATACTCTTCTTGAGAGTACTTCTTTGAAAGCGAGAATTCTCTTGTTTTTTCATTATTGTTTTTGTTATTGTTTTTGTTATTTTTACTATTATTGTTTTTGTCATTCTTAGTAATTGCGTTACGAACGAGCAGGACTACATCCATTCCTTCTTGTTCTAATCTTTTGCAGATATGTGTTCCGAGATATCCGTTCGCGCCAGTTACTCCAACGCAAAGATTTTTTTTAATAGGAGATTTAGATTTCATAATGCGTCTCGACGGTAAACTTTCTCAAATTTGTCATATTCTGCGCCGATGCGATATGCATTTGCCATTATAGTAAGCGATATTGTAGTTGCAGGAATGCTAGGAAATGTTGCACTATCAATAAGATATGTTCTCTTTAGGCCGCACGGACGTCCTAGAATATCAGATTCATTTTCTTTCGGATTATTGCTCATCGGGAATGTTCCACCATAATGATAGCTTTTTCCAGTCATTGCGTGCTTGAGCATTTTCTTGACAGGTCGCGCACCGATACGCGATGCGTTCTTCTTGAGCATTTGTACTGTTGCGTCTACAATTTCATTCCCTTTTGGATTAGGTATTTTTTCGAGCAAGAGTTTTCCTTCGTGTAATGTTACATTGATGCTTGGTGAAAGATCAGAATGCAAAAATCCCATGCTGATAACAATGCGTCCGAGTACTGCATCAAGCGGCATCTTGAAAATCTTTGCAATCGAGCCAAGCTTTGTTTCAAGTGCTCTTTTGTACAGTTCATTGTAAGTGTATACTTGGATATGAACTGGATGTTTTTTTGTGATATTCAAATTTTTATCAGTATCATTTTTGTCTTTCTCTTCTGAATATTCATGATATACTTCGAGGAATACTTGCGGCAGCGTATGCAATCTTTCTTTTGAAACTTTCATTATTTGTTTTGTAAGAAGCATAGGTAAAAGGAATGATTGTGAATCTTTCATTACTACCGGTTTATCTTCCCAACCGAGTGTTTGAAGCATGATTTTTGTGCTAGCAAATGCTCCTGCTCCAATGAAGACTTGCTCAGCTTGGAAACTGAGCGCTTCTCCAGTGCTCATTTTGTGCGCATGAATGATAACATAGCGACTTTTTTCTTCTATTTTATCGACAATGACATCGCTCTGGTATGTGAATTTTGGTTGTGATTGTAATTCAGCAAGTGTGTATGCTGCATTGTAGATTATTTGGTATGGACATCCATACATGCACATGCCACAAGAAACGCAAGCCGGTTCAGCAGCAACTGCAAGTCTTGCATGACAAGAATAAATTCCATCATTTGCAAGATGGTTTCTATTAACGTCGAGATTGCTGAGCAAGTGCATTGCTTGCTTGCTAATGTTCAATTTTGTAATCTTCTTTGCGTATAACGGGAACTTTTCAGCAAGTAAGTCTTCTCTTGTTGCAAGCGGAACAAATGAAAATACTTTCTTGTAATATAAGTCGAGATCTTCAATTGTAATAGGCCATGCTTCGATATCTTCTTGAGAGTATGGCATGATTGCTGCGCCCCATGCAGTCGTTAGTCCTCCTTGGGCAAATGTCGGTTGACAGGTGCAGTCTTTAGCTTCCATTGGAAAGTGTTTTTCTACACCTTGATAAGTATAATCGCTTCCATAGACATATTTTTTTGGGAGGCCGTCTGTTGTCGGAGCAGAATTTTCTTTGAGAAGTTCAATATCATCTTTACTCCATTCTGCGAATGGCTGTTTGCTCATCTTGTCAATGATTGCTTGGCGATTGCTATCAAGTGCAATTCCTGCGTCTAACATGATGACGCGTTCATTGCGTTCAAGCAATGCTTTTGCGCAAGCAACTCCTGCCGGGCCGGATCCGATAATGTATTTCATATGGTATTCTTGATTAGTATTATCAATATTAGTATTAATCAATACTATCAATATTTTTTTTAAATACTATTTTTCAATACTCTTTTTATTAACATTGTTGTTCTATTTTTCTATTTAGATGTTTGGATATTTTGCCTGTTTTATATGTTCTATTATGACTATTTCAAGGAGTTTTTTAGATTTTTTTGCTTAGTATTTAAATGATTTTTAAGCTATTTTTTTAGGGTATTTTCAATGTTATTTTTGAGCAAATCTTTTTTGTTACGGTAGTTTTATAAAATTGTCAAGATTTTGAAGAGTAGATGTGTGTATGGGTGAATATGATGTCTGCATTTACTGATGTTACAAGTTTTGTTCCTAATATTTTGCCATTAAGCATGGATGAAGCAAAGATTGCGCAAGTCATGAACGAAGCAAAAGCAAAAGATACGTGGGTTCTTTGTTTTATTGTCGGAACAAAACCGTGCACAAATAAGTTCTTCGGAGCAATTACCGAGTCTATGAATAAAGGAATTCCTGTAATAGTAATTGATTCAAACCAGCACTATGATCCGCAGCTTACGCATGGATTAAAAGAATTCGAGTATCTTAATCATGTAGCAGTCAACTTGAATATAAGAGGAGATCTTGCACAAAAATCAGGAGAATTATTTTTCAAAATATCATATTTTGCAAAGTATCTCAAAAAGCAATGGCCAAGTGTAGTTGCAGTTCCTGTTATCAATGGCGATGTCATTACTGCAGCAATTGCGCCAGCTGCTTGGATGTTTAGCAGAGGAGAAAAGGGCATTAATATGGAAGCAGGCATGCGCTCAATGAGTCCTGAAGTATTTACAAAACTAAATGATAATGTTCCAATTCCTGAACTAATAGAAAAGCAATTCCACGGGGACTGGAGGCTTCTTACAAATGAACCGTATCCAGAGCAATGGGACACCTTTGTTTCTTCAAGAGGTTGCCAATACAATTTTGCTCCTCTTGAGATTAATCGTCAGCATCTCTTGCGCGAAGGATACAACGATAAGCATGTATTCGTGCATGGCGCTGTTGTAATCGATGCTTGGAAATTCTTAGAAGCTAAAAAACAAAAACCAGAACAAAGTATTTTTGACATTTACCCGCAGCTAGCTGAAGGAGAATGGATTCGCGCAGACATCCATCGTAAAGAAAACCTTACTGAACGAAGATTCAAGGCAATTTTTGGCGGTATCAAGAAACTCACCGAACACGGGCATAAAGTAAATTTTGTCGAGACAAACGCTTCAAAGTACGCGCTTGACAAATATGGCTTGCGCGCCGAACTTGAAAAATTAAAAGAGAAGAAGAACTTCTTGTATACTCCGGTGTGGCCTGAATTCTCGCACGTCATGGAGTTCTATCGCTCAAAACACAATCTTGTTCCGCTATCGGATAGCGGCGGATTGCAAGAGGACATGAACTACTGGCGAAAACCATGCTTGACGCTTCGCTTGAGTACCGATAGGCCGGAATCTGTCATGACCTCGCACTCGAACCTTCTTGTTGCGCCAATATCGGCCGAGCACGTATTCGAGATGACGCATCATGTTGCAACCAACAGCGCTCTTATGCATTCTATGGCTAATGCGAAATATATCTATGGCGATGGGTTTGGCAAAAGCTTTGCAAATACTATGAGCGGTCTATTCAAGACGGATTATCCGTTCGCTTGGTCGCAAGACGATCTAGGATTATGGCACGAACGATCCAATCCTGATTTCTGAGAAGATTATTTTTTTTGAGTTATTATTTTTTTGATTTATTTTTAAACTGCGGAGAACATATTGCTCATCCTTCGCAGAGTTTATTGACGACTCGTCCTTGCTTGTTCGCTTCGCTCACAGCGACTCGTCATCAACTTTTTCTCCAAGGCAGTTTTTTAGCATATGATTAGAAACTACTTTTTTTAGAAACTATTTATTTTTTTCATTCTTTATCTAAATTATTTTGCAGGTTGCTCTGCATGGTATTTACTGAGAACATGGAGCTATGTGGTAAGACTCCGGTCTGCGGGCTTGATTGTTGTGCTGATCCGTTTGCATAAATAATATCCCTTACTGATTGCACAATTTCTTCTACTGAAATGTCATCAGTAATATTCGGACGTGGTTTTAGCTCTTTTATATATGAAGAATAATCAGGATGCGTTGCGACGACTTTCTTTCCAGTGTATATCTCTATTTCAGTAGCTGAAGTTACAGTAAAATAAGTCACTACGTACTTATTGAGCGCAATGCCGATATGCATAGCAAGGCTATCAGGGCTTATGATGATGTCGCACATATGGATTACGCCGACGAATTGCTCGAGCGTTTGGACATCGTGCGTTATTAACGTAGGATATTTTTCTTGCAGTTGCGATGTTATGCCAAGCTCTAGTTCAGATGGTCCAGTAAGCAGGAGTATTTGTGCATTGTCTCCTAATGTTGCAAGAAGCTTTCTTATTAAACGCTCTTGGATATCTTGCGGCAAAGCTTTCATTTGCCAGCGCTCTCCAGCTCCGACGAACATGCCGATAGTAAGCTTGTGGTCGCTTACGCGCTTGCGCAGTTCTGCTGCGTAAGTAAGATCGCGCTTGATTAGGAAAAGCTTGTATCGTTGGTGTTTCCAGGACATATCGAGCATCTTATAGAGCAGTTCTGGATATGAGAATAAATTCCCTTTTTTCAGCTCGTCAGCAGTCTGTTTTGAGAACTTACTGATAAGACTCATATCGTACCACATTCCAGAATTGTGAGTGTAACTTACTTTTCCTTCAGAATTTAAGTACACTCCGAATAGTTCTTTATAGCGAAGCTTGCTTATCTGTTTTAGCAATGATTCGTTCTCTTCTAATGAGATGATGAGTGCGTATGTTCTTGAGAATACTATTTCTGGAATTGCATCCTCGTAATAGATGTCATCGATATAAGGATTGTTTTGCAACAATGCATCGGCATTTTTATTTGTAATCCAGGTTATTTTCGGATGAACGTATTTTTCAATAAGACCTTCAAGAAGAACAGTTGTACGTAGTACATCTCCCAATGCGCCGGTCTTTATGATTAATATTCTCTTTTCCATAGTTCTCCTTTTTAGGCATTATCTATCATGATTTATTATTTATTGTGCAGGCATTTTATTATATTGCTATATGCATATTACTATATGCGCATATTTACCTGATAAAATCTTTTTCTTAGTTCATCAGGAGTTACTGTCGCAGTGCCGTGTTTTGCAACGACAATGCCTGCGGCATAGTTTGCAATTGTAGCGCTTTCGCGTAGCGATAGCTTTGAAGCAATGCAAAGGCTTAATGCAGCCATGACTGTGTCTCCTGCTCCTGAAACATCGAATACTTGGTTTGCATCAGTTGGTATGTTTGTTCTTTTTACTCCCTTTTCAAAAATATCCATTCCGTGCTCTCCTCTGGTGATTATAACTGATGTATTCAGAGTTTTTTGCATCTTTTCTCCTATCAGTCTCACGCTCTCTTCATCAGTATATCTTATGCCGGACAATTCTTCAGCTTCTTTCAAATTTGGCGTGACAAGATGTACATTTTTGTACATGATGTTGTGAGGAGGTTTCGGGTCAACAATAATCTTAATATTTCTTTTCGTTGCAGTTTTTTTGATGAACTCCATTATTTTTTCGTTGATTACGCCTTTGTGATAATCAGATATTATGATCAAGTCTGTATCATCCATTTTTCGTTCTATTGCGCGGCACAGTTCATCGAATCCATTATGGTACTTGCCTTCATAATCAACTCTTACTACTTGTTGTCTCTGCGCTATTATTCGTATTTTTTCTATGGTTCTATAATCAGGATCTTGGACAAGTCCAGTTACGTCAATTTGAAGGTCTTTGAGCATTTTACGCAGTGTATCTCCTGCAATGTCTTTTCCGATAAGCCCGATAATAATCGCATGCCCTCCAAGGCATACTATGTTGTTGGCAACGTTAGCTGCACCGCCAGGAACATAGCGCTCAGTAGCTACTGCAATGACTGGAACTGGTGCTTCAGGAGAGATTCTATGCGCATGGCCTTCAATGTACTTATCGAGCATTACATCTCCTATTATAAGAATTCGCGATTTCTTGAACTGCTCTAATACTGCTTCAATCATGTATTACCCCTCACCTTAATTATGGCTATCTTAAGTGTATTATATTGATTGCGTTATGGATTGTGTTATTTCAGTAGTGTTATTTTGTTATTCTTGTGTACTTTCACATTTACCTTTATTCATAGGCTTTTCTTCGCTTGAAAAACTCATGAGGTTGTACTGTTACGTAATCATGATCAATACGTTTCATTGCACCCTTATTTTCATCGGTTGCTGTTCTCATGTATGCAGGAACATTTTCTAAATCTCTGAAAACTTTCTTATATACTCCCGGGCGGTAAAGTCCAAGAACATTATCTGCACTCATGAATTCTGCATTAAGGTCTAACCAACCAGCTTTTTCATGAGCAAGTTCATTGAGGAATATTGCACATCTAGGTACATGCACTCCTGCAGTCATTAGACGAAGAACTCCTTTTCTTGCAGTGCCTTCTGTAATCATTGCTGCAAGCTCTAATCCTGCGCGAATATCGTCTTCAGAGTTTGTATTGTATGGTGCTACTGCAATAGATATTTTTGAATTCTCATTAAGTAAGTACATCGGGCTATCTTCGGGGGATTTTTTATAATCGTCAAGTCTTGGTGTTATCCCCTCAAGGCCTAATCCTTTTCTTTTGCTAATCATATCAAGTCTGCCAAATACTTTTTGTGCCATGACAACTCCTTCATTCATCTCTCCAGATGGATCAAGAGGATTTCCTGCTGCATCCTTGTTGTTCATATAATTTGGTCGTCCTGCTGCGAAAAGAACATATGATGGTAACTTGCCGATTTCAGCAAGTCCTTCTAGTAGTATGGATGTTGCTTGCAAGGATACATTTCCTCCGCCATATCGAACATCGGGGGCGCTTAGGTCCAGTTCTAATCTGCCGATACCGCTGTGACAGCGTCCAGGCATGTGCTCAAACATTGGTGTTGCTCTCCAATCCTCTTGCAATGTTGATGCGCCATCTCGTATAATTTCTTGACGTTCGATTCCTCTTCCGAGGATGCAAAGCACATTAGGGTATTTTTCACGAAATACTTTTTGTGCAACTTCTGCTGGAGAAACTGATTTTCGTTGTTCAAGAGTTGTTCCGGAGATTAAAGTAACCATTTTGTAGTGGTATTTTAGGCGATTTATTAATCTTTTCTTATAATTTTGTCATATTTTCATATATTTCTCTTCTAAATCTCTTCTAAATGAGGTCTAAATAGGTTTTTGTTATGAAAGTTGGTTTTGTTGATATTTTGTTTATATAGGCTATTTGGGGGTCTATAACTGCTGTTTGAGTGCTGATTTTTTGTATTTGTACAGTATTTTTACTGTATATTTGTGCTATTTTTATGGTATGATTGTACTACACTAACTCAAATCTACCCAAACCTTTTTATCTTCATGATATGCTCTGTGGCTTATGATTGGGGGATTACAGATAATAGGGATAATCTATCTCTTGTTGATGATGTATTTGACGTTCTTGTACTACAAGCGCAATAATTACAGCATCCGCAGCTTCATATTTTGGATGGGGGTATGGTCAGTTAGTATCGTACTAATGATATTCCCGCAATCTGCTAGTGTAATCACGCAGCAAGTCCTTGGTGTTCCAAGGGTAGTTGATTTTTACTTGATTATGGGCCTTTTGTTCTTCTCACTTATAACATTCATCAATTATAGAACTGTAAAGAAGAACGAACAGAAGATAGAAGAGCTTGTAAGAAAAATTGCGATCGATAAAAAAGAAAAGAAGAGTAAGAAATAATGTTTGTAAATAATGAAATAATAATATTTGTAAATGGTGTGTATATGGCTAAATCAAAATTAAATTCAAAAAGCATTACCTCAAAATCTACCCCTAAATCATCTTCTCTAAATGTCCTAACTATCATCATGCCTGTTTTTAACGAGGCAAAGACTTTTGAAAAAACAATCAAGCAAGTCATCAACCAGAAAGTTCCAGGCATGACAAAAGAAATATTAATTGTTGAGAGTAACAGCAAAGATGGTACTCGTAAGCAAGTTATGAAGTATGCGCTAGGAAAACCAAAAACCCTCGTACTAAACGATGCAGCAAAACCAAACGAAAAACAAAAAATCATCAAGTACCAAGGAAAAGTTGTTGGTGATTCAAAAATAACAATTTTTCTAGAGCAGAAACCGCAAGGCAAAGGTCACGCGCTTAAAGTAGGATTTCAAGAAGCAACCGGCGATATTATCCTTATTCAAGATGGAGATACGGAGTACAAGACTTCAGAGTATCCAATTCTTGTAAAGCCGATTAGGGAAGGAAAAACTGATTTTGTATTAGGAAGCAGATATGCGCGCGGCAGCACTTGGAAGATAAGAAAAATGAATAAGGGTTTATACTCAAGCATTCTCAATGTCGGCCACTGGTCTTATACTACAATATTCAATATTCTTTACGGCGTAAAGTTGACTGATCCTGCAACAATGTTTAAGGTATTCAGACGTGATGCTGCGCAAGGAATTAACTGGAAGAGTAATTATTTCGAGCTAGATTGGGAGATAGTAGCAAAGCTCATTCGTAATGGCCACAAGCCAATTGACATTCCAGTAGCATATATTAGCAGGTCGACGGCTGAAGGCAAGAAGATTCGCTTCTTTCGCGATGGAACATTGGTCTTCTGGGCAATCGTCAGCTTCAGATTTAGAAAACTGTAAGTTTGATTTCCAGAAATAGTTAGTAGGATTTACTAATAATTTTTTAGTTAGTTGTCTAGTTAGTTTTTTAGATGCATATTTTTTATTTCTGTTTTTTTTGCGAAGAATTACTTTTCTTAATACTATGTTGCGAAGCTTCTACTGTCACCGACAGGAGTTACTAAATTTATCCTGCACCAATCGGATAAATTTAAAGTTTACTTCAAGGCAACATCCTAATTTATTACGTACTAAAATTATTCTATCAAGAACTTAATGTCGCATTCTCCACCAGACTAAGAAGAAGAGCATTTTTACACCATCAAAGATGTTTACTCCTTTGTAATTATCGTGGTAGATTGTCGCTATCTCAAATTGCGCATAACGTAGATTGTTGCGTCCTGCGCGAGCTATCATCTCGCTCTCTACTCTATAATCCCTAGAGTCCCACCTTACAATTGAATATGCTTGCGCAGTCAGTGCGCGATAGCCTGAAAGCACATCTTCCAAATCATAATTGTAGAATAGTTTGACTGTGTTATGCGTGAGGAATTTTCCGAGCTTTCTTACAAACGGCATCTTTTTAGTCTCTCTTCTGCAGCCAAAGACTATTTGATTGCCATTGTTTAATGCTTCAACAAACAACGGTAGTTCAGCTGGATTGTGTTGTCCGTCGCC